>NZ_JBHJVQ010000002.1:603047-897273 GCF_042263835.1 Streptomyces sp. NPDC056128 | reverse complement strand
GGGCGCCCGATTCGATTCGGGCGCCCCATCGCCGTACCGGCGTCGTCGCGTGGATCAGATCCGGACTTCCACCGTGCGCGCCACCCTGTCGTGCAGGCCCCGGCCGTCGCGGTCCCAGATCAGCGCCGGGAGGGCGAGGCACAGCAGGACCGAGCGCAGCAGGACGCGCGGCGGGCTGGGGCGGCCGGTGGCGAGGTCGACCACGCGCAGGCCGAGGAGGCGCTTGCCGGGGGTGAAGCCGACCGTGCCGACGGTCAGCACGCTGAGCACGAAGAAGATCAGCAGGGCCCAGTTGCCGGTCGCCTGGTCGTAGCCGTCCGTGATCAGGCCGTATGCGATCAGGAGGCACAGGGCCCAGTCGACGGCCAGGGCGCCGATGCGCCTGCCCGGGCGGGCGATCGAGCCCGGTCCCTCCTCGGGCAGACCGAGCTGCTCCCCCCGGTATCCGAGGTCGGCGCCGGACTCTTCGATGGCCGCGCGCGGCCCGGAAAGCCACGATCCGATTGCTTGCCTGTTGTCCACCCGAACACGGTACTGCGCCCGTATACGTACCGGGGACGGCGGGGTGTGGCAGGCCTCGATCGGGCCTAGGCTGGAGGCGGAGCCGGTTAACTTCTGCGAAACAAACGGGTCACGTTAGAGAAATCACCCGTCCCTAGGGTCGAGGAAGCGTGTGCCACCCGCACTGGCCGCACGAACGATCTACCACCCCGGCGGGACGGTCGGGAGTAGGAGGAGCTGGATGTTCCAGAACGCCGACGACGCCAAGAAGTACATCGCGGACGAGGACGTCAAGTTCGTCGACGTCCGGTTCTGCGACCTGCCGGGCGTCATGCAGCACTTCACGTTGCCCGCCGAGGCGTTCGACCCCGACGACGAGCAGGCCTTCGACGGATCCTCGATCCGCGGCTTCCAGGCCATCCACGAGTCGGACATGTCCCTGCGCCCGGACCTGTCCACCGCGCGCATCGACCCGTTCCGCCGGGACAAGACGCTCAACATCAACTTCTTCATCCACGACCCGATCACGGGCGAGCAGTACTCCCGCGACCCGCGGAACGTGGCGAAGAAGGCCGAGGCCTACCTCGCCTCCACCGGCATCGCCGACACGGCGTTCTTCGGCCCGGAGGCGGAGTTCTACGTCTTCGACTCCGTCCGCTTCGCCACCAGCGCGAACGAGTCCTTCTACCACATCGACTCCGAGGCCGGCGCCTGGAACACCGGTGCCCTGGAGGACAACCGCGGGTACAAGGTCCGCTACAAGGGCGGCTACTTCCCGGTCCCGCCGGTCGACCACTTCGCCGACCTGCGCGCCGAGATCTCCCTGGAGCTGGAGCGGTCCGGCCTGAAGGTCGAGCGCCAGCACCACGAGGTGGGCACCGCCGGCCAGGCGGAGATCAACTACAAGTTCAACACGCTGCTCGCCGCGGCCGACGACCTCCAGCTCTTCAAGTACATCGTGAAGAACGTGGCCTGGAAGAACGGCAAGACGGCGACCTTCATGCCGAAGCCGATCTTCGGTGACAACGGCTCGGGCATGCACGTCCACCAGTCGCTGTGGTCGGGCGGCGAGCCGCTCTTCTACGACGAGCAGGGCTACGCCGGCCTGTCCGACACCGCCCGCTACTACATCGGCGGCATCCTGCGGCACGCCCCGTCGCTGCTGGCCTTCACCAACCCGACGGTGAACTCCTACCACCGCCTGGTCCCGGGCTTCGAGGCCCCGATCAACCTGGTGTACTCGCAGCGCAACCGCTCCGCCGCGATGCGCATCCCGATCACCGGCTCGAACCCGAAGGCCAAGCGCGTCGAGTTCCGCGCCCCAGACTCCTCCGGCAACCCGTACCTGGCGTTCTCGGCCCTGCTGCTCGCGGGCCTGGACGGCATCAAGAACAAGATCGAGCCGGCCGAGCCGATCGACAAGGACCTCTACGAGCTGGCTCCCGAGGAGCACGCCAACGTGGCCCAGGTCCCGACCTCCCTCGGCGCGGTCCTCGACCGCCTGGAGGCCGACCACGAGTTCCTCCTCCAGGGCGACGTCTTCACGCCGGACCTGATCGAGACGTGGATCGACTACAAGCGCGCGAACGAGATCGCCCCGCTGCAGCTGCGTCCGCACCCGCACGAGTTCGAGCTGTACTTCGACGTGTGATCGACGCGACGCCCGAGCCGTCCGGCGCCCTCGTCCCCCGTTCTCCGGGGGGCGGGGGCGCCTTCGTACGTGGCCGAAAACCCTTCACAGCGCGGACCGGGACCGGGATCATGTCCAGTGAAACGATTGTTCGAGTCAGGTGTCTGAGTCAGGGGGACGGGGAGAGTGCCGGAGATGGCTGAGCGGGACGACGAGGAGCGCGAGTTCGACATCGGCTGGGCGGACGGCGCCGAGCACAAGGAGCCCTCCGCGCGAGCCCGGATGCTCGCCGCGCGCTGGAAGGAGAACCCTCCCGGACCGGTCCCCTTCCGCGGCGACCCCGACCACGTGGGCTCACCGCGCCGGTCGTCCTGGGTGTCCACCGCCATCGTGCTCGGCTGCGTGGCCGCGGTGATCGTCCTGCTGGGATACATCAACTTCCGGGTGCCCTAGAGCGGCCCGCGGGCCTCGCGCCCGGGCCGCTGTCAGTGGGGCCGGGCAGGATGGCCGTACGAGGACGCTTCACGGACGGGCGGAGGGCCAGGGATGGGTGACGGCGGGCGGCGACACATCGGGGCGGCGGAGCGGCGGGACCGGCTGGCCCTGCGGCAGCGGCTGACCGCGTCGGCGCGCGCGGGGAGCCCGGAAGAGGTCGCCGGCGCCCTGGTCGCGCTGCACGGCACGGACCCCGCCACCGTGCACCTGGCCGTGGGCGCACGGCTGACGGACGCGGCGAAGACCGTGGCCGCGACGGAACGGGCGCTGTACGAGGACGGGACGCTGGTCCGGATGCACGGCATGCGGCACACCGTGTTCGTGTTCCCGGCGGAGCTGACCGCGGTCGTGCACGCCTCGACCGGCCGCACCGTCGCCGCCCGGGAGCGGGCCGCGCTGCTCAAGGACATGGCGGTGGCCGGGGCGCCGGACGCGGCCTGGCTGACGGAGGTCGAGGAGTCGGCCCTGGCCGCGCTGGCCCGGCGCGGCCAGGCCACGGCGGCCGAGCTGGCCCGGGACGAGCCGCGCCTGAAGGAGCAGTTCGTGTACGCGGCCGGGAAGAGCTACGAGGGCGTGCACACGGTCTCCACCCGCTTGCTGAGGGTGCTGGGCGTGGAGGGCAAGGTCGTCCGGGGCCGCCCGCTGGGGTCGTGGACCTCCAGCCAGTTCCGCTGGGCGCCGGCGCCCGAGCATCCCGAGCTGGACCCGGGCGAGGCGCAGGCGGAGCTGTTGCGCCGGTGGCTGGCGGCGTGCGGGCCGGCGACCGAGGACGACCTCAAGTGGTGGACGGGGTGGCGGGTGACGGAGGTGCGCCGGGCGCTGGCCGCGATCGGCGCGGAGGCGGTGTCACTGGACGAGGGCACGGGATACGTCGCCGCCGGTGACGCCGGTCCGGTGGCCGGCCCGGCCGAGCCGTGGGCGGCCCTGCTGCCCGGCCTCGACCCGACGGCGATGGGCTGGCGGGAGCGGGACTGGTACCTCGCCCCCGAGCTGCGCCCGGCGCTGTTCGACAGAAGCGGGAACGTGGGGCCGACGGTGTGGTGGAACGGCCGCGTGATCGGCGGCTGGGCCCAGCGGCCCGACGGCGAGATCGCCTGGCGGGTGCTCGACGGCGCGGGCGTCGGCCGGGACGCGGAGTCCGCGATCGGGGCGGAGGCGGAGCGGCTGGGTTCGTGGCTGGGCACGACCCGGATCACACCGCGCTTCAGGACCCCGCTGGAGCGGGAGCTGTCGGCGTAGTTCCGGGCACCCTCAGCCCGTCCGGCGTTTGAGGACGAGGCCGTTCAGGCCGAAGCGGGGGTCTGGGGGCGGCAGCCCCCAGAGACGGCGACGACGACGCCGGGCACCGCACAACGAACGGCACCCGGCGCCAGGCTCACCGCGAGTACCGCATCAACGCCCGCACCATGTGGCACGTGGTGTCCGACGGCGGATGAACCCCGATCGCCAGCGCAGCGCTCCGTATCCTCTCGTTGCGCGCCTGGTTCGGCAGGTAGACGCCGGAGTCGAGCAGGGCGATGGCGAGCCGCATCGCCTTGAGCCGGCGGTTGTGCGTGACGTACCACTCGCGGGGGCGGCCGGCCGGCAGCGGACGCTTCTCCACGGGTGCGTACGGCAGGTCGAGCTGGACGGGCCGCTTGGCGGTGGACTGGGTGGGCAACGGCTTTGACTTCAGTGCGGCAGCGGGCACGGGCATCCTCCTGTCGCGGTCAGGGCGCCGTCCGGACCACCCGGCGACACCCTCGAACACTGCTTCTATTTTACCGCCCCCCACTGACAAAAGCCCCTGGCCACAAGGGCTTTCGGGGTTGCTGTGACGCACGGGAAGAACGGGTTTCGGAACCTCTCGGGCTACCGTGTCCGGCATGGAGATCTGGATCAATCCGGCCTGCTCGAAGTGCCGCAGCGCGATCAGCCTGCTCGACGCGGAGGGCGCCGACTACACCGTCCGCCGCTACCTGGAGGACGTACCGACCGAGGACGAGATCCGTCAGGTGCTCGTCCGTCTCGGCCTCGAACCCTGGGACATCACCCGCACTCAGGAGGCCGCCGCCAAGGAACTGGGGCTGAAGGACTGGCCCCGTGACGAGGCGTCACGCGAGCGCTGGATCACCGCGCTCGCCGGGCACCCCAAGCTGATCCAGCGCCCGATCATCACGGCGACCGACGGAACGGCCGTGGTGGGCCGCACCGACGAGGCGGTGCGCGAGGCGCTGGCGCACGAACAGGGCGGCCTGTGACGCAGGTTACGCGCGCGAATCGGCGTGACTGCTGAGTAACCGCGTTCGGTATCTCGTACATAGCGGCGTACGCTCCCCTATCCCTTCAGGAGGCGCGCATGTCGCGCAGGAGAACTCTCGGCACGAAGAAGAAGATCGCGCTACTGGTCAGTGCCGCGGCCGTGGCGGGCGGCGGGGCCTTCATGATGGCGAACGCGTCGAACGCCGCGCAGACCGACCAGAACGCGCAGACCAAGGCCGCGCAGGACTCGACCGTCTGCCAGGGTCTGGCCACGGCGCTCGGCAACAACCAGCGGTTCATCGACGGCCAGCGGGCCAATCCCGACGCGCAGTCCGAGGCCCGCATCGCCAACCGCGAGGCCGTCATCGCGGAGATCGAGCGCAAGCAGGAGGCCTCGGGATGCACCGCCGGGGAGTCGGCTCAGGACTCCCAGGCGACGCAGCCCCCGCCGGCCGGGCAGGACGCGGGCCAGGAGGCGGGCGAGGAAGCCGGGCAGGACGCCGGCCAGCAGGCCGGGGAGGAGCAGGCCGGGGAGCAGGCGGGCGGTGGCGCGCAGGCGGGTGAGCAGGTGTGCAACGGCTCCACCGTCACCCTGTCCGGTGAGGGCGGTGCGCCCGCCGCCTCCAGCAACCAGTTCCCCGTGGGCACCCAGCTCAAGGTGACCAACCTCGACAACGGCAAGTCCACGACGGTGGAGGTGAACTCGGTCTCCGGCAGCTGCGCGCTGCTGAACAACGCCGCGTTCGAACAGGTCCGGGAGGAGGGCAAGTTCCTGATCCGGCGGGCGCTGATCGAGAAGGTCGGGTGAGGCTCAGTCACCCGGCCCGGCGAGAAACTCGCTGAGGCGGGGGCCCAGTCCGGGCGGCGCGGCCTGCGGCAGCGCGTGATGGGACACGTCCGGCAGGACGGCCACCTGCACGCGAGGCAGCAGCTCCCGCGCCCGGGCCGCCACCTCGGCGGGGTCATGGGTCCTGCTGTTCCCGGCCAGGAGCAGCAGGACCGGCACGTCCAGTCCGCGCAGCGCGTCGGGCGCCGGACGCGGCCCGGTCACCGGACGGCGGGCGGGGAAGCCGACGGCCGCCTCCTGGAGGGCGAGCCAGTCGGGGTCGAGCGGGGTCGCACCGGTCTCCCACTCCAGGAAGGCACGCGTCCGGCGCGGAGTCGGCCGCAGCAGCACCGGCGCCGCGCGCAGCAGGTAGGCCGCCTTGAACCCGGCGAAGCACTGGGTCGGGTCCAGGAGGAACAGGCGGCGCACCCGGTCGGGTGCGTGCAGGGCGTAAGACAGGGCGATCCAGGCGCCGTAGGAGTGCCCGCCGAGGGCGGCCGCCTGGATGCCGAGGCCGTCGAGGAGCGCGTCCAGCCAGCCGGTCAGGTCGGCGACCGTGCGGGGGTGGCGGTCGCCGGCCGGTGTGCTGCGGCCGGGGGCGCCGATCAGGTCGACGGCGTGGACCCGGTGGGTGCGGGACAGCTCCGCGGCCTGGGCGTACCAGG
The DNA here is from genome assembly GCF_042263835.1 of Streptomyces sp. NPDC056128. Taxonomy (NCBI): domain Bacteria; kingdom Bacillati; phylum Actinomycetota; class Actinomycetes; order Kitasatosporales; family Streptomycetaceae; genus Streptomyces; species Streptomyces sp. NPDC056128. Next base: position 890,915 of record NZ_JBHJVQ010000002.1, on the reverse strand, counting down.
AGGCGGAGGTCGCCTCGCCGCCGCCCGGCAGGAGGACGAGCGGCGGGCCGTCGGCCGGGCCGGTCACATGGACGTACGTCTCGCCGAAGGGCGTGGGTACGGTCACCGACTCGCGGCCGGGCGGCCACTTGGCCATGACCTTGTCGTAGGCGTCGTGGAAACGGCCGGCGTCGTACGAACCGCGCGCGCTCATGAGCGGTGCCCCCTGACTCTTCCGAGACTCTCCGAGGTTTCCGATAGTATCTCGCTGAGCGAGATACATGCTGGACGAGACAATAACCCGGAGCGCCGGGGAGCCGGGGCCGGAGAGGAAGACCGATGCCCGATGAGGGACCGGAGATGGAGATCGTCCATCTGCTGCGCGCGGTCGCGGTCGAACTGGGCGCGCACAGCACGCGGTTCGCGCAGCGCAACGACATGCACCCCACCGACGTCCGCGCCCTGATCGCGCTGATGGACGCCTCGCGGGCGGGCGAGGAGATGACCGCCGGACGCCTCGGCGCCGCACTCGGGCTGAACTCGGCGGGGACGACGGCGCTGGTGGACCGGCTGGAGAAGGCCGGCCACGTGCGGCGGGTGCGCGACGGACGCGACCGGCGCCGGGTCACCGTCGAGGTCGACGAGCGGGCCGTCGCCCTCGGCCGGGCCCACTTCGGCCCGCTGATCGGGCGCGCGGTGGAACTGCTGCGCGGGTACGACGAACGGGAGACGGCGGCGATCCGGTCCTTCCTGGCCGGCGTGCGCGAGGCGGCGGCCGAGGACGGGCGCGCACCGTGAGAGACGGGCCACACCCACCCCAGGTAACACGGGGTTCACACATGGGCAACGGTCGGGAAATCGCCTGTTGACACGCTGCTGCGCAGTAGACGCGGCGCCCCAGTGCCGCAGCGCCGCAGCACCCGCGAGTGCGCCCAGACCCACCCCGAAGGATGTGGCCCCGTGACCTTCAAGGCTGAGTACATCTGGATCGACGGCACCGAGCCGACGGCCAAACTCCGTTCCAAGACGAAGATCATCACGGGTGCCCCCGCCGGTCTCGACGCCCTGCCGATCTGGGGCTTCGACGGCTCCTCCACCAACCAGGCCGAGGGCAGCTCCTCGGACTGCGTGCTCAAGCCGGTCTTCTCCTGCCCCGACCCGATCCGCGGCGGCGACGACGTCCTGGTGCTCTGCGAGGTCCTGGACACGGACATGACGCCGCACCCGTCCAACACGCGTGCCGCGCTGGCCGAGCTGTCCGAGCGGTTCGCGGCCCAGGAGCCGATCTTCGGCATCGAGCAGGAGTACACCTTCTTCAAGGGCGCCCGCCCGCTCGGCTTCCCCGAGGGCGGCTTCCCGGCCGCGCAGGGCGGCTACTACTGCGGTGTCGGCTCGGACGAGATCTTCGGCCGTGACGTCGTCGAGGCGCACCTGGACAACTGCCTGAAGGCCGGTCTCGGCATCTCCGGCATCAACGCCGAGGTCATGCCCGGCCAGTGGGAGTTCCAGGTCGGCCCGCTGGCGCCGCTGGAGGTCTCCGACCAGCTGTGGGTGGCCCGCTGGCTGCTCTACCGCACCGCCGAGGACTTCGAGGTCTCCGCCACCCTCGACCCCAAGCCGGTCAAGGGCGACTGGAACGGCGCGGGCGCGCACACCAACTTCTCCACCAAGGCGATGCGCGAAGGCTACGACGCGATCATCACGGCCGCCGAGTCGCTCGGCGAGGGCTCCAAGCCGCTCGACCACGTCAAGAACTACGGCGCCGGCATCGACGACCGCCTGACCGGCCTGCACGAGACCGCCCCGTGGAACGAGTACTCCTACGGCGTCTCCGACCGCGGTGCCTCGGTGCGCATCCCGTGGCAGGTCGAGAAGGACGGCAAGGGCTACATCGAGGACCGCCGCCCCAACGCCAACGTCGACCCGTACGTGGTGACCCGCCTGCTCGTCGACACCTGCTGCTCGGCGCTGGAGAAGGCCGGCCAGGTCTGATCCGGTCCCACCCGCTCCCGAGGGGCGTCCACCGCGACGGTGGACGCCCCTTCGCGTTGTCAGTGGCGCGTGCCATGGTGGGGACATGGAGATCGACGGGGGCCTCACCATCAAGGTCGAGACGGAGAACGGGCGGACGCACACCCGGATCCGGGCGGCGGAGCTGCGCGAGCTGGTGACGCGGATCGGCGCCACCGGCGACCGGTTCCTGGTGGTCCAGCGGATACCCGACATCCCCGACGTGTTCGCGCAGGTGTGGCACGAGGAGGGCGGGGACTACCGGCTGGAGCACCGGGCCGCCGAGGACGCGTTCTTCGGGACGGATCTCGCGGACCCCGGCCGCGTGGCGGACCTGCTGACCGGCTGGGCACGCCGGGAGACCGGCTGGGACGCGGGCGTCGGCTGGGAGCCGATCGACCTCGGACCGCCGGAGGACGTCCCCGAACTGCCGGACGAGGTCCGCGAGCAGGTCGAGCGGCAGGTGCGCGAACGGCTGCGCTGCGGCTACGACGACCGGAAGGTGCTGGCCGAGATCGCCGAGGACCACCTCGTGGGCGGTGAACACGGCGAACGGCCGGTATCGAGAGCCCAGGCCTGCCGGTTGGTGGACCGGCTGTGGCTGGAGCGGCTGGCGGAGCAGGAGTCCTGGGGCGACGCGACCACCGACCCCGACCGGCTCACCCGGGTCTTCGAGGCGCTGGACGCGGCCGGACTCACGGCCCGGGAGAACTTCACCTGCTGCCGCGGCTGCGGCACCACGGAGATAGGCGCGGAGCGCCCGGGGGCGCGGGGCTTCGTCTTCTTCCACCAGCAGAGCACGGAGGCCGCCGCCGAGGGGTACGGACTCACGCTGCACTACGGCGGTTTCGACGGCTCCGAGGAGACGACCGCGGCCGTCGGGCGCGAGGTCGTGGCCGCGTTCGCCGGGTCCGGGCTGTCCACGGAGTGGGACGGCGATCCGGGCCGGGCGATCACCGTCACCCCGCTGAACTGGCGCAGACGGCTGGAGGGATGATCCGGCCAGGGAATACTTCACGCCAGTCCGCGTCCACGCAGTGAGAGGAGTCTCCTGTCCGACGCCGCCGTCTGCTTCAATGGCCCCATGGCCAGCTTCCGGAAGTACGCAGCGACGGGTCGCCATGACCTCGAGCCCTTCTGGCCTTCCCGTCAGCACGACGACTTCGACCGGGTGTGTTGCCGCGCGACGATCGCGCCGGCCCGCTAGAAAGCCGTACACCCCAGGCCTTCGGCCGGCGCGCACGACGTACGTCCCGCGACGCGCCCGACCATGAACTCGCGCCCGTCGCCCCTCCCGACGAACTTCTCGCGCGAAAGAGCTGACGTCTCATGGCGACCACCCGTTCCCTGTCCACCGTCCCCGTCGACTCTCCCACCCCCGCCGTCGGCCTGCCCGGCTCCGGCGGTCCCCGGCACCGGCTGCGCGCCGTCGACCGCGACGAGGTGGTGGACGTCGCGGACCTGCTGCCGCCGGGCGCCACCTGGCTGCCCGCACCCCCGCACGCCCTGCCGTCGCTGCCGGGGCGCCCGCCGATGGTCGGCTACCTGGTGCTCGTCCCGGCCGACCAGCAGCCGCCGTTCCCGCGCGAGGCCGGACCGACGGCTGTGCCGTCCCGGCCGGACGCGGAGGACGGCGACGCACTCGTCCGGATCGACGCCGCGCGGCGCACCGCGGCCGTGGACGGGCAGGAACTCGACCTGACGTACCTGGAGTTCGAGCTGCTCGCCCACCTCGTGACGCATCCGCACCGGGTGCACACCCGCGACCAGCTGGTCACCACGGTCTGGGGCTACGGACACGTGGGCGACGGCCGGACCGTCGACGTGCACGTGGCCCGGCTGCGGCGCAAGCTCGGCGCGGCGCACCGGCAGACGATCCAGACCGTGCGGCGCGTCGGCTACAAGTACACGCCGCCCACGGGACGCTGAGCGTCTGCTGTCGGCAGAGCGCCGTTCCCTCCGGGCGGCGGGCCGGGCACAGTGATCACATGAGGCTACTGGTGCTGGGCGGTACGGAGTTCGTGGGGCGGGCCGTGGTGGAGGAGGCGCTCGGGCGCGGCTGGGAGGTGACGGTCTTCCACCGCGGGCGGCACGCGCCGCCGCCCGGGGTGCGGGCGCTGCACGGTGACCGCACCGCGCCCGACGGGCTCTCCGCCCTGTCCGACGGCTCCTGGGACGCCGTCGTCGACACCTGGTCGGCGGCGCCCCACGCGGTGCGGGACACGGCGCGGCTGCTGCGCGAGCGCGTCGGCCGGTACGTGTACGTGTCGAGCTGCTCGGTGTACGCCTGGGCCCCGCCCGCCGGATACACCGAGGAGGCGCCGCTGGTCGAGGGCGCCTCGGCGGACGCCGGGCAGCTCGACTACGCCCGGGACAAGCGCGGCGCCGAACTGGCCGTGCTGGACGCCTTCGGCGCGGACCGCTCGGTGCTCGTCAGGGCCGGGCTGATCCTCGGCCCGTACGAGAACATCGGCCGCCTCCCCTGGTGGCTGAACCGCGTCGCGCGCGGCGGCCCGGTCCTCGCGCCCGGCCCGCACGACCTGCCCCTCCAGTACGTCGACGTCCGTGACCTCGCCGACTGGGTGCTCGGCGCGGTCGAGCGGGAGCTGAGCGGCCCCTACAACCTGGTCTCCCCGCCGGGGCACACCACCATGGGCGCCCTGCTCGAAGCCTGCGTGCGGACCACGGGCGGACCGGCGGAGCTGCGCTGGACCGACCCCGGCACCCTGCTCGCCGCCGGTGTCGAGCCCTGGAGCCAGCTGCCGGTGTGGACACCGCCGGGCAGCGAACTGCACGACGCGGTGCAGAGCGCGGACGTCTCCCGGGCGCTGGCGACGGGCCTGCGCTGCCGGCCCGCCGAGGACACCGTCGCCGACACCTGGACCCGGCTGCGCGACATCGGCGGCACGGCACCCCACCGCCCCGACCGCCCGCCGGTCGGCCTGGACCCGGAGACGGAGGCGAAGATCCTCGCCGCGGCGGACGGGCCCGGCGGGGGTGTACCTGGCACCACCCCCTGACCGGGGTGCCCGGCCCCGTGACCGGCGCCGCCGCCTCAGGAAGACTGACGGCATGAGCATCGAGACGAAGAGCGGAAACCGTTCGGAACGCACCCGGGGTGTGGCGCTGTCGGCCGTGCGGGGACTGGCGGTGGCCCTGGTCGCCCTGCCCGGGGCGGTGCTGTGCTTCTGCCTGACGCTGGTGTCCATCGCCCTCGTCCCGATCGGCGTCGGCATCGTCACCACGCCGTGGGTGCTGACCGGGGTACGGGCGTTCGCGGACTGGCGGCGGCTGCTCGCCGCCCGGTGGGGCGGGGTGCGGATCCCGCGGGCGTACCGGCCGCTGCCCGCGGACGCCAACCCGTGGGCGCGCACCTTCGGGATGCTCCGTGACCCGGCGACCTGGCGGGACTTCCGGTGGCTGCCGGTCGACATGACGGCGGGCTTCGTCACCGCGCTGCTGGCCTTCGTCGTGGCGGTCTACCCGCTGGAGGGCTTCGCGATCGCCGCCGGCCTGTGGCGGGTGCTGCCCGAGGGGTACTGGTACGGGTTCGTCCGGGTCACCGACCAGACCTCCGCCCTCTACGCGGCGGGCCTCGGGGCGGTGCTCCTGGCCGCCGCCTTCTGGCTCACCCCGCGCCTGCTGCACGTCCACTTCCGGCTCACCGGCGCGATACTCGGCTCCGGTCAGGGCGAACTCGCGGAACGGGTGCGGGTGCTGACCGAGACCCGGCGCGACGCCGTCGATACCTCCGCCGCCGAACTGCGCCGCATCGAGCGGGACCTGCACGACGGGGCGCAGGCCCGGCTGGTCGCCATGGGCATGGACCTCGGCACCATCGAGACGCTGCTGGAGAAGGACCCGGCCAAGGCCCGGCAACTGCTCGCGCAGGCCCGCGAGTCCTCCGCCGAGGCCCTGACCGAGCTGCGCGAACTCGTGCGGGGCATCCACCCGCCGGTGCTCGCCGAACGGGGTCTCGGCGACGCCGTGCGGGCCCTGGCGCTGCGGCTGCCCGTCGCGTCCGAGGTGAATGTGGACCTGCCCCGCCGCGCCGAGGCGCCGGTGGAGGCCGCCGCCTACTTCGCGGTCAGCGAGGTCCTCACCAACGCCGTGAAGCACTCCGGCGCCGACCGGCTCTGGATCGACCTGCACCACACCGAGGGACGGCTCCGCGTCACCGTCACCGACAACGGCAAGGGCGGTGCGGTGATCGGAGCGGGGTCCGGGCTGGCCGGGGTGGAGCGGCGGCTGGGTACATTCGACGGCGTCCTGGCCGTCAGCTCGCCCGCGGGCGGCCCCACCATGGTCACCATGGAGATCCCTTGCGCGTAGTCCTGGCCGAAGACCTCTTCCTGCTGCGCGACGGGCTGGTCCGGCTCCTGGAAGCCCACGACTTCGAGATCGCCGCGGCCGTCGAGACCGGCCCCGAGCTGTCCCGGGCCCTGGCCGAACTGGAACCCGACGTCGCCGTGGTCGACGTACGGCTGCCGCCCACGCTCACCGACGAGGGGCTCCAGTGCGCCCTCCAGGCCCGCCGCGACCGCCCGGGGTTGCCGGTCCTGGTGCTGTCCCAGCACGTGGAGCAGTTGTACGCACGCGAGTTGCTGGCCGACGGCAACGGCGGGGTGGGGTACCTGCTCAAGGACCGGGTGTTCGACGCCGAGCAGTTCGTGGACGCCGTGCGGCGGGTGGCGGCGGGCGGTACGGCGATGGACCCGCAGGTCATCCAGCAGCTGCTCAGCCGGCGTGCGGCGGAGGACCGGCCGCTGGAGCGGCTGACGCCCCGGGAGCTGGAGGTGCTGGAGCTGATGGCGCAGGGCCGGACCAACGCGGCGATCGCCGGCCGGCTCGTCGTGACGGAGCGGGCGATCGCGAAACACACGGCGAACATCTTCGCCAAGTTGAGCCTCGAGGTTTCGGACGACGACAACCGCCGTGTCCTGGCGGTTCTCGCCTATCTGGACCGCGGACGCTGACCCTTTCGCCCCTCTCACGCGTCCCACGGGCCCCAGCAATCTCCGTGACGGGTGAACACCCCTGCGGCGGCTTCCGTATCCATGGGAGCCGCTTCACTCCTGTCGGGCGCCCTCGATGCCCCGCAAGGAAGTCAGAGGAGTTCCATGGGACGCAACACAAGAAAACGCCGTTCGCCGCTGGCCACCAAGGTCGTAGCCGGGGCGGCGGCCCTGGCGGTCGGCGGGGGCGGGCTGGTCTGGGCCAACTTCTATGCCTCGGCGCACGAAGAGAATCCGGCCGACAACCGGACGCGGTCCGCTGCCGCGCAGGTCGCGACGATCGACTGTCCCGATGTCGGACAGGAGCTCAACGACGTGCCGGACAGGGCGCGCGGGGAGGTCGACGGCGAACTGGCCACGATGGACCGTCAGATCACCGAAGCCTACAAGCGCCTCGCCTCCACGCGGCGTGCGCAGGCGGGTGACTCGCAGTACGTCCAGAACGACATTCTCACCCCGCTCAAGGACCGGCGGAAGGCGATCATCGACCGGATCCAACTGGAGATCAACCGGGCCGGCGGCCAGGCCGACGGCAGTCTGGACGAGCTGGCCCAGTGCCAGGGACAGTCCGCGGACCAGCCGCAGGACGGCGGCGGCCAGAACCAGGATCAGAACGGCAACGACAACCAAGACGGCCAGAACGGCGGTCAGGACCAGGGCGACGGCCAGGACCAGGGTCAGGACGGCGGTCAGGACCAGGGCAACGGTGGTCAGGCCGGCAACGGTCCGGTGGCCGACGACTTCATCAACATCGAGGACGTCCAGCCGAACTCCCGCAACCTGCCGAACGGCCTGGCGGCGAACGGTGACGGCGGTTCGACGGGCAGCTTCACCACGAACTGCGGCACCAACGAGAACGAGAACCGCAACTCGGACAACGTGATCGCCGCCCCCGGCGTCAGCAACGGTGCGCAGCACCAGCACGACTACGTGGGCAACCAGGCCAACAACGCTTTCGCGAGCGACGAGGACCTGGCCAACGGCGACACCACCTGCCAGAACCAGGGCGACAGGTCGACCTACTTCTGGCCGGTGATCCGTATCCAGGACGGTACGCAGGACATCGACCAGAACGAGCCCGGTGGCGGTCAGGACGGCAACGCCGGCCAGATCGTCGAGCCCAGCGCCGCGGAGCTGAAGTTCGTCGGCAACCGGACGAGCGATGTCGTCGCGATGCCGACGGCCCTGCGCATCATCACCGGTGACGCCAAGTCCTTCACCAACGGTCTCGCGAATGCCAACACCGGCTGGACCTGCACGGGCTTCGAGGACCGGGTGGTGACGGACAAGTACCCGATCTGCCCCGACGGCAGCTCCGTGGTGCGGCTGTCCAACTTCCAGAGCTGCTGGGACGGCCAGAACATCGACAGCGCCAACCACCGCACGCACGTGGCCTTCGTGCAGGAGGACGGCAGCTGCGGCAACGGTTTCCAGGCGATCCCCCAGCTCCAGGTCCGGCTGGTCTACGACATCCAGGCCCCGCAGATCGAGAACGGACAGCTCGCGAACGCGTTCGCGGTCGACTCCTTCCCGGAGCAGTTGCACAAGCCGATCACCGACCACAACGACTTCATCAACTTCTTCGAGGAGGACCTGATGAACGAGATGGTCGACTGCATCAACAACGGCCAGGACTGCCAGTAGAACTCCTGCGGCAGAACGCCGGCGGTGGGAAGCCCCACCGCCGGCGTTCTGCTGCTCCCCGGACCGTCGACGTCAGCCGTGGTGGCCACCACTGTCGTGACCGCCACCGCGGTTGTGACTGCCACCGGGATTCATGTGCGCGGACCCCTCCTCCATGGTCCCGCCGAGCGTGCCGCGCAGCGCCGTGACCGTCTTCTCCTCACCGACGGCGACCCACTTGCGGCCGACCAGGTAATAGCCGCCGTAGTCCTTGGCCGTGTTGAGCCACTCGCGCTGGCCGCGGTCGGTGGAGAAGGTGGCGAGGACGTATTTCTCGTCGCCCTTCTCGCAGATGGCCTGACGGATGGTGTCGGCGTCGGTCTGCATGTTCGGGGCGCACTTCGCCTCGGCGGCCAGGTGTTCCAGGCTGCCGGTCGCCGTCTCCGGCACGGCGGCCTCGCCGTCACCGCCGGATCCGCAGCCCGTCAGCGCCAGTACCGCCGCCAGGGCGGCCGGCGCGAGCATCGGTCGGGTCAGCCTCATGTGTGTTCCTCCGGTCCGTTCCGGCGACATGCCGCACGGAGCCCCGGCAAGGGGCTCTGGTCATCGGTACGGGCGCGGGGCGCGAAGTATTCACGGATGCGGGTGACCTTCTGGTGGCACCCGTGCGAAAGTGGCGCCGTGGACCAGGACTGGGAAGACCGCGTGAATGCCGCATGGACGGCGTTCGACGCATACGCCGAAGACGACGCCGCCGAGTTCCGGGCGGTGATCGACGCCCTCGCCGACGAGCTGCCGGCGGACAGTCCGCTCGGCCTGTTCGAGAGGGCCTGCGCCTGGGACTCCACCGGCCACTCCGACCGTGCCGTGCCCCTGTACCGGGAGGCCCTGGAGCGCGGGCTGAGCGACGCGAGCGCCTACAAGGGGCGCCGGGCGAAGATCCAGCTCTCCAGTTCCCTGCGCAACACCGGGCACCCGGAGGAGGGCGTGAAGCTGCTCTCGCCGGAACTGGTCGCGCCGTCGGACGAGTTGGACGACGCCGTACGGGCCACGCTGGCGCTCTGCCTGTCGAGCATGGGCCGCGACCGGGAGGGCCTGTCCCTGGTGCTCGGCGCCCTGGCGCCCCATCTCCCGCGCTACCAGCGCTCGATGGCCAACTACGCCCGGCTGCTGGTGGAGCCGGAGGAGTAACCCTCCCCCCGCCCCGGTGACCGCCTCCGGTGACCGCCTCCGGTGACCATCCCCCCGTTCGCTCGTTCTGCTGGACGTGCAGCCACAGGATGTCGCCCCGCGCCCCGCACCGCCCTCAACCTCTCCGGCCGACCCGGTCGTCGACGTCGAGCAGGCCGAGGCGGCGCTCGTCGAGCACTATCCGCGCCTGGCCCGGCTGGCCTATCTGGTGCTGCCGCCGGGTCTCGGCCGCGGCCGCCGCGTCCTGACCGCGCACGCCCTCACCCAGCGCGCGCTGCCCCGCGGCCGGACGACGACCCCGGTGATCCCGGCCCAGTCGACCGGCCAGGAGGTCGACCCCGGCTACGCCCTGGTCCGCCTGCGAGTCGTCCGTACGGCACTGGAGGCGGGCCGTCCGCTGCGTCGGCGCGCCTGGCCCACGCGGGCCCAGCTGCCGCCCCTGCTGCCGCACGTCCGCGGCCTCAAGCTGTTCCCGCGTTCCGGCGGCGCCGACGAACTCGCCCTGGACCAGCGGCTGTCCGCGCTCTCCGGGCCGGCCCGGGCGGCGTACGCGCTGCGGGGCCTGGAGGGGCTCTCCGAGGACGGTGTCCGCCAGGTGCTCCGGGCCGCCGGGGCCGAGGACGTGGACGGCGCCCTGCGGGAGGCCGGCGCGATGCCGGGCGAGTACGCGCTGCTCGGCTCCCCCGAGTTCGACCCCTGCTCCCTCCAGGCCCGGCCGACCGATCTGTTGCGCCGGCGTCAGCACACGAAGGCCGCGCTGGTCGCCGGGGCGGCCCTGGTGGTGTGCGGGGCGCTGCTGGGCCTGCCCGGCGACGGCTGGGGTCCGGACGGTGCCGCCGCCCCGGCGTACGCGCGGAACCCGGCGGCCCAGGCGGCCCTCGATCCCGGCAGGCTCACGAAGGTGGCCCCCACCGCGTGGGAGACGTCCGCGCGCACGGACTTCTCGGTGTGGCCGGCGCGCGGTGACCGCACCGGCGACGAGGAGCTGCTGCGCCGCGCCCTGGCCGTCTGGGCGCGGCCCGGCGACAGCGTGGGGGTGTCCGCGACGCCGGGCACCGCGACCGGCGGTCCGGCCGGGCCGCCGCAGCTGCTGTACGCCGGGGACGTCGACAACGCGCGCGTGGTGATCCTCCACGACGGTCTGCGCGTCGTCCGGTACGCCGAGCCGAGGGACGGCACGGCCGGTGCCGCCCTGGACCTGGCGCGGACCGACGGGGCCGGCCGGGCCGGGGCGACCGCGGTGGTCCTGGGCCGGGCCGACGGCAACGTCCGCTATCTGACGGCGCCCTGGGTGACGAAGGCGGCCGGGCGGGACCTCGGCGGGCCGGACGACGGGGCGCGGGAGCTGGCGCTCACCGACGGTGTGACCGCGCCGGTGGCCAGCCCGGTGCAGCAGCAGTCCGGCGCGTGCACCTCCTGGAACGTGCTGGAGCTGACCGACGGCTCGGACACCCGCGTGGTGACCGACCTCGGCGAGCTGGTCCCGGCCCGTCTCACCACCGGCCGCCCCGGCTCGGCGAAGGACGCCTCGGGCCCGGAGGCGCTGCGCTCCTGGGCGCCGTACGCCTGCTCGCTGGGCGCGGTGCGCGGGCAGGGGGTGCGGTCGGTGAACGCCTGGGAGTTCGCGAAGCAGCCGCTGCCCGATTCGACCGGGTCGGGCGCCTGGGTGTGCACCCGGGCCGAGACCTGGCGCGGCGACGGGGCCCGGGTGCTGGCCCAGTTCCGCACGCCGGGCGGCACGCAGGGGGCGGTGGCGGCGAAGGCGCAGTCCGTGCCGGCCTGCGGCGAGCGCGACCCGCACGTGCTGGCCGGGGTGCTGTGGAAGTCGGCGGGCGGGCACTGGTACCTGCTCGCCGCGGGCAGCCGCGACACCGAGTCGATCGAGGCGACGGGCGGCATCAGCGACTCCGCGGACGGAAACCTGCTGACGGCGAAAGCCGAGCAGGGTGCCCGCGCCGAGCTGAAGGGCACGCTGGAGGGCGGCCGGACCATCGGCGGGCTGCGCTAGCGGCCCACCGGGTCACCGCACCCGCCACCCCTGCTGACGTTCGCGTCAACAAGTGGCCGCACAAGGGTTCCCTGAGCCGATACCCGTCAGTACATTGACGCCATGTCTAACACGCATGTCCCGCTCAAGGCCCGCAAGGTGTCCTTCGCCTGGGAGGCCACCCCGCTGCACTGGGTGCCGGGGGACCCGTTCACGACGCACACCATCAACGTGCTGCACCTGCTGCTGCCCGCCGGGGAACGCTGGTTCGTGCACGTCTACAAGCAGGTGCTGCCGCTCATCCGGGACGAGCGGCTGCGCGAGGACGTCATCGGGTTCATCGGGCAGGAGGCGATGCACTCCCAGGCCCACGACGAGGTGCTGCCGCACCTGCGGGACCAGGGGCTCGACCCGACGCCGTACACCGCGCAGGTCGACTGGCTCTTCGAGAAGCTGCTCGGCGACCGCACCCTGCCGCCGGGCCGGCCGCGCCGCTGGTGGCTGATGGAGCGGGTGGCGCTGATCGCGGCCATCGAGCACTACACGGCGTTCCTCGGCGACTGGGTGCTCAACGCCGAGGCGCTCGACCGGCACGGCGCCGACCCGACCATGCTGGACCTGCTGCGCTGGCACGGCGCCGAGGAGGTCGAGCACCGGTCGGTCGCCTTCGACCTCTTCGAGCACCTGGACGGGGGGTACGCGCGGCGGGCCCGCACCTGGGCGACCGCGTTCGCGGCCCTGGTGTTCCTGTGGCAGCGCGGTGCCCGGTTCTTCATGGAGAACGACCCGACGCTGACCGACGGCCGCGCCACCTTCGGCGACTTCCACCGGCGCGGGCGCAGCGGCCTGCTGCCCGCCACCGGCGCCGTGCTGCGCTCCATACCCGGCTATCTGAGCCGCGACTACCACCCGTCCCAGTTCGGCTCCACCGAGCAGGCCGTGGCCTATCTCGCGGCCTCCCCCGCCGCCGTGGCCGCCGTGGCCGCCGAGAAGTCCCAGGAGGCGTCCGCATGAGGCCCGCACCGACGGCCCTGCTGCTCGCGGCCGGTGCCGCGCTCGTCGCCCGGCGCGCGCTGCGGCGCCGCATCCAGGGCTCTCCGCTGTGGCCGATGCCCGCCCTGGACCCGCCGGTCTCGGGGCGGCCGCGCTCGCGCGCGCTGACGCTGCTGGTCACCTCGCGGGAGCTGGTGGCCGACGGGGTGGTCCGGATCCGCCTGGAGGGTCACGACCTGCCGCGCTGGGAGCCGGGGGCACACCTGGACCTGGTGCTGCCGTCGGGTCTGGTGCGGCAGTACTCGCTGTGCGGCGACCCCGAGGACACCTCGTCGTACACCGTCGCCACGCGGCTGGCCGAGGACGGGCGGGGCGGTTCGCGCGAGGTGCACGAGCAGGTGCAGGAGGGCACGGAGCTGGAGGTGCGGGGGCCGCGCAACCGCTTCCCGCTGGTCGAGGCGCCCGCCTACGTCTTCGTCGCCGGCGGCATCGGCATCACGCCGGTGCTGCCGATGCTGCGGGCGCTGCCGGAGGGCACCGAGTGGCGGTTGCTGTACGGCGGCCGGACGCGGGCCTCGATGCCGTTCCTGGAGGAGATCGAGAAGCTGGACCGGGACCGCGGGAGGGTCACCGTGGTCGCCGAGGACGAGGACGGGCGGCCCGGGCTCGACGCCTTCCTGGCGGAGCTGTCCGAGGGCACGGCCGTGTACTGCTGCGGCCCGGAGGGGCTGATCGCGGCCGTCGAGGAACGCCTCCCGACGGGCACCGCCCTGCACCTGGAGCGGTTCGCGCCGCGCACCGCGGCGGGCGGCGACGCGGAGTTCGAGGTCGAACTGCACCGCAGCGGGCGCACGCTGACCGTCCCCGGCGACTCGTCGGTGCTGGCCGCGGTGCGGGCCGAGCTGCCGGGCACCCCGTACTCCTGCGAGCAGGGCTGGTGCGGGACCTGCCAACAGAAAGTGCTGGAGGGCGAGATCGATCACCGGGACGAGCTGCTGACCGACTCCGAGCGCGGCGACTCGATGCTCATCTGCGTGTCCCGTGCCCGCTCCAACCGGCTCGTGCTCGACATGTGAACACCGATGCCCGGTCCGGCCCGTTCGGGGGCTGGATTCGATCGGTAAGGTGTTCGTATGACTACCGGGGTACGCCGCAGAATGGGCGTCGAGGAGCGGCGGCAGCAGTTGATCGGCGTCGCGCTCGAACTGTTCAGCCGCCGCTCGCCGGACGAGGTGTCCATCGACGAGATAGCGTCGGCCGCGGGCATCTCGCGCCCGCTGGTGTACCACTACTTCCCCGGCAAACTCAGCCTGTACGAGGCCGCGTTGCAACGCGCCTCGGACGATCTGGCGGCCCGGTTCGTGGAGCCGGCGGAGGGTCCGCTGGGGGCCCGGCTGCTGCGGGTGATGGGGCGCTACTTCGACTTCGTCGAGGAGCACGGGCCCGGTTTCTCGGCCCTGATGCGCGGCGGTCCGGCGGTCACCGCAGGCGGAGCCTGCTCAATGAGCACAGCGTCCACCACCAACGCTCTCGTGGACTCCGTACGGCAGGCCGCGTATGTCCAGATCCTTTCGCACCTGGGCGTCACGGATCCGCCCGCACGGCTGGAACTGGTGGTCCGCTCCTGGATCTCGCTCGCCGAGTCGACGGCCCTGATCTGGCTGGACGGGCGCCGCATCCCGCGCGCGGAACTCGAGACGCAGCTCGTGCACGACTTCGCCGCGCTGACGGCGGTGAGCGCCGCCTACGACGAGGAGATGGGCGCCCTGCTGCGCCGGGTCATCGAGGCCGAACCGGCCGACGGCCCGTTCGGGGACCTGGTCGGCCGGCTGATCGCGCTGGCGTCCTGAGGCCCCTGCCTCAGACCTCGGCCTTGCGGTAGGACGCGTCGAGGTCGCGCACCTCGGCCGACAGGTGCAGGGTGACGCCGTCCCTGGGCTCGACGTGCTTGCGGAGCAGCTCCACCACGGACTCGGTGAGCCGCGCCTTGGCGTCGTCGGAGCGTCCGGCGAGCAGGGCGATCGAGACGTCCACGATGGCGTGCCGCTCCTTCTCGGCGCCGACGGCCTCGTCCTCGCTGCGCAGGACCCGCGTCTTGCACGCCTCCAGCCGCGCGGCCACCGTCTCCACGATCACCGGGTGCAGGGCGACCGCGAACTCCTCCCAGTCGACGTCGTCGAGGGACGCGGAACGCTCGATGGTGATCTGCGGCATGGGTGCTCCTGTTCTACGGCGGACAGGAGCACCCTAACCGCAGCGCTGTGCTAGCCCGCGCGGGTGAAGACCGCCACCGTGCGCGCCGGGACCGTGAAAGTGCCCGACGTCTTCGCGTAGGCGGCCTTCCGGACCACGGGGTCCGCTCCCGACGCCTGCGCCGGGTGCAGCCGGTAGCCGGTCCCGGCCGACTCGCTCAGCCGCTGCCGCTGCTCCTGCGGGGTCGCGTTGAAGACGACCACCAGGTCACCGAGGCGCATGGTGATCACGCCGGGTGTCTCGTCCTTCCCGGAGAGCGGGAAGGAGAGCCGGGACTGCACCTGGCCCGCCGTGGCGAGGGAGAAGTCCTGCTCGCCCGTACGGATCTTCAGCAGGTCCCGGTACGCGGCCGAGGCGCCCGTGATCTGCGGGCAGCCGACCCCGACCGAGCCGAGGAGCGGCTTGGCGTACGGCCACTTGTCCTGGTTGTCGGCCGCCGGCGGCAGCCCGCGCCCGAAGCCGTTGCCGTCGGCGCAGCTCCAGTGGATGGCGTTGAACCAGTCGCCGCTGTCGTAGGAGTTGCGGTCCAGCGACTTGGAGCGCAGCAGGTCGGTGCCCGCCTGGGAGAGCGCCGGGCCCTGCGAGAGCGCGGCGGTCGCCATGGCGAGGACCTGCATGCGGGCCCGGTCGGCGGCGGACGTGTCCTTGGGCAGCTTGAAGGCGAGCGCGTCGAACAGGGACTCGTTGTCGTGCGCGTCGGCGTAGGCGAGGGCGTCGCCGGGTGCCGCCGCGTATCCGGCGGGGGCGCCGTTGTAGTCGACCTCGGAGCCCTTGACCTCCTTGCCGCTGGTGTCGGTGAAGCGGTAACCGGCGAGGTTCCCGGAGAGCCCGACCTTGATCAGGTCCTGGTAGTGCAGCAGGCGGGCCTTCTGCTCGGCCTCGGTGCCGTTGGCCTTCGAGGAGTTGGGGTCGGTGAAGAGGCCGGAGGCGAAGCCCTGGACGCCGGGGTCCTCGTCGAAGGGGCCGCCGCCGCGCACGGCGTCGCGGGCGCGGTCGGAGAAGGTGGCGACGCCGGTGCCGGCCATGTTCTTCTGGGTGGCCTGCGTGAAGCGGGCGTCGTCGGCGACCTCGCCGAAGTTCCAGCCCTCGCCGTACAGGATGATCTTCTTGCCGTCGACGCCGTCCTTCTTGAGGGTCAGCGCGTCGAGGGCCTCGCGGACGGCGAGGATGTTGGCCTTCGGGTGGTGGCCCATGAGGTCGAAGCGGAAGCCGTCGACCTTGTACTCCTTGGCCCAGGTGACGATCGAGTCGACGACCAGCTTGCCCATCATGGCGTTCTCGGTGGCGGTGTTGGCGCAGCAGGTGCTGTTCGCCACCGATCCGTCGGCGAGGAGCCGCTGGTAGTAGCCGGGGACGATCCGGTCCAGGACGCTGGTCTTCCCCTGACCGCTGGCGGCGGTGTGGTTGTAGACGACGTCCATGACGACCCGCAGTCCGTCGTCGTTCAGCGCCTTGACCATCTCGCGGAACTCGACCGTGCGGGCGGTGCCGTCCGGGTCGGTGGCGTAGGAGCCCTCGGGGACCGTGTAGTGGTACGGGTCGTAGCCCCAGTTGTAGGCGTCCTTCGCGGCGGCCTTCGCCACGCACTCCTGCTGCTTGTCGGAGTCGGCCGGCAGCGCGGCGAGGTCGCAGTCGACGGTGGCCTGGTCGGACTTCTTCTCGGGGATCGTGGCGATGTCGAAGGCCGGGAGCAGGTGGACGTACGAGGTGCCCGCCTCGGCCAGTTCGCGCAGGTGCTTCGAGCCGTCGCTCCGCTTGTCGGTGAAGGCGAGGTAGGTGCCCCGGTGGTCGGCGTCCGCCGTCCGGTCCGCGACGGAGAAGTCACGGACGTGCAGTTCCTGGATCTGGGCGTCCCTGAGCGGCACGGCCTTGGGTTTGTCGTAGCTGTCCCAGCCGCGCGGGGCGAGGTCGCGGTCGGCCAGGTCGACGACGAGGCTGCGCTCGGAGTCGGTGGTCAGGGCGAGCGAGTAGGGGTCGGTGACCTTGTTGGTGACGACCTTGCCCGCCTCGGGCGCCCACACCGTCACGGCGTACCGGTAGGCATCGCCCTTCCAGGAGCGGGGGCCGGTGACGGACCAGACGCCGGAGTCGTCGTCGCGCCGCATCCGGACCGTGCGGTCGCCGATCTCCAGCCGCACGTTCTGCGCGGTCGGCGCCCACAGGGAGAGCGTGGGGCGGCCGTGCCGGAAGGTGGCGCCGAGGTCGGCCCGGGTCGCGTCGTCCGCGTACAGGTCGTCCAGCGCTCCGGCGATCTGCACGCCGGTCGCCGCGAGGACGGCGCCGGTGGCGGCGCGCTGGGCGGCGACGACCTGGCTGCGCAGGGCCTCGCGGACCCGGTCGCGGTCGCGCGGGTCGACCGACCAGGCGGTGTACTCCTTCAGGTGCGGGTACTTCGCCGTCTGGGCGTCGGTGAGGGCGGTCTTCGTGAGGCGGAGCCAGGTGGCCTCGTCGTCGCCGGTCAGCCTGCCGTTCGCGGCCTTGACCGAGCCGGTGCGGGAGGCGAGCAGCTGGGTGGAGGCGGCGCCCTCGGCGCCGTTCCAGGCGACGGTGTTCCGGTCGATCCAGACCGCCTTGGAGGTGGTGAGGTCGACGGCCGCCGCCGAACCCGCGGGCTGGGGCAGCAGGTACTTCTCCTGCCCGCTCAGCAGCCACACCTCGTGGCCGCCCGCGGTGAGGTCCAGGGCCTGGTCGGTGGGCAGGTCCTTCTCGTCGCCCTTGTGGATGATGTAGCTGAGGCCGGTGGCGCCCTCGGTGAGCGGTACCTCGAAGACCGCGCCGTAGGAGTCGGTCCGCACCGGCTGGAGGGGTTTCGCCCAGTCGGTGGGGTTCGCGGCGCCGCTCCAGACGTGCAGGCCCCAGCCGTCGTAGTTCCCGTCGGCGCGGTGGTAGTTGAGGACGGCCTTGGTCTTGTCCTGGGCCGGGTAGTCGGGCCGTTCGGTGACGACCTGCTCCTTGCCCTGCTCGATCCAGACCTCGCCCGTCCGGGTGACGTCGATGGTGCGGTCGGCGGCGACGTCCTTGTTGCCGTCCTTGTCGACGACGAGGAAGTTGACGTCGCTGGCGCCGGGCTTGAGCTTGACGTAGGCGAAGGCGCCGTAGGCGTCCCGGCCGATGAAGGGGTGGCTGTCCGGCCACTCGGTGGCCTCACCGTCGGCGAGGTCGCCCCAGGCGTACAGGCCCCAGTCCTGGTAGTTCCCGTCCGCCCGCTTGTAGTGGACGATCGCGTGGTCGCGGGAGGCGGCGGTGGGCGGCTCCTCGACCGGCGGGGTGCCGGTCGTCGAGTCGGCCATGGCGCTCGCGGTGCGGCCCGCCGAGTCGACGGCGACCGCCTTGTAGCGCAGGGCGGTGCCGGCCGGGGTGTCCTCGCCGATGGTGTGGGTGACCTTGTAGGGGGCGTGGTCGGCGGAGCCGAGGGTGCGCCACTCGCCGTCGCCGGTCTGGGCGGCGAAGACGACGCGGTTGAGCTGTCCGCCTGCGACATCGGCGGTCAGTTCGACGGTGCCGGTGGCGCCGGGGTCGGGGGCGGTGAGGGTGATCGTGGGCTTGGTGGCGGGCTCGGCGAGCTTGCCGGCGGCCTTGAGGACGATGGCGGACCCGGCGGGCACGGTGACCGTGACCTTCTTGTCGGCGCCGGACTTGGCGTCGTCGTCGGTGCCGTAGAGGGCGCGGAAGGTCATGTCCGCCGAGCCGGTGGCGAAGGTGGCCGTCTTCGCCTCGTCGGCGTTGTTGAAGGCGACGACGTACTCGGTGCCGCGTGCGGCGTCAGTGCGCGAGAAGGCGTAGACACCGGCGCCGTCGGCCGCGTAGCGCTCGGTCTGGACGCCGTCGGCGAGGGCGGGGTGGGCCTTGCGCAGCTTGGCGAGGGCGCTGATCTGCCGGTACAGCGGCGCGTTCGGGTCGTAGGCCGAATCAGCGTGGGTGCGGTCGGTGCCGAGCTGGTCGTCGTCCAGGTAGTCGGCGGTGCGGGAGGCGAACATGGGCTGGCGGGCGTCCTTGTCGCCGCCCGCGCCGGTGAAGCCCTGCTCGTCGCCGTAGTAGATCACCGGGTTGCCGCGGCTGAGGAACATCAGCTCGTTGGCGAGCCGGTCCTTCTTCAGCAGTTCGGCGTCGGTGGCCTTCGGGTCGTCCTGCCTGAGGAAGGTGCCGATGCGGCCCATGTCGTGGTTGCCGAGGAAGGTGACCTGCTCGTACGCGTTGGCCTTGTCGGTCGTGTACTTGTAGTCGTCGCCGAAGACCGAGGCGAGCTTCTGCGCGCTGCCGCCCTGGGAGGCGTACGCGCGGGCCGCGTCCTGGAAGGGGAAGTCCAGCGTGGAGTCCAGGCGGCCCTCGGTGACGTACGGGGAGGTGACGGCGGTGTCGGCGGAGTAGACCTCGCCGAACATGAAGAAGTCGTCCCGGCCCTTCTTCGCGGCGTACGCGTCCAGCGCGGTCGCCCACTGGGTCCAGAACTCCATGTTGACGTGCTTGACCGTGTCGATGCGGAAGCCGTCGATGGCGAAGTCCTTCACCCACCGCTGGTAGATCTTCTCCATGCCGCCGACGACCTCGGGACGTTCGGTCCACAGGTCGTCGAGGCCGGAGAAGTCGCCGTACGTGGTGGACTCGCCGGCCCAGGTGGAGTCGCCCCGGTTGTGGTACATCGCCGGGTCGTTGAGCCACTTCGGAACCTTGAGGTTCTTCTTCGCGGCGGGCACGGTCGGTGTGCGCGGGAAGGAGCCGGTGTCGACGCGGGGGAACCTGCGGTCGCCGTCCGCGTAGTCGGCGTCGTCGAAGGGCTTCCCGTCCTTGGTCAGGTAGGGGAAGGCGCCCTTGGAGAGGTAGTCGTACGACTTCTCTTCGTAGTCGACGACGTCGGCGGTGTGGTTGGTGATGACGTCGAAGAAGACCTTCATGCCCTTGGCGTGCGCCTTGGAGACGAGGTTCTTGAGGTCCTGGTTGGTGCCAAAGTGCGGGTCGACCTGGGTGAAGTCGGTGATCCAGTAGCCGTGGTAGCCGGCGGAGGCGTTCTCCCCCGTGCCCTGCACGGGCTGGTTCTTGAAGATGGGCGCCATCCAGATGGCGGTGGTGCCCATGCCCTTGATGTAGTCGAGCCGGTCGGTCAGGCCCTTGAGGTCGCCGCCCTGGTAGAAGCCCTTGTCGGTGGGGTCGTAGCCGGTGGCGAGCCGGGTGCCGGTCAGGCCGCCGCGGTCGTTCTTGGCGTCCCCGTTGGCGAAGCGGTCCGGCAGGACGAAGTAGAACTGCTCGCGGGTGAGGTCGTGCCGGGCGTCCGCCTTCGCGAGCTTCGCGTCGGACGGGGGCGCGGGCGGGGTGTCGGCCCGCGCGGCGAGGGGCGGGAGGAGGGCTGCGGCGAGCGCGGTCACGGTGACGGCCGCGACCCGTCTCACTCGTGCGGTGCGGCGCGCGACAGGCACCGGCCATCTGGGTATCACGGGCGTGAACTCCTTGTGCTGACGGCTCGATCGGGTCCGACCCCGGCGTGACCGTAGCGCTGCCGCAAGTCTTGCGGCAAGGGTCGTGAAAGTACCGGTAAGAATTTTCACGACCCTTGCCCATGAGGCGCGTTCAGCAGCCGGACCTGCCCGCGTACAGGGCGAGCGCGGTGTTGGCGCCCAGCGTCGCCGTGAACTGTCCCGAGCCGTTGACGCTCACGGCCCTGCCGCTCTGGACGTCGCAGTACGTCCCGGCGGGCAGCGACGTCTGGTACGTCCGGTTCAGCGGGCCGGACTCGTGGTTGATGGCGACGAAGCCCTTGTTGCCGCGCCCGAAGGCGATGGCGTCGTTGCCGTTGTCCCACCAGTTGGTGACCGCCTGCCCCCGGGTGGCGTTGCGGAAGGCGACCATCGACTTGATCTCGGGCCAGGCGTGCTGGCACTTCCAGCCGTCCTGCCAGCAGGCGTCCACCCGTCCGCCGTTGGGCGGTCCGGCGTCGGCGTTCGACCACTCGTAGCCGGAGTTGACGTCGGGGGCGCCGTAGGGCCAGGCGAGCATGAAGACGTTGGCCAGGGTGTAGTTGGCGTTGTCCTTGTAGTTGAGCGTGGAGCCGTTGCGCTCGGTGTCGTGGTTGTCGACGAAGACGCCGGAGACGCCGCTGCTCATGTACCCCCAGCCCTCGCCGTAGTTCTTCAGGTAGGCGAGGTTCTCGTTGTTGAAGACGCGCTTGAGGTCGTAGGCGTACCGGAACTCCTGGACGTCGCCGCTGCCGGTGTACTCGGTGGGCTGGACGGCCTCGCCCGCGCCGTAGATGACCTCGTGCTTCCAGTGGACGCCCGGGTTGCTCAGCCGCGACTTGATGTCGGCGAGGTCGGCCGCCGGGATGTGCTTGGCGGCGTCGATCCGGAAGCCGTCGACACCGAGCGAGAGCAGGTCGTTCAGGTACCCGGCGATGGTCTTGCGGACGTACTCCTCGCCGGTGTCGAGGTCGGCGAGGCCGACCAGTTCGCAGTGCTGGACGTTGTAGCGGTCCTGGTAGTTGCCGATCTGGGAGCGGCAGTCGTCGAAGTCGGGCGACGAGTAGAGCCCGGGGTAGTCGTACTTCGCGTACGACGAGCCGCCGGTACCGGTGCCGCCGCCCGCCGACATGTGGTTGACCACGGCGTCGGCGACGACCTTCACACCGGCCGCGTGGCAGGTGTCCACCATGCTCTTGAACGCGGCCCGGTCCCCGAGCCGCCCGGCGATCCGGTAACTGACGGGCTGGTACGAGGTCCACCACTGCCCGCCCTGTATGTGCTCGGCGGGCGGCGAGACCTGCACGTAGCCGTAGCCGGCGGGGCCGAGGGTACTGGTGCACTCCTTGGCGACGGAGGCGAAGTTCCACTCGAAGAGAACGGCGGTGACGTCCTTGGCGCCGGGCGGGGAGGCCTGCGCTCCAGTCGGGGTCATGACAACGGCAGCCGCGAGAGCGACGGCCGCCGTGAGCAATCTGCGTGCCATGTGGGGTTCCTTCTTCTTTGAAGGCTCTTGCTGCAAGCTTCAGCAAGATTGCGGGTGACGCAGATGGTAGAGGCCCGCCACCCGAAAGGGCAGCAGGCCGTACCAACTTCAAAGAAAAAAGCCGTTCGCCGAGCCGCGGACCGTCAGGCCGTCGTCCACCACACCGTCGTGTCCGCCGGGACCTTCGTCTCGTCCGGGGTCTCGGTGACCTCGTCGCTGGTCAGGAGGAGGCGGCCGTACGTGGGCGTCGTCACCGACTCGCCGGTGGTGTTGGCGACGCACACGAAGTCGCCGCGGCGGAAGGCGAGGACGCCCTCGGGGGCGCGGAGCCATTCCACCGTGTCGCCCGCGCCCAGGTCGGGCTGGTCGCGGCGGGTCGCCAGTGCGGCGCGGTACAGCTCCAGGGTCGAGCCGGGCTCGCCGGTCTGGGCCTCGACGCTCAGCTCGGCCCAGCCCGCCGGCTGCGGGAGCCAGCTGCCGCCCGTGCCGAAGCCGTACGACGAACCCGTGCGCGTCCAGGGGATGGGCACCCGGCAGCCGTCGCGGAAGCCGTCCTGGCCGGCGCCCCGGAAGTAGGCCGGGTCCTGGCGTACCTCGTCGGGGAGGTCGACGACGTCCGGCAGGCCCAGCTCCTCGCCCTGGTAGACGTAGGCCGAGCCGGGCAGGGCCAGCATGAGGAGGGTGGCGGCGCGGGCGCGGCGCAGGCCGAGCGCGCGGTCGCCGGCCAGGCGGATCTGGGTGCCGAGCCCTGCCGGGTTGGCGAACCGGGTGGCGTGCCGGGTGACGTCGTGGTTGGAGAGGACCCAGGTGGCGGGGGCGCCGACGGGGCGCATCGCGTCCAGGGTGCGGTCGATGACCGTGCGCAGTTCCTCGGCGTCCCAGTGGGTGCCCAGGTACTGGAAGTTGAAGGCCTGGTGCAGTTCGTCGGGACGGACGTAGTTCGCGGTCCGCTCGACGGTCGGCGTCCACGCCTCGGCGACGAAGATGCGCTCGCCGCTGTACTCGTCCAGGATCAGCCGCCACTGGCGGTAGATGTCGTGGACACCGTCCTGGTCGAAGAACGGCATGACATCGTTGCCCAGCAGCTTCAGCTGCTCGTGGGATCCAAGGTCCGGCAGCCCCGGCGCCTTCACCATGCCGTGCGCCACGTCGATGCGGAAGCCGTCCACGCCCATGTCCAGCCAGAAGCGCAGGATGGAGCGGAACTCGTCGCCGACCGCCGGGTGCTCCCAGTTGAAGTCGGGCTGCTCGGGCGCGAAGAGGTGCAGGTACCACTCCCCCGGCGTGCCGTCGGGCTCGGTGACCTGGGTCCAGGCGGGCCCGCCGAAGATGGACTCCCAGTCGTTGGGGGGCAGTTCGCCGTTCTTCCCCTTGCCGGGGCGGAAGTGGTACCGGTCCCGGGAGGGGGAGCCGGGGCCCTCGGCGAGGGCGCGCCTGAACCACTCGTACTGGTCCGAGGAGTGGTTGGGGACCAGGTCGACGATGATGCGCAGGCCCAGCCCGTGGGCGTCGCGGATCAGCGCGTCGGCGTCCAGGAGGGAGCCGAACATGGGGTCGACGGCCCGGTAGTCGGCGACGTCGTACCCGGCGTCGGCCTGCGGCGAGGCGTAGAAGGGGCTGAGCCACACGGCGTCCACGCCCAGGTCGCGCAGGTACGGCAGGCGGGTGCGGACACCCTCCAGGTCGCCCATGCCGTCGCCGTTGCTGTCGGCGAAGCTGCGCGGATACACCTGGTAGATGACCGCGTCCCGCCACCAGTCGCGGCGCCCCGCGACGGTGGCCGTGGCGGAGGAGGTGACGGAGGTGGGGGCCGGTGCGGCGGAAGGCTGCTGGCTCATGGCGTCCTTGGTGTGTAACAGGGTTCTGGTCATGGAGGCATGGGTGGGGGGAATAGGCGGCCGGCCGCGGTGCTGCGGGGTCGGATGGGCACCGCGGCCGGACGTTTCCCGGTCGGGCCTCAGCCCTTGGTGCCGCCCGCGGTCAGGCCGGTCACCAGGTTCTTCTGCACGAGGTAGAAGAACGCGGAGACGGGTATCGCGACGAGCACGGCGGTGGCCGCCATCAGGTTGCGCTGCGCGTCGTGCTCGCTGACGAAGCTCTGGAGTCCGACGGCGAAGGTGTACTTCGTGTCGCTCAGCATGAACGTCGAGGCGAAGGCGACCTCGCCGAAGGCGGTGATGAAGCTGTAGAAACCGGCGACCGCGAGCCCCGGCTTGGCGAGCGGCAGGATCAGCCGGAAGAACGTGCCGAAGGGGCTCAGCCCGTCCACCCGCCCGGCCTCGTCGATCTCGAACGGGATGGTGTCGAAGTAGCCCTTGAGCAGCCAGGCGCAGTACGGCACCGCGGTCGAGCAGTAGACGAGGACCAGGCCGAGGTAGTTGTCGATGAGCTGCAGCTCGGACAGGATCTGGTACATCGGCACGATCAGCACCGCGATGGGGAACATCTGGGTGACCAGCAGGACCCACATCAGCTTGCGGTAGCCGGGGAAGCGCATCCGCGAGACCGCGTAGCCGGTGGTGGCGGCGACCAGGACGCCGATGAACGTGGTGCCCAGCGAGACGATCAGCGAACTCTTCAGCCAGTCGAAGAAGTTCGTGTCCTGGAGCACGAACACGTAGTTGTCGAAGGTCATCTTCGACCAGATGCCCCCGGGGTGCAGGTAGTCGTTCTTGTCGGGACCGAGCGACAGGAAGACCAGCCAGGCGATCGGGAAGAGCGCGATCAGGCTCGCGACGGTCAGGATGCCGTGGGAGGCGAGGGACCCGGCACGGCTGCGCTCGCCGCGCCGGCGGACCCGGGCCGGCTTCGCCGCCGGCTCGGTGACCTGCTCGGCGGGAGCGGTGGTCGGCACTTCGGTGGTGCTCATGGTGGCTCCTGCCTCAGATCGCGAGCTGCTGCTCATTGCGGTTCAGCCAGCGGCGGTAGAAGGAGGTGAAGACGATCAGGATGGCCAGCAGCAGGATGCCGTAGGCCGCGGACTGCGCGAAGTCGCGCGGCTGCTGCCCGAAGCCGAGCTGGTAGGCCCAGGTGACGAGGATCTGGGCCTCGGGGGCGGTGTTGCCGAACAGCAGGAAGATGACGGCGAACTGGTTGAAGGTCCAGATGATGCCGAGCAGGACGACGGTGGAGCTGACCGACCTGAGCCCCGGCAGGGTGACGTACCGGAAGCGCTGCCAGGCGCTCGCGCCGTCCATCTCGGCGGCCTCGTAGAGGCTGTTGTCGATGGACTGCAGGCCGCCGAGGAGGGAGACCATCATGAACGGCACACCGCACCAGGTGTTGACCATGATCGCGGCGACCCGCTGCCAGAAGGTGTCCTCCAGCCACAGCGGCGTCGGCAGGTGCAGCCAGTCGAGGCCGGCGTTGATGATGCCCGCGTCGGCGAGCATGAAGCGCCAGCCGAAGACGGTGACGAAGGTGGGCACGGCCCACGGCAGGACGAGGATCAGCCGGTAGAAGGTGCGCCCGCGCAGCTTCTGGTTGAGCAGCAGGGCGAGGCCGAGCCCGATGCAGTAGTGCAGGCCGACGCAGACGGCCGTCCACACGATCGTCCAGATGAAGTGCGACCAGAAGCGGTCGTAGGCCGTCGGGCCCCACAGGATGTCGGCGTAGTTGTCGAGGCCGACGAACTTGTAGGTGGCCTCGATCTCGTTGACGCCGATGGTGCGGCCCGTGTTGAGGCTGTTGGCGTCGGTGAGGGTGAGGTAGAGGCCGTAGCCCAGCGGATACAGCACGAGGACGCCGAGCACGACGGCCACCGGCGCGATCATCGCGTAGGCGTACCAGTGCTTCTGGTACCCGTCCTTCAGACGCCGGCCGAGGCCGGGCCGCGGGCTGCGGTCACCGCGGCGCTTGCCGGTGGCGCGGTCGATGGCGACTGTCATGGTTCGACACCTTCGGGAGCATCAGGAGGATCGACTGGAGCGTGAGGCGGTCGGGCGGTCGGGCGGTCGGGCGGTCGCGGGGTACGGCGCACGGGAACGTGACCGCCGGGTCCCCTCCCCCGGTGCGGGGGACCCGGCGGTCACACGGGCTCACTTGGTGAAGTCGGGCACCAGCTTGGCCATCGCGGTCTCGGCGTCGCTCAGCCCCTTGTCCAGGGACTCCTTGCCGCCGGCGATCTGGGGCAGCTCGTCGTCCAGCGGGCCCCACAGGGAGCTGTACTCGGGCAGGGCCGGGCGCGGCTGGGCGGCGGGCAGGACCGTCTGGTAGCCGGCGATGCCCGGGTCGGCCTTGACCTCGGCGGTGTACGCGTCGTCGCGGGTCGGCAGCGTGGAGTTCTTCAGGGCGACGGTCTCCTGGGACTTCGCCGAGGTCATGAACTTCACGAACTTCAGCGACGCCTCCTGGTGCGCCTTGTCCGAACCGGCGTAGACCGACAGGTTGTGGCCGCCGGTCGGGGCGCCCGCCTTGCCGGTGGAGCCGGCCGGGACGGTGGCGATGCCGAGGTTCTTCTTGTCCTTGAACGCCGAGCCCTTGTAGAAGTTGGTGATCTCCCACGGGCCCTGGATGGTCGAGGCGACCTTGCCGTTGATGAAGGCGTCCTGGATGTGGGCATAGGCGTCGGCGGTGGTGTCCGCCTTGTGCAGGCCCTTGCCGTCGAAGAGGCTCAGCCAGGTGGTGTACGCCTTCTCGGCCGCGGGCGACTTGACGGTGATCTTCTTGTCCCCGACGTCGACCGTGTCGGTGCCCTCGCCGTAGAGGAACGGCTGCGCGTAGTAGCCCGCGGTGGAGCCCCAGAAGCCGTCGACGCCGGCCTTGTCCTTGATGGTGGCGGCGGCCTTCTTCAGCTCGTCCCAGTTCTTCGGGGCCTCGACGCCGGCCTTCTCGAACAGGGCCTTGTTGTAGACGAAGGCGAGGGTGTCGGTGACCAGCGGGACGCCGTAGGTCTTGCCCTCGTACTTGGCCTGCTCGATCAGGTTGGGCTGGAACTTGTCCTGCTCGGCGAGGGCCTCGGTGCCGTCCAGCGGCAGGAAGAAGCCCTTCTTGGCGAAGGCGGGGGTCCAGCCGACCTCGGCGCGCAGCACGTCCGGGGCGCCCTTGGAGCCGGCGGCCGTGTCGAACTTGTTCTGCGCCTGGTCGAAGGGGACGTTGACGTAGTTGACCTTGACGTCCTTGTTGGCGGCCTCGAACTCCTTGACCAGCGCCTTGTAGGTCGGCGCCTCGTTGGTCGCGTTGGAGGTGTCCCAGTAAGTGATGGTCACCGGTCCGCCGGACTCGCTGTCGCTGTCGCCGTCCCCGCCGCACGCCGTCGCCGCCAGGGCGAGGGACGCCACCAGCGCGGTGGCCGCTATGCCACGCCGCATGAGTTCTCCTTGAGGGTGAAAGCCCGTGTGGTGCAGGGTGCGGGCCCGTCCGCCGCTCCTGCCGCTGCCGACCGCGTCGTTGCTGCCGTCGGGCGACGTGAACGTAACAGCGTTGTAAGCGCGGCGAAAGGTCTTGCAGCAAAAAAGTGCAAGACATCTCCGAAGTTATCCGGGCGTGACCTCCTGGCGACCACCGTGAGACGCTTGTTTACAGGGGTCGAGCGGTATCCGGCCGGTTGTGCAAGACTCTGCAAGCTCTTGCCGCCACTTTCTCGAGGGAGCGCGATGACGCAGCAGCCCGCGCCGGGCCGTCCAACAGGCCGTCCACGGCGCCCGATCGGTGTGCAAGGCGGCGGCCGACAGGTACAGTCCACCCCTGTGACCACACGGCTTGCCGACATCGCCGCCCAGGCGGGGGTGAGCGAAGCGACGGTCAGCCGGGTCCTCAACGGGAAGCCGGGCGTCGCCGCCACCACCCGCCAGTCCGTACTCGCCGCTCTGGACGTGCTGGGCTACGAGCGCCCCGTGCGGCTGCGTCAGCGCAGCGAGGGCCTGGTGGGCCTGATCACCCCGGAGCTGGAGAACCCGATATTCCCGGCGCTGGCCCAGGTCATCGGCCAGGCGCTGACCCGCCAGGGGTACACGCCGGTCCTCGCCACCCAGACGCCGGGCGGCTCCACGGAGGACGAGCTGACCGAGATGCTGGTCGACCGCGGGGTGGCCGGGATCATCTACGTCTCCGGACTGCACGCCGACACCACCGCCGACATGCAGCGCTACGAACGGCTGCGCGCCCAGGGCGTGCCCTTCGTCCTCGTCGACGGCTTCTCGTCGCAGGTGCAGGCGCCGTTCATCTCCCCCGACGACCGGGCCGCGATGAGCCTCGCGGTCACGCACCTCGTCTCGCTCGGCCACACCCGGATCGGGCTGGCCCTGGGGCCGAAGCGGTTCGTGCCCGTGCAGCGCAAGATCGAGGGCTTCGTCCGCACCGTCCAGGACCAGCTGGACCTCAGCGCGGACATCGTGGAGAAGGAACTCGTCCAGCACTCGCTGTACACCCTGGAGGGCGGCCAGGCGGCGGCCACCGCGCTCATCGCCCGCGACTGCACGGCGGTGGTCTGCGCGAGCGACATGATGGCGCTCGGCGCGATACGGGCGGCCCGGCAGCAGGGGCTCGACGTGCCCAAGGACATCTCGGTCGTCGGCTTCGACGACTCGCCGCTGATCGCCTTCACCGACCCGCCGCTGACGACCGTCCGCAAGCCGGTCCCGGCGATGGGGCAGGCGGCGGTGCGCACGCTGCTGGAGGAGATCGCCGGGACGCCCGCGCCGCACAGCGAGTTCGTGTTCATGCCGGAGCTGGTCGTCCGCGGCTCGACGGCTTCCGCGCCGGGCGAGCGCGGCCGCTCCTGACCTCCCGCCCGCCGCGCGGCGGATGCGGGCCACAGCGGACGGGGGGATGATCGGTGGGAGAGGTCTTTTCTGGCAGACTTCATGCCTATGGGTGACGCGACCGTGAGGACTCCGGAACGCCGTGCAGAGGCCGTTCCGCACCCCGTCACTGAGGGGACGGGGCAGGGGCTCCTGCGTCGGCTCCGTGCGCCGCGCCGGCCCCGACTGTGGTTCGAGATCCTGCTGATCGCGGTGAGTTACTGGACGTACTCGCTGATCCGCAACGCGGTGCCGGAACAGCGGTCGCAGGCGTTGCGCAACGCCGACTGGATCTGGCGGGTCGAGCAGCAACTGGGCGTCGCCGTCGAGGAGTCGGTGAACCACGCCGTGAACTCGGTGACTTGGCTCATCATCGGGATGAACTACTACTACGCCACGTTGCACTTCGTGGTGACCCTCGGTGTGCTGGTGTGGCTGTACCGCAGCCATCCCGGCCGTTACGCCGCGACCCGTCTCGTCCTCTTCGCCACCACGGGCGTCGCGCTGGTCGGTTACTACCTGTATCCCCTCGCCCCGCCCCGTCTGATGAACGGCGGTCGGTTCGTCGACACCGTCATGGTCCACCAGACGTGGGGGTCGATGGCGTCCGGTGACCTGAAGAACATGTCCAACCAGTACGCGGCGATGCCCTCGATGCACATCGGGTGGTCCGTCTGGTGCGGGCTGACGATCTTCGCGCTGGCGTCCGTGCCGTGGGTGAAGGTGCTGGGGCTGCTGTACCCGGCGCTGACCCTGGTGGTGATCGTGGCGACCGCCAACCACTTCTGGCTGGACGCGGTGGGGGGCGTGCTGTGCCTGGCGTTCGGCTACCTGGTGGCGGCGGCCTGGTACGGCAGCCTGCCGTACGCGCTGCCGCGGGTGGTGGCGGCGCGGAAGGGGGCGTGGTTGCCCACGCGGGCGTAGCCGCGGGGCATCACGCGTAGAACAGCTCCTCCACCACCGCGCGTGCCCTGCGCGCCGTGCGCCTGTACTCGTCCAGCATGTCGCCCGCGTGGCCCGGGCCGTGGCCCAGGTAGCGGCCGACCGCGGACAGCTCGCGCGGGTCGGTGGGGAACGTGTCGCCGGCCCGGCCGCGGACCAGCATCACCGCGTTGCGCACCCGCGTCGCCAGCACCCACGCCTCGTCGAGGATCCCGGCGTGCTCCGCCGGGATGAGCCCGGCGCCGGACGCGGCGGCCAGCGCGGCGCGCGTCCGGGTGGTGCGCAGCCCGGCCTCGGTGTGGCCGTGCCGCAACTGGACCAACTGCACGGTCCACTCCACGTCGGAGAGCCCGCCCGGCCCCAGTTTGGCGTGCAGCTTGGGGTCCGCGCCGCGCGGCAGCCGCTCGGACTCCATCCGGGCCTTGAGCCGCCGGATCTCCCGTACGTCGTCCTCGCCGAGTCCGTCCGCCGGGTACCGCAGCGGGTCGACCAGCTCGGTGAAGCGCCGCCCCAGGTCCGCGTCGCCGGCCACGAACTCGGCCCGCAGCAGCGCGTGCCGCTCCCACACCAGCGACCAGCGCCGGTAGTACGCCTCGTACGACTTCAGCGTCCGCACGAGCGGCCCGGACTTGCCCTCGGGCCGCAGGTCGGCGTCGATCAGCAGCGGCGGGTCGGCGCTCGGCACCTGGAGCAGGCGGCGCAGCTCGGCGACGACCTTGTTGGCCGCGTCCCCGGCCTCCCGCTCGTCGACGCCGTCGCGGGGCTCGTGCACGAACAGCACGTCCGCGTCGGAGCCGTAGCCCAGCTCGTGGCCGCCGAACCGGCCCATGCCGATGATCGCGAACCGGGTCGGCAGTGTGTCGCCCCATCCCTCCCGCACGACCGCCCGCAGTGTCCCCGCCAGTGTCGCCGCCGTCAGGTCGGAGATCGCGTCGCCGACCAGGTCCACCAGCGCGCCCTGGTCGGCCGCGGCGGGCTGGGACTCGGTGCCGTAGGAGCCGACGATGTCCGCGGCGGCCGTACGGAACAGCTCCCTGCGCCGCACCCCGCGGGCGGCGGTGACCGCCTGTTCGCCGCCCTCAGCGCGCCGGACCGCGGCCAGTATCTCCTGCTCGAGCTGGGGGCGCCCGCGCGGCGCCAGGCCCCCGGTCGCGCCGTCGCCGAGCAGCGCGACCGCCTCGGGGGCCCGCATCAGCAGGTCGGGGGCGAGCCGGCCGGCGGAGAGCACGCGGGCGAGGTTCTCGGCGGCCGCGCCCTCGTCCCGCAGCAGCCTGAGGTACCAGGGGGTCTTGCCGAGCGCGTCGGAGACCTTGCGGAAGTTGAGCAGGCCCGCGTCCGGGTCGGCGGAGTCCGCGAACCAGCCGAGGAGCACGGGCAGCAGCGTGCGCTGGATGGCCGCCTTGCGGGTGACGCCGGACGCCAGCGCCTCCAGGTGCCGCAGCGCGGAGGCCGGGTCGGCGTACCCGAGGGCGACCATGCGTTCGCGGGCGGCCTCGGGGCTGAGCCGGGCCTCGCCGGGCGCGAGCTGGGCGACGGCGTCGAGCAGCGGCCGGTAGAACAGCTTCTCGTGCAGCCGCCGCACCACGGAGGCGTGCCGCCTCCAGGCGCGCTGCAATCCGACCACCGGGTCGGTGCGCAGGCCCAGGGAGCGGCCGAGACGGCGCAGGTCGGCCGGGTCCTCGGGCACCAGGTGGGTGCGGCGCAGCCGGTGCAGCTGGATGCGGTGCTCCATGGAGCGCAGGAAGCGGTACGCCTCGTCGAGCTGGGCGGCGTCCGCGCGGCCCACGTACCCGCCCGCGGCGAGCGCCTCCAGGGCGTCCAGCGTCGTACCGCTGTGCAGGGAGGTGTCGGACCGCCCGTGCACCAGCTGGAGCAGCTGCACGGCGAACTCGACGTCCCGCAGGCCGCCGGGGCCGAGCTTGAGCTGGCGGTCGACCTCGGCGGCGGGGATGTTCTCCACCACCCGGCGGCGCATCTTCTGCACGTCGGCGACGAAGTTCTCGCGGTCGGCGGCCTGCCAGACCAGGGGCTGGAGGGCGGCCACGTACTCGGCGCCGAGGCCGGGGTCGCCGGCCACCGGGCGGGCCTTGAGCAGCGCCTGGAACTCCCAGGTCTTGGCCCAGCGCTGGTAGTAGGCGAGGTGGCTGCTGAGGGTGCGCACCAGCGGGCCGTTGCGGCCCTCGGGGCGCAGGTTGGCGTCGACGGGCCAGATGGAGCCCTCGACGGTCGTCTCGGAGCAGATCCGCATCATGTGCGAGGCGAGCGAGGTCGCGGCCCGCAGCGCCTTGGTCTCGTCGGCGTCGCCGACCGCCTCGCCCACGAAGATGACGTCCACGTCGGAGACGTAGTTCAGCTCGTGGCCGCCGCACTTGCCCATCGCGATCACGGCCAGCCGGCACAGCGCGGCGTCCCCGGGCGCGGCCTCCTCGGCGATGGCCAGGGCGGCGCGCAGGGTGGCGGTGGCGAGGTCGGCCAGCTCGGCGGCGGTCTCGGCGAGGTCGATGGTGCCGCACACGTCGCGGGCGGCGATGGACAGCAGGCAGCGCCGGTAGGCGACACGCAGCGCGACGGGGTCGGTGGCCTCGGCCAGGCCGCGTTCGAACTCCTCGACGCCGGGGTGCAGGTCGCGGGGCTCGTAGGTGACCAGGGCCTGCCAGTCGCCGGCGTGCCGGGCCAGGTGGTCGGCGAGGGCCTCGGAGGCGCCGAGCACGCCGAGGAGCCGGTCGCGCAGCGGCTTGGCCGCCACCAGGGTGTCCAGCAGCTCCCGGCGGGCGGTGGGGTCGGGCTGCGCCTCCAGGAGCCGGACCAGGCCGTGCAGGGCCAGGTCGGGGTCGGCGGTGGCGCCCAGCGCCTCGAGGAGCACCGGGTCGGAGCGGACCTCGGTCAGCTCCGCGCCGTCCAGCAGCCCCTCGGCGGCCGAGGGATCGGTGAAGCCGTGCCGCAGCAGCCGCGTGAAGGTACTGCTCCTGCGCCCCGGCGCCGTCATCTCGGCCTCCTGTCGGACCCTGTGGGAGGGATCTGGGGTGGATCTGGGATGGACTCGTGGGATCAAGGTCGTACGGCCTGAGCGTAACCGGGGATCGGCGGCGGGGCACCGAACGGACCGCGCCCCTGCCGGGAAGCCGTTAGCTTGTAAGACACCGCGGTCGGCGCCGGAGCCGACATGGATGCCGAAGGAGTCATGCCATGGACTTCACCCTCGAAATCATCCCGCTGCCCGTGAGTGACATCGACCGGGCCCGGGACTTCTACCGGGACAAGGTCGGCTTCCACGTCGACATCGACCAGGAGGTCATGCCGGGGATGCGCATCGTCCAGCTGACGCCCCCGGGCTCCGGCTGTTCGATCGCCCTCGGTGACGCCATCT
The DNA here is from genome assembly GCF_042263835.1 of Streptomyces sp. NPDC056128. Taxonomy (NCBI): domain Bacteria; kingdom Bacillati; phylum Actinomycetota; class Actinomycetes; order Kitasatosporales; family Streptomycetaceae; genus Streptomyces; species Streptomyces sp. NPDC056128. Next base: position 857,882 of record NZ_JBHJVQ010000002.1, on the reverse strand, counting down.
GGGACATGACGCAGGGCCAGACCCGGCCGGAGCCCGGTTCGTACCAGGGCCTCCAGCTGTGCGTCGCCGACATCAAGGCGGCCCACGCGGAGCTGTCCGGGCGCGGCCTGGAGGTCTCCGATCCGGTGCAGTACGCGCCGGACGACGGCGCGACCTTCATGTACTTCAAGGACCCGGACGGAAACGGCTGGGCGGTCCAGGAGTACCGGCGCCGGGTGGCGGAGCCGCTGCACAAGGTGCTGGCGGACCAGCAGCGCCAGGGTTAGCGGGGTGCGGCGCCGCCGGCTCAGCCGGTCTCCCGCCAGCGGTTGGTGACCGGCAGGCGGCGGTCCTTGCCGAAGCCCTTGGCCGAGATCTTGGTGCCCGGCGGGTACTGGCGGCGCTTGTACTCCGCGGTGTCCACCATGCGCAGCGTCCGCGTCACCAGGTCGCGGTCGTACCCGGCGGCGACGATCTCGTCCGCGCCCCGGTCCCGGTCGACGTACAGGTCGAGGATGGCGTCCAGCACGGGATAGTCCGGCAGCGAGTCCGTGTCGACCTGGCCGGGGCGCAGCTCCGCGCTGGGCGGCTTGGTGATCGAGTTCTCCGGGATCGGCGGGGTCTGGCCGCGGGCCCCGGCCGCGCGGTTGCGCCATTCGGCGAGGCGGAAGACCGACGTCTTGTACACGTCCTTGATGGGCCCGTACGCGCCCACCGAGTCGCCGTACAGCGTCGAGTAGCCCACCGCCAGTTCCGACTTGTTGCCGGGCGCCAGCACCAGGTGGCCCTCCTGGTTGGAGAGCGCCATGAGCAGCGTCCCGCGCAGCCGGGACTGGAGGTTCTCCTCGGCCAGGCCGGTCAGGCCCAGCGCGCCCATGTAGGCGTCGAACATGGGCGCGATCGCGACGGTCCGGTAGTGCAGGCCGGTGCGGCGCGCCAGCTCGGCCGCGTCGTCCTTGGAGTGCTCGGAGGAGTACCTGGACGGCATCGACACGCCGTACACGTGCTCCGCGCCCAGCGCGTCGCAGGCGATCGCCGCGACCAGCGCGGAGTCGATGCCGCCGGACAGGCCGATCAGCACGGAGCGGAAGCCGTTCTTGGTGACGTAGGCGCGCAGCCCGGCGACCAGCGCCGAGTAGACCTCCTCGTCGTCGTCCAGCGGCTCGGCGCGGCCGCCGGACAGCGCGGTCCCGTCGGCCGGTACCGGCTCCTCGGACAGCACGACCCGCTCGATGCGCAGACCGTCGTCCACCACGCCGGTGGGCGCCTCCGGCTCGGCGGCCGGCAGGTCGAGGTCCAGGACCACGCACTCCTCGGTGAACTGCGGGGCGCGGGCCACGACCGCCCCGTCCCGGTCGACGACGATCGAGTCGCCGTCGAAGACCAGTTCGTCCTGCCCGCCGGTCATCGCGAGGTAGGCGGTGGTGCACCCGGCCTCCTGGGCGCGCTTGCGCACCAGTTCCAGCCGGGTGTCGTCCTTGTCGCGCTCGTACGGGGAGGCGTTGACGGAGAGCAGCAGTCCGGCCCGTGCCGAGCGGGCGGCGGGCACCCGGCCGCCGTCCTGCCACAGGTCCTCGCAGATGGCCAGCGCCACGTCGACGCCGCGCACCCGGACCACGGGCATGGTGTCGCCGGGGACGAAGTAGCGGAACTCGTCGAAGACGCCGTAGTTCGGCAGGTGGTGCTTGGCGAAGGTGAGCGCCACCTCGCCGCCGTACAGCACGGCCGCCGCGTTCTGCGGGGCGCCGGCCGGCTGGCCGTACTTCGGCTGGGCGGTCGCCGAGCGGTCCAGGTAGCCGACGACCACCGGAAGGCCGCCGAGGCCCTCCTCGGCGAGGCGCGCCGCGAGCGCCCGCAGGGCGGTGCGGGACGCCTCCACGAACGACGACCTGAGGGCCAGGTCCTCGACGGGATACCCGGTCAGCACCATCTCGGGGAACGCCACCAGGTGGGCTCCCCGCTCCGCGGAGTGCCGGGTCCAGCGCAGGACCGCCGCCGCGTTCGCGTCGAGGTCGCCGACGGTGGAGTCGATCTGGTTCAGGGCGAGTCGTAGTCGAGGCACCCGCCCAGTGTAATCGTCAGAACGACACAATGGGGTGACGTGCCGGTGTCGGCCTCATGTCCGGGCTCGTGTCCGGGCTCACGTCCGGGCTCACGTCCGGGCTCATGTCCGGGGCTTCGCGCCCCGCTCCGCCAGCAGGTCCGCCATCAGCCGGATCTCCGACTCCTGCGACTCCACCATCCCGCCGGCCAGGCGCTTCTCCACGCCGACCGAGCACTTCTCGACGCACCCCTTGGCCATGTGGACGCCGCCCTTGTGGTGCTCGGTCATCAGCTGGAGGTAGTAGACCTCGGCCCGCTTCCCGTTCAGCGTGCCGAGCTTCTCCATCTCGGCGTCGGTGGCCATCCCCGGCATCAGCGAGCCCTCACCGGCCGACGGCGCCCCGCCCATGCCCATCCAGCTCATCGGCGGGTCGGACGACACCTTCGGCAGCCCCCACAGGTCGAGCCAGCCGATCATCATGCCGCGCTGGTTGGCCTGGGTCTGCGCGATGTCGTACGCGAGCCGCCGCACCTCCTCGTCGTCGGTGCGGTCGCGCACGATGTACGACATCTCCACGGCCTGCTGGTGGTGGACCGACATGTCGCGCGCGAACCCGGCGTCCGCGGAGTCGGCGGACGGCACCCGGCCCGCCCCGTCGTCGCCCGCGACGGCGTAGGTGATCCCGCCGGCCGCGACGAGGACCGCGGCGGCGGCCCCCGCGGTCCAGCCGGCCCGTTTCGGTGTCACTGGGAGAGTCCGTTGGTGCACGCGGCCCCCGGCTCGGGGGTCTGCTCGCCCTGGACGAACTTCTCGAAGAACTTGTCCACGTCCGGGTCGTCGGCGCCCGTCACCGTGCGCTGGTGGCCCCAGGCGGTGAGCATGATCGGGTCCTGCTGCTTCTCGTCCGGGCTCATCAGCGAGTACGGCGTCTTCTTGATCTTGGCGGCCAGCTTCTCGACGTCGGCCTTCGGGGCCGCGTCGGTGTACGTCACCCACACCGCCCCGTGCTCCAGCGAGTGCACGGCGTTCTCGTTGTTCAGCGGCTTGGTGTAGACGTCGCCGTTGCAGTTCATCCAGACCTGGTTGTGGTCGCCGCCGACCGGGGGGTCCACGGGGTAGGTGACCTTCTTGGTGACGTGGTTGCGGGCCAGGTCCCCCTCCCAGGTCTTCACGCCGTCCTTGCCGGTGACGAACTTGCCGGAGGTCTTGCCGTCGGACGCGGTGTCGTCGGAGGAGTCGTCGGACTGTCCCCGGACGAGGAAGACGCCGCCGACGACGAGACCGGCGACCACCACGGTGCTGACCGCGATCGTGAGGATCCGGTTCCGGCGCTCACGCGCCTCCTCGGCACGCCGCATCTCAGCTATGCGGGCCTGTCGCGCCGTGTTGCTGTTCTTCTTCGCGGAACCCATGGGGTGCAGCCCTTCTGGGAAGTCTTCTGCCATCGAACGGGGTGGCCGGGTCCGCTGATCGTAAGGGCGGAAGGCCGCTCCTTCGTAGGGAGATCACAGGATCCGTCCCGGCCGGAGCCCCGGAATGGCCCGATCGAACAGGTGGCCTCTACCCTGCGGTCATGGGGTGGGCCGGCCGGCCGGGGTCCGCAACGCGTTCGAAACGGCGCTGTGGTGTGATGCTCAGGTGCGGGGCCGCCTCCCGCCGTACCGGAGACAGGCGGCCTGACCAGCGAGGATGGGGATGCGGAAGATGGACAAGCAGCAGGAGTTCGTGATCCGGACGCTGGAGGAGCGCGACATCCGGTTCGTACGCCTTTGGTTCACGGACGTGCTGGGCTTCCTCAAGTCCGTCGCCGTGGCCCCCGCCGAGCTGGAGCAGGCCTTCGACGAGGGCATCGGCTTCGACGGCTCGGCCATCGAGGGCTTCGCCCGGGTGTACGAGTCCGACATGATCGCCAAGCCCGACCCGTCGACCTTCCAGGTCCTGCCCTGGCGCGCGGAGGCCCCCGGCACGGCCCGCATGTTCTGCGACATCCTCATGCCGGACGGCTCCCCGTCCTTCGCGGACCCGCGCTACGTCCTCAAGCGCGCCCTGGCCCGCACCTCCGACCTGGGCTTCACCTTCTACACCCACCCGGAGATCGAGTTCTTCCTGCTGAAGGACAAGCCGGTCGACGGCCGGGTCCCCACCCCCGCCGACAACTCCGGCTACTTCGACCACACCCCGCAGAACATCGGCATGGACTTCCGCCGCCAGGCGATCACCATGCTGGAGTCGATGGGCATCTCGGTGGAGTTCTCGCACCACGAGGGCGCGCCGGGCCAGCAGGAGATCGACCTCCGCTACGCCGACGCGCTCTCGACGGCGGACAACATCATGACGTTCCGCCTGGTCATGAAGCAGGTGGCTCTCGAACAGGGCCTCCAGGCGACGTTCATGCCGAAGCCCTTCTCCGAATACCCGGGCTCGGGCATGCACTCGCACCTCTCGCTCTTCGAGGGCGACCGCAACGCGTTCTACGAGTCCGGTTCGGAGTACCAGCTCTCCAAGGTCGGCCGCTCCTTCATCGCGGGCCTGCTGCGGCACGCGGCGGAGATCTCGGCGGTCACCAACCAGTGGGTGAACTCGTACAAGCGCATCTGGGGCGGCTCCGAGCGCACGGCCGGCGCGGGCGGCGAGGCCCCCTCCTACATCTGCTGGGGCCACAACAACCGCTCCGCGCTGGTCCGCGTCCCCATGTACAAGCCCGGCAAGACCGGCTCGGCCCGCGTCGAGGTCCGCTCCATCGACTCCGGCGCCAACCCGTACCTGACCTACGCCGTCCTGCTGGCCGCCGGCCTCAAGGGCATCGAGGAGGGCTACGAACTCCCGCCGGGCGCGGAGGACGACGTCTGGGCCCTCTCCGACGCGGAACGCCGCGCCCTGGGCATCGAGCCCCTCCCCCAGAACCTCGGCGAGGCCCTCGCCCTGATGGAACGCAGCGACCTGGTCGCCGAGACGCTCGGCGAACACGTCTTCGACTTCTTCCTGCGGAACAAGCGGCAGGAGTGGGAGGAGTACCGGTCGCAGGTGACGGCCTTCGAGCTGCGGAAGTCGTTGCCGGTGCTGTAGCGGGGCGCAGCCCCGGGCCAGTGGCCCGGGGCTGCGCTGCTTCGGCCGGCGCGGGGTGCTGGTGGCCTGGTGGGCGCGGCCCGGTCACAGGGTGAGCAGGGCGCGGCCGGCGGCCTCGGGGTCGGCCAGGGGTCTGAGGGCGAGGCGTACCAGGGCGAGCGGGTTGTCGTCACCGGCGATGCGGTTGGCGCTCAGCTCGCCGCATGAGGCGCACTGGTGGATGATCACCCACTCGCCGTCGGTACGGACCGACATGCCCAACGCCTCCATCCGCCCACGGCAGTCCGCGGCGCGGTCGCCCGGGATCCTCCGGTCGACGTGCAGGCTGGCCAGGCAGTTCGGGCAGTGGTTGCGGTGCGCGGTGCCGGGTGCGCCCAGGGAGACGTCCAGTCGGCAGGACACGCAGCGGAAGCCGTCGGCCCGGTGGCCGCCGCCCTGGGCGTGCAGGACGTCCTTGTGCCGCTGCGGACGGCGCCGTCCACGGTGGCTGCGATTGTTGCGTGGCACGGTGGTGCTCCTTTCCTGTCGGGCGGTCAGAGAGTTCCGAACGCTTCGAGCGGGAAAGGCGGTTGGGCCAGCGGACGGACCGCCATGCGCATCAGGATGAGCTGGTTGTCGTCCACGCAGACCGGGGTGGAGGTGAGCTCGTCGCAGCGCACGCAGCGGTGGATCACCATCCAGTCACCGGTGCGGAGCACGGCGATGGCGATCGGGGTCATCCGGCCCTCGCAGTCGCTCGGACCGCCCTCGACATGGTCGAGGACGTGCCGTGAGTGCAGGCAGGACGGGCAGTGGTTGCGCGGCGCGCCGTCGGCGGCGTACGCGGACACGGTCACCCCGCACCACGCGCAGGCGAAGGTGTTGAGGCCGAGAGTGTTGTTGTTGGTGGTGTGGCTGGACACCCGGGTGCTCCTTGCTGGGAGATTGACCAAGACAGCAAGAGCAGGCCGAGTGGCCTCGTCAGGTCGGAGCACCGGAGGGCACGTCCGGGAGCCACCCGGAGAAACGGATGGCGGAAAGCCGCGGACGGTTACGCGGTGCGGCGAGGCGCACTCGGCGCGGGCCGGGACATCAAACACCCTTTTCCAGGGCACAAGGGCCCAGAACGAATCAGAACGACGCACTGAAGCTAGCAGGACGCCTTCGAGAGGCGCCACACATTATTTCGACCCGCCTCTTTCCATGCCGGAAACAAACGACTACTGTTTCCGTCATGGAAACTAACGGGGCACCGCTCACTCCAGAGGGCGCCCGCGCCGCTCTGGCCGACGCCGAACACATCAGGGCCTCCGCCACGGCACTGTCAGCCACACCGTGGCCGACCTGGTTCTTCGTCACGCTCACGCTCTACATCGCCGCCCTCCCGATCGTCTACGGAGGCATCACGGCTGACTCCGACTGGCTGCTGCCCCGTCCGGCCTGGATCGGCATCATGCTGACGATCACCGCGGTGTACGGGGCGCTGTTCGCCGTCGCGGCCAAGGCGTGGCGCACCAAGACCGGGGTGACTCTGCGGTTGGACGTACTGCCGAAGCGGGCCACCCTGCCGCTCGTCATCGGCCTGCCTGTGCTGCTGGTGGGGGCGGCGCTCGCCTTCCGAGCCACGGGACAGCTGGTGTGGCTGATCGCGGCCTCGCTGGCCGGCGCCACCGCGTCCGCCGGCTTCCACCTCGCCTTCGTCCGCCTGCACCGGAAGTCCGCGTGAGCGCCGACTCCCACGACCCGCTGGAGGGGTTCGACACCACCATCCACGCTCCGAACCGGCTGCGCGTCTGCGCCCTGCTGGAGGCCGCGGGCGAGGCGGAGTTCGGCCTGGTCCAGAAGCAACTTGGCGTCTCGGCCTCCGTACTGAGCAAGCACGTCACGGTCCTGATGGAGGCCGGCTACGTCGAACAGCGCAAAGGCGTCCGCGACACCCGGCAACGCGTGTGGCTCCGCCTGACCCGGCGGGGCCGGGACGCCTACCGGGAGCACCTCGCCGCGCTGCGGGCGATCGTGGGGACGTCGGACTCGGGTCCATGACCATGACCTCAGGGCAGTAGTACCCGAGATGCAGACGAACCCATGGCGTGAGCGACAGCGCAGTGGCCGCCTGGTCGCGCTTCGTGTCCTGGAAAGGCGCCCACCAGTAGTCGACAACGGTCCGCAGAGTGGTCCGCTCCCGCTCGTCGGTGACATCGAAGGCGGCGACCCTGGCAGCGGTGGGGTGCATGGGCTGCTCATCATCGGCCGAGCAGAGGGCGTGCTCCTGCCCGTGCTGAAGGGAGGTCGTGCGACGGGTGCGCCGGCAGATGAAGCAGTCCAGGCTCACCTCCAGCCGTTTCTGCCAGTGCAGGTTGTGGGAGCCCGCGTCTTGCCGTGGGCCGGTCATTTCGGCGGTGATCTCAACGCTTCGCAGCACCGCGAGATCATCCCAGACCGGGGCTGATCCCTCACCTGTGCGTACCGGCTCCCCCTGTCCTTGCAGGCCTGCCAAAGCCGCGGCCGTCGGTCTGGCGAAAAAACCCTCGTACCTGCACACCGTTCATAGCAAGGTCGCATGGACCTGGTGTGGTGCAGGCGCGAGGGCCCGGCTGCACGCATCCGAGGCTCCGGGGACTCCCCCGACCGGCGGGAAGCGTGAAGAGGTCGGCTCTTTTCCCGACCACATCCGCACACTGATGAAGGCGGCGGCGACGGGAGCGGACGGGATCATTCCACCCCGTGCTTTGATCTGTGCGCGGCACGCCGGTGACCGGTTCCGGGCACGCGTGCCGCACCGCTCCCCTTCTCGTCGGCATGAAAGGCAAGACCTGTCATGAACCTCGTCCCCCAGGCCGAAACCGCCGAACTCTCCGACACGGATCTGGACCAGGTGTCCGGCGGCAACGTCGCCATCGGCGCGGCCCTCATAGCGGCCGACGGCCAGTTCGGTGCCGGTCTCCACGCGGAGTCCGGCTGCATCGGCCTCACCACCGGCGTCGGCGCCTCGGCGATCCAGGGCAACGCGCACACGACGGTCGCCTGAGCCGCCCGGACTATGCGCGCGGGCCCCGGATCACTGTGTCCGGGGCCCGACGAATGCCGTCCAGACGGCCGGGGCAACGGCGAGGCGGGGGCCGTCGGGGCGCTTGGAGTCGCGGATGTGGATGGTGGCGGGGGTTATCGCGACCTCTACGCAGTCGTTGCCGTCTCCGCTGCTGCTGTAGCTGCTCTTGAACCAGGAATTCATGTCTCCCCCAGTACTTTCTCGATGAAGGCCAAGGACTCCTTGGCGGTCAGAGCCTCGGCGCGGATGGCTCCGTAGCGCAGTTCGAGAATCCGCAGTTGCCGCGGATCGCTGACCGGTCGGCTGTCGTAGGTGTTGTCGGCCCGGCCGACTGCCGTACCGTCGCCGAACTTGAGCACCTGAATCCGCCCGCCCGTTCCGGGGTGGTCGCCGCGAGAGGTTGGCATCACTTGGATGTCGACGTTCCGCAGCCGCGCCATCTCCAACAGGTGTTCAAGCTGCTTGCGCAGCACTGTTCTCCCGCCGATGGGCCGCCGGAGGCCCACCTCTTCCAGAACGAAACCGAGTTCGGGGGCAGGAGTCCGTTCGAAGATCGCCTGGCGATCCATCCGCCCAGTCACAGCCCTGTCCAACTCATCCTCCGCCAGAGCGGGCCGACGCGTCCCCATGAGTGCACGGGCATATGTCTCGGTCTGCAGGAGACCGTGCAGGCCGTGCGGGACGTAGGACGACAACTCGACCGCCTGGGACTCCAGTTTCGCCAAGTCCTGCGCCTTCTTGGAATACCTGACCCTCTTCACGTCCTCCCAGGACGCCGCGACGAGGCCGCCCGCGTCGAGCACTTGGTCGGCTTTCTCCAGATACTCCCGCTGGGGAATCCGCTTCCCACCCTCGACCTTGTAGACGAGATCCTCTCCGTACCCGACCGCCGCCCCGAAGTCGGCCGCCCGCATATCCGCCGCCTCGCGGCGCAGTTTCAGCTGGCGTCCCACCGCGGTGATGACGGCCCCACCCCACGCGTCGTCAGGGTCGACATCCCAACCCGACTCGTCCACCTTGCCGTCAGCCGACATCCGCACCCCTCCGTCGTACGCGTCGTATCGCGACAGGCGACACCGTAGGGACCGTGACCACGCCGTGGTGCCGGAACGGGGCTCCGCCCACGCCAACGGGTGACACGACGGACGAGGACGGCGACTTCCACGACGGAGAAGACCCTCGCAGCGTGAGCAGCCTCAGTCGATCCGCAGAGGCCGGGAGGATCTCAGGCGCCGTACGTGCAGATGGCCATCGCGAGGAAAGGAGGGCGGCGCCGCAGGCAGGACGCTGTCAAAGTCGTACCGGCCCTTCTGCGCAACCCGGCACGATGCCCGGTTGTCCACCTGGTGCAGGAGCTCGAGACGCTCCAGCCCGTCGGCTTCGAAGGTGTCGAAAGCCCACCTGGTGAGCGCCTCCAGAGCGCGGGGAGCCACTCCCCGCCCGCGAGCGTGCGCCGCGGTCCAGTAGCCCACCTCGGCCGCCGGTTTGCCGGAGCTGACTTCCTTGAGGACCACATTGCCCACCAACTGCCGACGAACTGGAACGGGTTGTGCCTCAAGGACAGCGAAGCCAAACCGGTCCCCCGCTGCCCAGCCCCGCTGCTGGGCCTGCACCCACCGTGCCCCGTCGGCATCGGTGTGCACGACAGAGCCCGCCCACTGGCGCAATGCGGGATCCCGGCTCATGTCGACCAGTGCGGCAACGTCTTCCATGCGCCAGGGGCGAAGAACGAGACCGGGAGAGGCCGACGTCGCGGCCACCTCAAGTACGACGGGGGCATTCACCAACCGATCACGTGAGGCGGCGTTTTCACCCGACGCCGGCCACGTCCGGCCCATGCCGCCTTGCGACCGCCCCGTCATCGCTGAGTCCGGACGCGCAGAGCCTGGACGGACCAGTCGAGCACTGGAGCCAGACTCTCCGGGGCCGGCCAGCCGTTGACCACTGCGAGCAGCTGGAGGTATCGCTCCCTGCGGGGGTCGTTCACGCTCTCCAGCCGAGTCGCCAGCCGACGGCGAAGCTCGACGTCGTCGGGGCGGCCGAGGAGGTGCGCGTAGTGCGCCGTGAACGCTGCGACGATCGGATCGGCCTGGGGCGAGGCCGGGTCGATGCCGGCGGCCAGGGCCGGACCGGCCTGGTCGCGGACGGTTGCGGCAATGTCGCGGCGCGGACCCATCGTGTCGCTTCGGGCCTGCTCGGCTGCCTGGTCCTCGGCCAACCCCCGCACGACGGCGCGGAAGTCCGGGTCCAGGGACATTTCGGCCAACTCCACCCACGCCTGGACCTGCTCCGCCTCCGGGTTGTCGGGCAGCTCGGGGGTCATCGTCCGCATGACCCCCGCGAAGGCGGGAGCGGCGTCAAGACCGCCGAAGACGGCGTCGAGGAAGTCGCCGATCAGACGTCGGCGTTCGTCCTCGGAGAGCTGGGCCAGCCGGTGCATGAGTTCCGTCTCCTCAGGTGTGGACCCGCGCTCGGCCACCGCCGTCAGCACCGCGCGCCGCAGGCGCAGGACGTGGATCTGCACTGCCAGTGCCTCGGCGTGCGCCGCGGCGACCTCGGGAAGCGAGAGCTCGCGGTCCACGACCTTGCGGATCGTGGCAAGGTCCAGTCCCAGCTCGCGCAGGGTCCGCACGAGGTCCAGGCGTGCGACGGCGTCGATGTCGTACAGGCGGTAGCCGGCCGGGCTGCGGTCCGTCGGCGTCACGATTCCGCGATCGGAGTAGAACCGAACGGTCTTGACCGTGAGACCGGTCCGCCGAGCGAGCTCGCCGATCGAGTAGAGCGTGTCGCCGTCCATGCCCCCACCTTTGTGTCTCCCCCTACGGGAGACTCAAGTCCCTTCGCCTGCCGGCAGCCAACCACTCCTCATTCATAGGTCCTGCCGGCGCCGGGCTTCGCTGTCGCGAGGGACGCCCCTCACCCCCGCACCCTCTCCACCCCCTCCGGCACGTGCGCCGCCACCACGCGCTTGCGGGCCGTGGCCGTAACGGCCGCCCGACGGTCCACCGCCCACGCCGTGCCCGCGACGCCCAGACCGAGCACCGCCAGCGCCGCCCCCGCCAGCGCGGGCGACGTCGTGCCGAGGCCCGCCGCGAGGGCCAGGCCGCCGATCCAGGCGCCGCCGGCGTTCGCGAGGTTGAAGGCCGCCTGGTTGGCCGAGGAGGCGAGGGACGGGGCCGCCGTGGCCTTCTCCATCACCATCAGCTGGAGGGGAGAGCCGGTGACGAAGGCGGCCATGCCCAGCAGCGCCACCGACACGGCCGCCGTGACCGGCGTGCGCATCAGGACGGGGAAGAGGGCGAGGACCACGACCAGCGAGGCCAGGCCGCCGAAGAGGGTGCCGCGCAGGGAGTGGTCGGCCAGGCGGCCGCCGAGCAGGTTGCCCGCGGTGGCGCCGACGCCGAACAGCGCGAGCAGCAGCGTCACGCTGGTCTCGGCGAAACCGGCGGCGTCCGTCAGCATCGGCGTGATGTAGCTGTACGCCGCGAAGAGCGCGCCGAAGCCCGCGACCGTGGTGCCGAGCGCCAGCCAGACCGGCAGGGAGCGCAGGGCGGCCAGCTCGCCGCGCAGGCCCGTGGTGGGGGCCGGGGCGTTCTCGCGCGGGATCAGGACGACCAGGGCCGCTATCGCCGCGACGCCGATCGCGCTCACGCCGAGGAAGGTGGCCCGCCAGCCGAGCGCCTGGCCCATGGCGGTGGCCGCCGGCACGCCGACGATGTTGGCGACGGTGAGGCCCAGGAACATCAGGGAGACGGAGCGTGCCTTGCGTTCCGGGGCCACCATGCCGGTGGCGACCACCGCGCCGACGCCGAAGAAGGCACCGTGCGGCAGGCCGCTGACGAAGCGGGCGGCGAGTAGGGAGAGCTCGCCGGGCGCTACGGCCGACAGGGCGTTGCCGAGCACGAAGAGCGCCATCAGGGCGATGAGGACGGAGCGGCGGGACATCCGCGTGGTCGCCGCCGCCAGCAGCGGGGCGCCGATGACGACGCCCAGCGCGTAGGCCGACACGAGGTGGCCCGCGGTGGGGATGGAGATGTTCAGGTCGTCCGCGACGTCGGGCAGCAGGCCCATCATCACGAACTCGGTGGTACCGATGCCGAAGGCGCCCACGGCAAGGGCGAGCAGGGCCAGGGGCATAAGGGGGCGAGCCTTTCGAGAGCGGAGTGCGTAAGGGAGGGACGACTGTATGTTCCCCTACGGAACAAAGGCTCTCAGGGCAGGTATTCCACGGGCGAACTTCAGGAGGCCGTTGTGTCGACCTTCACACGCGCGGCGATCGGCAGGTGGTCGCTGCCCGTCGACGGGAGGGTCCAGCTCGTCATCGGCTCGACGCCGTCGACCAGGATCTGGTCGATGCGGGCCATCGGGAAGGACGCCGGCCAGCTGAAGCCGAAGCCGTTGCCGACGGCGCCCTGCGGGGAGCGCATCTGCGAGGTGATCGCGGTCAGCGCGCGGTCGTTCATGGTGCCGTTGAGGTCGCCGAGCAGGATCTTGCGGGGCAGCTTCTCGTCGGCGATGGCCTCGCCGAGGGCGTCGGCGCTCTTGTCCCGCTGCCGGGCGGTGAACCCCGCCTCCAGCTTCACCCGGACGGAGGGCAGGTGGGCGACGTACACCGCGAGCGGCCCGGACGGGGTGGTGACGGTGGCGCGCATCGCGCGCTTCCAGCCCAGCTGGATGTCCACCGCCCGCACGTCGGCGACCGGGTACTTGCTCCACAGCCCCACGGTGCCGACGACGGCGTGGTGGGGGTACTTCGACTCCAGCGCCTTCTCGTACGTCGGTACGGCGGACGCCTTCAGCTCCTCCAGGGCCAGCACGTCCGCGCCCGACGCGGAGACGGCGCGGGCGGTGCCGGCCGGGTCGGCGTTGTCGGCGTTGACGTTGTGCGTGGCCACCGTGAGGTCGCCGCCGCTGCCGGTCTTGTCGAAGAGCAGGCCGCCGAAGAGGTTCAGCCACACGCTCACCGGCAGCACCAGCGCGATCAGCGCCGTCGCCGACTTGCGGACCACGGCGATCACCAGCAGGACCGGGATCAGGAGGCCGAACCACGGCAGGAAGGTTTCGGTGAGGCTGCCGAGGTTGCCGATGGCGTTCGGGATGTGCGAGTGGGCCGCCATGACGCCCGACAGGAGGAGCGCGACCGCGGCCGTGACCAGGCCCCGGGTCCAGATCCGCCGGTCGCCGCGCCAGCCGGTGACCACCCGGTCGACCAGGCGCCGAAGCCGGTTCTCCCGGTGCTCGGGGTCCGAGCCGCCGTTGTCCGTCTCCGTCATGTACGCCTGCTGCGCCATACCGTCGCCTCACTGCCCGCCGTGCTCACCGTCGCCCCCGTGACTCAGCACCATAGGGGATGATCGGTTCCGATCCTGCCGTCCTTCGACGGCCGTACGGGCACTGGGACGAACGAGTCGCCGCGCGGAGTTCCGCATCCCTCCGGGTCGGGTCGCTCTGTGACAGAACGGGCACATTTCACCCCGTGAGTCGATCGATGGCACGTGACGAGGGTCCCCTAGCCGGGGAGACGGCGGAAGTGCCACCATGGAAGGGATCCGGGGACGCCGTCAGGGCGCCTCGAGATGACATGAAGGAGCCGTTGCCATGACGCAGCTTTCGGCTGCCCCGACGCCGCAGCGCACCCCCGGGGACGGGAGCAGGGCGCTGTACGGGGGCAAGATCAACCGTCGCATCACCGTACGGGACATCACCGCCGCCAAGGAGCGCGGCGAGAAGTGGCCCATGCTCACCGCGTACGACGCGATGACCGCGTCCGTCTTCGACGAGTCCGGCATCCCGGTGATGCTCGTCGGCGACTCCGCGGGCAACTGCCACCTCGGGTACGAGTCGACCGTGCCCGTCACGCTGGACGAGATGACGATGCTCTCGGCCGCCGTCGTACGCGGTACCAGCCGCGCTCTGATCGTCGGTGACCTGCCCTTCGGCTCCTACCAGGAGGGCCCGGTGCAGGCGCTGCGCTCGGCGACCCGCCTGGTCAAGGAGGCCGGAGTCGGCGCGGTCAAGCTGGAGGGCGGCGAGCGCTCGCACCGGCAGATCGAACTGCTGGTGGAGTCCGGCATCCCCGTGATGGCGCACATCGGCCTCACCCCGCAGTCCGTGAACGCCATGGGCTACCGGGTGCAGGGCCGCGGCGAGGAGGCGGCCCAGCAGCTGCTGCGCGACGCCAAGGCCGTGCAGGACGCGGGCGCCTTCGCGGTCGTCCTGGAGCTGGTGCCGGCCGAGCTGGCCGCCGAGGTGACCCGGACGCTGCACATCCCGACCGTCGGCATCGGCGCGGGCGTCGAGACCGACGCCCAGGTGCTGGTGTGGACCGACATGCTCGGGCTGACCGGCGGCCGGATGCCGAAGTTCGTCAAGCAGTACGCCGACCTGCGCCAGGTCATCGGCGACGCGGCGAAGGCGTACGCCGAGGACGTCGTCGGCGGCACCTTCCCGCAGGACGAGCACTCCGTGCACTGACAAGCCACCGCGGTACGACACCGGCCCCGCCGATCTTCCCCCGTCGGCGGGGCCGGTGGTTTCGCGGCACCGTCGGCGGCGTGCCAGGGGGCGTCGGACGGCTGTCGGTGGCTGTCGGTTGTCGTGTCGGCGGTCTGTCGGTGGTTTGTCGGTGACGGCTGACAACGTCGTCGGCATGAAGCGAATCGACGACAACCCCTCGGCCGCGGACCGCGCGGTCACCGTACGGGGGCTGGTCAAGCACTACGGCGAGACCAAGGCGCTGGACGGTGTCGACCTGGACGTGCGCGAGGGCACCGTGATGGGTGTGCTCGGACCGAACGGCGCCGGCAAGACCACCCTCGTCCGCATCCTGTCCACCCTCCTCGCACCCGACTCCGGCCAGGCGCACGTCGCCGGCTACGACGTCGTACGGCAGCCCCGGCAGCTGCGGCGGGTGATAGGTCTCACCGGGCAGTACGCGTCCGTGGACGAGAAGCTCCCCGGCTGGGAGAACCTGTACATGATCGGCCGGCTCCTGGACCTGCCCCGCAAGGAGTCGCGCGCCCGGGCCGACGAACTGCTGGAGCGGTTCTCGCTCACCGACGCCGGCAAGCGGCCCGCGGCCACCTACTCCGGCGGCATGCGGCGCCGCCTCGACCTGGCGGCGTCCATGATCGGGCGCCCGAAGGTCCTCTTCCTCGACGAGCCGACCACCGGCCTGGACCCCCGCACCCGCAACGAGGTGTGGGACGAGGTCAAGCGCATGGTCGGCGACGGCGTCACCGTGCTGCTCACCACCCAGTACATGGAGGAGGCCGAGCAGCTCGCCTCCGAGCTGACCGTCGTCGACCGCGGCCAGGTCATCGCGAACGGCGGCATCGAGGAGCTGAAGGCCAAGGTCGGCGGCCGCACCCTGCGCGTCCGCCCGGCCGACCCGCTGCAACTGCGCCCGCTCGCCGCCTTCCTGGACGAGCTGGGCATCACCGGGCTGGCCAGCAGCACGGTCGACCCGCAGCGCGGCGACGTCCTGGTGCCGATCCTGAGCGACGAGCAGCTGACCGCCGTGGTCGGCGCGGTCACCGCGCGCGGCATCACCATCGGCTCCATCACCACCGAACTGCCCAGCCTGGACGAGGTCTTCCTGTCCCTCACCGGCCACCGCGCCAGTGCCCCGCAGGACCCCGCGCCCACCGAGACCCGCGAGGAGGTCGCCGTATGAGCGCCGCCACCACCACAGCCACCGACGACGCCCGCATCTCGCTGCGCGGGCACGCGCGTCACACCAGCGCCCTGGTCCGCCGCAACCTGCTCTGGATCCGGCAGGACCCGGAGTCGATGTTCGACGCGCTGCTGATGCCGGTCGTCTTCACCCTGCTGTTCGTGTACGTCTTCGGCGGGTCGATCGGCCAGGCCCTGGGCGGCGGACAGGACGGCTATGTGCAGTACGTGATCCCCGGCATGATCGCGATGATGAGCATGACGCTGTCCCAGGGCGTCGGCACCGGGTTCAGCCAGGACTTCAACTCCGGTGTCATGGACCGCTTCCGTTCGCTGCCGATCGGGCGCGGCTCGGTGCTCTTCGCGAAGATCGCGGTGGAGATGGTGCGGATGCTGTTCGCCACCGCCGTGCTGATGATCGTCGCCGTGCTGGTCGGCTTCGACATCAACCACTGGCTCGGGCTGTTCGCGGCCGTGGGGCTGTCCGCGGTGTTCGCCTCGTCGATCATGTGGGTGTTCCTCACCCTCGGGGTGATCCTGAAGAACGCGCAGTCCGTGCAGGCGATGGGCTTCCTGGTGCTGTTCCCGCTGCAGTTCGGTTCCTCGATCTTCGCGCCGCCGCAGTCGATGCCGGGCTGGCTGCAGGCCTTCACCGACTACAACCCGCTGTCCACGCTCGCCGACGCGGCGCGCGGACTGATGGTGGGCGGTCCGGTCGCCCACGACCTGTGGATCACGCTCGGCTGGTCGGTCGCGATCACGGCGGTGATGGCGCCGGTCGCCATCCACAAGTTCCGCACGAAGAGCTGAGCCACGTACGCGTCGTACGCGTCATACGAGGGCGGTGGCCTCCCCGGGGGAGAGGCGGCCGCCCTCGGCGTACGCGGCGTCGTACGCCTCGGCGCCGAGTGCCGTACGGACCCGCTCGACGGCCCGCGTGTGCGCGTCCCGCTCCAGGCCGGACGACACGTGTCCGGGCGGCAGCATCGCCTCGGCGGCTCCGACGCACCGTGCGCCGTCCGCGGCCCGGCGCCCGCCGTCCACGCGGGCCAGCGCCATCGCGGCGATGGTCAGGTAGGCGGACCGCATGTGCGGGGCGATGGCCGCGGAGAGTGGGTCCTCGGCGCGCTCCAGGGACTGGCGGACCTTGGCCAGGCACTCCTCGTGCCGGTCCTCCAGCGTGGCGATCCAGGCCTCTCCGGCGAGGATGAAGGCGTCGAAGACCACGAAGTGCGCGATGGTGAACTCCTCGCGCAGCAAGCGCAGTTGTTCGCCCGCCTCGGCGGTGCGGCCCTTCATGCCGAGCAGGCCGGCCAGGAAGAGCCGGGCGGCGGGCATGGCGCCGTTGTGACCGGTGCCGCGGGTCCGCTCGATCACCTCCCGCAGGATCCGCTCGCCCTCCTTCTCGTCGCCCGCCTCCACGAGCACGCTGCCGAGGCGGGCGTCGAGGACGTCCACCTGGGCGTGCGCGCCGAGCCGCTCGGCGTGTTCGGCGGCGGTGCGGTAGTCGGCGGCGGCGAGCGCGTACTCGCCGGTGCGTTCGCGGGCCTCGGCGCGTCCGGCGAGGGCCTCGGCCATGCCCCAGGCGTCGCCGAGGCGGCCGTAGATCTCCAGCGACTCGTCGGCGTCGCGGGTGGCGTCGCCCGCCCAGTCGGAGCGGTTGGCGAGCATGTTGGCCCGCATCTGGAGGCAGCCGGCCAGCTCCCACTCGTATCCCGGGGTCTCCCGGCAGGTCCGCACGGTGGCGTCCTGGATCTCGCGCAGCCGGTCGATGTCGCCGGTGAGCATGACGGCGAAGAACCAGAGCAGGCCGGGGCTGTGGCAGGTCTGCGGCATGCCCGGCTCGTACGTCGCCGCGATGACCCGCAGCTTGCTCTGGGCCTGCGGTTTCTGCCAGGCGTCCAGTTCCGTGTCCATGCAGGCCAGATGGGCCAGGTGGATGCCGCGCCGGGCCTCGGCGAGGGTCTCGCCGGTCATCGGGGGCGGGTTGGCGGTGCACCGCTCCCACACCGGCAGGGCGGGGCGGACCGGCCCGGCGAAGGGGTCGGGGCCGAGGGCCATGATCTCGGCGAGCCAGTTCCGGGCCTCCACCCGGAGGTCGCGCATCTGCCAGTACCAGGCCAGGGACAGGGAGAGGGACAGTGCTTCCTGCTCGTCGCGCTCGGCGATGGCATGGCGCAGGGCGGTGCGCAGGTTCTCGTACTCGCGCTCCAGCCGTTCGATGGCGGCGAGCTGCTGCGGGCCGCGCAGCAACGGGTCCGTGGTGCGGGCGAATTCGCGGTAGTGCGTCAGGTGGGCGCGTTCGGCGGCGGCGCGGCCGCCGGTCTCGTCCAGGCGTTCGCCCGCGTACTCGGCGACGGTCTCCAGGAGCCGGTAGCGCATCCCTTCGCCGGTCTGCCGGTCGGTCACGGGCGTGGCCACGACGAGCGACTTGTCGACGAGGGAGCCGAGGGCGTCCAGGGCGGCGGGCCCGCACACGGCCTCGGCGGCGGCGAGGTCGCAGCCGCCGGCGAAGACGGAGAGCCGGCCCAGCACCTCCCGCTCGTCGGCGTCCAGCAGGTCCCAGGACCAGTCGACGACCGCGCGCAGGGTCTGCTGGCGGGGCAGGACGGTGCGGCTGCCGGAGGTGAGCAGGCGGAAGCGGTCGTCGAGGCGGTCGGCGATCTGGCGCGGGGTGAGCATGCGCAGCCGGGCCGCGGCCAGTTCGATGGCGAGCGGCTGGCCGTCGAGGCGGCGGCAGATCTCGGCGCAGGCGGCGGCGGTGTCCTCGTCGGCGTCGGGGCGGAAGCCGGGGCGGGCGGCGGCGCCGCGGTCGGCGAGCAGCCGGAGCGCGGCGGGTTCGGGCAGCGGCTCCACCGGGCGCAGGGACTCCCCCGGTACGCCGAGCGGTTCGCGGCTGGTGGCGAGGACGGTCAGGTGGGGACAGCGGGCGAGCAGTTCCTCGGTGAGGCGGGCGGCGGCCTCCACGACGTGCTCGCAGTTGTCGAGGACGATCAGCATGCGGCGCCGGCCGCAGTGTTCGACGAGGCGCTCGACGGCGGTGGCCCGCCGGTCGGCGCCGACCGCGCGCATCTCCTCGGCACCGGCGCCGTACAGCACGGTCTCGCGGGCGCCGAGGGCGGTCAGCACGGCCTCGGGTACGGCGTCGGGGTCGTCGACGGGGGCCAGTTCGGCGAGCCACACGCCGTCCTGTGCGGTGTCCCCGGCGCCCTCGGCGGCCTCCTGCGACAGGCGGGTCTTTCCGGCGCCGCCGGGCCCGAGGAGGGTGACGAGACGCGTGGTCGCCAGGTCGGCGCGCAGGGACTCCAGGTCGGCGTCCCGGCCGACGAAGGAGGTGAGCCGGGCACGGAGGTTGCCCCGGGGGCGGGCGGCCGCCGCGCGGGGTGCCTCGGCGGGCGCGGGCCGGTCGCCGGGTGCCGTGGGCGTCACCCGCTCCCCGGGCGCGAGCAGTTCCGCGTGCAGCGCGCGCAGCCCGGGCCCCGGGTCGGTGCCGAGCCGGTCCGCGAGCAGGTGCCGTACGGCCTCGTAGGCGGCCAGTGCCTCGGCGGTGCGGCCGGTGTCGCGCAGGGCGCGCAGCCGAAGCGTCTGGAGGGACTCGTCCAGGGGGTGGCCGTCGCACAGCGCGGTCAGCTCGGGCAGGGAGCGCTCGGCCGCCCCGAGGTCGAGGGCGGCGGTGTGCCGGGCGCGCAGGGCGTCCAGGTGCCGGGTCTCCCAGCGGGCCGCCTCGGCGGTGCGGTCGGGCAGGTCGGCGAGGGCGGGTCCGCACCACAGGGCGAGGGCGTCGTCGAGCACGACGGCCGCCTTCGCGGGGTCGCCGTCGGCGAGGGCGCGGCTGCCCTCGCCGACCAGCCGGTCGAAGCGGTGCAGGTCGATGTCGTCCGGGGCGGCGGCGAGCCGGTACCCGCCGTCGGCCGAGGCGACCGCGTCGGCGCCGAGCGCCCGGCGCAGCCGCCCGACCAGCGCCTGGAGGGCTCCCGGCGCGTCGGCGGGCGGATCCCCGTCCCACACCTCCTCCACCAGCAGCCCCACGGGCACGGCGCGGCCGGACCTGAGCGCGAGCACGGTCAGCAGCGCACGCAGCCGCGCCCCGCCGAGCGGGACGGCCGTGCCGTCGGGACGGAGTACCTGTGTGGTGCCGAGGATGCGATAGCGCACGGGCCCCATTGTCCCTGGTGCGGTCGGAGCCGGTCACGGGGTTTTGGCGGCACGGCGGGGCGCCCTCGCGACGGGACGGCCATCGGCGCGTGCGACGGCCGTCTCCGGAACCGCCCGGCACCCGCGAGACGTTTTCCCGGCGGGCCCGGTACGGTCGGGCAGTCCCGCAGGTCTTACGTGTGTTCGAGTGCCAGGGAGTTCCATGACCACCGCCACCGCCCGCCCCAGTGACCGGCGGGTCAGTCCCGTCTTCCTCGGGATCGTCGCCGTCGCCGCGGTCACGGGCTGGGCCACCTGGAGTGGGTTCGCCGAGCAGCCGGGGCTGGCCGTCTTCCTGTTCGTGACGGCGGCGTGGGTCGTCTCGCTGTGCCTGCACGAGTACGCGCACGCCCGCACCGCGCTGCACAGCGGGGACATCTCGGTCGGCGCGAAGGGCTATCTCACGCTCAATCCGATCAAGTACACGCATGCCCTGCTGAGCATCGTGCTACCGGTGCTGTTCG
This sequence comes from Streptomyces sp. NPDC056128, assembly GCF_042263835.1. Taxonomy (NCBI): domain Bacteria; kingdom Bacillati; phylum Actinomycetota; class Actinomycetes; order Kitasatosporales; family Streptomycetaceae; genus Streptomyces; species Streptomyces sp. NPDC056128. The sequence continues at coordinate 837,433 of NZ_JBHJVQ010000002.1, read as the reverse complement.
TGATCATGGGCGGAATCGGGCTGCCCGGCGGGGCCGTCTTCATCGAGCGCGGGCGGATCCGGGGGCGGTGGCGGCACAGTCTGATCTCGGCCGCGGGTCCGCTGACGAACGTGCTGTTCGCCGTGGTGTGCACGGCGCCGTTCTGGCTGGACGCGCTGGACGGCGTGCCGCGCGACTTCCGGCTGGCGCTGGCCTTCCTCGCGCTGCTCCAGGTGACGGCGGCGATCCTGAACTTCCTGCCGGTGCCGGGCCTGGACGGCTACGGGGTGATCGAGCCCTGGCTGTCGTACAACGTGCGGCGGCAGGTGGAGCCGCTCGCGCCGTTCGGGCTGCTGATCGTGTTCGCGCTGCTGTGGATCCCGGCCGTCAACGGGGTGTTCTTCGACGCGATCGACACGATCCTGCGCGGGCTGGGGATCGGCGAGATCGACACGTACTGCGGCTTCGAGCTGTACCGCTTCTGGCAGACCGACGAGCTGTGCACGGTCGCCGGGTGACGGCGCTCAGCCCGTGACGGACTCGCGGCGGGCGTCCCGGCCGCGCTTGACGTAGTACCAGCACATGTTGGACGACAGCCCCGACAGCAGTACCCACACGACGCCGATCAGCACGCTGCCCCGCGCGAAGGAGACGACGGCGGCGGTCACCGCGAGGACGCAGACGACCAGGGCGTAGAGGGCGAGGCGGGGCATGGGGCTGGCTCCTGTCGGGGGACACGTGCGGGTGACGCGGGGTACTGCGGCACCCACCAGTGTCCCCCATCGGCTCACACGTCCGTAACGCGGAGCCCGGCGTGTGCCTTGTAGCGGCGGTTGACGGAGATCAGGTTGGCGACCAGCGACTCGACCTGGTGGGCGTTGCGCAGCCGTCCGGCGAAGATGCCGCGCATGCCGGGGATGCGCCCGGCGAGGGCCTGCACGATCTCCACGTCGGCGCGGTCCTCGCCGAGCACCATCACGTCGGTGTCGATCTCGTCGATCTCCGGGTCCTGGAGGAGGACCGCCGAGAGGTGGTGGAAGGCGGCGGTGACCCTGCTGTCCGGCAGCAGGGCGGCGGCCTGCTCGGCGGCGCTGCCCTCCTCGGGCTTGAGCGCGTAGGCGCCCTTCTTGTCGAAGCCGAGCGGGTTGACGCAGTCGACGACGAGCTTGCCGGCCAGTTCCGCGCGCAGGGATTCGAGGGTCTTGCCGTGGCCCTCCCAGGGCACGGCGACGATCACGACGTCGCTGCGGCGCGCGGTCTCGGCGTTGTCGGCGCCCTCGACGCCGTGCCCGAGTTCCGCGGCGGCGGCCTCGGCGCGTTCGGCGGCGCGCGAGCCGATGATCACCTTCTGCCCGGCCCTGGCGAGGCGGTACGCGAGGCCCTTGCCCTGCGGGCCGGTGCCGCCGAGCACGCCCACGACCAGTCCGGAGACGTCGGGCAGGTCCCAGGGGTCCTTGGCGGGGGCCTTCTGTGCGGCACTGTCGGTAGAGGTCATGGGCCGACCCTACGTCCGCCCCGGTCACGACGGTCGTACGGGTCTCGGCGCCGGTGGCGGGCCTCCCCACGTATCCCCGGGTCGGGCGAATCCGGGGCGAACGCCGGACCGGGCGGGCGGGGTTGCGGCAGGATGCGGCCGCATGGACGCCGTACGGGTCGCGCTGCTGCGGGAAGTGCTCGCCGGGACCGAGTGGCTGGGGGCCACCCGGCGGTTCGCGGGGGCGCTGCGGGGGTCGGTGGTCCCGCACGGGGGCGGACTGCTCCTTGTGGGCACCGCCGAGCAGGAGCCGTGGCATCTGGCGGCGCACCTGGTGGACGAGGCCGCCTGGTCGGGGACGCCGGAACTGGCGCCCACGCTGGTGCGGCACGACGCGCGTCCCACGGACCCGGCGCATCTGGCGGTGGGCCTCGGGCGGCTGGCGGCGGCCCGGCGCGGGGAGACGCTGCTCGTGGTGACGCCCGCGGATCCGGGTGCCCCGCTGCTTGAACGGGTGCACGACGCCCGCCGGGCCGGTGCGACGGTGCTGTCGCTAGGCACGGACCGCGGCCCGGGCGAGCGGGAGCTGACGGCGATGGCGCACGAGGCGCTGACCGTGCCGGACGGCGCCGAGCTGGACCTGGACACGGTGCAGCACCTGGTCAGCGCGGCGGCCGGCGAGAACGCGGTGCCGCCGCCCCGGGGCCGGCGCCGCTTCCGCGACCGCCTGTCCCGCCTGGCCGACCACCTGACGGCGCCGCCTCCGTCCGGCTGGTGATCCCGGCGCCACCGCCCGGCCTCCTCCAGCCGGTGCCGGTGGCGGGGCTCGGGAAAACCGGTTGCCGCCGTTCTTCGCCCGGCCCGACGATGGCTCCTCGTGACCGAGACCTCCCCCGCGCCCGGCGACGCTCCCGTCGGCCTGCGCGCCCTGCTGCCCGACCTCTCTCCCTGGCGGGCCTCCCGGGACTTCCGGCGGCTCTGGGTCGCCGGGCTGATCACGACCTTCGGGAGCTTCCTGACCTTCGTCGCGCTGCCGGTGCAGATCAAGGAGCTGACCGGGTCCGCGGCGGCGGTGGGTGCGATCGGCGCCGTGGAGCTGGTGCCGCTGGTGGTGTTCGGGCTGTACGGCGGCGCGCTGGCCGACGCATGGGACAAGCGGAAGCTGATCGTGTGGACGGAGGCCGGTCAGGGCGTGCTGTGCGCCGCGCTGCTGGTCAACTCGCTGATGCCGAGCCCCGCCGTGTGGCCGCTGTACGTGATCGCCGCGCTCACCTCGGCGCTCGGCGCGGTCCAGCGCCCGGCCCTGGACGCGCTGATCCCGCGGATCGTCGCCCATGAGCACCTGCCGGCCGCCGCCTCGCTGAACGCGCTGCGCTGGCAGGTCGGCGGGATCGCCGGACCGGCGCTGGCCGGCGTGGTGGTGGCGTACGCGGGCCTCGGCTGGGCGTACGCGGTGGACCTGGTCACCTTCCTCGCCTCCGTGGCCCTGGTGGTGGGCCTGGCCTCCTCACCCGCCTCGCACGAGGCGGCGAAGCCGTCGTGGGCGGCGATCGCCGAGGGCGCCCGGTACGCGTGGAGCCGCAAGGAGCTGCTGGGCACGTACGCGGTCGACCTGGCGGCGATGTTCCTGGCGATGCCGCTCGCGGTGCTGCCGTTCCTGGCGGACGAGCTGGACGCCGAGTGGTCGCTGGGCCTGATGTACGCGGCGATCCCGGCGGGGTCGCTGCTGGTGAGCGTGAGCAGCGGGTGGACGTCGCGGGTGCACCGGCACGGGCGGATGGTGGTGCTGGCGGCGGCCGGGTGGGGTGTGGCGATCGCCGCCGCGGGGGTCGCCGGGAACGTGTGGCTGGTGCTGCTGTGCTTCGTCCTGGCCGGCGCCTGCGACATGGTCAGCGGCGTCTTCCGCAGTGCGATGTGGAACCAGACCATCCCGGACGAACTGCGCGGGCGCCTCGCGGGCATCGAGCTGCTGTCGTACTCGGTGGGCCCGCAGCTGGGCCAGGTCCGGGCGGGCGGCACGGCCGCGCTCGCGGGGGTGCGGGCGTCGGTGTGGTCGGGCGGGCTGCTGTGCGCGGGCGCGGTGGGGCTGCTGGCGCTGTGCCTGCCGACGATGATGACGTACGACGTGCGGACCAACGAGCACGCGGTGCGGCTGCGCGAGAAACGCGCGGCCGCCGCCCGCACGCCGGACGCCTGATCAGACCCCGTGCCGAGGCCTGATCAGGCGTCCGGTCACTCGTCGTCGGGACGGCCCGCGGGGGCGTCGTGCCACTTGGGGTCGTTCTCCCATTCGAGGTTGCGCTCGCGGGCTGTCTGCATCGCGTGCTCGGCCTCGGCGCGGGAGGTGTACGGCCCGAAGCGGTTCTTCGCCGGGCACTCCGGGCCCTCCTCGACCTTCTTGTGCTCCAGGCAGTAGTACCACTCGCCCGGCTTGCCGACCGTGCGCTTCTTGAACAGGGCCATGACCAGCTCCTCTCGCCACCGACATGTTCCCCCATGCCCGCTGGTTAGACTCCTTCGCATGTCTGGCCAGTCGCTGCTCGTACCAGGGGAGCTGTCTCCCACCCGTTCCGTGCCCGGAAACATCCGGCGGCCCGAGTACGTCGGAAAGCCCGCACCCACGCCGTACACCGGTCCGGAGGTGCAGACGCCCGAGACCGTCGAGGCGATGCGCGTGGCCGGGCGGATCGCGGCGCGGGCGATGGAGGAGGCCGCGAAGCTCATCGCGCCCGGTGTGACGACGGACGAGTTGGACCGGGTGGCGCACGCGTACATGTGCGACCACGGCGCCTACCCGTCGACGCTCGGTTACCGGGGTTTCCCCAAGTCCCTGTGCAGCTCGGTCAACGAGGTCATCTGCCACGGCATCCCCGACTCCACGGTGCTGCGCGACGGCGACATCGTGAACCTCGACGTGACGGCGTACATCGGCGGTGTGCACGGCGACAACAACGCGACGTACCTGGTCGGCGAGGTGGACGAGGAGAGCCGGCTGCTGGTCGAGCGGACCCGGGAGTCGCTGACCCGCGCGATCAAGGCGGTCCGGCCGGGCCGGCAGATCAACATCATCGGCCGGGTCATCGAGTCGTACGCGAAGCGGTTCGGGTACGGGGTGGTCCGGGACTTCACCGGGCACGGCATCAGCACGTCGTTCCACTCGGGGCTCATCGTCCCGCACTACGACAGCCCGCACGCGACGACCGTCATCCAGCCCGGGATGACCTTCACCATCGAGCCGATGCTGACGCTCGGTACGCACGAGTACGACATGTGGGACGACGGCTGGACGGTCGTGACGAAGGACCGCCGGCGGACGGCCCAGTTCGAGCACACGCTGGTGGTGACCGACTCGGGGGCGGAGATCCTGACCCTCCCGTAGTCCCCACCGCGCCCGGTGAAGGCCCGCACTCTTCGAGGTGCGGGCCTTCGCATGTCTGGGTAGGCTTTTGCCGACAGACCGCCGGAAAGACTCTTGACTTAGGTAAGCCTAACCATAGAAAATCGGCCCATGGACTCCTTCTCCACCCTCATCCGCACGGCGTCGCACGAGCAGCACGTGGAGGCCGAGACCTCCACGTTCATGAGCGACCTGCTCGGCGGCCGGCTCGGCGTCGACGCGTACGCGCGCTACACCGAGCAGCTGTGGTTCGTCTACGAAGCCCTGGAGAGCGCCGCCGACCGCCTCGCGTCGGACCCGGTGGCCGGTCCGTTCATCCGTCCGCAGCTGCTGCGGCTGGCCTCGCTGGAGCGGGACCTGGCCCATCTGCGCGGCCCCGACTGGCGTGCGGGGCTGACCGCCCTGCCCGCGACGGGGGAGTACGCCGCCCGGGTGCGCGAGTGCGCCGAGCAGTGGCCGGCCGGGTACGTCGCGCATCACTACACGCGCTACCTCGGCGACCTGTCCGGCGGTCAGATCATCCGCGACAAGGCGGAGCGGACGTGGGGCTTCGCCAGGAAGGGCGACGGGGTCCGCTTCTACGTCTTCGAGGAGATCGGCAACCCGGCCGCCTTCAAGCGGGAGTACCGCGAACTGCTCGACGGCATCCGCGCGGACGACCTGGAGAAGCAGCGGGTGGTGGCCGAGTGCAAGCGTGCCTTCGCCCTGAACACGGCGGTCTTCCGGGCGCTGGGCGAGGAGTTCCCGCTGTCCGCCTGATCCGGCCCCGGACCCCGGCGTACGACGGTCTCAGTCGATGTCGTAGTCGTCGCTACGGCATTTGATGCCGCCGAAGTACAGGTCACCGGCGCTGTCCGTGGTGATCGCGCCGAAGTAGGGGCTGCAGGTGGCGTCGTCGTCGCCGTGCAGCGGGCCCTCGTAGGCGGTGGCGTGCCTGTCACCGCGCGCGTGGCCGTCGAAGCCGTCGGCGGTGGCGGTCGCCGCGCCTCCGCGCGCACACGCTGTTCCACCCGTACGGAGGCGCGGTGCCGTGCGTCTTCACCGCTCCAGACGCACCCGCCCGCCGATCTCGATCCAGCCCTCCGGCTGCGGGGCGGTGAGGATCTGCGAACCGGCGCCCTGCGTGATGTTGAGGGCGCGGCCCAGCCGCTCGGTCAGCAGCAGCGCCGCCGCACCGGTCGCCTCGTCCTCGTCGATACCGTCGCCCCGCCCCGGGAAGCCCCGCGTCCGCACCCGCCCCGCCGCCTCGTCCTCCCACGCCCAGGCATAGATCCACTCCCCGGGCGGCGGCACCGGCAGGTCGTCCACCTCGGCGACGGTGGCGTACTGGCGCAGGGTGCGCGGCGGGGCCCACTCGGGGCGGGCCTCGATCCAGCTGAACTCCCCGTCCAGCCGGGCGCCCACCACCCCGGCCGGGGTGACGAGTTCAGGCACGTCGAGCAGCCAGGCGGTGCCGACGCAGGGGTGTCCGGCGAAGGGCAGACGCAGCGTGGGCGTGTAGATGTCGACGACACCGCGCTCCGGGTCGTCGACGAACACCGTCTCACTGAAGCCGAGTTTCGCGGCCAGCGCCTGCCGCCGCCCCGCCTCGGGCACCACGGAGCCCTCCCGGACGACACCCAGCTCATTGCCGTATCCGCCGTTCGGCGCGCAGAAGACGCGCAGTACGTCGTAGTCAGTCACCGGGGCATTCAAGCATCGTCCGGGGGCGGCCAGGCCGGGGTGGGGGCCTCGTCGTACGGGAGGGTGGCGAGCGCGTCGGTCCAGCCGCGGGCCAGGGCGGTGTGCTGGTGCCCGGTGCCGGGAGCGGCGGGGCGGTCCGACAGCCGGGCCGTGCGCTCCTCGTACGCCCGGGTGACGTCCTGTGCGGTGCGCCGCCACTCGGCCTCGTCGGGCAGGCGGGCCAGCACCACGCAGGCCGGCTCGCCTCCCTCCGCCAGCGCCGCCACGGCCCGGTCGTGCCCGTCCAGGAGCAGCCAGCCGTCGAGGAACGACACCCACCACAGCAGCACCGGGGCGAGGGTGCCGTCCCGGGCATGTTTGCGGTACGCCTTCACGCGCGGGGCGTCCGGCGCGGAGAGGGGGCGCAGGGGCAGGACGCCGTGCCAGCCGCCTCCGCAGTGCAGTTCGAGGACGCCGTCCGGCCAGCCGCGTACGAGGTCCTCGGTCCAGATGCCGGGCGCGAAGGCGGTGCGCGCGGTGAGCGACCAACGGCCGTCGTGCAGGGGGCCGTAGGGGGTGGTCTCCAGCCATCGGGCGTAGCGGTGGCGCCAGTCGGCCGGGGCGCGCATCGACGCGGCACGCAGCGGGGGCAGGGGGGAGCGGTGGCCGGGCAGGCGGCGCAGGTGCAGGTCGCGGCAGCAGCCGTCGCCGACCCACCGGGACCGGAGCAGGGTGTGGTCACCCTGGTGGAGGGCCGGGGCCTGGCCGGCCGCGCGGACGAAACGCAGCGGGGGCGGGCCGGGGCGGCCTCGGACGTCCAGGACCAGTGGTCCGCCGGTCCGTTCCCTCGTCGCCCGTCTCATGCGGACAGTATCGAGGGCGGGCCGCCCCGGCCCGCAAGGGATTACTGCTGCGTCCGGCGCGCGCGGGTCGCGTAGACCGCGCCCGCGCCGATCGCCACCGCGACGCCCGCCGCCCCGGCCAGGGCCGGGCCCGGGATGTCGGAGCCGGTGGTGGCGAGGCTGCCGGCGCCGGTCGAGCCGCCCGTGGTGGTGCCGGTGCCGCCGATGGTCGAGGCGGTGCCTCCGGTGCCTCCGGTGCTCCCGCCGGCCGAGCCGCCCGTACCGCCCGTGCCGCCGGTCGTGCCCGAGGAGCCGCCGTCCGGGAGCTGGGCTGCGTCGGTCAGCGCCACCGACAGGTCGGCGGTGTCCAGGGCCGTGCCGGCCGGGTAGAAGTCGCCGAAGGCCTTCGCGCCGGCCGCGGTGAGTGTGGCGGCGACGTCGTCGACCGTGATGACGTCCTTCTCGGCGGTGAGGTCGGCGGACTTGGCCTTCAGGTCGGCCAGCACCACGCCCTTGGTGAGCGTGCCGAGGCTGTTCACGTCGGCGCTCAGCTTGCCGCTGCCGCCGTCGAGGGTGGCCTTGAGGTTGCTCAGGGTCAGGTCGAGGCCGTACGTGCCGTTGGTCTCGTGGCCCTTGAAGTTCACGGCGCCCTGGAAGGAGGCGGTGAGCCTGTCGGCGTCGGTGTCGTAGGTGCCGGTGGCGTCCTTGAAGGTGAAGGCGCCGTTGCCGGCCGCCTGGGTCGCGCCGCCGGAGACGGTGACCCTGCCCTTGGCCATGGGGCCGACGACGTAGGCGCGGAAGGTCTGCTTCACGCCCCAGCCGAGGGTGCCGTCGGCGATCTCGCCCTTGGTGGCGGAGGCGGCGGGAGACGGACCGGTGCTGGTGGTCTTCGTCGGGGCCGGGGCGGGTGACTCGGTCTCGGGGTTCTCGGTGGGGGTGGTCTGCGAGGCGGACGGGGACGGTTCCTGCGTCTGCGTCTGCGTCTGCGACGGGGAGGGCGACGGCGAGGTGGGCGGCGTGCTCGGCGGTGTCTTCTGAACGACCGTCAGCGGGTCGCCGGCCGCGCCCGCGTAGCTCGCGCTGCCGAGGTACTCCCCCGCCTCGGCGGTGAGCGTGGTGGCCATGTCCTTCATCGCACGGGTCACGGCGACCGTGGCGAGCGGGACGTCGTCGCCCTCGGTGGTCTTGGGGGCGCCCGCGGAGGTGTCGACCTTCTTGATGTCGGCCGTGATCTCGCCGGCCTTGCTGTCGAAGCGCACGTCGGTGAGCGTGATCTCGAAGCCGTGCGCCGCGGACTTGCTCACCAGCCCGCCCTTGAAGGCCAGGTCGACGGTGTGTCCCGTGGTGTCGTAGGTGCCGGTGCCGTCGACGAACGTGAACGCGCCGTTGCCGGCGGCCTGCGTCGCGCCGCCCGACGTGGTGAAGGTGCCGAACATGCCGACGTAGGAGCGGTACGACTGCTTGACGCCCCACGTCAGCTCGTAGTCCTTGAGCGGCACTTCGGCCGCCGTGGCGGTGGTTGCGCCGGCCGTAACGAGGACGGTGGCGCCGAGCGCGGCGGCGGTGGCCACGGCGGCGGCGAGGGCGGTGGAGCGGCGTCGTCTGACGGGCATGGCTCGGTTCTCCTTGGGTGAGGGGTCGCCGGGGGGCGGTCCGGTGTCGTTGTCTCCGGGGTCAGCCCTCGTCCGCGGGGGACGCGGCGGGCAGGGCCCGGCGCCTGCGCAGGGCGACAGCCACGAGGGCCGCGGCCACCAGCAGCAGGGCGCCGGCCGTGAGGGAGACGGGCAGGGCGGGGAAGTCGCCGTCGTCGGTGGCGCTCGCGACGGGGGCGGCGGAGGTGTCGGCCCCGGTCTTCGCGGGCCGCGGGCTCGGGCTGGTCGTGGGCTCGCTGCCGAGGTCGGGCAGGGCGGGCAGTTCGGCGTCGGCGGTGAGGGCGACGGCCAGGGACAGCGGGTCCATGGCGGTGCCCGCCCGGTACATGCCGCCGAACGCCTCGGCGCCGCGCGCGGTGAGCTTGGCGGGGGCCTCGGTCACCTTCACCAGTCCGCCGGTGGCCTTGAGGTCCTTGGCGGTGAAGGTGACCAGGGGCACCTTGCGGTCCTTGACGTCGGGGCCGGTCACGTCGGCGTACAGGGTGCCTTTGCCGTCCTCGACGGTGGCCCGTACGGCGCTCAGCCGCAGGTCGAGGCCGTGCGCGCCGGTGAAGCGCACCGCGCCCTCGAAGGCGGCGGTGAGGTCGCCGTCCTCGAACGTGCCCGCGCCGCCCGGGAAGCGGAAGAGCGCGCCGCCGTCCTGGGCGCCCGCGGACAGCGTCCACTCGCCGTCGGCGATGTCCCCGGTGACGTACTCGCGGAAGGTGCGGCGCACGCCCCAGTCGACGGCGCCGTCCTTGATCGCGCCGCCCGGAGCCGCCTTGGGCTTCGGGGACTTGTCGGCCGGGGCGGGGGTGCTCGACGGCTTCTTCTCCGGCTGCCGCGCCGCCGCCGCGACGTCGGCGGACAGGCTCACCGGGTCGAGGGCGGTGCCGGCGGTGTAGTACCCGGCGAAGGAGCGGGCGCCCTGGGCGGTGAGGGTGGCGGGCAGGTTGGTCAGGGCCACGGTGTCGCCGCCGCCCCGCATGTCGATGGAGCCGAGGGAGAGGGTGGCGAAGGGCACCTGACGGGACGTCGTGACCGCCCCGGTGCCCTTCGCCTTGCTGGTGACGTCCACGAGGAGCGTGCCGGTGGCGCCGGAGATGCTCACGGTGGGACGGCTGATGGTGAGGTCGAGTTGATGGCCGCCGCCGCTCGTGCGGTGGCCGAGGAAGCGCACGCCGCCGGAGAAGCCGGCCCGGAAGGTGCCCTGGTCGCCGTCGTAGGCGCCGGTCGCGGAGTGGAAGCGGAAGGCGCTGCCGCCGACGGTGGCCGCTCCCCCGGTCAGCGAGTAACTCCCCTTGGCGATGGGCCCGGTGACGTAGCTCTGGAACGACGACTTGATGCCCCAGTCGAGCCGTCCGCCCTGCACGGTCCGGCTCTCGGCGTGGGCGGCGGTCAGGGGGAGCAGGGCTCCGAGGACGGCCGCGCACAACACGGTGACCAGGGCGCGAAGGCGGGCGGGCATGGCGAAGTCCTCCGGATCGGGGGGCCGGTAGCGAACGAAGGTAAGGCTAACCTAAGCTCTAGCCGACTGATACCGGCAGTCGACGGAAGGACGGGACGGATCGTGCGACGCTTGCGGAACCGACTGGCGGGAGCAGCGCTGTCCGTGCTCGCCCTCACCCTGACCGCGACCGGATGCGGAGGCTCCTCGGAGGCGTCGCCCGGCGGCACGGCCGGCTCGGGGGCCCCGACCGCCGGGCAGTCCGTGGCCAACCGGGTCGAGCCCCTGGCGGAGAGACCCACGCCCCGGCTCCCGGCGACCGTCCGCTCCGCCGACGGCGAGAAGGTCACGGTGGAGGGGGCCGAGCGCGTCGTCCCGCTGTCCGGCAGCCTCAGCGAGATCGTGTTCACCCTCGGACTCGGCGACCGCGTCGTCGCCCGCGACGTCACCGCCACCTTCGCGCAGGCGGCGAAGCTCCCGGTGGTCACCCGGGGCCACGACGTCTCCGCGGAGAGCGTGCTGTCGCTCAGGCCGGACCTGGTGATCGCCGAGACCACCACGGGACCGGAGGAGGCGGTGGACCAGATCCGCGCCGCCGGGGTCCCGGTGCTGTTCGTCGAGGCGGCCAAGGGCCTGGACGACGTGGGCCAGCGCATCCAGGCGGTCGCCGACGCCCTCGGCGTACCGGCGGCCGGGAAGGAGCTGACGCGGCGCTCCGAGGAGCGGATCGAGGCCGCCCGCGAGGACGTTCCGCACGGGGAGAAGCCGCGGGTCGCCTTCCTGTACCTGCGCGGCTCGGCCTCCGTCTACCTCATCGGCGGCGCGGACTCGGGTGCCGGTTCGCTGATCGAGGCGGCCGGGGCGGTGGACGCCGGGGCCTCGTCGGGCCTGGACAAGGACTTCACCGCGATCACCAGCGAGGCCCTGGTGAAGGCCGCGCCGGACGCGATCCTCGTGATGAGCAAGGGCCTGGAGTCCGTCGGCGGCGTCGACGGCCTGGTGAAGATCCCCGGCGTCGCCCAGACCCCGGCCGGGATGGACCGCCGGATCGTCTCCGTCGAGGACGGCGTCCTCCTCAACTACGGCCCCCGCACCGACCAGGTGCTCAAGTCGGTCGTGGCGCAGCTGTACGGCGAGGACGGCGCGCGGTGACCGTACTGGACAAGCCGGCCCGCCCCCAGGCGCCCGCCGACCCGGCGCCGCCCCGCACCCGGCGCACCACCGCCTGGCTGCTGACCGCCGCCCTCACCGCCGGCCTGCTGGTCCTGGTGCCGGTCGCGGCCGGCACCGGCGCCTACCCGGTCCCGCTCGGCGACGTGCTCGGCTCCCTGCTGCACCGCACCGGGCTCGGGGGCACCGAACTCGACCGGGTGGCCGAGTCGGTGCTGTGGAACGTGCGGTTCCCGAGGATCGTGCTGACCCTGCTCGTCGGCGCCTCGCTGGGCTGCGCGGGCGCGCTGATGCAGGGCGTGTTCGGCAACCCGCTGGCCGAGCCGGGCGTCATCGGCGTCTCCTCGGGCGCGGCGGTCGGCGCGGTCGGCGCCATCGCGTTCGGGCTGAACTTCCTCGGCAACTGGACGGTGTCCGTCTTCGCGTTCGTCTCCGGCCTGATCACGGTCCTCGTCGTGTACGCCATGTCCCGCGCGGGCGGCCGCACGGAGGTGGTCACGCTGATCCTCACCGGTATCGCCGTGAACGCCTTCGCGGGGGCGCTGATCGGCCTGTTCCTGTTCTTCGCGGACACGGCGGCGGTCAACCAGATCACCTTCTGGCAGTTGGGCTCGCTCGCCCAGGCGACCTGGCCGAAGGTGCTGGCGGTGCTGCCGTGCGCGGCCCTCGGACTCGGGCTCGCCCCGCTGTACGCCCGCCGCCTCGACCTGCTCGCGCTCGGCGAACGCCCCGCCCGGCACCTGGGCGTGGAGGTGGAGCGCCTGCGGATCGTGCTGGTCCTGGTCATCGCGCTGCTGACGGCGGCGGCCGTGAGCGTGGCCGGGGTGATCGGCTTCGTCGGCCTCGTCGTGCCGCATCTGCTGCGGATGATCGCCGGTCCGGGCCACCGTTTCCTGATCCCGGGCAGCGCGCTGCTCGGCGCGCTCGTGCTGCTCGCCGCCGACCTGGCCGCGCGCACGGTGGCGGAGCCCGCCGAGCTGCCGCTCGGGGTACTGACGGCGCTGCTGGGCAGCCCGTTCTTCTTCTGGCTGCTGCGCCGCACCCGGCGCAGGCAAGGGGGTTGGGCATGAGAGCCACGAAGGTGTCGACCACGCGGGGCCTGCTGCGCCTCGTACCGTCCCGTCCGCTGCCGCCGCCCCCGGCCGCGCCCGGCGACGTCCTGGCCGAGGCCGATGGTCTGCGCGTGCGCCTCGGCGGTCGGCCGGTGCTTGACGGGGTGGACGTCACCGTCCGGGCGGGCGAGGTACTGGCCCTGGTCGGTCCCAACGGTGCCGGGAAATCCACCCTGCTGGGCGCCCTCGCCGCCGATGTCCCGGCCGCCGAGGGGCTGGTACGCGTGCACGGCCACCCGGTGGCGGAGTGGTCGGCACCCGAACTGGCGCTGCGCCGGGCGGTGCTGCCCCAGTCGGCGTCGCTGTCCTTCCCGTTCCCGGTGGCGGAAGTCGTCCGGATGGGCCGGGCACCCTGGGCGGGGAGCGACCGGGAGGACGAGGACGACGCGGCGGTGGCCGAGGCGATGGCGCGCACGGAGGTGACCGGCTTCGCCGGGCGCCCCTTCTCCGCGCTGAGCGGCGGCGAGCGGGCCCGGGTGGCGCTCGCCCGGGTCCTCGCGCAGCGCGCGCCCCTGCTCCTCCTGGACGAACCGACCGCGGCCCTGGACCTGCGGCACCAGGAACTCGTCCTGCGCCTGTGCCGGGAGCGGGCGCGGGCCGGGGACGCGGTGGTCGTCGTCCTGCACGACCTCGCGCTGGCGGCGGCGTACGCGGACCGGGTGGCGATCCTGCGGGCGGGCCGGATCGCGGCCGAGGGCCCCCCGGCGCAGGTGTTCACCGAGCGCCTTCTCTCCGAGGTCTACGACCAGCCGGTGGAGGTGCTGCCGCACCCGCGCACGGGTGCGCTGCTGGTCGTCCCGCGCCGCTAGGGCCTGTCGTTCGGATCAGGCCGGCTGAAAGAGGCTGCACCTTTCGACCCACCCGAGCGGGGCGTGGTGCGTGCAGCTGCAAGGCGGAGGAGGGCGACAACGCGATGGGGGTCCCCCGCGCATGGGGGTCCCCCCGCTCGAGCGAAGCCGAGAGTGGGGGAGAAGCCGAGCGTGGGGGAGTTGGCAACCGACGACAACGCGGCAGATGTGCGTGCCACGCCCCGCGACGCCGGCATGATCCGAACGACAGGCCCTAGGCGTGAGCGGAGGTCACGGTGTGGCGGCTGTCCCCGGTCCCGGCGTTCGGACGCCACCCGGCCCCGGTAGGGTTCGCCTCCGGGAAGGGGAAGGTGAAGGAACCTGATGAGCAGGGATCGCGGCCCTCGAAGGCCCCTCCGGCTTGACCGGAAGATACTCACGGCGGCCTCGGTGACCGCTTTGTCGTTGACGGCGAGCGGATGCGTGGTGGTGCACGGCGAGCGCGAGGTGCTCCCCTCGGCCACCCGGGCCGAAGCCGCCAAGGCGCTCGAACAGTTCACCTCTGCGTACAACGCCGCCGACAAGGCGTACGACGCGTCCCTGGACGCCGACCACACCGCCGGCGCCCTCGCCGCCATCGACTCGGCGCGGCTGAAGGCGGGCCGGGCCAACCATCCGGACGGCAACCCGGCGCACGCGCCGCTGGAGCTGACCGACGCGAAGTACACGATTCCGAAGAAGGCGGGCTGGCCCCGCTGGTTCGTCGCGGACACCAAGGCCAACAAGGGCGGAAAGTCGCGCTGGCTGCTGGTGTTCACCCGCGACGGCATGGACGAGACCTGGCAGGCGACGTACCTGACGCTGGTCGCCCCGGACCGGATGCCCGAGTTCAAGACCGACGCGGACGGCTGGGCCGAGGCGGTCCCCGCCAACTCGACGGATCTGGCCGCACCGCCGGCCGACCTGAGCAAGGACTACACGACGTATCTGCAGGACGGCGGCGCGTCCTTCGCGGACGGCGTGCACACCAGTTCCTGGCGGAAGGTGCGGGAGAAGCGGTCCAGCCGCCCCGGCCTGGTCACCCAGTTCATCGACGAACCGCTGACGAACGGCGACTACGCGCCGCTGGCGCTGCGTACGAAGGACGGCGGTGCGCTGGTGTTCTTCACCACGCGCCACTTCGAGAAGCAGACCTCGGCACGGGGCGCGGCGGTGCCGACGCCGAACAAGGACGTGCTGGCGCTGACGGACGGCGAGATCAAGCAGTCGCTGACGATGGAGTTCGTGTCCAACGAGGTGGCGCTCGACCCGGCGGACGGGAAGGTGTCGATCCTGGGCCGGGTGCAGGGTCTGACGTCGGCGAAGGGCGAGTAGCCCCGCCACCCGGCCACCGGGCTCAGCGGCGCAGCGGCCAGGCCGTGCCCGCGTGGTCGCTCTCCTCACCGGCGTGCCGGGCACAGGCGTCGGTGAGGGTCTCCAGCAGGGTCAGCGGGTCCGGCAGCGGGTGCTCGGGTCCGCGCACCCAGTGCACCGTGCGGTCCTCGCCGGGCAGCCGGGCGGGCGGTACGAGTACGTAGGACCCGCGGCAGTGCCAGCGCAGCCCGGGATGCTCGTCCATGGTCTCGGGGTGGCAGTCCAGCTCGCAGGGCCACCACTCGTCCTCGTCCTCGGGGGTGCCGCGGGTGAGGGTGAACAGCAGCATGCGGCCGTCGTCGCTCTCGGCGACCGGGCCGACGTCGATGCCGGCGTCCAGCAGCCGCCGGACCGCCTCGCGACCGGCCTCCAGGGGCACGTCGAGGACGTCGTGGACCATGCCGGTCGCGGTGATGAAGTTGGCCTCGGGCTGATGCCGGGCCCAGCGCTCGATCTGCGACCGGTCGGTGGTGGACTGCGTCTGCCAGGCGAAGGAGACCGGGTGCCGCGCCGGGGTGGGACAGCCCACGCGGTCGCAGGAGCAACGGTATCCGGCGGGGTGCGCGGCGGGCGCCAGCGGCAGTCCCGCACCGGCGGCGGCGAGCAGCAGGTCCTCCCGGCCACCGTCACCGGCGGCCTCCTTGGGGCGGCGTCCGCGCAACCACGAGGAGAGTTTGCCCTGCAGACCGCTCCGACCGCCGAACTCCGCGCTCATCAAACCCCTTGCCTCGCCGTCGTGCGCACCAGCATGCCCCATGGTCGCACCATTCCGCGCTTCGGGGTCGCGAAGGGACAAACTTCCCTGGTCACCGAGGGGCGAGCCCGTGGAGCGCGTAGTCGACGAGCGTGTCGGTGTACTCGTAGGAGATCGGCGCGGTGTGCTGGAGCCAGCGCTGGGCGAGCGGGGAGACGAAGAGTTCCAGTCCGATGCGCGGGTCGACCTCCGGCCGCACCTGGCCGGCGGCCTGGGCGGCGCGCAGCCGGTCGACATAGAGCTGGAGCGAGGGCTCGAGCAGCTTGGCGACGAACCGCCGGCCGAGCTTCTCGTCCACCAGACCCTCCGCGGCCAGGGCACGGGAGGGGCCCTCGTACAGCGGGTCCCGCAGCTGGTCGACGGTCATGCGCAGTACGGCCTTGAGGTCGGCGGCCAGGTCGCCGGTGTCCGGGATGGCGTACGTCGCCTGCGTCTCGGCCCCGGCGGCCTGCGCGGCCCGGTCGCTCAGGTCGAGGAAGGCCTCCAGCAGGACGTCCGCCTTGGAGGACCACCAGCGGTAGATCGTCTGCTTGCCGACACCGGCGCGGGAGGCGATGCCCTCGATGGTGGTCTTGGGGTAGCCGACCTCCCCCACGAGGGCGAGGGCGGCGTCGTAGATGGCCTGGCGGGAGCGCTGGCTGCGCCGGGTGGCGTCGGGGAGCGGCTTGTCGGGGGCGTGAGCGGGTTTCTGAGCGGCCATGTCTCGAATCTATCAGGTTGACAAGACGCCCCGTCTCGCCGGACAGTGAAGGCACACGGTGCGAGACGAACCGTCTCGTGCCACCGATAGTCCGAAGGAGACCCCATGTCCCGAGGTGGAGCAGGAAACATGCTGGGCGTCGGCGGCACCCGCCGGAAGCTCGGCCGCGACGCCCTGCGCGGCGGCGACCGCTCCGGCAGGACCGGCGGCGCCCCGAGCCCGCAGGAACAGAAACGGGAGCTGCTGCGCAAACTCCAGGAACGACGGCAGTCCCGTCAGGAGGGGGACGGCACCGAAGAGGCGTCGTGAGATCGGGCCCGGTCAGTGTGGCTGCGCGTTCTCCAGGTAGTGGAGGACGGCGGCCACACGCCGGTCCACCTGGTCGGCCGGGGAGAGGTCGAGCTTGGCGAAGATGCTGCGGATGTGCTTGTGGACGGCGCCGTCGGTGACGACGAGCCGTCCGGCGATGGCGCTGTTGCCCAGGCCCTCGGCCATCAGGCCGAGCACCTCGCGCTCCCGGGGGCTGAGCCGTTCGAGCCGGGTGTCCTGCCGACTCCGGGTGAACAGCTGGGCGACGACCTCCGGATCGATGGCGGTACCGCCGCCCGCGACCCGCCGCAGCGCCGCCATGAACTCCTCGACCCGCCCGACCCGTTCCTTGAGCAGATAGCCGAGGCCACCCACGCCGCCGGTCAGCAGATCGGTGGCGAAGGACTGCTCGACGTAGGCGGACAGCACCAGTACCGCCAGGTCGGGACGGAGCCGCCGCGCCTCGACGGCCGCGCGGACGCCTTCGTCGGTGTGCGTGGGCGGCATCCGTACGTCCAGGACGGCGACGTCGGGCCGGTGCTCGTCGATCGCGAGGAGGACAGCCTCACCGGTGCCCGCGGTGGCGACCACGTCCAGCCCTTCGGCGCGCAGCAGCAGGGCGAGCCCTTCGCGCAGCAAGGGGTCGTCCTCGGCGATGACGACCCGCAGGGCGCGGCGCTCTTGATCTTCCACGGGCCCCACTTCCGGATCGTCGGTCCAACGACCCTACTCGTTCGCGGGGTTGCCGCCCGCCGCCCCCGGCCAGGCGTCTCCCCAGGCCGCGTCCCGCGCCGCCTTGTACAGGTCGCCGTGCCGTTTGGTGACCGTCCGCCGCTCCAGCCGCTCGTCCGGCTCGCAGAGGTCGAGCAGCACCTGGCCCTTGCGGATCTGCGGCCGCCGGACCACGCGGGAGGGGGCCGGGGAGACCGGGAGCCGGGTGGCGGCGACGTAGCTGAACTTCTCGTCCTCGTAGGCGAGGGACCCGCTCTTGACCTGCCGGTGCAGGGAGGAACGGCTGACCCGCGCCGCGAAGTGGCACCAGTCCGTGCCGGGCACGATGGGGCAGGCGGCGCTGTGCGGGCAGGGCGCGGCGACGTGGAACCCGGCGGCGATGAGCCGGTCGCGGGCCTCGATGACGCGGGCGTACCCGGCGGGGGTGCCGGCCTCCACGATCACGACGGCCTGGGCGGCACCGGCGGCGGCGTCGACGAGGGCGGCGCGGTCCGCGGGGGTCAGCTCGTTGAGCACGTAGGAGACGGTGACGAGGTCGGCGCTCTCGACGGTGAGGGCCGCTCCGATCCGGGAGCGCTGCCAGCGGACGTCGCGCAGGGCGGGGTGGGAGGCGGCGATCTCCCGGCCGAGGGCGAGGGCGGGCTCCGCCCAGTCCAGCACGGTCACCGGGCGGCGGCCGTCCCAGGTGTCGCTGACGGCCCAGGTCGCGGCACCGGTCCCGCCGCCCACGTCCACGTGGCTGCCCGGCACCCATCCCGGCACGGCGTCCGCGAACGCGGCCAGCGCGGAGCGTACGGCGGCGAAGGTGGCGGGCATGCGGTAGGCGGCGTAGGCGACGACGTCGGCGCGGTCGCGGAGGATGGGGGCGTCGGTCGGGGTGTCCCCCCGGTACTTCCCGATCAGCCGCTCCACGGCCTGCGCGGCCTGCCGCGGCGGCAGCCCGTCGACGAGGTCGGCGAGGGCGGCACGCAGGATGTCGGCAGGGTCGTTCACGCGACGATTCTACGAGGGGCTGCGCGGGCCGGGCCGGGGGTGGGTGACGCGACCCGGCGCTTGCCGGGTGCCGCCGCGCCCACCCGTGCCGCCCCAGGCGGCACATCTGCCCGCGGTAACGCGATAGGCGCTCCCGACCCACCCGCCACAGCACCGCCGTCAGGCATCCCGTACCGCTCGGGACACCCGCGTGCACACCCCCGCCCGGGGCCCGTTGGCAGCGAGCCCCCGGCGCGGGTGGACCGTGTTCGCGAGGAGGATCGCGAAGGTGTCCGTCACGCGGTCGAGGACCAGCATCGTGCCGGTGAACCCGGTGTGCCCCGCCGCCCCGCGTCCCGCCAGCTCACCCATGAACCACGCCTGGTCGAGGGCGAACCCCAGCCCCGGCTCCGTGAGCAGCAGCTCCACGAAGTCGGGACCGAGGATGCGGGCCGGCCCGTACGCCCCGCCCCCGAGCAGCGCCCGGCAGAAGACCGCGAGGTCACGCCCGGTCGAGAACAGCCCCGCGTGCCCGGCCACCCCGCCCAGCGCCCACGCGTTCTCGTCGTGGACGACCCCCCGCAGCATCCCCCGGTCGGCCTTCCCCCACGGCCGCCGCTGGTCCTCCGTCGCCGCAGCCGACGGGCACGGCCCGAAGCCCGTCGCCGTCATGCCCAGCGGCCGGGTGATCCCGTCCCGGACGAGGACGTCGAGCCCGCGCCCGGTGATGCGCTCCAGCACCTGCTGGAGGAGCAGCATGTTCAGGTCCGAGTAGCAGTACGTACCACCCGGCACCCCCACCGGCCGCTCCGCCCGCAGCAGCGCCAGCCGCTCCGCGTCGTCCGCGCAGTCGTACAGCGGAAGTTCGGGCCGCAGCCCGGAGGTGTGCGTGAGCAGTTGCCGCACGGTGACCCGGTGCTCGGCCGCACCCCGGAAGTCCGGCAGGTACGCGCCCACCTCCGCGTCGATGCCGAGCGTCCCCCGCTCGATCTGCTGCACCGCGGCGACGGAGGTGAACAGCTTCGTGAGGGACGCCAGGTCGAACGGCGTCCCCACGCTCATCGGCACCCGCTCCCGCTCCGGCAGCTCCACCCCCCGGTCGGTGTGCGGATCGTAGGCGGCGTACCGCACGGCCCACCCCGCCGCCTCCTCGACGGCGAGCACGGGCCCGCGCCCGACGGCCACGACGGCACCCGCCGCCCAGGGCCGCGCACCGGCGGTGAGGGCGTGCACGTCGGCGACGACACGGCGGAGCTGCCGGGGATCGAGCCCGGCCCGCTCAGGGCTGCCACCGCGCAGTCTCGGAGCGCTCAGTTCTCCGCTCCCTGCCCGCTCGCGGCTCCCCGCACGCTCGCACGCTCCGCCGAGGGACGCCCCATGCCCACGAGGAACACGAGGAAGCCGAGCGCCACCACCGCCGCCGTCAGCTGGACGACGGCCATCGGGAGGGCGGTGTCCTCGCCGCCGATCCCGACCAGCGGGGATGCGACGGCGCCGACGAGGAAGGAGGACGTGCCGAGCAGCGCGGACGCGGAGCCGGCCGACTTCTTGACCCGCATCAGGGCCAGCGCCTGGGTGTTCGGCAGGCTGATCCCCATCGCGGACATCAGCACGAACAGCGCGGCGGCGACCGGCACGAGCCCGACCTCGCCGAAGACGCCCAGGGACATCAGGAGCAGCGCGGTCGCGGCGGCGATCACGATCACGAGGCCGACGCACAGCACCCGGTCCAGCCGGACCCGGCCGACGAGGATCTTGCCGTTGATCTGTCCGACGACGACCAGGCCGATCGAGTTGAGCCCGAACAGCAGGCTGAAGGTCTGCGCGGAGGCGCCGTAGATCTCCTGGATGACGAACGGGGACGCGGCCACGTAGGCGAACAGGGACGCGAAGGCGAAGCTGCCCGCGAGCATGTAGCCGGTGAAGGCGCGGTCGGCGAGCAGCCCGCGCATCGCGCGGAGGGTGTCACGGGCCCCGCCCGCGTGCCGCTCGGCCTCCGGCAGCGTCTCGGGCAGCTTGGCCCAGACCACGACGCCGAGCACCACCCCGACCACGACGAGGACCACGAACACGCCCCGCCAGTCCGTCACCCGCAGGATCTGCCCGCCGATGAGCGGCGCCACGATCGGCGCGACGCCGGAGATCAGCATGAGGGTAGAGAAGAAGCGGGCCATGGCCACACCGTCGTAGAGGTCGCGGACCACGGCCCGGGCGATCACGATCCCGGCGGCACCCGCGAGCCCCTGGATCAGCCGGAAGGCGACGAGGAGTTCGACGGTGGGCGCGATCGCGCACAGGGCGGTGGCGACGACGTAGACCGCGAGCCCGGCGAGCAGCGGACGCCGGCGTCCCCACTTGTCGCTCATCGGTCCGACGACGAGCTGGCCGAGGGCCATGCCGGCCAGGCAGGCGGTGAGCGTGAGCTGGACGGTCGCGGCGGGCGCGTTCAGGGACCGGGTGACCTCCGGGAGCGAGGGGAGGTACATGTCCATCGCCAGCGGCGGCGTCGCGGTGAGGCTGCCGAGGATGAGTGTGACGAGCAGCCCGGTGCGGCGGGCGGCGCGCAGCGAGTGGACGGCCGGCCCCGTTCCGGGGCTCGTGGTGTCGGTCGATTCGTACGATATGGACGGCCCGCGCTCGGGCATGTGCCCCTCCCTCTTCTACAGATCCGCCACCTATGCTCTCAGCTCGTACGCACTTGAACGAACAGACTCGAACGAACCTGAGCGAGGGTGGGGCAGCGTGTCAGCGGTGACCGGGCAGAAGGTGCGCTGGGGGATTCTGGCGACCGGCGGGATGGCGGCGACGTTCACGGCGGATCTGGTCGATCTGCCGGACGCGGAGGTCGTGGCGGTGGCCTCGCGGACCGAGGCGTCGGCGAAGGCGTTCGCGGAGCGGTTCGGGATACCGCGGGCGTACGGCGACTGGGAGACGCTGGCGCGCGACGAGGACGTCGACGTGGTGTACGTCGCCACCCCGCACTCGGCGCACCGGACGGCCGCCGGCCTGTGCCTGGAGGCGGGCCGGAACGTGCTCTGCGAGAAGCCGTTCACGCTGAACGCGCGCGAGGCGGAGGAGCTGGTCGCGCTCGCCCGGCAGCGCGGCGTCTTCCTCATGGAAGCGATGTGGATGTACTGCAACCCGCTGGTACGACGCCTGAGGGCACTCGTCGCCGACGGCGCGATCGGCGAGATCCGCAGCGTCCACGCGGACTTCGGACTGGCGGGCCCCTTCCCTCCCACCCACCGTCTGCGCGACCCCGCGCAGGGCGGCGGCGCGCTGCTGGACCTGGGCGTGTACCCGGTGTCGTTCGCGCAGTTGCTGCTCGGTGAACCGTCGGACGTCGTCGCGCGGTCGGTCCTCTCGGACGAGGGCGTCGACCTCCAGACGGGCGCCCTGCTCTCCTACGGGAGCGGCGCGCTCGCGTCGGTGCACTGCTCCATCATCGGCGGCACCCCCAACTCCGCCTCGGTCACCGGCTCCAAGGGCCGCATCGACGTCCCGTACGGCTTCTTCTTCCCGGACCACTTCGTCCTGCACCGCGACGGCAGGGACCCGGAGGAGTTCCGGGCCGATCCGGCCGACGGCCCCCGGGCCAGCCTCCAGCACGAGGCCCGCGAGGTGATGCGGGCGCTGCGGGCCGGGGAGACGGAGTCGCCGCTGGTGCCGCTCGACGGCACGCTGGCGGTGATGCGGACGCTCGACGCGGTCCGTGAGCGCGTCGGCGTCCGCTATCCCGGCGAGGAGCGCGCGGTCACGCCGGCTTGAGCCCCTGCTCCCCCACCTCCGTCACGAAGGACCCGGCGGTGGTGAGCGGCGCGCCCTGCGTGGTCACGTGGGACACCGTCTTGAAGTCGGCGCGCGCCAGTTCCCGGCCGAGCGACACCTTGGCGTAGCCGCGCCGCCCGTTGAAGAACTTCAGGTGCGGGTTGGCGGCCATGAGGGTGTCCCAGTTGGAGGGCTTCTCGGAGCCGTCGCGGCCGCTGGTGACGGAGGTGGTGACGATCTCGGTGCCCAGGGTGCGGGAGCCGGGGTCGTCGAAGTCGCGCTTGATGTCGAAGCCGTAGGAGACGTGCACGTCGCCGGTGAGGACCATCAGGTTCTCGATCCCGGCGGCCTGCGCGCCGGCCAGCACCCGCTCGCGGGAGGCCGGGTAGCCGTCCCAGGAGTCCATGGAGACCTTGGACGGCAGGGTGGTGGAGTTGTACCGGCGGGCGAAGGTGACCTGCTGGGGCACCACGTTCCACAGGGCGTTCGACCGTATGCCTGGTTGGAGCGGTACTGGCGGGTGTCGAGCACGTAGAACTGGGCCAGTCGGCCCCAGTGCAGGCGGCGGTAGAGCTTGAGGTCCGGGCCGTCGGGGAGCTGGGGCCGCCGCAGCGGCATGTTCTCGTGGTCGTCCCAGGTGACGACGAAGGGGTGGGCGGCGTGCGCGGCCCGCAGGTCGGGGTCCGACTTGTAGAGGGCGTACCGCAGCCGGTAGTCCTCCAGGGTCACGGTCTCGCGGTTGAAGAGGCCGGGCAGGGTGCCCGCGGGGTAGGCGCGTTGGCCGCCGGTGTCGTTGACGGCGTACTCGTACAGGTAGTCGCCGAGGTGGAAGACGACGTCCACGTCCTCCTGGGCCAGGTGCCGGTACGCGGTGTAGTACCCCTCGTCGTACTTCTGGCAGGAGACGAGACCGAAGGTGAGGTCGGAGACCCGCTGTACGGCGAGGGGCGCGGTGCGGGTGCGGCCGGCGCGGAAGCAGTAGCAGTAGACGTGGCCGGAAAGGTGAGGTGGTCGACCCCACCCTCTCGACGTGCACGGTGTGTTGGCATCCTCCCTTGGCCGAATCCGCGGGATTCCAGCCCAGATGGGCTGAAGTTCACGAGCGCTCGAACCCTTGCGGGCTGTCACCCCTCCGGCGTACCCCGCCGCGACGTGGGCAATGCTCAGGTCTGCCCAGCTGTTTGTCGCTGAGCGTGCGCAACATATTACATTCAGCTACTCGGGCTAGTCCAATCACACTACTCCGGCGTCCAGTTCGGCGGCGGCGCGGAGTTCGGGCGCGTGCGAGGGCTGGGACTGGGCGTGCTGGTTCGCGGGTGTCATCCGTTCCTCCCCTTGCGGTGGTTGCAAGGGGCATTCGACGGTCCGGGAACGACACTCGCTTGGCGCGAACATGGCGACCCCGTGTCGGGACGGTGAGGTCCGCATGATCCGCGACCCGTACGCTGCCGACTCATGAACTCCGTGAGAACCACCGACGAGGAAACCGTCGGCGCGCAGCAGATCGCCGTCGTGACGGGCGCCGGTTCCGGCATCGGCCGGGCGGTCGCCGTGGAACTGCTCACCGCGGGCTGGGCGGTGGCGCTGGCCGGCCGGCGCCCCGAGACACTGGAGGAGACGGCCGCGCTGGCCCCGGCGGGCGCCGCGGCGCTGCCCGTGCGCGCCGACGTGTCACGCCCGGACGACGTGGCGGCCCTGTTCGCCGCCGTACGCGGCCGCTTCGGACGCCTGGACCTGCTGTTCAACAACGCCGGGACGTTCGGCCCGGGCGGCGTGCCGGTCGAGGAACTGCCCTACGAGGCGTGGCGGCACGTGGTGGACACCAACCTGAACGGCGCGTTCCTGTGCGCGCAGGCGGCGTACCGGCAGATGAAGGAGCAGGACCCGCGGGGCGGCCGGATCATCAACAACGGCTCGATCTCGGCGCACACGCCGCGCCCGCACTCGGTGGCGTACACCGCGACCAAGCACGCGCTGACGGGCCTGACCAAGTCGCTGTCGCTGGACGGCCGTCCCTACGGCATCGCGGTCGGCCAGATCGACATCGGCAACGCGGCGACCGACATGACGGCCGGGATGCAGACCGGCGCGCTCCAGGCCAACGGGGAGACGGCACCCGAGCCCGTGATGGACGTGGCCGACGTGGCGCGCACGGTGCGGCACATGGCGCAGCTGCCGCTGGAGGCGAACGTGCAGTTCGCGACGGTCATGGCGACGGCGATGCCGTACGTGGGGCGCGGCTGAGTCGATTCACACAATCGGAATATCAAAGTCCGCAGTATTGCGGCCGGTGGAGGGCCTATGCTCAAATCCCCTTCACCAGAACTCCACACTTGAAGCGTCGGTCTTCCACAAGGCCCTTCCACCACGCTCCATGGGCCATACCGAGGGGGGAGGCGGCGGCCGTTCCGCCACACCGGCAGACCGGTGGACGGAACGGCTGCCGCACCGTTTCCCGGCTACGCCTGCCCGGTCTCGAACCGCGCGATCCGGCCGTCGTCGTCCACGGTGAAGTCCCACCGGGTACGCATCTCGCCCCAGGTGTCGTTGCGGTAGCGGGCGATGAGGGCGCGACCGCCGTTCGACTCGTTGTCGACCTCCATGTGGCCGTTGGAGGAGAAGATCTCCTGGTCGATCCACTCGGCGAGGTCCCGGTCGGCTCCGTCGTCGGCCATGGTGGCGTCCGGCGCGAGCAGCGCGAGGAAGGCGTCGCGGTCGTGGGCGTTGACGGCGGTGACGAAGCCGCGGACGGCCGGGTCGCTGAGTCGCGTGGTCTGAATGGTCATGCCGGCCAGCGTCACACCGGCCCGGCGCCCCCGCCACCGGTCCGCCACCCGAACGGCGCCCGCGACGGGCCCGCGCGGGACACCCGGGAGACGGTGGTGGGGTGTGAGCCGCCGCCGTCTGCGAGGGAGTCGACGTGAACTGTTACGACCGGCGCGATCTGGGCCTGCTGCTGCTCCGACTGGGTACCGGCGGCGTACTGGCCGCGCACGGGGCGCAGAAGCTGCTCGGCTGGTTCGGCGGTGGCGGCATCGAGGGGACCGGCCAGGCCATGGAGGCCATGGGGTACGAGCCCGGCCGGACCAGCGCGGTCATGGCCGGCCTGGCGGAGGCGGGCGGCGGGACGCTGCTGGCGCTGGGCCTGGCCACCCCGGCCGCGGGTGCCGCGGCGGCCGGCGCGATGGCGGGCGCGGCGGCGGTGCACGCCCCGAACGGCTTCTTCGCCCAGGCCGGCGGCTACGAGTACGCCGCGTCCCTCGCCCTGACCGCCACCGGCCTCGCGGTCACCGGCCCCGGCCGCCTCTCCCTCGACCACGCCCTCGGCCACGCGGTCAACCGCAACTGGATGGTCCCGGCCGCCTTCGCGGCGACGGCGGCGGCCACGGCGGTGGTCGTCGGCGCCCGCAACAAGCGGGTACGGAAGGCGGCCGAGGGCGAGCAGGAGCCCCTGTTCGACTGAGGCCGCGCCGACGCCGGACCGACTCCACGCCCCGACCGGGCATGGCACGCTGCTCCGCATGAGCGACAACCCCGTCGGCACCCCGGCCGACCATCTCTGGGACACCATCGACGACCTGTGCAAGTGGCTGGAGGCGGACCAGCCCGTCGGCGGCCGGGAGGGCCTGCTGCTGCGCATGCTGAAGCTGTCGGAGGAGGTCGGGGAGGTCGCCGAGGCGGTGATCGGCGCGACCGGCCAGAACCCGCGCAAGGGCACCACCCACACCTGGGAGGACGTGGAGGCGGAGCTGTGCGACGTGGTGATCACGGCGATGGTGGCGCTGCGGACCCTGACACCCGAGGCACGGCATGTCTTCGGCCGCCATCTGGCACGGGTGGCGGGCAGGCCGCGCGGCACCACCGCGTCCTGACGTGGCGGAGCCCGGGAGCGTAGCCTGCTCCCGGGCCCCTGGGAATGCCACCTGATGCGCACACCGGAGTCCTGTGAAAGGACGGATCAGTCGTCAGGCCGTCGTGTTCTGCCTTTGAACTACCGCACCAGGAAGCGGTGCAGACGAGATTCGAACTCGCATCCGACGGCGGTCGTCCGGCCTTGTCGCTCCGGTGATCGGCGGCGATGCTGAAGCTGGAGCGAGAGTCTGAGATTGACGGCACGGACCGCACGCGACACGTGCGGCGCGCCTCTTCAGGCTGAACGTCAGTTTCAGCTTGCGCACCCCCGCGCTCGCACGCGGGGGCATCTGTGGGGGCTACCCGTACGAGGGCCCGCGAGGGGCCTCAGTCGAACAGGTAGCCAAACACCGCGTCCCCGACCCGCTGGTCGGTGACCTCGGCGCCGTTGGCCTCCTCCCGGGCGAACTTGACGGCCTGCTGGAGCTTCTCGACCCGCCCCAGCAGCTCGTTCACCCGCCGCGCCGGCAGCGCGCCGGAGAACTTCACGGTCGTCCAGTACCCGATCGGCACGTCCTCGTAGTACACCTCGACCTGCGCCGGGTGCTTCTCCGTGGCCTCGGCCTTCACGTGGTTGCGCGGGACCTTCTTCGTCCGGATGGTGCGGACGGGGTCCGTCTTCCACCAGTCCGTGGACGGGTCCTGCGCCCACGCCTCGGCGGCGTCGAGCGTCGGCAGCTTCTTCACGAAGGCGTGCAGATCGGTGAGCTGCTTCTCCAGGAAGAGCAGGTAGCTGACCGGAACGTCGGCGACGACCGTCCGCCCGTCGACGGTGACGTCCGCGCGGGCCGAGCAGTTCGCCCAGTCCTTGGTCGCGGTCACGTCGAACAGCCGCGTCAGCGAGGAGCCCATCTCGCGCAGCACGTCCTCGGCCCGCACCTGCACCCGCGTCGACTCGGGCGGCAGCTGCTCGCCCTCCTCGTCCTTCGGCTGGTACGTACGCGAGATCCCGGCCAGCAGCGCGGGCTTCTGCACCTTCTGGTGCGCGGCGGTGACGTCCTGGAGCGACTTGCTCTTGACGCCCTTCTCGACCGCGATGATCTGGTTCAACTTCGCCATGTCTGGCCCCCCTTCGAACAGGTGGGAACGTATCCCACCGGCCCGGAGACCCGCACGTGCATTTCTTCGCGCGGGCCCCTGGGGTGCGGTCAGCCCGGGGCGACCGCACGGCCGGTCCGCGGCGAGATCATGCCGGAGCACAGGCCCTTGCCCGCCAGGGTCTGCGCGATGCGCGGGACGGCGGCGAGCGTGTTGGCCGGCCAGTCGTGCATGAGAACGACCTGTCCGTCGCCCAGCCGGGAGACGGCCCGCACGATCGCGTCGACGCTCGCGTTGTTCCAGTCCTGCGAGTCGACGTCCCAGATCACCTCGGTCAGCCCGTACTTGGCCGCGACCGACCGGAGCGTGGCGTTGGTCTCGCCGTACGGCGGCCGGAACAGCCTGGGCGTCCCGCCGCCCGCGTTGGCGACGGCCTGCTGGGTCCGGGAGATCTCCGAGTCCACCTGGGCCTGGCTCAGTTGGGTCATGTGCGGGTGGGTGTAGCTGTGGTTGGCCACCCACATCCCGGCATCGACCTGGGCCCGGACCAGGGACGGGTTCTGAGCGGCGTACTGCCCCTGGTCGAACATGGTGGCCCGCAGCCCGTTCCGCTTCAGCGCGTCGAGCAGGGCCCGGGTGGTACCGGAGGGCCCGTCGTCGAAGGTGAGCCCGACGTAGCCGTTGCAGACGGCGGCCTGCGCGGGGTCGGCACCGGTGACGACGGTACCGGCGACGGCCAACACGGCGACGGCCACCCCGGAAACAAGGGAACGCATGCGAACTCCTCACGGCTGAAGGTTCGGGGACGGCGCCAGGGTTGGCATGTACACGTCGAGCGTCAACACTTTCGGCACATTTTTCGAAACCTTCGCCACGCTAATTGCCTCGCAAAGAGCCCATCGATGCAGCCAGAACTCACCTTTTCCCGCGCCAAGTCAGAAATGAAGATCGAATCAAACGAAAGTTTCGAAGAGCCGAAAAATCGAGCTGAGAAGCAATCCCGGCCATGCTTCGATGGGCGGCATGGTGTCTGCCGACCGTCTGTTCGCCTTCGCGGCCGTGTCGTTCCTGCTGATCGTGGTCCCCGGACCCAGCGTCCTGTTCGTGATCGGCCGGGCGCTGGCCCAGGGCCGCCGCGCCGCGCTGACCACGGTCGTGGGCAACACGCTGGGCGCCTATCTGCTCGTCGTGGCCGTGGCCCTCGGGGTCGGGTCGGTCGTGGAGCGTTCCGTCCTCGTCTTCACCGCGCTGAAGCTGGCCGGCGCCGCCTACCTGGTGTACCTGGGGGTCAGGGCGTGGCGGCAACGCGGTGCCCTGCGGGCGGCGTTCACGGGTGACGAGCCGGCGCGGGGCGGGCTGCGCACACTGTGGGAGGGGTTCGCGGTGGGGGTCGCCAACCCCAAGACCATCGTGTTCTTCGCCGCCGTACTGCCGCAGTTCGTCGACCGCGCGCAGGGACACGTCACGGTCCAGATGCTGCTGCTCGGGCTGGTCTTCAACGTCATCGCGCTGGCCTGCGACAGCCTGTGGGGCCTCGCCGCGTCGACCGGCCGCGACTGGTTCGCCCGCTCACCCAGGCGACTCTCCCTGGTGGGCGGGGCCGGCGGGCTCACGATGATCGGCCTCGGCGTGACGGTGGCGGCGACGGGGCGGGAGAGCTGATCCCGCGACGTTCCGTGACCTGCCGGCGCCGACCAGCACACGTGTAGTGATCACCCATTCGCGCCACTCCACGGCGTTCGACCAGCCGTGGCGGACGAGTCAGCGGCAAGAAGGACATCCCGCACCCGAAGGACCGCATCGGCATCGATCACGGCGAGCACCGGTAGCGCGTGATGCCAGCCCTCTGGGGTGAGGGCCTCCGCGAGGAGGGCCCTTGCGCGCGGGAGGTCGGGACCGGAGGGGGGCGGGACGAGGAGTGTGGCCAAGCGTCGCGCGAGCGGCGCGATGTCGAATTGGGCGTGGAGCGGAACCGGGAGGCGGTCGCCGGGCAGCGAAGCGACGTACGCGGCGAGGTGAGCGAAGACCGCCGCACATTGCTCCGCATCCTCTCCGCGCCCGGCCATGGTCCGGGCCGCCTCGTGATCACCGAGCGCGGCGTGGGCGAGGGCCGATCCGCTCACTGCCTGGGCGTCATTGAACCCTGGTGGCGCGTGCCTCGGAAGCATGTCGAGTCGCCCGCGTGCGGCGGCCGGGTCGGTTGTGGCGGTCAACAGACTGAGCAGCACCCTTCTGCTGTCCGGGTGGAACCCGTCGTAGTCATCGTGCGCGGGGTCCAGTACGTGTGGGGTGTGCAGGGCCTGCCAGACGCGCGCACTGCGTTCACCGTCGTGGGACCCGACAGCGACGAGCAGCGGTGCGAGGGGCAACACGGGATCAAGGTGCACGCCTTGGAGTACGTCGTCCACCAGCCGGGCCGCCAGTTCGGGGTCGTGCGACCAGAGGCCCGCGGCGGCCTCCGTACAGGCACGGTCATGGTCGTACCCTCTCCACGGTCTGTCCTCGTGCTCGGGTTCCCGAAGGATGCCCGCGACGCGTTCGGCCGCGCCGGCCCAGGCCAGCGCCTGGATGGCAGTGGCCATGGGGGAAGGAGAAGCCCAGTCCCAGCCGACCGCTGACGACAGGTCGACGGCCTCCTCGGCGAGACGCAGTGCCCGGCCGGGGTCGCTGTCGGCGACGGCCAGGGACACGACGGCGAGGCCCCAGGCGCGCACCGAGGTCTCACTGATCGCCGCCACGAGTTGCTCCGCGTCGTCGGGTCTGCCTGCGGTGGCGAGGGCACCCGCCAAGGCGGCCAGGTGTTGCTGATCAACCCGGTTGACCGCGGTGGCCGTTGGCTGATGTCCGTACTCGGCCGTGTGGAGCAGATCCAGCGATCGCCGCGGGTCGACGGGGATGAGGTGGCCGGCGAGACCGGCGAGCACTTCGGCGGCCTCCCACCATGTCGGGCCATCCGGTGAGGAGTACTCCTGGGTGAGCAGCGTGGTCACCAGTTGCTCGGCGGCACCGGCGCGGGCGAGGAACTCGGTGACACGCTGCGTGGTGTCGTCGATGTCGCCGTCGCGCAGGCGGGCCTGCCGGGACTGTTCGAGTGCCGCCCAGGCCTCGGTGGTCGCACCCCTGCGGGCCCAGCCTTCGGCAACCACCGACCAGGTGACCCGTTGGGCACGCAGCGTGCCGGGATTGCCGACGTACTCCGCGAGCCGGTGGGCATCCGTCATGCGGTCCGTGGCGACGAGTGCGCAGACGTCGCCACAGGTCGCCTCGTCACCGACGCCGTGCCCGCCCGGGTGCGATTTCGTCGCGGCCAACGAGGCCAGCCGCTCGGCCTCGGAGGGGAGCGCATCGCGCAGGGCCTCTGCGGCGACCGCGTAGAGGTTCTCAAAGTCGGTCGTGTCATGACGTTGGGCGAGCTGGACCACGGAGCCGTAGAGCCGTGTCGCGTCCTCGGGAAGGCCGCACGCCGAGCATGCCTCGGCGACGCTCGCCAGAACGCGCACACGGTCCGGAAGGAACTCGATCAGCTCGGCGGACTTCTCCGCCTGCCCGAGCAGGCCGACCGCACCCGCCGGATTCCGTAGCACGGTGGCAGTCGTGATCAGGGCCTTGACGAAGGCCTTGGTGCTCGGGCCATCGTGCGGTCGGGGCCCGACGCGGAACCCTTGCGCCGCCTCTGTCTCGCGGCCCGCCAGTGCCAGGGCCGTCGCCCTCATGGCCCGCGCCGAGTCGACCGTGTCGGGCGACGCCGACTCGTCCGCGGCCTCTTCCGCCAGCCGCACCGCCTCCTCCGCCAGCCCCGCTGCCCGCCGGTCACTCGCCTCCGCCAGGACACGGGCCACACCGATCACCGCCCTGGCGCGGTCCGTGGTCCGGAAGACACTGCGGGCGAGGCCGATGGCATGGCGGATACGGCCGAGACGCGCGTACACGGCCGGGATGTCGGGATGCAGCGACTCGTTGCGCCGGGCCACCAGGTCCCTCGTCGCCGCGAGCGCCCCCAGCGCCCCCAGGTCGTCGGGGGTGGCCAGCCCAACCGTCTCCCGCGCCGCCGCGATCTCCGCGAGGCAGGCCGCATCGCTCCCCGTCGCCTCGCGCAGCCGATCTCGCCGTCGTGGATCCGTGGCCAGAGCGGTGGCTCGACCTGCGTCTCGGAGGAGCGCGACCAGACGGCCGTACGGCTGCAGCAGGTACAGCGGCGTGTCCTCCGGCCAGCCCCGGCGCTCGTACGTCTCCGCCCAGGCGTGCAGCCGCTCCCCATACGAATCCGCGTCCGGCCCGAGTTCGTCCTGGGCGGCCACGAGGAGTGTCTCGTGGGCGAAGAGGTAGCCGCGGCTGGTCGTGTACAGCGTCACGTCGGTCTCGGCGGAACTGTCGAAGCCGCCGCCACGCAGCCGCAGGATACGGCCGAACACACTCCCGAGCCTCTGCCGCAACGTGTAGCCGGGCTCGCCCGTCAGTTCACGCAGGTCCTCGACGGCGAGGGTGCCGCGCGCAGCGGTAAGGAGCCCGACCACGTCGCGCTCCAACTGGTCGCCGGCCAGTGCCCGTTGGAGGTCGTACTTGGCTTCGTGCTCGGTGTGGCGGGCTGCTTGCGAGGTGGAGAGCTCCATTACCGGGCAGTGGCGCAGCGGGTGCCCGCCCGCGACGTCCGGCGGGATGCCGGGGCTTGGCCGACTGGTCACCAGGACGCGGACATTCGGCGGGAGACGTTCGGGCAGGAGAGAGGCGATGCTGGTGCCCCCGCCGCCAGGCATCCGGGACTGGTCCTCGTCCAGGCCGTCAACGACCAGCAGCAGCGTGCCGCCGTCCTCGGCGACCCGTTCCGCGGCCTGACGCAGCAGCAGCCGGCGTTCGCCGTCGCGCGCGGCCGGGGAGCCCACGGTAGCCGGTTCGCGGCCCGCGATCGCCGCGAGCTGGTCGATGACCGCCCCCGTGTACGCGTTGCCGTCCGACTGACCGGCATACCGGGCGGTGATGAAGAACCACACCGGCACGATCCCCCGCGGCGGATGCAGCGCGAACCAGGCCGCCAGCGCGGTCTTCCCCGCCCACGGGCGGCCCTGCAGCCAGCGGTACGGCTCCGGTCCGCCGCAGAAGGAAACCAGGTCCGCCAGCTCGGCCTCCCGCTCGTCAAGCAACTCCGGCGCGATGTCCGTGAGTTGTGCTCTGTGGTTCTCCTGGACGAGGTCGAGGGCAGAGGCCGGCGCTACGGAGGGCAGTGCCGCCAGGCCGTGGCCCAGCAGGCCCTCCAGAACGGCCCGTTCGATCGCTCCCAGACCGTCCGACCACCGGTCCACCCGACCCGCCGCGATCCGGCCCGGCCCCTCCCTGCGGTGATGACGGCTGACCAGGCCGACCAAGTGTCCGCCGCTGAAGACGGCCGCGCCCGACATTCCCTCCCAGGCGTCCCGTTCGGGATCCGGATCCTCGGCGGGCGGCGCGGTGATCCTCAGATCCAGAGTGCCCTCACGCCGGTTGGCCAGCACCGCACACGTGGCGTCCAAGTGCTCGGCGTCCCGGAAGCGGCGGCCTGCGGCGTCCGTACGGAGCTTGAATCGGGGAAACCCCATCGCCGTGCAGTTCAGCACCGCGTCCTGCTCCCCGATCCCGCCGAAGGAGACGGGCGGGATGTCACCGGCATCGCTCTCCGGCAGAGTCAGCACAGCGACGTCGATGCTGTCGTTCGACCAGGCCACCATCGCCTCGACGACTCGCTCCCCCGGCCGGTCGGCCTGGAAGCGGACCCGGACACCGTCGGCACCCGCGACGACGTGCGCAGCCGTGAGAACCGTGCCGGACGCGACGAGATACCCCGATCCGCGCCGCCCACTGCTCCCGCCCACCGGCAGGGTGACGATGACCTCCGCGATCCGCTCCGGGCGTATCCCTCGATCAGATCTCGTCGTCAACCTCGTCACCCGTGATCATCGCCGTCTCCGACAGGCCACCGCCCGGCGGTACGACCTTTGGAACGAGCGTGAGTGTGATCCGTTGTGTCTCGGCGTGGCCGTACTTACCGCTCGCCCCGGCGTCGACGACCCACAGCCGTACCTTCGCGTCCCCGCCGCCCTCCCGTGCGACGGCGACGGATGCCTCGACCTCCACGGGTCCCAGCTCGAAGCGGAGCATCCTGCCGTCGCCGTACGCCAGGGTGGTGGTCAGCTGCTCACGCAACTCTCGGATCATGTCAGCCAGTTCGATCACGCGTCCCCCTTGTGCATCGGTGCTGAGATGCTACAAGTCAGCGAGCTGGGCAACGGCTGGGCGAGGGGATTCAGCTGCTGCTCACTTCCTGAGCTGGACGGCGTGTTCGCCGCGTCCGACAGGCGTGGGGCGCAGGACCGAGTCGCAGGTGGCGGCAGACGAGTCGGGCTGTACGCCGGGTTCTGTTCCGGAGGGTCCTCGCGGGCCCTCCGGCGACGGCCATCCATCTAGGGCCGGTGTTGCCACCGGCCTCCAGCGGTCTACCCGCGGACTCGGGCGGGCAGCCCTCGTACGTCCGCGCAGAGCGCTTTTTACGGCGCTCCTTTTGACCTTGCTCCGGGTGGGGTTTACCTAGCTGCCCAGGTCGCCCTGGGCACTGGTGGTCTCTTACACCACCGTTTCACCCTTACCGGGGGCCGAAGTCCCCGGCGGTCTGCTTTCTGTGGCACTGTCCCGCGGGTCACCCCGGGTGGCCGTTAGCCATCACCCCGCCCTGTGGAGCCCGGACGTTCCTCGGGAAGTCCCGTGAGGGACTCCACGCGGCCGCCCGCCCGGCTCGTCTGCCGTGTCGACCATGGTACCGGGCGGGTGCGGCGGATCGGTCCAGTGGCCGTCGTGGCCGCCGTCGCCAGGACCGAGCCCGTCAGGATCAGGGCGAAGGCGGCGAGGACCGTCGGTGTCAGGGGCTCGTCCAGGAAGACGGCGCCCGCCGTCACCGCGACCGCCGGGTTGACGTACGTGATGACCGTCGCGCGGGTCGGGCCGGCCTCCTTGATCAGCTCCAGGAAGGCGACGAAGGCGATCGCCGTGCAGACCACGCCGAGGCCGGCGAGGGCGGCGAGCACCGAGGGCGCCGGGAGTGTGTCGGGGCGGGTGAGGATCGCGGCGGGGGCGTAGACGAGGGCCGCGAGGGTGAGGCAGGACGCGGTGAGGTGGAGGGACGGTACGTCCTTGAGGTGGCGGGCGGCGATCAGCGGCGCCGTGGCGTACCCGACCACCGTCAGCAGCACCTCGGCGAGAGAGCGGGCGTTGCCGCCGGTCAGGTGCGGGACGGTCAGTACCGCCACGCCCGCCAGGCCCAGGGCGAGGCCGCAGATCCGGCGCGCGCCCAGGGTCTCCGTGGCGCCGAAGAAGCGGGCCAGGGCGACGCCGACGATCGGGACGCCCGCGATCAGCAGGCCCGCGGTGGAGCTGGACAGGTGGCGTTCGGCGTCGGTCAGGGTCCACCAGGGGCCGATGATCTCGATGACCGCGAAGGCGAGGAGCGGCTTCCAGTGGGCCCGGACGGTCCGGAACAGGTCGCCCTTGCGCAGCGCGAAGGGGAGCAGGAGGGCGGCGCCCAGCGCACAGCGCGTGAACACCACCCCGGACGGGGAGACGGTGTCCACCGCCACCTTGATCATCAGGTAGGGGATGCCCCAGACCACTCCCATCAGGGAGAACAGGAACCAGCCGCGTGCAGTCATGCGGCGAGTCTCGGGCTCCTCAGGGGGCGCCGTCTTGAACGCTGTTGCGGTACGCCGCCGGGGTCACGCCGAGCACCCTGCGGAACCAGCGGGTCAGGTGCGCCTGGTCCGCGAAGCCCACCAGCGCCGCCACCTCGGCGGGGCGCAGCCCGGCCTCCAGGAGACCGCGCGCCCTGGCCACCCGGTGCTGGGCGAGCCAGGCGTACGGCGGTATCCCCATCGTCGTACGGAAGGCGCGCAGGAGCTGGTAGCGGGACAGGCCCAGGTCGGTGGCGAGGGACGCCAGGGTCGGCGGGGCGAGGAGTTCGTCGGCGAGGCGGTCGCGGACGAGGCGGGCGACGCCGGCGGCGCCCGGGACCACGGTGTCGTCGGCCGTCCGGGACGTGGAATGGCGGCCGGCCAGGGCCGTGAGCAGCCAGGGCAGCCGGGACTCGGCCTCCAGGGGGTCGGGGCAGCGGGTCAGGTCCGTGTGCGCGGCGCGCAGGGCGGCGGCGAGCCGCGGGTCGTCGAGGACGGGTTCGCGGAAGTGCGGGAGAGAGTCGCCGCGCAGCCCGTCGGCGAGCAGCGCGGGGGCCGCGTACAGGGCGCGGTAGGAGTAGCCGTCGGGGGCGGCCGGGCCGCCGGTGTGCATCTCGCCGGGTTCCAGGACGACGATGGATCCCGGGCCGGAGTGGATGTGGCCGCCCCGGTAGGCGATGACCTCCAGGCCGCCGACGGTGACGCCGACCGTGAACTCGTCGTGCGCGTGCGGGGCGTAGACGTGCCGGTCGAAGCGGGCGGTCAGCAGGTCGAGGGGCGGGCCGCCGGTCCCCAGCCGGGCCCTGGTCCACCGTGCCTGTTCGCGTGCGTCCACCGTCCCCACCCCCTGGTCGTACGGGATCAGAGGAAACACGGCGATGTCCAGTGCGTTCGCTTGACCCTGTCGCAACGTCAACGTTTCTACTGGGGGCATGCGGATCGGAGAACTCGCCGACGCCGTCGGCGTCACCACGCGGACCGTGCGGCACTACCACCACCAGGGGCTGCTGCCCGAGCCGGAACGGCTGGCCAACGGGTACCGGTCGTACACGCTGCGGCACGTCGTCGTGCTGGCCCGGATCCGGCGGCTGGCCGAGCTGGGGCTCGGGCTCGCCGAGGTGCGGGACGTGCTCGCGGACGAGGCCGGGAAGGAGCTGGCCGAGGTGCTGGAGGAACTGGACGCGGATCTGGCGCGGCAGGAGGCCGCGATCCGGGAGCGCCGGACGCGGCTGCGGGCCCTGCTGGAGTCGGAGGGCGGGCTGCCGCCCGAGGGGCCGGTCTCGCCGGAGCTGGCCGAGCTGTTCGCGGGGATGGGGGACGTCTCCGGTTCCCCCATGGCCGTACGGGACCGCGAGATGCTGGCGACGCTGGAGAGCACGGTGCCCCCGGAGGAGCGGGCCGGGCTGGTGGCCTCGCTGCGCGGCGCGCTGGGGTCGCCGGAGGCGGTGGCGCGGGCCCACAGGGCGTACGCGCTGCTCGACGAGCTGGTGGACGTCGGCGCCGACGATCCGAGGGTGGCGGCGGCGGCCGGGGTGCTCGCCGAGTCCATGCCGGCGGACCTGGTCCCCGAGGAGGGCGTCGACCTCGACTTCGACCACAGCATCCTGCGCGCCCTGTACGCGGACTTCGCGCCGGGGCAGGCGGAGGCGATCCGGCAGGCCATGGAGATCGTGTCGAGAGGGCGGCGGTCATGACGGGCTCCTCCCTCGCCTCGGTCCCGTACCTGCTGGTCCGGCACGAGCTGCGGCTGCTGGCGAGCCTGTGGCTGTGGATGACCCGGCGGACCCACGGCACGGCGGACGGCTCGGCCGCCTTCGGGTACGCACGGGGGCAGGGCGCGATGATGTTCGGCTTCGCGTTCGTCTGCGTGGTCGAGTCCGTGGGGATGTCCGTGCTGCTGCGCGACTGGCCCACCGTCCACCACGTGGTGCTGGTCCTGGACGTGTACACCGTCGTCTTCGTCATCGGGCTGCACGCCGCGTCCGTGGTCCGCCCGCACGTCCTGGACCCGGACGCGGGCACGCTGCGGATCCGCCGGGCCGTCCATGTCGACGTACGGATACCGCTGGAGCGGATCGCCTCGGTCCGCCGCGAACTGCGCGCGACGCACGAGCCGAAGGACGGCGAGCTGAACCTCGCCGTGGGCGCGCAGACGTCCGTCACCGTCGAACTCACCGAGCCCGTCACCCACGTCACCTTCTTCGGGCGGCGGCACGAGGTCAGCGTGGTGCGCTGCCACGCCGACGACGTCGGCGGCCTCGTACGGGCCCTCAACCAGGCGCGGGAGGGGCACGCCGTACCCTGACCGGGAGCTTGGATCGAAGGAGTGCCTGTGCTTGTCCTGCTGCCGCCGTCCGAGGGGAAGGCCGCGTCCGGCCGGGGCGCCCCGCTGAAGACCGACGCGTTGTCGCTGCCGGGGCTGACCCCGGCCCGCGAGACCGTCCTCGGCGAACTCGTCGACCTGTGCGCCGGGGACGAGGAGAAGGCCCGCGAGGTGCTGGGGCTGAGCGAGGGGCTGCGCGGCGAGGTCGCCAAGAACGTGGAGCTGCTGACGGCGGGGGCCCGGCCGGCCGGGGAGATCTACACCGGTGTGCTGTACGACGCGCTGGACCTGGCCTCGCTCGACGCGGCGGCCAAGCGGCGGGCGGCCCGTTCGCTGCTGGTGTTCTCCGGGTTGTGGGGTGCCGTGCGGGTGACCGACCGGATCCCCTCCTACCGGTGCTCGATGGGCGTGAAGCTGCCCGGGCTCGGGGCGCTGGGCGCGTACTGGCGGGCACCGATGGCCGAGGTGCTGCCCGAGGCGGCCGGGGAGCGGCTGGTCCTGGACCTGCGCTCGTCGGCGTACGCGGCGGCCTGGAAGCCGAAGGGCGAGGTCGCCGGGCGGACGGCGACCGTACGGGTGCTGCACGCGCCGACCCGGAAGGTGGTCAGCCACTTCAACAAGGCGACCAAGGGGCGGATCGTCCGGAGCCTGCTGACGTCCGGGAGCGCGCCGGGCGGTCCGGCGGAGCTGGTGGAGGCGCTGCGGGACCTGGGGTACGAGGTGGAGGCCGCGGCGCCCGCGAAGGCGGGGCGGCCGTGGTCGCTGGACGTGCTGGTGGACGAGATCCACTGACGCTCCGGTAGGACGGCTTTCGCTGCCGTTGCGCATGCCGCAACGTGCGTTGCGTGTCGTGCGTTGCGGCGGCACGATGAGGTCATGAGTTCTCCGCTGCCCTCCTCCCCCGCCACCTCGGTGCTGGATCTCGCCCCCGTCGTGCCCGTCGTGGTCGTCGACGATCTCGCCGACGCCGTACCGCTCGCCCGGGCGCTCGTCGCCGGCGGGCTGCCCGCGATCGAGGTGACGCTGCGGACGCCGGTGGCGGTGGACGCGATCCGCGCCATCGCCGACGAGGTGCCGGGCGCCGTGGTCGGCGCGGGCACCGTCATCACGCCGGGCCAGGTCGGCGAGGTCGTCGCGGCGGGGGCGCGGTTCCTGGTCAGCCCCGGGTGGACGGACGTCCTGCTGGACGCGATGCGGGCGTCCGGCGTGCCTTTCCTGCCGGGGGTGTCGACCACCTCGGAGGTGGTGGCGCTGCTGGAGCGCGGGGTGCGGGAGATGAAGTTCTTCCCGGCCGAGGCCGCGGGCGGCACCGCCTACCTGAAGGCGCTCGCCGCTCCCCTGCCGCAGGCCCGTTTCTGCCCGACCGGCGGCATCGGTCCCGACTCCGCCCCGGAGTACCTGGCACTGCCCAACGTCGGTTGCGTCGGGGGCAGTTGGATGCTGCCGAAGGACGCCGTGGCCGACCGGGACTGGGACCGGGTGGAGTCGCTGGCCCGTGCGGCGGCGGCGCTCAGCGCAGGTGGGACGTCTCGTTGAACAGGCGGACGCTGGCGCCGCCGTCGGCGTAGTACGCGACCGCCGACAGCGAGGCCGCGGACAGTTCCATCCGGAACAGCGACTCGGGCGGGGCGCCCAGGGCGAGCCGCAGGAACGTCTTGATCGGCGTCACGTGCGAGACCAGCAGCACGGTGCGGCCCGCGTAGGCCTGGACCAGCTTGTCGCGGGTGGCGGCGACGCGCTCGCCGGTCGCCGCGAAGCTCTCGCCGCCGCCGGTCGGCCGGGCGTCCGGGGAGGACAGCCAGGCGTCCAGGTCGGCGGGGTACCGCTCGCGCACCTCGCCGAAGGTGAGCCCTTCCCAGGCGCCGAAGTCGGTCTCCCGCAGGCCCTCCTCGATGGTCACCTCCAGGCCGAGGCGGGCGGCCACGATGCCGGCGGTCTCGCGGGTGCGGGCCAGGGGCGAGGCGACGACCGCCTGGACCGTGCCGCGCCGGGCCAGGCTCGCGGCGACCCTCTCGGCCTGCTCCCGGCCGACGGAGGACAGGGGCGGGTCGCTGCCACCGCTGCCGGAGAACCGCTTCTGCGGGGTCAGGGGCGTCTCGCCGTGCCGCAGCAGTACGAAGGTGGCGGGGGCGCCCATGTCGGGGGGTCCCCAGCCGGGGGACGCCACGGTCTTGGCGGCGCGCACGTCGGCGTCCGCGCCGGTGTCGGCGTCGGTGTCGGCCTCGGCACCGGTGCGAGCGGCCTGGGCGACCCGCTCACCGACGGCGGCACCGGCCGTACGCGCGGCGCCCCCCGCGTCCAGTTCCGCCGTCGAGTCGGCCGGTGACCACTGCTCACCGCGCGCGCCCGCATCCATCGCCTCGTTGGCCAGGCGGTCGGCGTGCTTGTTGTCCGCGCGGGGGATCCACTCGTACGTCACGCGGCCCGGCGGGAAGACGCGCGCCGCCTCGGCCGCCAGCGGCTTCATGTCGGGGTGCTTGATCTTCCAGCGGCCCGACATCTGCTCCACGACGAGCTTGGAGTCCATCCGTACGTGCACGCGCGCGTCGGGGTCCAGATCCCTCGCCGCACGCAGTCCGGCCAGCAGCCCCCGGTACTCGGCCACGTTGTTGGTGACGACCCCCAGGTACTCGGCGGCCTCCACGAGGGACTCCCCGGTCGCCGCGTCCAGCACCACCGCCCCGTAGCCCGCGGGCCCCGGGTTTCCCCGCGACCCGCCGTCGGCCTCGACGACGAACTCCCGCACCGGACCGGCCGCCGAAGCTGCTGCCGAAGCCGTCACCGAACCGCCCCTACAGCCCGGAGTCGGCCGTGC
Source organism: Streptomyces sp. NPDC056128 (assembly GCF_042263835.1). NCBI lineage: Bacteria > Bacillati > Actinomycetota > Actinomycetes > Kitasatosporales > Streptomycetaceae > Streptomyces > Streptomyces sp. NPDC056128. The sequence goes on along the minus strand of NZ_JBHJVQ010000002.1, from coordinate 797,507 downwards.
GCACCAGGATGCGACGGCAGTTCTCGCAGCGTACGACGGTGTCGGGCGCCGTCGAGCGGATCTCGCTCAGCTCGGTGATCGCCAGCTCCTGGCGGCACCCCTGGCAGCTGCGCTGGTACAGCTTGGCCGCGCCGACGCCGCCCTGCTGCTGGCGCAGCTTGTCGTAGAGCTTCAGCAGGTCGTCGGGGACCGAGCCGGCGATGACCTCGCGCTCCTTGGTCACCGAGGCCGCCTCGCCGTCCAGTTCCTCGACGGAGGCGTCCCGGCGCGCGGTGGCGTCGTCGATCTTCCCCTGGACCGAGCCGACCCGCTCGGTCAGCTCGGCGACCCGCTCCTGCGCGGACTCGCGGCGCTCCATCACCTCCAGGACGACGTCCTCCAGGTCGCCCTGCCGCTTGGCGAGCGAGGCGATCTCACGCTGGAGGTTCTCCAGGTCCTTCGGGGAGGTGACGGCGCCGGAGTCCAGGCGCTGCTGGTCGCGGGAGGCGCGCTGGCGCACCTGGTCCACGTCCTGCTCGGCCTTGGTCTGCTCGCGGGCGCAGTCGCTCTCCTCGGTCTGCGCGGCCACGAGCAGGTCGCGCAGCTGGGTGAGGTCCTTGGTCAGCGACTCGATCTCGGCGTGCTCGGGCAGCGACCGGCGCTTGTGCGCGAGCTGCTGGAGCCGGACGTCGAGGCCCTGGACGTCGAGGAGTCGGATCTGGTCGGCGGGCTCGGCTTTCAGTTGGGGGCTCCCATTGTGTTGGAGTTCGGGGCGGACGCCGCGTGGGCGGTCCAGGGGTCGGTGACCGTCTTCGAGACGTGGACCCTGAGGTCCCAGCCGTTGCGGTCGGAGATCTCGTCGAGCTGGGCCGCGGCCAGCTCGCACCAGGGCCACTCGGTGGCCCAGTGCGCCGCGTCGAGCAGCGCGAGGGGACTTTGGGCGCGGGCCTCCGATACCGGGTGGTGTCGGAGGTCGGCGGTGAGGAAGGCGTCGACGCCGGCCGCCCGGACGTGGTCGAAGAGGCTGTCGCCGGAGCCGCCGCTGACGGCGACCGTGCGGACGGTCGCCTCCGGGTCGCCGGCGACGCGCAGGCCCTGCGCGGTGGCGGGCAGCCGCTCGGCGGCGCGGGCGGCGAACTCGCGGACGGTCAGCGGATGCTCCAGCTCGCACACCCTGCCCAGGCCGCGGCGCCCCTCGGGGTCGGTCGGGTCCGGCACCAGGGGCCGTACGACGCGCAGGTCGAGCGCCCCGGCCAGCGCGTCGGAGACGCCCGGGTCGGCGGAGTCGGCGTTGGTGTGGGCGACGTGCAGGGCGATGTCGTTCTTGATGAGCGTGTGCACCACGCGGCCCTTGAAGGTGGAGGCGGCGACCGTCGTCGTCCCCCGCAGATAGAGCGGGTGATGGGTGACGAGCAGGTCGGCGCCGAGCTTCACCGCCTCGTCGACGATCTCCTGGACGGGGTCGACGGCGAACAGGACCCGGGAGACCTCCTGGCCGGGCTCGCCCACGACGGTTCCGACCGCGTCCCAGGACTCGGCCCGCTCGGCGGGCCACAGGTTCTCCAGCGCTGCGATGACTTCTGACAGACGGGGCACGAAGGCAAGGCTACCTGGAGGTTCTGTGCCCTTGTACCCGTCGCCCGTACCCGCCGCGGCCCTCGCCGCCGGCCCCGGTCCGGCACAGCACACACCCCTCCCTCCTCTCAGGCGAATCGTTCCTGTGACACACGTACGTGTGATGGGGACGGCGGCCGGTCCCCCGCCCGTGCGTGCGAAAACTAGCTTCGTCGCCGGAGGTGACCGAACGATGACGGCCTGTGCGATCGAGCCTTCGGCGGAGTCCGGGAACAGCGGGGCCCCGCGGGCGGGCTGCAGCATCACCGCGGAGGGCGCCTACGCCGCGCGCCTCGCCCGGCGCGGGGACTCCTGGTACCCGGAGCGCTGGACCCTGGACGGCCCCGAGCCGTACGCGGTGCCGCTGCCCGGCAACCAGCCCGAGGAGCCCGGCACGGAGGTGCAGCCGATGGCCGACGGGCGGGTCCTGGTGCACCGCGTCGCGGCCGGACGGCACCTCTTCTCGCTGCTGTACCCGACCGGCCCGGGCACCGGTGAGCTGCCGCTCGGCGCGGTGGAGTGCCCGCCGGACACCACCGGGCTGCGGCTGCTCCCGCCGGTGCCGGGCGGCGAGCGGGCGTACGCGCTCGCCGTCGGCCCGCGCGCGACGGTGCTGTGGCAGGTCGCGGGCGGGGCCTTCGGGCCGGAGCGGGTGGCCGAGATCCCCGGCCGCTGCTCGGGCGGGGCCTGGCTGGACCGCGCGGGCCGGATACTCGCCCTGGACCGGGAGACCGGCGGACGCGTGAAGGCGGTCGCGGTGGACCTGGAGCGGGACGGAGAGGTGTCGCCGCTGCTGCAGATCGCCGCCGAGAGCGACGACCGGATACTGCTGGCCGACCCCGACAGCGGGCTGGTGCTGATCCGTTCGGACGCGCCCTCGCCGGGGCGGGAACGGCTGGGCTGGGGGGTGCTGGGCAGCACGCTGCCGGTGCGCTTCCCGGAGTGCCTGCGGCTGCCGGACTGCGTGGTGACGCCGGTCGCGATCCAGCCGGGGCAGGCGCTGACGCCGGAGCGCTGCGCGGTGGCGCTGCGCGTGGACGGCCCGTTCGGCAGCTGGGTCGGGGTGTGGCGGCCCGCCGAGCGGCGGGTGCGTCATCTTCCGGCGCCCGAGGGGTGGTTGACGGGGGCCGGACTGTGGACGCCGGACGGGGAGCTGCGGCTGCCGTGCTCCACCCCGGAGCTGCCGTGCGGGGTGGCGCGGCTGGCCCCGGGGGAAGCGCAAGACGCCGACGGCGCGGGAGGAGCGGGAGGCGCCGCCGATACGGAGGACACGGCTCCGGACCGGCCCGCCGAGCCGGACGGAAAGCCGGGCGGAATGCCGGCCGGAAAGCCGGACGAAAAGCGGGACGAAAAGGATGAACAGGCACCCCCTCCACCCCGCCCCGTACCCCTTCAACAGGCCCCGCTGGCGCGGCTTGTAACGAAGTAGTGCCGGTTGGCGTGGCCGCCTGGATTCGGGTCGAGGGGTGCCGGTTACACTCGCCCGGCTGTAAGAAAGATCATGTTGACGGGGTGAATTCTTCCGATGAACGACGCCAGCACGACCCAGCCGATGCAGGCCGACGGTGCCGACGTTTCCGAGTCCGACACCGGCCACGGCAAGCACCGCGGACCGGTCTCCAGCCAGGAGGCCGCGGCGACCCCGCGGGGCCGTCACCGCAAGCCGTCCGAGGAGTCCGGGACGGCGGCCTGACGGCACGCCGAGGCACGACACACACGCAGTAAAGAAGCAGGCAAGCGGCTACGGCCCCGTGCGTCACTCCGACGGACGGGGCCGTCGTCGTCACCCGTACCGGACGACGGTGTCGGCGAGGACCGGGGCGTCGTCCCGCTCGACGGCGCTCACCGCCACCCGCACCGAGCGGCCGCCGTCCGGCACCGCCGGCCGCCACATCCGCACCCGCAGCGTCTCCCCCGGATACACCACCCCGGCGAACCGCGTGCGGTACTCGCGTACCCGGGTCACGTCACCGTCCAGCAGCGTGTCGACCACCGACTTGAGCGTGGCGCCGTAGCTGCACAGCCCGTGCAGGACGGGCCGCTCGAAGCCGGCACGCGCGGCGAACTCCGGGTCGGCGTGCAGCGGGTTCCAGTCACCGGTGAGCCGGTAGAGCAGGGCCTGGTCCTCGCGCACCGGCAGTTCGGCGACCCGATCGGGTTCCGTGTCCGGCGGCGGGGCCGGGCGCCCGGACGGCCCCCGCTCACCGCCCCAGCCGCCCTCCCCGCGTACGAAGATCTCGGCCTCGTCTGTCCACAGCGGCCCGTCCGCGTCGGTGACGTCGGTGCGCAGTACGAGGACGGCCGCCGTGCCCTTGTCGTACACGGCGACGACGCGCGAGGCCGCGCTCGCCCGGCCGCGCACCGGGACGGGCCGGTGCGTCAGCAGGCGCTGCCCGCCGTGCAGGACGCGGGCGAGGTCGACGTCGACGCCGGGCCTGGACAGCGCGCCGATCACGCCCGGGGGTCCGCCGCCCGCCACCGTCGCGAAGCTCGGCAGCACGTGCAGCCGCGACTCCAGGGTGTAGCGCAGCTCGCGGGGGTCGGTGGCGGGCAGTCCCGCGCCGATCCCGAGGTGGTAGAGCTGGACGTCCTTGTGGTCCCAGGCGAGTTCGCGGACGTGGGGCGGTGCGGCGAGTGCCGTGGCCGCGTCGATGGGCATGGCTGTCCCCTTCTCCCGGGCCTCCCGGGCCTCCCGGGCATGTGGACGGTGACCGGCGGTCACGACCGTACGGGACGCCGGCCGGCCGGGACATTTGTCCTCCCGAACTCCGGACAACCGCATCTGCCGCCCGCCCCCGCCCGCTCCGTAGCGTCATCGGCATGAGAGCGACAGAGGCCACCGCGAGCGCCGTCTCCTTCACGCGAGCGGCCAAGGCGTACGGCGACGTGCGCGCCGTGGACGGCGTGGACCTGGAGATCGCGCGCGGCGAGACGGTCGCGCTGCTCGGCCGCAACGGCGCCGGGAAGTCCACGGCGATCGCGCTGCTGCTGGGCCTGTGCCCGCCCGACGCGGGCACGGTGGCGCTGTTCGGCGGGGAGCCGGAGCGGGCGGTGCGCGCGGGCCGGGTGGGGGCCATGCTCCAGGAGGCACGGGCGGTGCCCCGGGTCACCGTGGGCGAGCTGGTCGCCTTCGTGGCCGGCCGCTACCCGGCGCCGATGCCGGTCGGGCAGGCCCTGGAGCTGGCCGGGATCGAGCGGCTGGCCGGGCGTCGTGTGGACCGGCTGTCCGGCGGGCAGACCCAGCGGGTGCGGTTCGCGGTCGCGCTGGCCGGCAACCCCGGCCTGCTGGTCCTCGACGAACCCACGGCGGCCCTGGACGTGGAGGCCCGGCACACCTTCTGGGAGTCGATGCGGGCCTACGCGCGGCGCGGCAGCACCGTCCTCTTCTCCACCCACTACCTGGAGGAGGCAGAGGCGCACGCCGACCGCATCCTCGTCCTCGACCGGGGGCGGATCGTCGCGGACGGCACCGGTGACGAACTGCGCCGGGCGGCGGGCGGCAGCCGCGTCTCCTTCGACCTGGCCGGCCGGGCCACCGGCGACCTGGCGCTGCTGCCCGGCGTGCGCGCGCTGGAGATCCGCGGGGACCGGGCGCTGCTGCGCACCGAGGACTCCGACGCGACCGTGATCGCCCTCGCCGAGCGCGGCGCGATCCGCGGCCTGGAGGTCGCCCCGGCGTCGCTGGACGACGCCTTCCTGGCCCTGACGACGAGGCCCGCGGAGACCACTGCGAAGACCACCACGGAGACGGAGCCGGTGCGATGAGGGACTACCTGCGGCTGGAGACGCGCCGCACGCTGCGCGACCCCGGCTTCGTCATCGGCGGCATCGCCATGCCGGTCCTCATGTACCTCCTCTTCACCAACCTCGGCGGCGGCGATGCGGGCGACTGGAAGACCGGGGCGATGGTCGGCATGGCGGCGTACGGCGCGGTCGGCTCGGCCCTGAACACCGGCGGCGGGGTCGCCGAGGACCGGGCGATCGGCTGGCTGCGGCAGCTGCGGGTGACGCCGATGCCGCCGCACCAGGTGGTGGTGGGCCGCGCGCTGACCGCCTCGGTCACGGTGCTGCCCGCGATCACGGCGGTACTCGCCGCGGGCGGCCTGGTCAACGGCGTACGGCTGGAGGCGTGGCAGTGGGCGGCGCTGGCGCTGCTGCTGTGGCTGGGGTCGGTCCCCTTCACGCTGCTGGGCCTCGGCAACGGCTACCGGCTGACCGGGCAGACCACCGGCGTGGCGAACATGGTGGCCAACCTGGGGCTCGCGGTCCTGGGCGGGCTGTGGTTCCCGTTGGCGCTGTTCCCGGAGTGGCTGCGCGCGGTGTCCTCGTACACCCCGACCAACCGCTTCGCCGAGCTGGGCACCTCGATCGCCACGGGGCACGCGCCCCCGGCGGGTGCGATTCTCGTACTGACGGCATGGCTGCTGGCGTTCGGGGCGTACGCCGTCCTGTCCTACCGGCGCGGCGCGGAACGCGGCTGAGCACGTGAACGACCGAGGAGAGGAGCCGAGGGCGATGACCGGGACCGGAGGGTGGCTGCGCGGGGTCTCGTGCCGCCTGGACGCGTGGCAGCTGGCGCGGCAGTCCGAGCCGGCGGAGGCGGCGAAGGCGGGCGAGCTGCCGGAGCGGGTCGGTCCGCCGCCCACCGGTTTCGCGCTCCTGCCCTGGCTGCTGATGGGCCTGGGCAGCCTGGCCAACATCTTCCAGGGACGGACGTCGAACCCGTGGATCGGCGGCCTGGGGCTGCTGGTCTTCAACTCGCTCTACATCTACGTGGCCTTCCGCTCCTTCGACAAGGAGCTGCGCGAGTCGCCGTCGACGCGGCTGGCCCTGGCCGGCATGGCGCTGGTGACCTGCGGCCTGTCCCTGGCCTACGGCGGCAGCTGGCTGCTGTTCTTCCCGCTGCTCGGCCTCGCGGTGGGCGCGGCGCTGCGCGGCCGGTGGCTGGGCCGGTGGGGCTGGACGCTGGCGGCCGTGGCGGGGATCGTGGCCGGCGTCAAGGACGGCTGGACCGGCCTGAACATCGCCTACGGAACCTTCCTGTCGACGATGGTGACGGCCGCGATCCTGGGCCTGTCCGACGCCGTACGGCAACTGCGCGCGGCCCGGGAGGAACTGGCGACGCGGGCGGTGGCGCAGGAGCGGCTGCGGTTCTCCCGGGACCTGCACGACCTGCTCGGGCACACCCTGTCCGTGATCGTGGTCAAGTCGGAGGCGGCCCGGCGGCTGGCGCACCGCGACCTGGACGCCGCGCTGACCCAGATCACCGACATCGAGGCGGTCGGGCGCCAGGCGCTGACGGAGGTCCGGGAGGCGGTCACCGGATACCGGGAGGGCAGCCTGGGGACCGAGCTGGACCGGGCCCGTTCGGCGCTGGCCGCGGCGGACGTGGAGCCGGTGGTCCTCCGCTCGGGACCGCCGCTGCCTCCGCAGGCCGAGGCGCTGCTGGGGTGGGTGGTGCGGGAGGCGGTCACCAACGTCGTACGGCACAGCGGGGCGAGCCGGTGCGAGATCGCGGTGTCGGGCGGCGCGGACCGGGTCCGGCTCACCGTAACGGACAACGGCACGGGCGCCGTCGGCCCCACGCAAGGTCCGGGCACCGGCCTGACCGGCCTGACGGAACGCCTCCTCACGGCCGGCGGCTCCCTGACCGCGGGCGTGGAGCCGCGGGGCGGCTTCGCGGTGACGGCGGAACTGCCGGTCCAGGAGGAGGAGGAGAGGCCGGTGGGGGCTTCGGCGCCCTAACCTGGCCCCGTGACCGACGAGTCTTCCCCCGTGACCGACACGCCTCCCCGCCCCCACCCCATCCGCGTCCTCCTCGCCGAGGACCAGGGCATGATGCGCGGCGCGCTCGCGCTGCTGCTCGGGATGGAGGAGGACATCGAGGTGGTCGCGCAGGTGTCGGCCGGGGACGAGATCGTCGCCGCCGCGCTCGCGCACCGTCCGGACGTCGCCCTGCTCGACATCGAACTGCCGGGCCGCAGCGGCCTGGACGCCGCCGCCGAACTGAGGGAGCGGGTGCCCGGCTGCCGGGTGCTGATCCTGACCACGTTCGGCCGTCCCGGGTACCTGCGGCGGGCCATGGAGGCGGGCGCCGCCGGTTTCCTGGTGAAGGACGGTCCGGTGGAGGAACTGGCCGGTGCGGTCCGCCGGGTGCTGGGCGGTGAGACGGTCGTGGACCCTGTACTGGCCGCCGCCGCGCTCAGTGCGGGGCCGAGCCCGCTCACGGCCCGGGAGTGCGACGTGCTGCGGGCGTCGGCGGACGGGGCGACCGTGGCCGACGTCGCCGCGGTTCTGCATCTCTCCGAGTCCACGGTGCGCAACTATCTGTCGGCGGCCATTGGCAAGACGGCTACGCGCAACCGGGCGGAGGCGCTGCGCGAGGCTCGACGGCAGGGGTGGGTGTGAGTGGGGGCCCTCCCGGCGAGGGGGGTGGTTCTTCGAGTGCAGGCCGGTGGGGGTTGTTCGCGCAGTTCCCCGCGCCCCTTTGGGGCGCTCAGGCCGGGGTGGTTCCTCGGGTGCGGGACGGTGGGGGTTGCTCGCGCAGTTCCCCGCGCCCCTGCGGGGCGCTCATGCAGGGGTGGGCTTTGGCTTTCCGGCCGGGAGCCATGCCCACATGAGGAGGGCGGCGGCGGTCAGGACCGCCGTTCCCGTGCGGAAGACCAGGGCGTAGCCGTCCGTCAGTGCCACCGGGCCGGCGTGCTCTCCGCCGGACCTCGCCGCCGCGATCGTCGACATCACCGCGAGGCCCAGCGAACCGCCCATCGTGCGGGAGGTGTTGACCAGGCCGGAGACCAGCCCCGCGTCGCCGGGTGCCGCACCGGAGATGGCCAGCGAGGCCAACGGCGTCGCCGCCATGCCCGCGCCCAGCATCATCAGCACGCCAGGGATCATGATCGCCGTCAGGAAGCCCCCGTCCGCGGTCATCGTCGACTGCCAGCCGAAGCCGGCCGCCGCCACGAGCGTGCCCAGCACGGCCACGTTCCGCGCCCCGAGCACCGGCATGAACCGCGGCGCCGCCTTCGACCCGAGGATCACCGCCAGCGAGCTGGGCACCAGCGCGAGACCGGCCTCCAGCGGGGTGTAGCCCAGCACGTTCTGCGCGTACAGCGTCATGAAGTACCACATCGAGAACATCGACGAGCCGGACACCAGCATCGCCACGTTCGCCGACGCCACCGACCGCAGCCGCAGCAGCCCCAGCGGCATCAGCGGCGCCGCCGTCCGCGCCTCGACGAGGAGGAACAGCCCGAGCAGCGCGAGGCCGGCGAGCAGCGGCACCAGCGTCGCCGTCGCCGTCCAGCCCTCGGACTCGGTCTGCGAGATGCCGTAGGCGAGCGTGGCCAGGCCGACGGTCACCAGCAGCGCGCCCGGCAGGTCGAGGCGCCGCCGCGCCGCGCCCCGGCTCTCGGTCAGCCACAGCACGGCGCCGGCCAGCACCACCGCGCCCACCGGCACGTTGATCAGCAGCACCCAGCGCCAGGACAGCCCGTCCACCAGGGCGCCGCCCACCAGTCCGCCCGCGGCGCCGCCCCCGGCGCCCACGGCGGTCCAGGTCGCGATCGCCCGGGCCCGCGCGGCCCCCTCGGGCACGGCCGCCGTCAGGATCGTCAGCGTCGAGGGCGCGAGTACGGCCGCGCCGAGGCCCTGCACGGCCCGCGCGGCCAGCAACTGCCAGCCCTCCTGGGCCAGGCCGCCGCCCAGTGAGGCCAGGGTGAACAGCCCGAGCCCGACCAGAAACATCCGCTTGCGCCCGTACAGGTCACCGGCCCGGCCGCCGAGCAGCATGAACCCGGCGAAGGCGATGGCGTAGGCGTTGACCACCCACTGGAGCCCCTGCGCGCTCAGCCCGAGGTCGGTGCGCATGGACGGCAGGGCGACGTTGACGACGGACACGTCGAGCACGACCAGGAACTGTCCGGCACAGGCCAGGGCGACGATCAGCCAGGTCGGGGGCGTGCGGCGGGTGGATGTCCGCGCGGTGGCGGAGACGGGGGAACTGGTTGCTTCGGGCATGGGTGTCATGGTCTCAACGGCAGCCCGGTCCGTACATCGGAATTTGGTCCCGGACCGGCCTAGGTCCTCGGACCCAGGCGTCGAGGACCAGGACGAGGACCAAGAGAAGGTCAAGAATTCATTAGGGACCCGAAGCAACGGAATAGTTGCCCCGGCTGACGAGGTTCATCCTGCAGCCATCCCGCACAGCCGTACCGCACCGCATTCGACGCCCCCCGGCCTGGAGGCCCCACCCCATGTCCCACACGACGACCGACGAACCCACCCGGAGTGCGAGCGGGGCCACCGTCCCGGTGCTCGCCTTCGCGGGCATCGTCGTCGCGGTGATGCAGACCCTGCTCGTCCCCGTCATCAAGGACCTGCCCGCGCTCCTGGACACCACCCCCGGCAACGCCACCTGGGTCCTGACCTCGACGCTCCTGTCCGGAGCCGTGGCCACGCCGATCATGGGCCGGCTCGGCGACCTGTTCGGCAAGCGCCGCATGCTGATCGTCAGCCTCTCGGTGATGGTGGTGGGCGCGCTGATCAGCGCGTTCACCGACGCACTGCTCCCGATGATCGTCGGCCGCACGCTCCAGGGCGTCGCGATGGGCGCGATACCCCTCGGCATCGGCCTGATGCGCGACATGCTGCCCCGCGAGCGGCTCGGCTCGGCGATGGCGCTGATGAGCTCCTCGATCGGCGTCGGCGGCGGCCTCGCGCTGCCCGCCGCGGCCCTGGTCGCCCAGCACGCCGACTGGCACACCCTGTTCTACGGCGCCGCCGGGCTCGGCGTGCTCTCCATCGCCCTGACCCTGCTGGTCGTACCGGAGTCCCCGCTGCGCGCCAAGGGCTCCTTCGACCTGCCGGGCGCGGTCGGTCTGACCGCCGGTCTGATCCTCTTCCTCCTGCCGATCACCAAGGGCAGCGACTGGGGCTGGTCGTCGCCCACCACGCTCGGCCTGTTCGCCGCCGCCGTCGTGGTCCTGCTGCTGTGGGGCCTGATGGAGCTGCGCGTCGCCGCCCCGCTGGTCGACCTGCGCACCACGGCCCGCCGCGAGGTGCTGCTCACCAACCTCGCCTCGATCATGGTCGGCGTCTCCTTCTTCGTCATCTCCCTCGTCCTGCCGCAGCTCCTCCAGCTGCCCGCCGAGACGGGCTACGGTCTCGGCCAGTCGATGGTCGTCGCGGGCCTGTGCGTGGCGCCGCTGGGCCTGACGATGATGTTCACGGCGCCGGTGTACGCCCGGCTGTCCGCCCGCTACGGCCCCCGGACGACCCTGATCATCGGCCTGCTGATCATCGGGATCGGCTACGCCGGCGGCCTCGGCCTGATGAACGCCGCCTGGCAGACCGTCATCACCTCCGTGCTGATCGGCGCGGGCATCGGCCTCGCCTACTCCTCGCTGCCGGCGCTGATCATCGGCGCGGTCCCGGCCTCGGAGACGGGCGCGGCCAACGGCCTCAACACCCTGATGCGGTCCATCGGTACGTCGGTGTCGAGCGCCGTGATCGGCATGGTGCTCGCCAACACCGCGAACGACGTCGGCGGGGTCGCCGTCCCCACCATGCATGGCTTCCGGGTCTCCTTCCTGATCGCGACCGGCGCGGTCGCCGTCGGCCTGGCGCTGGCCTTCTTCCTCCCCCGCCGCCGCCCGTCCACGGCCACGCAGCTGCGCGCGAGCAGCGAGGAGGACGCGAACCTGGCCCGCGCCGAGCAGGCACTCGCCGGTGAGCCGCCGCGCGGCTTCCGGGGCCGGGTGCTGGCCGCCGACGGCGCCCCCGTCGCCCGCGCCAAGGTCACGCTGATCGACCGGCACGGCCGGCAGGCGGGCGCGACCCTCTCCGCCGGGGACGGCAGCTACGCCCTGGCCGTGCCCGCGCGGGGCCCGTACGTACTGGCCGCCCGCGCCGCCGGACACGGGCCGCTCGCCCACGCGGCGACCCACGGCGGCGACGACCAGGTCGCCCTGGACCTGTCCCTGCCGGGCGAGACGGTCCCCGCCTGACCCGCACGCCGTCACTCCCTCACCGCACCCCCTGCCGCACGCCCGGCAGGGGGTGCGGGCCGATGGGGGGCCGCACCCTCACCGGCCACACCCGGCAGGGCGTGCGGCAGTACAAGCGCCCAACTCCGCGCCGGGCCCGGCAAGGCTCTCCCCGCCCCCGCACGCCCACCCCAACCTCCTCGTCGCACCCCCGCCCGCACACCCGGCAGGAGGTGCGGCAGCATGGGCGCCGAACCGCGCCGCTGCCCGGCGCCCCGTGTCGCCGAGAGGACCCGCATGTCCGCGCCGCCCGCCCCCGATGTCCTGGCCGCCTTCGAGGCCGCCAAGGGGTTCATGCCCGTGCACGAGGGCCGCGCGCTGTACGCCGCCGCCGTGGAGGCAGGCGGGCTCGGGCTGCCGCTGCTGGAGGTCGGCACGTACTGCGGGCGCTCCACCGTCCTGCTCGCCGACGCGGCCCGCCGGGCCGGGGTCACCGCGCTCACCGTCGACCACCACCGGGGCAGCGAGGAGCAGCAGCCGGGCTGGGACTACCACGACCCGGAGACGGTCGATCCCGAGCTGGGCGTGATGGACACCCTCCCGACCTTCCGCCGCACCCTGCACCGAGCAGGTCTGGAGGACCACGTGGTCGCCCTCGTCGGCCGCTCGCCCCAGGTCGCGGCGGTCTGGAACTCCCCCCTCGGCCTCGTCTTCGTCGACGGCGGCCACACCGACGAGCACGCGAACGCGGACTACGAGGGCTGGGCACCGCACGTGGCCGACGGCGGCCTCCTGGTCATCCACGACGTCTTCCCGCACCCGGCCGACGAGTTCACCGGCCAGGCCCCGTACCGCGTCTACCTCAGGGCCCTCGCGTCCGGCGCCTTCACGGAGGTCTCCGTGACCGACTCGCTGCGCGTCCTGCGGCGAACGGGCACGGGGATCTGAGGGCACGGTTAGAGTCGCTGACGTGTCGTACACAGGCCCCGATTTCGAACCTCCCCGGCCCCGTCGCTCCCCGCTGCGCCGCCCGCTGACCGTGGCGGTCGCCGCGCTGGTGCCCGGGGCGTTGCTCGGGTGGGGGGTGTACGCGGCGGTCGGCGGCTCCGACGACGGCGGGGACGCGGCCGGCGCGCGGACGTCCTCGGCGGCACCCTCCGAAGGCGCGGCCTCCGCGAGCGACGACGCCAAGAAGCCCGCGGACTCCTCGCCCTCCGCCACCGGGAAGCCGACCGCGTCCCCCTCCGACTCCAAGTCCGCGCCCGCCGGGGCGTCCGGGCCGCTCGAGGGGAAGGTCGTCGTCATCGACCCCGGGCACAACCCGGGCAACTTCCAGCACGCGTCCGAGATCAACCGGAAGGTGAACGTCGGCACGCACTGGAAGGAGTGCGACACGACGGGCACCGCCACCAACGCGGGCTATCCGGAGGCGAAGTTCACCCTCGACGTCGCCCACCGGCTGCGCACGCTGCTGGAGAAGCAGGGCGCCACGGTGAAACTGACGCAGGACGGCGACCGTTCGTACGGCCCCTGCGTGGACGAGCGGGCCCGGATCGGCAACGAGGCGGACGCGGACGCCGCGATCTCGATCCACGCCGACGGGTCGGGGGCCGGCAACCGCGGCTTCCACGTGATCCTGCCGGGCTCGGTGCACGACGGCGACGCGGACACCCGCGCCATCGTCGCGCCCTCCGCCGAACTCGGCGAGCGCGTCGCGGGCAACTTCGTGCGCGCCACGGGCAGCGCGCCGTCCAACTACGTGGGCGACGGCACCGGCCTGGTCACACGCACGGACCTGGGCGGTCTCAATCTGTCAACGGTTCCCAAGGTGTTCATCGAGTGCGGCAACATGCGCGACGACAAGGACGTGGCGCTGCTGACCAGCGGCAGCTGGCGGCAGAAGGCGGCGCAAGGGATCTCGGATGGCCTTGCAAGCTTTCTGAGAAAGTAGACAAGCACCGCTGGGCAATGGCGCGCCTGTGTATCGCGAGCCGGGGTCTTTGACTCCTCAGACGGAAACTGGTGTTCCCTCATCGAATGCGTGACCTTCGGCTGCCCATCCTCGTTGGGTGCAACGAGGTGATCTTCGAAGTGGGGGTGAGGCTGCCGAATGAGCCGGAAGTTCAAGCCGCGACCCGGCTGTGTAGTGCAGGCCTACAAGTTCGCGCTCGACCCGAACGCCGGACAGGAGCAGGCGCTGCGCTCGCACTGCGGTGCCGCCCGCGCCGCCTACAACTGGGCCGTGTCATGGGTGACCGCCTCGTGGTGGCAGCGTAAGGCCGAAGCTTCTTACGGCATCGTTGAGGAGGAGCTGACGCTGTGGCGGCCGTGGTCGCTGCCCTCACTGCGCAAGGAGTTCAACCGGGTCAAGACCGCCGATCCGAGATTCACCGACTGGTGGCAGGAGAATTCCAAGGAGGCCTACAATACGGGCCTGTCGAACGCAGCCGCCGCGTTCGACAACTACGCCAAGTCCAAGCAGAGCAAACGCAAAGGCGCCAGGGTGGGTGTCCCGCGCCGTAAGACGAAGCAGAAGGCCCCGCCTGGCATGCCGGTTCACCACCGGCACGATCCGCATCGAGCCCGACAACCGGCATGTCACCCTGCCCCGGCTGGGCAGGATCCGCACCCACGAACCCACCATCAAGCTCCTGGACCGCATCCAGGCCGACAGAGCGCGCATCCTCTCCGCGACCGTCCGGCATGAGCGCGGACGCTGGTTCGTCTCCTTCCAGGTAGAAACAGCCCGGGAGATTACCCACGTCGACCAGCCGGACACGGCTGTCGGCATCGACCTGGGCGTGAAGCACCTCGCGGTCCTGGCCGACAGTTCCGGGCAGACACGGTACGAGCCGAACCCGAGGCACCTGGACGGCGCCCTCAAGCTGCTGAGGTTCCATTCCCGCCGCGTCTCCCGACGGCAGGGACCGGACCGAAGGACCGGCCAGAAGCCGTCGAAGCGGTGGGAGAAGGCCAACCGCGAACGCAACAAGATCCACCACCGGGTAGCGAACCTGCGGACCGACGCGCTGCACAAGCTCACCACCCGCGTGCGCTCCGAGTACGGCACGGTAGTACTCGAAGATCTCAACGTCGCCGGCATGCTCCGCAACAAGCGACTCGCCCGCCGGGTGGCCGATGCCGGGTTCGGAGAGATCCGCCGCCAACTCACCTACAAGGGCCGACGCAACGCCTGCCCCACCATCGTGGCCAACCGCTGGCAACCCACCTCAAAGAGCTGCTCGCACTGCGGCGCGGTGAAAGCCAAACTGCCGCTGCACGTCCGAGTCTTCACCTGTGACACCTGCGGCCTGGTCCTGGACCGGGACGAGAACGCAGCCCGCAACCTGGTCGGCCTCGCGGCGGCCTGCACCACTGGTACCGGAGTGGCCGGAGACCAGGACACGCCCCGCGTGTCGAAGCCCCGTGGAGCCGACCGTAAGACCCGCCGTCAACGTCCCGGCCGCAACGCCGGCCGGGGCGGACGGGCAGGTGGCGCAAGCCTGCCGCACCAGCGGCGGAAGGAAGCGGGAGACCGTCGTCAGGACACCGAAGCAACACGCACTGAGGTGACACCGTCACGGACCTTCCAGGCGAAAACGTCTGGAATGCCGAGAGTCGCCGAGACTTCGAGTAACGGAATCGTGAGTTTCCTGCGCGAGTGGTGATCTGCGCCTGATCCCCGCAAGACAGCCTCACCGGACCAACGATAGGGTCATCCTTACGATGAGGGGCCACCCCTGCGCTTCACACCAGGCCTTACGGCGACAGCGTGACAGCGACGCCTCTATTGACGACGAGACGACCTACGAAGGACCTGAAGTGAATATCCGCTCCCTCACTCGAGGCGACGGCGTGGTGATCGGAGCAGCGGTTCTGCTGTTGATCGCGTCGTTCCTCGACATCTACTCGATCGACGGTGCCTCGGACAGCGCCGACATCCCCAGCCTGTGGGGCAGTGGGCCGGTCGTGCTCGGTGTCGTCCTGGCGGGCGTCATCGGCGCCGCGCTCATCGTCGTGGCCCGTGCGCTGCCGCAGCCGAAGAAGGTGGCCGGTCTCGACCTCGGCCAGTTCGGCATCGCCTTCACGGTCTTCGCGGCCTGGAGCGCGCTCGGCAACATCTTCGACCCGGCGGGCGCCTTCGACGGCGAGGGGGGCATCGTCGACGAGTTCGGCGCGGGCCTGGGCCTGATCCTCGCCCTCATCGCCACGCTGGTCATGGCCGCCGCCGCGGTGGCCACGCCGCTGCTCCCCGCGCTCAAGGGCGCCCTGATCCCGGCCTCGCGACCGGCGGCGCCGCAGCCCTACGGCGGCCAGCCGCAGGGCGGTTACGGCTACCCTGGCGCGCAGCAGCAGCCGTACGGCGGCCAGCCGGGTCAGCCCGGCCAGCCGGGCCAGCCGGGTCAGCCCTTCGGTGGTCAGCCGCAGCCGGGTCAGGCCCAGCCGCAGCCGCAGGCCCCGCAGCAGGCCCAGGCGCAGGCGCAGCCGGCCGGGGACTTCTCCCCGTTCTGGTTCGCCGTGCCGGTGCCGCGTCCGCTCTTCGCGGAGGACGGCTCGCCCACGCCGATCGCCGAGCTGGCGCCGGGCACCTGGTACCTGGCCGTCGAGCAGCGCGGCGCCAACCTGGTCGCGCAGACGCAGGACGGCCGCCGCGGCGTCCTCCAGGACACCTCGGGCATCCAGCGCGGCTGACCCGCCCGCCCCGCAGGCACCTCAACGGCCCTCCGCCCGGACCCGCTTCCGGACGGAGGGCCGTCGCCGTAGGTTTCCGCCGGGCTTCCGGGGCCATACGCAAGGCATGTCTAGATCTCACGGTTCCAGTTCCGCGGGCAGAGCCATAGCGGTCGTCGCCGACATCATGGCCTTCATCCTCGGCCTGTGGATTCTGATGTACCTGTTGGACGCCAACCGGGCCAACGACCTGGTCCAGTTCGTCCATGACGCGGCCAACTGGCTGGCCGGCTGGTCACGTGACCTCTTCACCTTCGACGAGGACTGGGCCCGCGTGGTCGCCGGCTACGGCTTGGCCGCCGTGGTCTACCTCTTCATCGGCCACGCCATCGCGGGCCGCCTCGGCCGGCGCTGACCGGTCAGACGCAGCAGTCCGGGTCCAGGCCCCTCGGCAGGTGGTCGCCGGAGAAGACCTGGCAGGTGGCCTCGTGGCCGCCGAGGGCGGCGACGGCCAGGAGCAGGGAGCCGGCCGTCCAGGTGGTGAGTTCGCGGGGCCAGATGGCCTGGTCCTCGAAGACGTAGCCCGTCCAGTAGAGGCCGCTGTCCGGGTCGCGCAGGTGCTGGATGGACTGGAGGATCTCCAAGGCGTGGTCGGACTCGCCCACCGCCCACAGGGCGAGGGCGAGTTCGGCCGACTCGCCGCCCGTGACCCACGGGTTGGGGACGACGCAGCGCACGCCGAGGCCGGGGACGACGAAGCGGTCCCAGCTCTCCTTGATGCGGGACCTGGCCTCCGTGCCGGTCAGCGCGCCGCCCAGCACCGGGTAGTACCAGTCCATCGAGTACCGGCCCTTGTCCAGGAACCGCTCCGGGTGGCGCCGGATGGCGTGCCGCAGCGCGCCCGCCGCCAACTCCCAGTCGGGCTGCGGCTCCTCACGCTGCTCGGCGATCGCGAGGGCGCAGCGCAGCGCGTGGTGGATGGAGGAGCTGCCGGTCAGCAGCGCGTCGGTGGTGTCCGTGCCGTCGTCGTCGCGCCGCCAGCCGATCTGCCCGCCGGGCTGCTGGAGCCGCAGCACGAACTCGACCGCCGCGTGGACGACGGGCCACATCCGCTCCAGGAACGTGTCGTCGCCGGTGGCGAGGTAGTGGTGCCAGACGCCGACCGCGACGTAGGCGACGAAGTTGGTCTCCCGGCCGCGGTCGGTGACGTCGGCGAAGTCCCCGTCGGCGTAGGCGGCGTACCAGGAGCCGTCCGCGTTCTGGTGCCGCGCCAGCCACCCGTACGCCCGCTCGGCGGCCTCGTGCTCGTCGGCCGCGTCCAGGGCCATCGCCGCCTCGACGTGGTCCCACGGGTCGAGATGGTGCCCGCGGAACCACGGGATCGCCCCGTCCTCGCGCTGCACGGCGAGGATGCCGCGGACGGTCGCGGCGGCCTCGGCGTCGGTGAGGACGCCGGGCAGGACGAGGTGTTCGGTGCGGGGCGTGCGAGGACTGCGGGGCGATGTCACGCGGCGTCCACCGGCGGCAGGTGCGGCTTGGTCGCGTACGCCACGAAGCTCTTGCCGATCAGCGGGTTCAGCGCCTGCTCGGCGACCCGCGTCGCCAGCGGCTTCTTCATGATGTCCCAGACCAGCAGCTTGTGGTACGCCCGCACCGGCAGCGCCTGGTCGTTGTCGACGCCGAACGCGCACTTCAGCCACCAGTACGGCGAGTGCAGCGCGTGCGCGTGATGGCTGCCGTACGGCCGCAGCCCCGCCTCGCGGATCCGGGCGAGCAACTGGTCGGCCTTGTAGATGCGGATGTGGCCGCCCTCGACCTCGTGGTACGCGTCGGAGAGGGTCCAGCAGACCTTCTCGGGGCCGTAGCGCGGGACGGTGACCGCGATGCGGCCGCCGGGCCTGAGCACCCGGACCATCTCGGCGAGGACGCCCTTGTCGTCGTGGATGTGCTCCATCACCTCGGAGATGATGACCACGTCGAAGGACTCGTCGGGGAAGGGCAGGGCCAGCGCGTCGCCCTCCATCGCGGTGGCGGTGGCGCCGGCCGGGGCCTCGCCGGCCTCCTCCATCGCCGCGAACCACTTGGCGACCTCGCGGATTTCCTCGGCGTTCCGGTCCAGCGCGACGACCCGGGCCCCGCGCCGGTAGCACTCGAACGCGTGCCGGCCGGCGCCGCAGCCGAGGTCCAGTACGCGGTCGCCGGGGGCGAGCGGGAACCGGGAGAAGTCGACGGTCAGCACGTGGCCCTGCTTTCGGGGTAGACGCCGGTGTCACTGGTGGTGGTCGGGGTCGCGGGGGCGGGCCTCGGGGTGGCCCGGGCGGGGCCGACGGCCTCGCGGTAGCGGGCGACGGTGCCCTCGGCGGCGCGGGCCCACGTGAAGTGCCGCAGCACGCGCTCGCGTCCGGCCGCGCCGAGCCGCATCCGCAGTTCCCGGTCGCCGAGCAGCCGGTTCAGGCCCGCGGCCAGCGCGTCCGCGTCGCCCGGCGGCACCGCGAGGCAGGTCTCCCCGTCGGGTCCGGCGACCTCCGGGACGGCCCCGCCGGTGGTGGCGAGCAGCGCCGTGCCCGTCGCCATCGCCTCGGCGGCCGGCAGCGAGAACCCCTCGTACAGCGACGGCACGCACGCCACCTCCGCCGACCGCACCAGGTCGACGAGTTCGGCGTCGGAGATGCCCTTGACGAACTCGACGGCGCCTTCGAGGCCGTACCGCTCGATCGCCTGCGCGACGGGTCCCTCCGCGGGCCGCTTGCCGACGACGACGAGGTGCGCCCGCGGATGCTCGGTGCGGGCCTTCGCGAGCGCCTCGACGAGGAAGACCAGGCCCTTGAGCGGCACGTCCGCGCTGGACGTGGTCACGATCCGGCCCGGCACCCGGGGCACCGACGGGTCGGGCGAGAACAGGTCGGTGTCGGCGCCGATGTGGACGACGTGGATCCGGTCGTCCCGTACGCCGAGGTGGTCGACGATCTCCTGGCGGGAGGTGCCGGAGACGGTGAGTACGGAGGGCAGGCGGCGCGCGACGCGCTTCTGCATGCGGGTGAAGGCGTACCAGCGGCGCACGGAGTAGCGGCGCTTCCAGCCGTCGGCGGCGTCGAGTTCGAGTTGCCGGTCGACGGTGATGGGGTGGTGGATGGTGGTGACGAGCGGCGCGCCGACGTCGCCGAGCAGTCCGTACCCCAGCGTCTGGTTGTCGTGCACGACGTCGAAGTCGCCGCGGCGGGCGCGCAGATGGCGGCGGGCGCGCAGCGAGAACGTCAGCGGCTCCGGGAACCCGCCGGTCCACATCGTGCCGACCTCGACCGCGTCGATCCAGTCGCGGTACTCGCCGCGGCCCGGGGTGCGGAAGGGGTCGGGCTGGCGGTACAGGTCGAGGCTGGGCAGCTCGGTGAGGGAGAGCCGGTCGCCGGCCAGGGGGTTCTCGTCCAGGACCGGATAGGGCTGGGCGCCGACGACCTCGACGCGGTGGCCGAGGCGGGCCAGTTCGCGCGAGAGGTGGCGGACGTAGACGCCCTGGCCGCCGCAGAACGGGTTCCCCTTGTAGGTGAGGAGGGCGATGCGGAGCGGTCGCAAGCCGTCGGCGGCGGGCTCCGGACGGGGACCCGTCCCACTGGCCTCAGCGGTCACTCCCGGGCCCCCTTCTCACTGCACTGTCCCGCGACACTACGCCGGGACGTTAATCTAGAACAAGTTTCAGACTTGATCGTCAGAGGCTCCGAATCTACCGGCAGGTAGCGGAGCTGGGACGAGTGGATCAGGTGATTCACGCCACGGCGCGGCACTCCGCCGGGCTACCGTGCCGGACGGACGACGGGGAGAAGGTGACCAAGGTGGACAACCCGGAAGCGGAAGCCATTGCTCCGCAGCACCTCTCCCCCTCCCTCTCCCCTTCCCCGCCCCTCACCGAGCGGCAGCGGGAGCGCCGCCGCCGCATCCTGCACGCGACCGCCCAGCTGGCCTGCCGGGGCGGCTTCGAGGCCGTGCAGATGCGCGAGGTCGCGGAGTCGTCGCAGGTGGCCCTCGGCACGCTGTACCGGTACTTCCCGTCCAAGGTGCATCTGCTGGTCGCCACCATGCACGACCAGTTGGAGCGGCTGCACGGCACCCTGCGCAAGAGCCCGCCGGCCGGCGACACGGCCGGTGACCGGGTGGCCCAGACCCTGATGCGGGCCTTCGGCGCGCTGCAACGCGAACCCCGGCTGGCCGAGGCGATGGCCCGCGCCCTGACCTTCGCCGACCGCAGCGTCTCCCCGGAGGTCGACCAGGTCTCCCGGCAGACCACCGCGATCATCCTGGACGCGATCGGCGGCATGGAGAACGCGACGCCCGCCCAGCTCTCCGCGGTCCGCGTCATCGAACACACCTGGCTCTCCACCCTGATCACCTGGCTCGCCGGCCGCGCCTCCCTCGCCCAGGTACGCGTGGACATCGAAACGGTCTGCCGCCTGCTCGACCTGACGGAGACCGGCCCGGGGCGGGCGGCGGCGACGCACGTGTGACGCCGACTTGAGCGACGCACCTCCGGTCGGCGCAGCAGGGGCCGTACACCCAGCCCCAGCGCGCCCGCCCCCGCTCCCCCGCCCGGCCGCCCCTCGGCCGGTGCGCACCGGGCGGGTAAAGTGGCGGGGTCGTCATCACCCGTACGGGGGGAAGCCGGTGCAATTCCGGCGCTGACCCGCAACCGTGAACCGGCCGCGCCCGCCCAGGGACCTCCGCGGACGGTCAGCCGGAATGCCCCGCGCGGACGTGACCGGCTCACGTGCCCGGCGCCCGCCGGAGCACGGGCACCGTCGAGGCATACGGGGCCGAGCCGCCGGGGGTGCCCCGTGCTGCCCGGTCCCGCACAGGGAAAGGCACCCGCCGATCATGAACGTCCGTCGTCGAGGCAGCGCCGCGGTCCTGGCCGCCGCAGCAGTGATCGGCGCCGCCGCGCCCGCGATCGCCGCCGACCCGTCACCTTCCGCCTCCGCCTCCGCGTCCAAGCCGGCCGCGTTGTTCGGCACCGGCGACCCCCAGTTCGACGGCGTCTGGCGCCAGTCCTTCGCGCTGCTCGCGCAGGACACCGTGGGCGTGATCCCGTCGCCGAAGGCCGTGGAGTGGCTCACCGGCCAGCAGTGCGCGAACGGCGCCTTCGCCCCGTTCCGCGCCGACCCGGCCAAGGCGTGCGACGCCAAGACCATGGTCGACACCAACCAGACCGCCGCCGCGGTCCAGGCGCTGTGGGCCGTCGGCGGACATGGTGACGTCGTCGAGGACGCCCTCGACTGGCTGAAGTCCGTGCAGAACAAGGACGGCGGCTGGGGCTACGCCGCCGGCGGCCCCAGTGACGCGAACTCCACCTCCCTCGTCATCGGCGCCCTGACCGCCACGGAGACCGATCCCACGAAGGTCACCAAGGGCGGCAAGTCCCCGTACGACGCCCTGCTGACGTTCGCCCTCCCCTGCTCCAAGGACGACGGAGCCTTCGCCTTCCAGCCCGACAAGGACGGCAAGCTGCTCCCCAACGCCGACGCCACGGCCGCCGGCGTCCTCGGCTCGCTCGGCAAGGGCCTGGTCACCGAGCCCGGCAAGAAGGCGGCCGCCGCCACCTGCGCCGACAAGCCCGACCGTGAGCAGGCCGCCGCGAACGGCGCGGCGTACCTCGCCGCCGCCGTCGCCAAGGACGGCCACCTCAAGTCCGCCCTCGGCGGCTCCCCCGACCAGCCCGACTACGGCAACACCGCCGACGCGGTCGTCGCGCTCGCCGCGCAGGGCGGCGCGGACAAGGCGGCCGAGCCGCTGGCCTGGCTGGAGAAGAACGCCGCGAAGTGGGCAAAGGAGAGCGGCCCGTCCGCCTACGCCCAGCTGATCTTCGCCGCCCACGCCACCGGCACCGATCCGCGCGACTTCGGCGGCACGGACCTGGTGGAGGGACTCAACGCGACGGGGCCGGCCCCCCAGGGAGCGAAGGCGAGCGACTCCGCCACGGCGAGCGACCAGGCCGCGGACGGGAACGAGAACGAGAAGAGCGACGACTCCGGCTTCGGCGTCTGGTGGTTCGTCGGCGTCTGCCTGGTCTTCGGCATCGGCATCGGCTTCCTGCTCAGCGGCCGCAAGCGGAAGCAGCAGCCGTGACCCGCCGTCTCGTCCTCCTGTTCCTGGCCGCGTTCCTGCTGATCGGAAGCGCGGGCCAGGCGCAGGCCGCCGGGTACCGCTACTGGTCCTTCTGGGACCGCGACGGCGACCGGTGGGTGTACGCCACCCAGGGCCCGTCCCTCGCCCGTCCCTCGGACGGCGACGTCCAGGGCTTCCGCTTCGCGGTGAGCGCGAACTCGGGCGACGCGGCCAAGCCGCGCGGCACCGCGGACTTCGCGTCGATCTGCGCGAAGACCCCGGCCGAGGACGGCAGCAAGCGGGTCGCCCTCGTCCTCGACTTCGGTACGGCGGCCGACGCGCCGTCCGGCGAGACCCCGCCGGCCCGGCGCACGGCCTGCGCGCAGGTCGCTCCGGACGCCACGACGGCCGACGCCCTGGCCGACGTCGCGGGCCCGCTCCGCTACAACACCAGCGCGCTGCTGTGCGCGATCGGCGGCTACCCGAAGTCGGGCTGCGGCGAGCAGGTGTCGCAGGAGGCCAACCCGACGGCCACCGAATCCCCGGACCAGCAGGCCACCCAGGACGACAACACCGACGACGGCCCGTCCGTCGGCCTGATCGCGGGCATCGCGGTGGTGGCAGTCCTGGCCGGAGCAACAGCCTGGCAGGCAAGGCGGCGCAGGAATGCCGCCGACTGAGCCCGGAGACACGCCGCCTGCGGGCAGCCGTGCCGCGCAGCCCGCGGGCAGCCGTCCCACCCAGCCTGCGGACACCAGCGCCACGCCGCCTGCGGGCAGCCGCGCCACCCAGCCCGCAGGCAGCCGTCCCACCCAGCCTGCGGGCAGTCGTGCCGCTGGGGCGGCACGGGTGGGCGCAGGCGGCACCCGGCAAGCGCCGGCAAGCGCACCCACCCCCCGCCACCAGCACACCGCCACCGCGCGACCGCGGTCCGCCGCACCCACCCCCCTCCACCAGCCCCCCACCCCCCTCCACCCCGGCGCCTGGTGGCTCTGGGCCCTCTCCCTCGGTACCGCCGCCACCCGCACCACCAACCCCCTCCTCCTCTCCCTCCTCATCGCCGTCTCCGCCTACGTCGTGATCTCCCGCCGCCCCCACGCCCCGTGGTCCCGTTCCTACGGCGCCTTCGTCAAGCTCGCCCTGGCCGTCCTCGTCATCCGCCTCCTCTTCACCACGGTCCTCGGCTCCCCCATCCCCGGCACCCACACCCTCGTCACGCTCCCCGAAGTCCCCCTCCCCGACTGGGCGCAGGGCATCCGCCTGGGCGGCCGGGTCACCGCCGAGGGCCTCGCCTTCGCCCTGTACGACGCGATGAAGCTCGCCACGCTCCTCATCTGCGTCGGCGCCGCGAACGCCCTCGCCAACCCCTCCCGCCTCCTCAAGTCCCTCCCCGGCGCCCTGTACGAGATGGGCGTCGCCGTCGTCGTCGCCCTCACCTTCGCGCCGAACCTCATCGCCGACGTCCAGCGCCTGCGCGCCGCCCGCCGCCTCCGGGGCCGCCCAGACAAGGGCGTACGGGGCCTGCTCCAGGTCGGACTCCCGGTACTGGAGGGCGCCCTGGAGCGCTCCGTCGCCCTCGCCGCCGCGATGGACGCCCGCGGCTACGGCCGTACCGCCCAGGTCCCCACCGCCGTCCGCCGTACCACCGCCGCCCTCACCCTGGGCGGCCTGCTCGGCGTCTGCGCGGGAACGTACGGGCTGCTCACCGCCGCGGGCGGCACATACGGCATCCCCGTCCTGGTCGTCGGCCTCGGAGCCGCGCTCGCGGGCCTGTGGCTCGGCGGACGGCGCACGGTCCGCACCCGCTACCGCCCGGACCGCTGGGACGCCCGCGCCTGGCTGGTGACCGGCTCCGGCGTGGCGGTCGCGGCCGCGCTGTTCCTCGCCGCCGCCCGCGACCCGGCGGCGCTGCACCCGAGCGTGGTCCCGCTGGTCGCGCCGTCGCTCCCGCTGTGGCCGGCCGCCGCGATCCTCGTCGGCCTGCTCCCGGCGTTCATCACCCCCGCACCCGAGACCGCCGCGAAGGAGCCGTCGTGATCCGCTTCGAGGACGTGTCGGTCACGTACGACGGACTGACCCAACCAGCCGTCCAGGGCGTGGACTTCGAGGTCCCGGAGGGCGAACTGGTCCTCCTCGCGGGCCCGTCCGGCGTCGGCAAGTCCACCGTCCTCGGCGCGGTCGGCGGCCTCGTCCCGCACTTCACCGGCGGCACCCTGCGCGGCCGGGTCACCGTGGCCGGCCGCGACACCCGCACCCACAAACCGCGTGAACTCGCCGACGTGGTCGGCACGGTGGGCCAGGACCCGCTCTCCCACTTCGTGACGGACACCGTCGAGGACGAACTGGCCTACGGCATGGAGTCGCTGGGCCTGGCCCCCGACGTGATGCGCCGCCGGGTCGAGGAGACCCTCGACCTCCTGGGCCTCTCCGACCTCCGCTCCCGCCCCATCGCCACGCTCTCCGGCGGCCAGCAGCAGCGGGTCGCCATCGGCTCGGTCCTCACCCCGCATCCCGACGTGCTGGTCCTGGACGAGCCGACCTCCGCCCTGGACCCCGCCGCCGCCGAGGAGGTCCTGGCCGTCCTCCAGCGCCTCGTCCACGACCTCGGTACGACGGTCCTGATGGCCGAGCACCGCCTGGAGCGGGTCATCCAGTACGCCGACCAGGTCGTGCTGCTCCAGGCCCCGGGTGCCGCGCCGGTGCTCGGCGCCCCCGCGGACGTGATGGCCATGTCCCCGGTGTATCCGCCGGTGGTGGGTCTTGGCAGGCTGGCCGGCTGGTCCCCGCTGCCGCTGACGATCCGCGACGCCCGCCGCCGCGCGGCCCCGCTGCGGGAACGGCTGGCCGACCGCCGGATCCCGGAGCACACCCCGCCGACGGCCGTACTCCCCGCACCGCCCGCCCTCGGCGCGACCCCCCGCCGCCGACGACTCCGCGGCCGCAAGGCCGCGCAGCCGACCGCCAACCCCACCCCCACCCCCGCCCCGTACGCCGCCGAGGTCCGCTCCCTCGCCGTGCGCCGCGACCGCGTCCAGGCCCTGCGCCACATCGACCTGACCGTCTCCCCGGGCGAGACCGTCGCCCTGATGGGCCGCAACGGCGCGGGCAAGTCGACGCTCCTCTCCGCGCTCGTCGGCCTCGTCGCACCGTCCTCCGGTACGGTCCGGGCGGGCGACGCCGTACCGCACCGCACGGCACCCCGCGACCTCGTACGCCGCGTCGGCCTGGTCCCCCAGGAGCCGCGGGACCTGCTGTACGCCGACACGGTCGCCGGCGAGTGCGCGGCCGCCGACCGGGACGCGGACGCGACCCCCGGCACCTGCCGCGCCCTCCTCACCCAACTGCTCCCCGGCGTCACGGACGACACGCACCCCCGCGACCTCTCGGAGGGCCAGCGCCTCACCCTCGCCCTGTCCGTGGTCCTCACGGCCCGCCCTCCCCTCCTCCTGCTGGACGAGCCGACGCGCGGCCTGGACTACGCGGCGAAGGCCCGCCTGGCCGGCATCCTGCGCGGTCTGGCGGCCGAGGGGCACGCGATCGTGCTGGCCACGCACGACGTGGAGCTGGCCGCCGAGCTGGCCCACCGGGTGGTGCTGCTCGCCGAGGGCGAGGTGATCGCCGACGGCCCGGCGGCGGACGTGGTGGTGGCCTCCCCGTCCTTCGCGCCGCAGGTGGCGAAGGTACTGGCCCCGCGTAAGTGGCTCACGGTCGCGCAGGTACGAGAGGCCCTGGCATGACCGGGAACCGTGTCGCTCCCCACGACCGCCAGGCCCGCGCCGTCCGCCTGGGCCCTCGCTCGGTCACCGCACTGATCCTGGTCAGCGCGGTCGGCGTGGCCGGCTTCGGCTGGCCCTTCCTGGCACCGCCGGACGCCTCCCTCAACGCACACGCCCAGGACGCGCCGTGGCTGTTCGCGGGCCTGCTGGTGCTGCTGGTGGCCGTGGTGGCGGCGACGATCTCGGAGTCGGGCCTGGGCCCGAAGGCCGTGGCGATGCTCGGCGTCCTGGCGGCGGCGGGCGCGGCCCTGCGCCCCATCGGCGCGGGGACGGCCGGTCTGGAGCCGATGTTCTTCCTGATGGTCCTCAGCGGCCGGGTCCTCGGCCCGGGCTTCGGCTTCGTCCTCGGCTCGGTCACGATGTTCGCGTCTGCGCTGCTCACGGGCGGGGTGGGCCCGTGGATGCCGTTCCAGATGCTGTCGATGGGCTGGTTCACGATGGGCGCGGGCCTGCTGCCCGCCCCCGACCGCCTGCGCGGCCGCGCCGAACTCCTCCTGCTGGCCGCGTACGGCTTCCTGGCGGCCTTCGCCTACGGCACGGTGATGAATCTGGCGGGCTGGACCTTCATGAACACCCTCGCCTCGAACATCGCCTTCGACCCGGACGCGTCGGTCGCCTCCAACCTGGCCCGCTTCCTCGCCTACTGCCTGGCCACGTCCCTCGGCTGGGACGGCGGCCGCGCCGCGATGACGGTCGTCCTGACCCTCACCCTCGGCACCCCGGTCCTGAAGGCGCTACGCCGCGCCACCCGCAGAGCGGCCTTCGAGGCCCCGATCACCTTCGAAGACCCCGACAAGGCGAACCGTCCCGCGTAAAGGGTGATCGGGGCCACTCAGCCAAGCCCCGTCCGGAACCTGCGCCGGTACTCCGTCGGGGTCGTGTCGAGGCGGCGGCGGAAGGCTCTGATCAGGGTGTCGACGGTGCCGAAGCCGCAGGTGGTGGCGAGGCGGTCCAGGGTGGCGTCGGTGGATTCGAGCTGGTGGCGGGCCGCCTCGACGCGGGCGGACTCGATGTAGGCGTGCGGGGTCGTGCCGAGTTCGGTCTTGAAGATGCGGGTGAGCTGGCGGTCGCTGACGTGGAGGCGGGCGGCGAGGTCGGCGACGGTGAGCGGTTCGGCGAGGTTGCGCATGATGTGATGGCGCAGCTCCTCGACGCGCCGGGTCGTGGAGACCTGCTCCAGCGGGACGCTGAACTGGCTCTGCCCGCTCGGCCGCTTCAGGTACATCACCAACTGCCGGGCCACGCGAAGCGCCACCGCCTCGCCGAGGTCGTCGGCGACCAGGGCGAGGGACAGGTCCAGGCAGGAGCTGATGCCCGCGCCGGTCCACACGTCGCCCTCGCGGACGAAGATCGGGTCGGCGTCGACCTCGACCGCCGGGTGGTCGTCCGCGAGTTGCCGCGCAGTCGACCAGTGCGTCGTGGCCCGCTTGCCGTCGAGGAGTCCGGCGGCGGCCAGGATGTGCGCTCCGACGCAGACCGACGTGACCCGTCGGGTCCGTTCCGCGAGCCTCCTCACCCACTCGACCACCGCCGGGTCGGTGAGCGCCCGGACCCTGCGTCGGTCGTCGATCTCGACCGCGCCGGGCACGATCAAGGTGTCGATACGCCGCGCGGACATCCCCTCGAACGTGGCGTCGGGCAGGACGCGGACCCCTGCGGCGGTGGTGACCGGGTCCATGGTCCCGGCGGTGAGGACCACCTCGTAGCCCGCCGCGTCCTCCGTCTCGCGCCGCGCGAGGGAGAACACCTCCGGCGGTCCGGTGACGTCCAGCAGGTCGACGCCCTCGAAGAGGACGACGACGATCAGTCTTCTTACGGGGTGAGAGGGGTTCAAGGGGTTCAAGGGTCTCCCAGGTGCCGGGCATCGCCGCCATGTCGGTATCTGCAGGTTAGACGACATTGCCGACATCGTCGGAGGGTCATAGCGTCGAAGGCGCAGGTATACCAATTCCCTCCGGAACCAGGAGTCTTCCCATGCCCAGAACCACCCTCCGCCGCCTCAACGGACTCGACGACACCCCCGCCAAGCTCGCCGACTCCACCCTCGTCCTCGTCGACTACCAGAACACCTACACGACCGGCGTGATGGAACTCGACGGCTGGCAGGCCGCGCTCGACGCCGGTGCCCGGCTGCTGGCCCGCGCCCGCCGGGAAGGCGCCCAGGTCATCCACGTCGTCCACGACGGCGGCGAGGGCACCCCGTACGACCTCGGGGCCGAGATCGGGCAGATCCACCCGAGCGTCGCACCGGTCGACGGCGAACCCGTCGTCACCAAGAAGGCACCGGACTCCTTCTTCGGCACGGACCTGGGCGAGCACGTCGACGCGGCAGGCAACAACGACCTCGTCGTCATCGGCTTCATGACGCACATGTGCGTGGCCTTCACCGCCCAGGGCGCCTTCCTGCGCGGCAACCGCCCCACGGTCGTCGCCGACGCCTGCGCCACCCGTGCCCTCCCGGTCGCGGACACCGAACTCGACGCCCGCCAGGTGCACTACAGCGCCCTCGCCACGGTCGCCGACATGTACGGGGTCGTCGTGCCGTCGCAGGAGTCCCTGACCTAGCCCCGGCCTAGTGGTCCTCGGTGAGATCCCGGAGGGCTCGAAGCAGGTGCGCCCGTTGCGCCTCGCCGAGAGGTGCGAAGAGGTCCCGCAGGGCGCCGGTCGCCAACTGCCGGCCTTCCGCGAGTGCTGCCTGCCCCGACTCGGTGAGCGCGTGTTCGAGGCGTCGCCCATGGCCCGCGGACCGGGTGATGAGCCCGCGATCCACGAGCCGGTTCGCGAGCGTGCCGAACGCCTGGTCGCTCTGGAACGTCGCGACAGCGAGTTCGTGCCCGGAGGCTCCGGGCATCCGCTCGATGGCGCGCAGAGCGTCCCACTGGACGAGGCTGACCCCGATCTCGCGCAGCGCGGCGTCCATCGCACGGTGATTGCGGTACTGGGCACGCTTGATCGCCTGCCCGAGGGCTTCCAGGTCGGTCGTCATGGTGGTAGCGTATCAACACTCTTATATAAATATGTTGATTCATTGCTTACAGCGGAGCGCCATGAACCTCTCTCTCGTCGAGGACCTTCCCGCCCTCCAGGCCGGCTCCCCCGCAGCACGCACCGCCCTCGTGCTGCACGGTGGCGGTGGACCCCGGACCGTCGCGCCCGTCGTGGGGCATCTCGCAGCCACCCTGCACTCGTTCGCGCCCACGCATCCCGGCTGGGAGGGCACGGCGCGCCCCGACTCCATCGCCTCGATCGCTCAGCTCGCGGCCGCCTATCTCGCCCGCCTGCGCGAGCACGAAGCGCGCGACGTCGTGCTGATCGGGTCCTCGATCGGCGGGTGGGTCGCTCTTGAGATGGCGGTGCAGGCCGCCTCCGACGACCGCCACGCAGGAGTGATCGGGGGCGTGGTCGTCATCAACGGCGTCGGCCCGGTGGTGGACGGCGAGCCCGTCGCGGACTTCTTCGCCCTCGACGCCCGCGGGCTCGCCGAGGCCGCCTGGCACGACCCGGAGCGCGGCTACGTCGACCCGGCCCGCCTCACCGACGAGCAGCGGGCGATCCAGCAGGCGAACCGACGCGCCGTGGCCGCCGTCGCGGGCCGGAGCATGAGCGATCCGACGCTGCTCGGCCGGCTCGACACGGTGGACGTCCCGACACTCGTGGTCTGGGGCGAGAGCGACCGCGTCGTCACGCCGGCCTATGGGCGGGCCGTCGCACGCGCCGTACCCGACGCGCAGTTCATCGAGGTCCCGGAAGCCGGACACCTCCCTCACCTCGAGGCCCCCGACGCGACCTGGGCGGCGATCGATCCCTTCCTCGCACAGCTCTAGTCCGGTGCGGAGCCGCCCCCGCACTCGAACCACACGGCCTTGCCGCCCCTCGGCCCCGGCTCCACGCCCCACTTGTCCACCACCGCGTCCAGCAGCACCAGCCCCCGCCCGCTCTCCGAGTCGTCGCTCACCCGCGCGGCCAGGACGGGGTGCCGGGGACTGCCGTCCGCCACCTCCACCCGGACGCCACCGCCCGCCTGCCGCAGCAACAGCACCGTGCAGCGGCGGTCCGGGACATGGCGTACGACGTTGGCCAGCAGCTCGGTCACACCGAGTTCCACGGCCTCGGCCAGGTCGGTGCGGTCCCACTCGCGCAGGTACGAGCGGACGATGCGGCGGACGTGCCGGGCCGAGTGCGCGCCGGCCGTGAAGCTCATCCGATAGAGAAAGAATTGATTCACGGCACGAGCCTGACGTCGGACGACTACCGTGGGCTACGGAACGGATACAACCGGTCCCGCAGTGGGCCGAGTTGTGCGAGAGGGGGCTCTTCGCATGACCCACGTCAACGTCCTCGACCCGGGCGCCTCACCGCTCGACTACTACGGCTTCGAGTTGCGCCGCCATCGGGAGGCGGCCGGTCTCACGCAGCGGCAGCTCGGGGACATCGTCAACTACACCGGCTCGCTGGTCGGGCAGATCGAAACAGCGCGGAAGGTTCCGACGCGTGAGTTCAGCGAGCGCGTAGACGCCGCGCTCGGTACGGGCGGCTTACTGTCCCGGCTGGTCGACCTGGTGATGCGCAGCCAGCAGCCCGCATGGTTTCAACAGGTGGCCGAGTTGCAGGCGAGGGCCACCGAGATCTACTCGTTCGAGACGCACATGGTCCACGGTCTACTGCAGACCAACGCGTACGCCCGTGCCGTCCTCGGCGCCCTGGACCAGAGCAACCTCGACGACCGCACCGCCGTCCGGATCGCCCGCCAGAACATCTTCGAGAAGGAGGTGCCGCCGGTCTTCTGGGCCGTGCTCAGTGAGGCCGCGCTGCATCAGAAGATCGGTGGTCGCAGGGTCATGCGGGAGCAACTCGCCCGCCTGTTGGCCTTCGAGGCCAATCCACGGATCAACATCCAGATTCTGCCCTTCTCGGCGGGAGCACACGCGGGGCTACAAGGCTCGTTCGACGTCTACCGATTCGCGAGCGATCCGTCCATCGTCTATACCGAGGGGTACGGAAGTGGGCATCCGACCGCCAATCCGGACACCGTCAAAGACTGCTCACTCCGATACGATCATCTCCAGGCATCCGCACTCTCCCTCCGAGAATCGGCGGAGTTCATCCGGGGCTTGATGGAGGACAGCTATGGAGAGCAAGGCGATTCCGACGGGGATCCAGTGGCGTAAGTCCAGCTACAGCGGCGACCAAGGCGGCAACTGCGTCGAGGTAGCCGAGCTGACCCCCCACCCCACCGTCGCCGTCCGCGACTCCAAGACCCCCGCGGGCCCGATCCTCACCCTCACCCCCGCCACGTTCGCCACCTTCGTCGGCTGGGCCTCCGCCACTCCCGAATGATCTGACCGGTCACGGACAACGTTTCTGTTCGATTTATCGTCTTCGCACGTGCCCCCGCCGTGCACCCCGATGACGCCGAACGGAAACCTCGACCGTGGTCCCTGCCGAACTCACCGTCCCCAGGCCCGATCGGCGTCAGGAGAGACGCGCGAGCGATGCCCTGCGTGCCTTCGGGCACCGGCATCGCGTGCCGTTGCTCGCCACGCTGCCCATCATCCCGCTGTACGCGGTGTGGTGGGTGTTTCTCGCCACGGGCGGGGGTGACCTCGCCGCCCAGCAGGCGTGGGCGGACTTCGCGTCGCGGCACGGGGGTTCGGCGTACGGGCTGTTCTGGTACGGCGGGATGCACACCGCCAACTACAGCGTCATCTCGCCGTACTTGATGGCCCTGCTCGGGGTGCGCACCGTCACCCTGGTCGCCGGCCTGGCCGCCTCCTGGCTGACGGCCGTGCTGATCGTACGGAGCGGAGTACGCCGGCCGCTGTGGCCCGCGCTGCTCGCGTCGCTCGCGCTGTGGTGCAACGTCGCCTCGGGCCGGACCACCTTCGCGCTCGGCGTCGCCTTCGCCGTGGCCGCCTGCGTGCCGCTGGTCCGGGAGCGGAGGCTGTACCTCGCCGCCGGGTACGCGGCGCTGGCCACCCTGGCCTCGCCGGTGGCCGGGTTGTTCCTCGCCGTGGTGGGGGCCGGGTACCTGATGGTGCGCGACTGGGGGCGCGCTCTCGTGCTCCTCATACCCCCGGCCGCCGTCGTCGGGCTGACGACGCTGCTGTTCCCCTTCAGCGGGGAGCAGCCGATGCCGGCGGGCCGCATATGGCCGCCGGTCGTGCTCGGCCTCGCCGTCACCGTGCTGGCCCCGCGTACCTGGCGGGTCGCCCGGTGGGGCGGGGCCGTCTACGCGATCGGGACCGTACTGACGTACCTCATCGCCTCGCCGGTCGGGACGAACGTCGAACGGTTCGCGGAACTGTTCGCCCCCGCCGTGCTGCTGGCGGCCCTGCTCTCCGCGTCGCCCGCGGACATCGCGCCCCGGCTGCGGCGGCTCGCGCGCGGTCTGCTGGCCGTCGCGCTGGTCTACTCCGTCGGGTGGGTGGGGCAGAAGACCGCCGACGATCTCACGGAGTACACCGTGGTGCCCGCCTGGGCGGCCCGGACGGACGGGGTCGTGCGGGCGCTGGAAGGGCTGGGCGCCGACCGTACGCGGGTGGAGGTGGTGCCCGCCCGCGACCACCGCGAGGCCGCCCGGCTCGCCCCGCACATCAATCTGGCCCGGGGCTGGAACCGGCAGCTCGACGTGGAGCGCGCCCGCCTCTTCTACGACGGCAGCTTCTCCCCGTCCACCTACCGGGCCTGGCTGGACCACTGGGCGGTCGGCTTCGTCGTCCTCCCCCTCGGCAAGCCGGACGGCCCGGCCAGGGCCGAGGCGGCACTCGTACGGGACCCGGAGCTGCGGCCCGACTGGCTGGAGCCCGTCTGGCAGGACGCCCACTGGAGGGTCTACCGGGTGCGGGACGCCGTACCGCTCGTCTCCACCCCCGGCACCGTCGTGACCAGCACCGGCGTCGACCTCGTGCTGCGCGTGGACCGGCCCGGCGCCGTGACCGTGCGGGTCGCCTGGTCGCCGTGGCTGCGGTCGGACGGCGGCTGCCTCGCGCGGGACGGCGACTTCACCCGGCTGACCGTCGAGGCGCCGGGTGAGTACCGGCTCAGCTCCCGGTACGGTCCTTCGCCGGGCTCGGCGGACCGCTGCTGACTCCTTCCGACGTGCCCCGGGGCCTGGGCGTGGTCACGGTGACCGCCGCCGCCGTGAGGGTCCTGGCCCGCGGGCCCTGGAACAGGTACGTCAGGCCGAAGCCCGCGGCGACCACGGCCGCGCCGCCCACCGCGTCCAGCAGCCAGTGGTTGCCGGTCGCCACGATCGCCGAGGCGGTGAAGAGGGGGTGGAGCAGGCCCAGGGCCTTCATCCACATCTTCGGCGCGATGATCGCGATCACCACGCCGCACCACAGCGACCAGCCGAAGTGCAGCGACGGCATCGCCGCGTACTGGTTGGTGAGGTGCGTCAGGGTGCCGTAGTCCGGCTTCGTGAAGTCCTGCACGCCGTGCACCGTGTCGATGATGCCGAGCCCCGGCATCAGCCGCGGCGGGGCCAGCGGATACAGCCAGAAGCCGACCAGGGCCAGCAGGGTGGCGAAGCCCAGGGAGGCGCGGGCCCAGCGGTAGTCGACCGGGCGGCGCCAGTACAGGACGCCCAGGACCGCCAGCGGGACGACGAAGTGGAACGACGTGTAGTAGAAGTCGAAGAAGTCCCGCAGCCAGCCGACCTTCACCACCGCGTGGTTGATCGCGTGCTCGACGTCGATGTGCAGGAAGCGCTCGATGTCGAGGATCTGCCACCCGTGCTCCTCGGCGCGGGCCCGGCCCGCCGAGTTGCTGCCGCCGGTCGCCGCGAGGCGGACCTGGGAGTAGGCGGCGTACGTGACCCGGATGAGGAGCAGCTCCAGGAGCAGGTTCGGGCGGGTGAGGACCCGGCGCAGGAACGGGAGCAGGGGGACGTGCTTGAAACGGGTCGGGACCGCCGGGGCGTGGCTCGTCGGGACCGGCGTCTCGAAGTACGGCGACGTGCGGGACAGGAAGGGCACGGCGACGGCGGCGGCCAGGGCGGCGAGCAGGACGACGTTGTCGCGCAGCGGGTACAGGGCCGCCATGTTCGGCAGCATCATCTTCGCGGGCAGCGTCATGACCAGGACGACGGCGACCGGCCACACGTACCGGTCGGAGGCGCGCTTGCCGACCCGGCCGACCAGGGCGGGCAGCACCCACAGCAGCTGGTGCTGCCAGGTGGCCGGGGACACCACGACGGCCGCGCAGCCGGTCACGGCGACCGCGAGCAGCAGCTGGCCGTCGCGGGCGTAGCGCACGGCGCGGCGCAGGGCGAGGCCGGCGACGGCCGCGCCGAGGGCGAGGAAGAGGACGATCTCCAGCGGGCCGGAGAGGCCGAGCCGCAGCAGGGCGCCGTGCAGTGACTGGTTGGCGAGGTCGTCGGCCTCGCCGCCCAGGCCCACGCCGGCCATGTGGTGGACCCAGTACGTGTACGAGTCCTGTGCCATGGCCGCCCAGGCGACGGCGGTGCAGGCGACGAACGTGATCCCCGTGGAGACGGCGGCGCGTCTGCGGTCGGTGAACCACAGCAGGGGGACGAAGAGCAGAACGGTCGGCTGGAAGGCCGCGGCGACGCCGATGAGGACTCCGCCGATCCGGTCGCCGTGCGCGCCGCGTACGGCGAAGCAGCCGACCAGGACGAGGAGCACCGGGATGATGCTGGTCTGGCCGAGCCACAGGGCGTTGCGCACCGGCAGGGACAGCATCAGCAGGCTGACGGCCACGGGCGCCGCCAGCAGCGCCGTACGGCGGCCGACGGGCTGGGGCAGGGCGCGGGCGGCCACCAGGCCGAGGGCCACGACCAGCAGCAGCGAGCCGAAGGTCCAGCCCCAGCCGAGGGCCTGTTCGGCGGCGCGGGTGAAGGGTTTGAGGACGAGGCCCACGAAAGGGGTGCCGGTGAACTGCGTGGATTCGTACAGCGACCCCTTCACATGCAGGACGCCGTACTCACCCACCCAGGTCTCCAGGTCCGTCAGGCGTTCGCCGCGCGGTGTGCCGAGTACCGCGGCCAGCTGTCGTACGGCGAGGACGGCGGCGATCAGCCACAGGCCCAGGCGCGCGGCGCGCAGCCTTGCTCTGGTCGCGTCGGCGGCCGACGCTCCGAAGGACTCCGCCGGTCGCCCACTGTGCTCCGCATTCGCCACGCCTCGTCGGCCTCCCGCCCCGTAGAACCGCCCGTACCGCGCCCGTGTACGCAGTGTGTCTTTCCTGCGAACCCTATGAGGCTCGCACCACCCCCGGGGGGAGACGCAGGCAGCCCCCGCTCAACCTGACCGCCGTCCGCGTTTCGTTCCGCGTTTTCCGGGACCTTTTTCGCGAGAAGGATCACAGGTCGCGGCGTACACGGTGGTCCGCGGCGCGCGGACGTCCCTGCATGTACGCCGTTTTGGTGCACAGTGCAACGAAAAGCATACCGGGCGTAAGCGGCGGATCAGCGCCTATGGTCGCTTTTCTGCCCGTGGCCGAGTGCCGCGGGCTCTTTCCGGCCCGGCGACAGCGCCGCCGTGCGGGTCGTGGCGTCCCTGTCCCCGTCGAAAGGTAGGCGAGCGAAGTCTTGTCGGCCGCCCACGTCGCCGCTGCGTCGTCCCCCTCGGTCTCCGCGTCCGCGTCCGCGTCTCCGTCGCCTTCCGGCGCCGAGCCCACCGTCACCGATCCCGCGCTGGTCCGGCGTGCCGTCAAGGCGGCGGCGCTCGGCAACGCGATGGAGTGGTTCGACTTCGGTGTCTACAGCTACATCGCCGTGACGCTCGGCAAGGTGTTCTTCCCGTCGGGCAACCCGACGGCCCAGCTCCTGTCCACCTTCGGTGCCTTCGCGGCCGCCTTCCTGGTCCGGCCGCTCGGCGGCATGGTCTTCGGGCCGCTCGGGGACCGGGTCGGGCGGCAGAAGGTGCTCGCCCTGACGATGATCCTGATGGCTGCGGGTACGTTCGCGATCGGGCTGATCCCGTCGTACGCGACGATCGGCGTGTGGGCGCCGGTGCTGTTGCTGGCCGCGCGGCTGGTGCAGGGGTTCTCGACCGGGGGTGAGTACGCGGGCGCGTCCACCTTCATCGCGGAGTACGCGCCGGACAAGCGGCGCGGGTTCCTCGGGAGCTGGCTGGAGTTCGGCACGCTGGCCGGGTACATCGGCGGTGCGGGCCTGGTGACCCTCATGACGGCGCTGCTCTCGGACGGCGACCTCACGTCGTGGGGCTGGCGGATCCCGTTCCTGATCGCCGGGCCGATGGGCATCGTCGGGCTGTATCTGCGGATGCGGCTGGAGGAGACGCCGGCGTTCGCGGCCGAGGTGGCGAAGGCGGAGAAGACGCGGCCGAAGGTGCCGCTGCGGGAGATGGTCACCGGGCAGTGGCGGGCGCTGCTGCTCTGCGTCGGGCTGGTGCTGGTCTTCAACGTCACCGATTACATGCTGCTGTCGTACATGCCCAGCTATCTGACGAGCGAGCTGAAGTACGACGAGACGCACGGGCTGCTCGTGGTGCTGGCCGTGATGGCGCTGATGATGGTCGTCCAGCCGTTCGCGGGCGCGCTGACCGACCGGGTCGGGCGGCGGCCGGTGATCGCGGCGGGCTGCGCGGGGTTCCTGCTGCTGTCCGTCCCGGCGCTGCTGCTGATCCGCGAGGGCAGTCTGGTGGCCGTGGGGCTGGGGATGGCCGCGCTGGGGCTGCTGCTGGTGTGCTTCACGGCTTCGATGCCGTCCGCGCTGCCGGCGCTGTTCCCGACGCGGGTGCGGTACGGGTCGCTGTCGATCGGGTTCAACATCTCCGTGTCCCTGTTCGGCGGGACGACGCCGCTGGTGGTGACGGCGCTGATCGGGGCCACGGGGGACATGATGATGCCCGCGTATTACATGATGGCGGCGGCTGTGGTCGGTGGCGTCGCGGTGTGGTTCATGTCGGAGTCGGCGGGGCGGCCGTTGCCGGGGTCGGCGCCGGCGGTTGCACCGGCGGCTGATGGCCGCTGATGCCTGCGGCGGCCTGTGGCTGCTTCGGTGGGGGTGCGCGTAGCGCGGTGCGTTTGCGTGGTGGGTCGGGGCCGCGCCGGGGGGTGTCCGTCCTCGGAACGGCGCGGAATCGGTCGGCCACAGAAGTGCCCTGAGTTGACGCGCCAACCGCTGCGGGCGGACACCCCCCGACACGACCCCTTCGCGCCGTACGCGGCTATCCCGCCACGAGCCGGGGGTTGTGCACGCTACCTCTCCAGCCGCAGAGTTGAACGCGTTCAATAAGCCTGCCAAGGTATCTCTCCACGGCCCACTCCTACCGGTTGGCCGATGCGGACTGAGGGGGGTCCTGGTGGCGGGCGAAAGCAGGCTGCGTGCATTGGGGGCGGCTCTCGGTGGCTTGATGGTGGTTTGGCTGCTCTGACGGCGTGCGCCGGTCCCTATCAGTACTACGAGGGAACAGGGATCCACGACGCCACGGCGGCCGAAGTCGCTGGGGGCTGGGAAAACGTCGAGGGGACCCGTGTGGTGCTTCGCAAAGACGGAACGGCTCTCCTCGAAAAGCTCGACGGGCAGGACTTCGACTTCGAGGACGGCTGGCGCCTGTCCGGCACGGGAACCTGGCAACTGGCCGACGACGACGGCGGGCAGGTTGTCCGACTCGCGCTGGCAGCCCGGACCCGAGTGGAGAGCCGTTCCCTCGCGACGGCCACCAACACCTCGACCCCTGAACCACCATCGACGTACGCGTGGTCCTTGTATGTGGACCGTGATCAGCACGGCGAGTTGAAGCTGTTCTTCTTCTACGGCGATCCCGACATCGGGAACACCTACGTGATGACGCGTGAGACAGGGTCATAGCCATTCGTTGATCGCTGCGACCAGCACAGTCGCCTCGTAGCGGACCGCGAGCTTGTCATAGCGCGTGGCGACAGCGCGGTTCCTCTTGCGGCGGTTGATCCCGCACTCGACCGTATGGCGCTCGCGGTAGTCGACCGGGTCGAAGTGCGGCGGCCGGCCGCCGCGGGAGCCGAGCCTCTGGCGGTTGCGGGCCTGGTCGGCCTTGTCCGGGATGGTGCAGCGGATCCCGCGGCGGCGCAGGCAGGCGCGGTTCCTGCGGGAGGCGTACGCCTTGTCAAACACGCCGCCCGGCGGTTCCTTCTGCAGGTCGCCCCGCTTGCGGGCCCCGGCCGCATGCTGGTGGGCACGGCACACCGTGGAGTCGACACTCAGGTCCCACGTGATCGCGCCCTTCCCGTCGGCCAGGGACTGGAGATGGGTAAAGATCCGGTGCCAGGTGCCATCCCGCTGCCATCGACGGAACAGGTCATAGACCCGGCCCCACGGCCCGTACTCGGCGAGCACGTCCCGCCACGGCACACCAGTCCGGAACCGTATGCCGTCAATCGGCAACAACGGTGCCAGCACCGCCCACTGCTCGTCCGTGATACACGGCCTAGCTGCGGGCAGTCGTGCCGCTGGGGCGGCACCCGTCCCAAAGAGAGCGGTACCCGGCCAGCGCCGGTCCGCGTCACCCACCCCGCGTCCACACCCACGCCGGGTGCGGCCGAAACACGCCCACCGGAACGCCCGACACGCCCCTACCCCACGGCATATCTTCGTCAGCGCATCTACTTAGGAAGACTAACGACGCACACGAGAGGCCCGTCATGAGCGAGTCGCAGCTCTGGGAAGACGTCGACGCCTACTTCATCAGCCATCTCACCCCCGACGACCCCGCGCTGGACGCCGCCCTGCGGGAGAGCGAGGCCGCCCAGCTGCCGCCGGTGAACGTCACCGCCAACCAGGGCAAACTCCTCCAGCTCCTCGCCCAGATCCAGGGCGCCCGCACCATCCTGGAGATCGGCACCCTCGGCGGCTACAGCACCATCTGGATGGCCCGCGCCCTGCCCGCCGACGGCCGCCTCGTCACGCTGGAGTACAGCGCCCGGCACGCCGAGGTCGCCACCCGCAACCTCGCCCGGGCCGGGCTCGACGCCCTCGTCGACGTACGCGTGGGCCCCGCGCTGGAGTCGCTGCCGAAGCTCGCCGACGAGAACCCGGCCCCCTTCGACCTGGTCTTCATCGACGCCGACAAGGGCAACAACCCGCACTACCTGGAGTGGGCCCTCAAGCTCACCAGCACCGGCAGCCTCATCGTCGTCGACAACGTGGTCCGCGAAGGGCGGGTCGCCGACCCCGACGACACCGCCGACGACGTACGCGGCACCCGCGCCGCCATCGAACTGATCGGCTCCCACCCCAGGCTCAGCGGCACCGCGATCCAGACCGTCGGCGGCAAGGGCTACGACGGCTTCGCACTGGCGCGCGTGCTGGCCTGAACGACCGCTTCCGGGTGCTAGACCTCGTGGTAGAAGCCGACGTTGACGCTGCGCGGCTCCGATCGGTCCTGGACCACGATCTCGCCGCTGCCGCCCCTCGGCAGCGGCACGGTGCCGCCGTACGCCACGGACTGCACGTGCGGACCCACGGTCAGCCGGACCTCCGAGGACGGATCCGGCTGGGAGCCGCGCAGCCAGGTCAGCCGCCACGTGCCGTCGGCGCCGCAACGGAACTCCAGGTGGACCCGGGAGACGAACAGCCAGTCCTCCGGCGTCGACAGCCGGCACACGGACTTGTCCCGGCCCACCCGCAGTACCGCGTCCGGCTCGCTGGGCGCCTCGGCCATCTGCATGCCGGCCGTGGCTCCCGCGTCCGCCGCGGTGACCGTGGCCATGGTCAGTTCGAGCACGTGCGCTCCTTCGAAGACCTCAGGACGTCCGTCGTTGGATTGTCGCCGCCGAATGATAGATCGGCCGGTGGCACGGTGTCCGGCACAATGGGGTCATGACCGAGCGAAAGCCACCGGGCGTCGACTTCGAGTCCTGGGTCGACAAACAGATTCGCGAAGCGGAAGCGCGCGGCGAATTCGCCGGCCTGTCCGGCGCGGGCAAGCCCCTCGCGAGCGAGATGGACAGCACCTACGACGAACTGTGGTGGGTGAAGAGGAAGATGGCCCGCGAGGGCTTCTCCGTGCTGCCGCCCGCCCTCGCCCTGCGCAAGGAGGCGGAGGACGCCCTGGAGGCGGCCCTGAAGGCGCCGTCGGAGCGGGTGGTCCGCCGGATCATCGAGGCGGTCAACGTCAAGATCCGCGACATGCTGCTCAAGCCGCCGCCCGGCCCCCCGCTGGGTAGGAAGCCCTACGACGTCGACGAGGTCGTACGGCAGTGGCGGGAGCGCCGGGCGGAGCGGTGACGCCTGCGCGTCACAGGCGCATCAAGCGGTCCGCCAGCTCGCGGTAGTCCCGCAGGGCCAGGCGGAGTTGTTCGGTGTCGGTGGTCGGTGCGCGGCCGTCCTCGCCGGTGTCCTGCCAGGACGTGCGCAGGGTCCCGCGGCGGTGCGTCACCGCGTCCGCCAGGCGGGCGGCGAGCTCCTCCAGCACCCGGTCCGCCTCCTCGACGGAGGCGCGCGGCGCGTCCACGAACCCGGCCACCGCGTGGTGCAGCCGCTGGCCGAGCTTGTCGCCCTCGTCGTGCGGGAGGAGCGGACCGGCGGCGTCGTGAGCGGGGGTGGTGGGAGTGGTGGGGGTGGCCGGGGTAGTGGGGGTGGCCGGGGTGGTGGGGGTGGTGCGGGCATCGGGTGTCGCTGAGGCTTCGGGGTGGGCAGGGGTGGCGGGAGTTACGGGGGTGACCGCTGTGACCGGGGCTTCCTTGAGCGGGGTTCCGGTCTTCGGGGCGGGTGTGGCCTCGGGGGCAGGGGTGCCCTCGGAGACCGGAGTGGCCTTGGGGAGCGGGGTGGCCTTGGGGTCGGGGGTGTCGCCGGGGTTTCGGGTCACGTCGGGCATGCCTCAGCTCTCCTTCGGCCGGCGCTTGCCGAGCGACCACGTGTGCGGGGCGCGGGCCGCGGGGGCGGGTTCACCGGTGTCCGTGGCGGTTCGGGGGCGGGCGGTCTCGTGCCGGCCCGGGCGGACCAGCTCCTCGAACAGCGCGCGGGCCGCGACCATGGACTCGCGCAGCTCCTCCGTGTCCGCGCCGCTCTCCTGGGCGCCGTCCACGCGCGTGTGCGTCACGCGGTGCACGCGCCGGTAGCCGTCGACTTGGTGGGCGTGGTGCACGGACAGCGCCGCGAGCTGCTCGTCGTACTGGTCGCCGCCCGGGAAGCCCCGGACCCCGGCCAGCTCCGCGAGCAGCCGGTCCGCCTCGCCGACCGCCTCGCGCGGGGAGTCGACGAAGCGCTCCTGGGCGGCGGTCCAGCGCGCCTCGAAGCGCTCGCGCTCGGCGGACTCCAACGGCCGCGTGTGCAACGACCCGTGCCGCTCGACCCGTTCGCCCAGTTCACGCTCGGCGGCCTTGGTGTCGCCGTCGTGCCGGGCAACCGCCCGGTCGTACTCCGGCCCGAAGCGGCGCTTCAGGCTTCCGCCGTGCTGGGGACCCCGTGCTCGCTGCGCAACGACGGCCGCGACGACGAGCACGGCCGCCACGATCACGATCAAAGCGATGATCACGCCTGTGGACATGAGTGCCTTCCGGGTTTCGGCCCTACCGGCTCTCCGAACGGGCCGGTTCGCCGTTCGTGTTGCCCCGGACCGCGCGCTCAAACGGCCGTCGGGGCGCGCCGACCGCACGCCGCCGGGAGCCGGAGGGAAAATACGCTTGCCCGCCGCGCCGGTTCTCTCCCGACAATGTGCTCATGACCTGGACCATCTCCCCGGAACCGTACGACTCCCCCGTCGCCGCCGCCCTCTGGCGCGCGTACTACACGGAGGTCAGCGACCGCTGGTACCTGCTGCACGAGGGGCGGCGCACCGACCCCGGCGAGCTGGAACGCGAGATCGCGGCGGAGTCCGGCGCCGAACTCGTCCCGCCCCGGGGGCGGTTGCTGGTCGCGCGGTACGGCGGTGAACCGGCCGGCACCTCGGGCGTACGGCTGCTGGACGCCACCACGGCCGAACTGACCCGGGTCTTCGTGTACGAGGGGATGCGGGGCCGGGGCGGTGCGGCGCTGCTCGTGCGGGCCGCCGAGGATGCGGCACGGGCGCTCGGGGCGGCCCGCATGATCCTCGACACGCGCACCGACCTCGTCGAGGCCCGCACCCTGTACGCACGCCTCGGCTACACCGAGACCGAGGCCCACAACGAGAGCCCGTACGCCCAGCACTGGTTCGCGAAAGGGCTCCGGGTCGCCGCCTGAGGGGCCTGTTTCCGTCTGGGGAAGCCGACATTCCGGGGGCTCGTGCGCGGAAGTGTGGAGAATATCTGCATAATCTCTGGAGTTCGCGAGGGGAGTCGCGAGGGGAGGGACGGACGCGTGGAACAGGAGCGGCCCACGGGGGCCTCGTGCCCGGAGTGCGGCACACCCAGAGAGGCGGACAACACGCCTTCCTGCGGCTGCGGCTCACGGGCGTCCGACGCCCTGCGCGACGCGCGCACGGCACAGGCGGCAGCGGCCGAGGACTTCAACCCGCTGCGGATCCGGCCGTATGTCGAATTGGACGGCGGGGCTGCTTCGGGGGGCGGGGGCCTTTCGGGGGGCGGGAGTTCGTCGGGGGCCGGAAGCCCCTCGGGGCCCGGGAACCCCTCGGGGGCCGGGAACCCCTCGGGGGCCGGGAACCCTTCCGGGAGCGCGGGTCCGGGGGGTGCGGCCACGAGGGCTGGGGTCCCGGGGGCTGGGGTCCCGGAGGCTGGGGTCCCGGAGGCTTCACGCCCCGGGGTTGGGGCCACGGGGGCTACGGCCCCAGGGGCTTCAAGTCCCGGCGTTGCGGCCACGGGAGCTACGGCCCCAGGGGCTTCGACTCCAGGGGCTCCGGGCACAGGGGCTACGGCTCCGGGGACTGCGCCCACGGGGACCGTGGCTCCAGGGGCGAACCCTCCGGGGCGTAGGACCTCGGAGGGCTCGGCAGCGGAGGGCACGTCCTCGGGTGCCACGTCGTCGGGGGCTTCGGCACCGGGGAGCGGATCCTCGGGTGCTTCGGCAGCGGAGGGCGCGCCCTCGGAGGCCACCTCGTCCGGTGCCACGTCCTCGGGGGCCGCGCCCGCCGGGAACGCGGCTTCGCACGGCACGGACCCGGACGCCACCATGACGCTACGCGCCGTCGGCGCCGAGGCGACCTCCGCGCTGCCCACCCCGCTGGCACCCTCGGCCGCCCCACCCCGCGCGCACGACCTGCGCCTCTTCGAGACCGCGGCCACCGCGCCCGTACCGTCCGGCGCGGGACCCTCGGACGGCTCCGGCCGGCGCCGGTCGCGCAGGCGGCGTAAGGGCATGCTGCTGAGCGCCGCCGGAGCGGTCGTGGTCGTGGTGGGCGCCGCGGGGTACGCGAGCGGGCTGTTCTCCTACGAGGCGCCGTCACGGGACGGAGCGCTGCCGGACGAGGTCCGGGCCAGCGTGCCGGACCCGTCGGCCAGTGAGGGCACCCCGACCGCAGGAACGACCGCCTCCCCCGTCCCGCAGGCCGGCTCCGCGGCGCCGTCCCCGTCGGCCTCCGCGTCCGCCTCCGCGAGCCCGTCGGCCTCGCCGTCCCCGTCGGCGTCGAGCGCGTCGCCCTCGCCGTCCCGGTCGGCCGAACCGACGCCGAGCGCGACGGCCACGGCGACCGAGAAGGCCCCGCAGGAGTCGGAGGACGACGGCCAGGACTTCTACGGCGGCCCGGGACTGCAGCGCGGCGACCGGGGCCCGGAGGTCGTGGAACTCCAGCAGCGGCTGGCCGAGTTGTACCTGTACACCGGTGACATCGACGGCAGCTACAACCACCGCGTCGAGGACTCGGTCCGCACGTACCAGTGGGCCCGCGGCATCCGCTCAGACGACCTCGGCGTCTACGGACCGGACACCCGGCGCCAACTGGAGTCGGAGACGCGCGAGCCCTGACGCCCCGGCCAGGAGGTCAGCCGATGTGCAGCCGCAGGCCGCCGTCGGCGCCGGCCTCCACCCGTACCGCCGTGAGGTCCTCCACGACCACGTCCGGACCGTGGAAGCCGGCCCGCGGGCCCACGCCCACGACCCGCATCCCGGCGGCCCGGGCGGCCGCGATGCCGGCACCGGAGTCCTCGAAGGCGACGCAGTCCGCGGGGGCGATGCCCAGTTCGGCGGCGCCCTTGAGGAAGCCCTCGGGGTCGGGCTTGCTGGCGCCGACCGACTCGGCGGTGACCCGGACGTCCGGCTGCGCGAGCCCGGCGGCGGCCATCCGCGCGGTGGACAGCGCCACGTCGGCGGAGGTCACCAGGGCGTGCGGGAGGCCGCGCAGCGAGGCGAGGAAGTCCGGCGCGCCGGGGATCGCGACGACGCCCTCGGTGTCGGCGGTCTCCTCGGCGAGCATGCGCGCGTTGTCGGCGTGGTTCTGCTCCATGGGCCGGTCCGGCAGCAGCAGCGCCATCGAGGCGTAGCCCTGCCGTCCGTGGACGACCTTCAGGACCTCGTCGCCGTCCAGGCCGTTCCGGTCGGCCCAGCGCCGCCAGACGCGCTCGACGGCGGCGTCCGAGTTGACGAGGGTGCCGTCCATGTCGAGCAGCAGGGCGCGGGCGGGCAGAACGGTGGTGGCGGTGGCCGTCATCGGCAGTCTCCAGGGTGCGGGGAGGAAACAAGGCGGCCCCGCCCGCCGGTCAGGGAGAACGGGCGGGAGCCACTTTGTTCATCCACGGTACAAAACAGACCGGGGATCGCGCCACCGGGCCGCCGGAACGTTCACGCGGCGTTCAGCTCACGCGTCCCGCGCGCGGGCCCGAGGCCGCGGCTCAGCCGGCGATCGCCTCCCACAGGCTCCACACGCCGAGACCCAGCATGAGCAGCGCCGCCACCTTCGTGATCAGCCGCAGCGGAACCCGCTTC
The DNA here is from genome assembly GCF_042263835.1 of Streptomyces sp. NPDC056128. Classification (NCBI taxonomy): domain Bacteria; kingdom Bacillati; phylum Actinomycetota; class Actinomycetes; order Kitasatosporales; family Streptomycetaceae; genus Streptomyces; species Streptomyces sp. NPDC056128. The sequence continues at coordinate 752,634 of NZ_JBHJVQ010000002.1, read as the reverse complement.
ATCAGGGCCTTCCCGCCGACGATGCCGAGCCCGGCCACCGCCCACAGCGCGAGCACCGCGCCGAGGCCGACGGAGAGCGGGTCGTCGTAGCGGGCCGCCAGGTTGGCGGTCATGATCTGCGTGAGGTCACCGAACTCGGCGACCAGGATGAGCATGAAGCCCGCCCCGGAGACCTTCCAGAAGGACTGGTCCTCCGGCTTGCGGATCTCCTCGTCCTCCTCGTCCTTCTTCATCAGCAGCACGGCGGCGCCGCCCAGGAACAGCACACCGGTCAGCGCGTGCACGAGCTGCTGCGGCAGCAAGGTCAGCACGCTGCCGGCCGCGACCGCGAGCACGACGTGCAACGCGAAGGCGGCGGCCACGCCCGCGAAGACGTAGGAGGCGCGGTAGCGGGTGCCGAGGACGAGGCCGGCGAGCGCGGTCTTGTCGGGCAGTTCGGCGAGGAAGACGACGCCGAAGACGAGCGCCGTCACGGTCAGGCTGATCAAGATTCCTCAATCGGTCGGGGCCACCCCACCGAGAGTGCTGATTCCCGCGGACTTCATCATGTCCGCGTCGCGCGACACCTCGGCACGGCAGCGCACTGGTCCGCCCCCGCCGTACGGCACGGGCGTGCACTGCTTGCCGAAGGTCTCGCTGGCGGGCCTCGCGTACGAGGTCCGCCTCCGGGCGCCGGCTCAGGCGAGCTGAGCAGTATGTCGACGGTCCGGCGAAGAGCTACTCCCCTTCTGCGCCGTCCATAGTACGCGAACCCCGATGCGACTCCGAGGGCCGAAAGTCCCGTCGCGCTTATAGACGTGCCATGCACACGTCACTAACTTCTAACCGGCCGCACATCTGTGCGCCATGCGGCGTCGCGAGCATTCCCCTGCCCGCGTCCCAACACCCCCACACCCCAAGGGAGTTCGCATGCCGAAGTTCTACGCGCGTCGACGGGTCGGCTTCGTCGCCGCGTTCACCGGCCTCATAGCCTCGGCCGGGCTGCTCAACGGCCCGGCCGCCTCCGCCGCCCTCCCCACCCCGGTCAGCGCCGCCACCGCCCGCTCCTACCTCGCCTCCCTCACCGTGGCCACCGAGAACCGCACCGGCTACGACCGCGACCTCTTCCCGCACTGGATCACCCAGTCCGGCTCCTGCAACACCCGCGAGACCGTCCTCAAGCGCGACGGCTCGGGCGTCGTCACCGACTCCTCCTGCGCCGCCACCAGCGGCAGCTGGTACTCCCCCTACGACGGCGCCACCTGGTCCGCCTCCGGCGATGTCGACATCGACCACCTGGTCCCGCTCGCCGAGGCCTGGGACTCCGGCGCCGGCTCCTGGAGCACCTCGCGGCGCCAGTCCTTCGCCAACGACCTGACCCGCCCCCAGCTCCTCGCGGTCACCGACAACGTCAACCAGTCCAAGGGCGACCAGGACCCGGCCACCTGGATGCCCTCGCGCTCCGCCTACCACTGCACCTACGTCCGCGCCTGGGTCCAGGTGAAGTACTACTACGACCTCTCGGTCGACTCCGCCGAGAAGTCGGCCCTGCAGAGCCGGCTCGCGAACTGCTGACGCACCGTCCACCAACTGTTCGGCGCGGATCCTCCCCACCGGCCTCCGTCGTTCCGTACCGTACGGGGCGACGGAGAGGGGATCACCATGGCCGGTCTGCGCCTGGGGCCACTGCTGAGATACACCGACGGCTCGTGCGCGACCGTCTGGGTCGAGACGAACCGGCCCTGCACCGCCGAGGTGCGCTGCGCCGACGGCGCCCGCGGCACCACCCGCACCTTCCAGGTCGCGGGGCACCACTACGCCCTGGTCCCGGTCAGCGGCCTGACGCCCGGTACGTCGACGGAGTACGAGGTGCTCCTCGACGGCACCCGCGCGTGGCCGCCGCCGGACTCGCCGTTCCCGCCGTCCGTGATCACCTCGCCCACGGAGGAGGACGGCCTGCGCGTCGCCTTCGGCTCCTGCCGCTGGGCCGCGCCGCCCGCCGGCGGGAAGGACCCGGTGGGCCCGGACGCGCTGGACACCCTCTCCGCCCGCATCGCGGCCGCCCCCAGGGGCGAGCGGCCCGACGTACTGCTCCTGCTCGGCGATCAGGTGTACGCCGACGAGGTCTCCGACGCCACGCGGCAGTGGATCTCCGGCCGCCGCGACCTGAACGAGGCCCCGGGCGACCAGGTCGCCGACTACGAGGAGTACACCCGCCTCTACTACGAGTCCTGGCTCGACCCCGAGGTGCGCTGGCTGCTCTCCACCGTCCCCAGCTGCATGATCTTCGACGACCACGACGTCATCGACGACTGGAACACCTCGGCCGCCTGGCTCGCCGACATGCGGGCCACCGACTGGTGGCGCGAACGCCTGATGAGCGGGCTGATGTCCTACTGGGTGTACCAGCAACTGGGCAACCTCTCCCCCGACGAGCTGGCCGCCGACCCCCTCTACGCGGCCGTCCGCGAGACCCCCGACGGCACCGACGCCCTGCGCGACTTCGCCGCCCGCGCCGACGCCGAGCCGGCGTCCGTCCGCTGGAGCTACCGGCGCGACTTCGGCCGCACCCGGCTGCTCATGGTCGACTCCCGCGCGGCCCGCGTCCTGGAGGAGGACAGCCGCACGATGCTCGACCCGGGTGAGGCGGCCTGGCTGCGCGAACAGGCCCTGGACGAGCGGGACTCCTACGACCACCTGCTGATCGGCACCTCCCTGCCCTGGCTGCTGCCCCACCTGGTGCACGACGTGGAGACCTGGAACGCCGCGATGTGCGGCGGCGAACGGGGCGCCCGCTGGGCCCAGCGCGGCGAGCGGATCCGGCGCGGGGCCGACCTGGAGCACTGGTCCGCCTTCCCGTCGTCCTTCGACGCCCTCGCCGACCTGATCGCCGAGGCCGGTACGGGGCCGGGGGCGCCCGCAACGATCAGCGTGCTCTCGGGCGACGTGCACCACGCCTACGTGGCCGAACCGTCCTGGGCGGGCCGCACGCCCGACGCCCGGGTGGCCCAGCTGACCTGCTCCCCCGTCCACAACTCCGTGCCGCCGTCGATCCGGCTCGGCTTCCGCTTCGGCTGGAGCGCCCTGGCCCGCGCCCTCGGGCGGCGCATCGCCCGGCACGGACGGTGTGCGCCGGCCGCGGTCAGCTGGCGCAAGACCGGCGGGCCCTGGTTCGGCAACCAGCTCATGACGCTGACCCTGCGGGGGCGTTCGGCACGGCTGCGGCTGGAGCAGGCCCGGACGGACCGGGGCGGGGGCATCGCCCTGCGGACGGCCATGGAGCGGGATCTGGCGTAGCGGGAGCGGTCGGCATTTACGGGCGGGGGCCCGCCGGGTATGAATTGAGTCACGTCGGCGGGCCTCGGCCCGGGAGTGGGAGCGCTCCCACCTGCGGAGGCGACCGGGGTGTCGGCGTGCTCCCACGTCAAGCCGTGGCCAAATGTTGAACTTGCAAGCACTAGTTAGGTCGACCTAACGTGGGCAGCCCACTCGGTTCCGTCCCCCACCGGTCCCTTCCGGACCGGCTCGACCGAAGGAGCACCCCCCACATGTCCGGACGCCTCGACAGCGCCCAGCCCTACGCCCTCGGCCTGTTCCGCATGGTCGTCGGCCTCCTCTTCGCCTGCCACGGAGCCGCCTCCCTCTTCGGTGTCCTCGGCGGTGCGGGAGGCACCGGCGGCACGATCGACTCGGGCACCTGGCCCGGCTGGTACGCGGCCGTGATCCAACTGGTCGGCGGCGGCCTCGTGCTGCTCGGCCTCGGCACCCGCGCCGCCGCGATCGTGTCCTCGGGCTCGATGGCCTACGCGTACTTCAAGGTGCACCAGCCGGGCGCCCTGTGGCCGATGGAGAACGGCGGCGAGGCCGCCGCCATGTTCTGCTGGGCCTTCCTCCTGCTCGCCTTCACCGGCTCCGGCGCGTTCGGTCTCGACCGGCTCTTCGCGCGGCGGGGTGCGGAGCGGGAGGAGACCGCCGCGGACCGGAAGACGCCGGTCGCGGCCTGACCCGGCTGCCCGGCTGCCCGGCTCCCTGGGGCGGCCCGCCGCGGCCTGGAGGGCGTGAATGTCCCCTCCGAGGTGAACGTCCCGTGCCGAACACACGAGCCCCCTGTGAACCCTCTGTCACACCCCGGGCGTACGCTGTATGGCTGTGATGGGCCGCTCCGAAGCCCCCGCGTCTCGCGGCACGGTCCGGCCCACGGGGGACTAACGGGGAGTTGTGGTGGTCGAGAGTCTGGGAAGTATCGGGTCGCTGGTCAGCAGCCCATGGATCTACGCGCTGGTGGCCGTCTCGGTGCTCCTCGACATCTTCCTCCCGGTGCTGCCGAGCGGTGTCCTGGTGATCACGGCGGCCACTGCGGCGGCCGCGGGCTCCGGCGCGGCGGCTGCCGGGCGGGGGCCGGAGGACGTTCCCGACATCCTCGTCCTGACCCTGTGCGCGGCGACCGCCTCCGTCCTCGGTGACCTGGCGGTCTACCGCCTCGCCTGGCGCGGGGGGCCGCGCCTGAACCGCGCCATCGCCCGTTCCCGCCGGCTGACCACGGCGCAGGAACGTCTCGGCGGCGCCCTCGCCCGAGGCGGCGGCGCCCTGGTCGTCCTGGCCCGGTTCGCCCCGGCGGGCCGCTCCGTCGTCTCACTCGTCGCCGGCACCGCGCACCGCCGGATCCGCGAATTCCTCCCATGGTCCGCCCTCGCCGGCCTGGCCTGGGCCGCCTACAGCGTCGCGCTCGGTTACTTCGGCGGCCAGTGGCTCGGCGCGACCTGGCTGGCGGCGGCGGTGTCCGTGGTGGCGCTGTTCGGCGCGGGGGCGGGGGCGGCGTACCTGATGCGCCGCCAGCCTCGGGCTTCGGAGGCGTCGTAGGCGGGGGTTTGTCGGCGGGGTGTCGTCGGCGGGGGTTTTGTGGGCGGGGTGTCGTCGGCCGGGTGTCCTGGGATGGGGTGCCGCAGGCCGGGTGTCGTAGGCGGCGCGTTGTCGGCCGGGTGTCGCAGGCCCGGTGCCGTCGGCCGGGGTGCCACAGGCCTGGTGTCCTCGGATGGGGTGCCGCAGGCCGGATGCCTTAGGCGGCGTGTCGTCGGCCGGGTGTCGCAGGCCCGGTGCCGTCGGCCGGAGTGCGTCAGGCGGGGTGCACGCCCCGCGCGACGTAATGCAGGCGAGGGGCGATGGCCGAGAGCCCTCGGCCGGTGCCGTAGGCAGGTGTCGCAGGCCGGGGTGTCGCAGGCGGGGCGCCGTCGGCCGAGAGTGTCGTCCGAGGAGGGCGTCGGTCGTTCGCAGCCGGAGCCTTCGCGTCCCGGGGCGCCATGAGCCGCACGGCACCGTGAGCCGCACGGCGCCGTAGGCCGGTGTCGTCGGGCGGGGCGCCGTAGGCCGGGTTCGCCTGCCGGGGTGTCGTCGGCCGAGAGCGTCGTCCGGGGAGGGCGTCATCCGTTTGCAGGCCGGACCTTCGCGTCCGGGGGGCGCCGCAGGCGGCGTGCCGCCGTGGAGGCGTCCTGAGTCGCACTTCGCAGCTCAGGGATGCGCCGGGCGGCAGGTCTCGTACCTCAGGACCCCCTGGACCCCGGCCCTCGTGCCGCAGAGACGTCGCCCGTATCGGCGGCTTCGTCGGCGGACGCGTACGCCGAGCCGAGCCGCCCGCGTGGCAGCGGGCGGCCTGCGCTCGGCGGTGTCAGGAGGCCCGTCGGGCGCCGGAGGCGCCCCGTATCTCCAGGCCGGCCAGCAGGTCGGCCGTGGCTCGGGTGACGGCCTCCACCGCCTGGTCGAAGACCTCCTGGTTGTGCGCGGCGGGCGCGCGGAACCCGGACACCTTGCGCACGTACTGGAGGGCCGCGGCCCTCATCTCGTCCTCCGTGGCCTCCTCGGGCATCGCTGGCGGACGCAGGGTCTTTATGCTGCGGCACATGGCCTCAGTCTCCTCTCTCCAGGTCCACCCGCCAGTCGTTCGACCTGATCCAGTGGCCCTTCGGGTACTCGAAGTCGGCCTGTCCGAGCAGGGTGAACCCGGCTCCGCGGCAGACCGCGTTGGAGGCGGCGTGATCGACACTGGGGAACGCGTGCAGATACTGGAGCATCCCGTCGGCGCGGGCCGCCTCACGGACCGCCCGGGCCGCCCGCACCGCCAGCCCCCGCCCCTGGAACTCCGGCAGGACCGCCCACCCGGTCTCCCAGACCTCCGCGTCCTGCCAGGTCCGCCGCCAGAACCCGATCGAGCCGAAGGTCTCGGTACCGTCCGCCGACGTCACCCGGTACATCCGCCCCGTCCGCAACTCGGTGTACCGCCGGTGCCGGGCCGCGAGCTGCTCCTCGGTCTCCGGGCCGCCGAGGTGCGCGGTCATCTCGGCGCTGTTGGTCCTGCGCAGCAGCCACAGATCCCCCTCCGCCCAGGGGATCAGGCGCACCCGCTCCCCACTCCGTCCGGCCCGCTCGTCCACGCCATCCATGTGTTTCACGGTAGGGCAGGGGTCTGACAGTCGGGCCGGATCCGACGTGCTCCCGGGCCACCCTTTCGCGTGAACCACCGAAGGGAACGCGCGCCTCAAAATCGAACAGGCGTATCATTGAGGCTGTGGCAACGACCTATGATTTCCCCAGTGACCTCCTCGCCGGTCAGGAGGAACTGCATCAGGTCCGGGCCGAGCTGACGGCCCTGTTGAAGAGGCTTCCCTGGTCCGTGGAACCCCTGGACGGATTCAGCGACGACAACGGCTGGCGCAAGGTCGAGCGCCCGGCCTCGCCCGGCTGGTCGGCGGACGAACAGGCCGAGGTAGAGAAGCTCCGGCAGCGCGAGCGCGAGCTGGCCGTCTTCGTCAGCACGCATCGCTACTGGTCGGAGATAACCGGCCCCGACCAGGTGAACGCCCGGTCGGAGCTCAAACGCGCCCACGACACCCCGCTCCCGGAGACCCCGCCCGGGGACGCCTGAGAGACGTCACCCGGGCGGGACCCGTACGGGTGTTCAGTCCTTGCCGAGGAGCCTGTTCATCTCGGTGATCTCGGCCTGCTGTGCCGTGACGATGTCGTCGGCGAGGGCCTTGGCGGGGGCGTAGCGGCCCTTGGCCTTCTCGGTCCCGGCCATCTCGACGGCGCCCTCATGGTGCTCGACCATCATGGTCAGGAACTTGGTGTCGAAGGCCCGCCCCGAGGCCTTCTCCAGCTCCGCCATGTCCTGTCCGTCCATCATCCCGGGCATGCCCGAGTGCGCCGAGTGATCCATGCCGGGCATCGACCCCGTCGGCTCCGGCACCTCCTCGCCCCAGGTCTTCAACCAGCCGGTCATGGTCGTGATCTCAGGGTCCTGTGCCTTCTCGATGCGTGCGGCGAGTTCCGCGACCTCGGGCGTCGCGGACCGGTCGGCCGCCAGCCGGGCCATCTCCAGTGCCTGCCGGTGGTGCGGGATCATGCCCTGCGCGAAGGCGACGTCCTGGGCGTTGTGCGCCTGCTCGCCGGCCTCGTTCCCGGCGGGGCCCGCGGGGTCGGTGGCAGACGCCGAGGCGGCGCCGTGCGGACCCTCGTGTCCACCGCCGCCGTCGCCTCCGCAGGCGGCGAGGACGAACGCGGCGGCGGCCGTCGCCACGACGGCCGCGATACGGCGCGTGCGGGTCGTGCTGGTCGTACGGGTACTGCGGCTGATGCCGGTCATGCGTGAACTCCTGCTGTGTGAAGGGGGATGGACATGCCTCAGCTCCCGACCACGCACGGGTGGCGCGGTCCGGGGAGGCGGTGCCTATATCCGCAGGAGTTGGAGTTCGGCCAGGGAGGGCGGCGCCCGCGCACCGTCCGGCGCGTCGGCCGCGTACGCGTGTACGACCCCGGCGCAGGGGGCCACGGGCACCGGGTCGGGTACGAGGCCGGGCAGCGCCGGCCCTTGACTCACCGCGCCGGACGCGCACACCGAATCGGCGTGCCCCAGATGTCCGCCGCCGCAGGAACCGTGGTCCTCGGCGCATCCGGCGTGGGCCGCCCCGGCCTGCGGCGCGGAGCTCGGGAGGGAGTGCCGGGCGGAGTGCTCCGGGAGACCTCCGCCGGGTGCCAGCCCGTGCATGCCGAAGAGTCCGGCCAGCAGTCCGAGCACACACACGGCCTGCCACCACCGCACGGGCGGTCGCGGGACGTGCTGCTCGGGGCTCCTCACGGAGCTCATCCTAGAGAGATCACCGGCGCCCCCACGCGAGAGGCCCCCGGAGGATCTCCGGGGGCCTCATCACCGACGACAGGGGCGCCGGTCCTGGTGGGCGCGGACGGTTTCGAACCGCCGACATCCTGCTTGTAAGGCAGGCGCTCTACCCCTGAGCTACGCACCCAGGACGAGTCGACAGCCTACATGGCCCGGGCCGGGGGTTATCCCCACCCCGGATCCGGTAGTGACCCGGATCCCCCTACGGACCCGTGCTCCGTACGGTCGAAGAGCCTCGTCGGCAGGGGCCGCCTCCACTCCGGAAGGCGGAAGGCCCCGGCGCGGCACTACACCGTCCGTCCCAGGGGGAGACCGTCATGCCCGCCCGTACCGTTCACGCTCGCGCCTTCGCCGCCGCCGGTGCCGTCGCCGTTCTCGTCGCGGGTCTCAGCGCCTGCGCCTCCGCCTCGGACGACAAGGAACCCGAGCACCGGTCCTTCGGTCTGCGGGGCAGCACCCTCACCGTCGACTCCGACGACTCCGCCCTGGAGATCGTCGCCTCGGACGACCACGAGTCCGGGAAGGTCGAGGCCACCCACTGGTTCTCCGGGTCGGTCGCCGTCGGCTCGGAGCCCGAGGTGACCTGGAAGATGGACGGCGACCGGCTGGAGCTGCGGGTGCACTGCTCCGGCGTGATCGCCGACTGCGAGTCCAAGCACCGCATCGAGGTGCCGCGGGGCATCGCCGTCAAGGTCGAGGACGGGGACGGCAGCGTCCGGGCACGAGGGTTCCGGGATGCCTTGAACATCCGTACCGGCGACGGATCCGTGCACGTCACCGACACCTCCGGACCGCTGGAACTGCGCACCGGCGACGGTTCCGTCCGCGCGGAGGTCTCCTCCCGCCGGGTGAGCGCACACACCGAGGACGGCTCGGTCCGCCTCGAACTCGGCACCGTCCCGGACGTGGTGGAGTCCCGCAGCGGCGACGGCTCCGTGTCGATCACCCTGCCCCGGGACACGTACAAGGTGTCGACGAAGACCGGTGACGGCGGGGTCGACGTCTCCGTGCCGCGGGACGAGACCAGCACGCACGTGGTGAACGCCCGGACCGAAGACGGCAAAGTCACGGTCCGAACCGCGAACTGACCGGCCCGTGTGTTCGTCCCTATCGGGTGGGAGAATGGACCCGGGCAGGACGGACGACACGGGAGAGGGATGTGACGGCGACACCATCGCAGCCGTACTCGCCGATGGTGGCGCGCGCGTCGCGCCCGCCGCAGCGCTCGCGTCGCCGCCCTCCGAGCGCGGTCCGTGACACGCTCACCCTGATGGCCCTGCCGGTCCTCGCCGTACTCGCGCTGCCCGCCGCGTTCACCGGAGGCGGCACCCGGCGCTGGTTCGGCGGGCGGGCCGAGAACCAGCGGGCGGAGGCCCAGGCCGCGAAGGACGACGCGGCAGCCGCCTTCTACGAGCTGGACAGCGCCCAGCGGGACCTGCGGATCTCGATAGAGACCATCGCGGCCGTCGACTCCTCCCCCGCCGCCCGGCGCGCGGTCACCGACTTCGAGGCGCTCGGCCGGCGCATCGACGAGGTCAGCCATCAGTACATCGGTGCCGTCGACGCCCACGACCTGGACCGGGACGACCTGGAGGCGTCGGCCGCCTCCCGTGCCCGCGACGAACTGACCGCGGCCAAGAACGAGCTGGGCCGGGTCAAGCAGGAACTGGACCGCTTCGCCGACGGCCTCGGTCCCCTGCTCGGCAAGGCCGAGACCCAGCTGGCCCGGCTGGCACCCGCCGTCGAACGCGCCCGGCAGGCCCTGCTCGCCGCCTCCAACGCCCTGGACTCCGCCCGCGGCTCCGGGCTGAAGGCGGACGACCTCGCCACCCGTCTCGCCACCCTCGGCCCGGAGCTGACCCGGCTCAACCAGGGCGCGGGACAGCACGGCGTGCCCCAGACCCTGGAACGGGCCGAACGGGTCACCCGCGAGGCCGAGGCGGTCCGCGCCGAGGCGGAACGGCTGCCCGAGCGCGCCGACGAGATCAGCCACCGGCTGGTCTCCCTGCGCACCCGCGCCCAGGCCCTGACCACCCGCACCGAGCAGGTCGAGCCGGTGCTGAGCGAACTGCGCCGCCGGTTCACCGCCGCCTGCTGGCAGGACCTTCAGCAGGTCCCGGACCAGGCCACCGAATCGGTCCGGCAGGCCGAGCGGAAGCTCACCGAGGCACAGACCGCCCGCGACGAACAGCGCTGGCCCGACGCCACCGCCCTGCTCTCGACGGTCCGGGCGCTGCTGAACACGACCGACGAGGCGGTCTCGGCGGCCGGTGACCGGCTGCGGCAGCTCAACGCCGTGCAGAAGGACCCGCAGCAGGAGATCGAGCGCACCCGCTTCGCCATCCGCGACGCACAGCGCCTGGCCATGGCGGGCCGCAACACCCCCGACCCGCGTCACGCGCGCCCCCTGGACGAGGCCGTGGCCCGGCTGGAACGGGCGATCACCACGCTGGAGGGCCGCCACCCCGACTACTGGCACTTCCTGACGGAGACGGAAGCGGTCCGGCAGTCGACGAGCCAGGTGGTCTCCCACATCCGTGAGGAGCGCGGGGCCGGCCACTGACCGCACGGCGGGAGGGCGGCCACTTCTCCGCCGCCGGGCCCGGTCGCGGGCCGGTCCGGCTAACCTGTGCGCATGCCTCGCTACGAGTACCGCTGCCGAAGCTGCGGCGACACCTTCGAACTGAGCCGTCCCATGGCTGAGTCCTCCGCCCCCGCCGCCTGCCCGGCGGGCCACGACGACACGGTGAAGCTGCTGTCGACGGTCGCGGTCGGCGGCTCGGCGGGCTCGTCCGCCCCCGCGCCGTCGCCGGGCAGCGGTGGCGGCGGTGGCGGCTGCTGCGGCGGGGGCTGCTGCGGCTGAGCCCGCGGGGCGGCCTCCCTCAGCTGCCCAGATAGCGCAGCACCGCCAGCACTCTGCGTGAATAGCCCTCACCTCCCGTCAGTTCCAGCTTGTCGAAGATCGCGTTGGTGTGTTTCTCCACCGCGCTCTGCGAGATGTGCAGCCGCCGCGCGATCGCCGCGTTGGTGTGCCCCTGCGCCATCTCGCCCAGCACGTCCCGCTCCCGTCCGGTGAGCCGGGCGAGCAGATCGCTGTGCGTCGTACGGCCGAGCAGCTGGCGGACGACCTCGGGGTCGAAGGCCGCGCGCCCGGCGGCCACCCGCTCCAGCGCGTCCAGGAACTCGTCGATCTGGACCACCCGGTCCTTGAGCAGGTATCCGACTCCTTCCGTCTCCCCGGTCAGCAGCTCCGTCGCATACCGCTTCTCGACGTACTGCGAGAGCACCAGCACCCCGACCTTTGGCCACCGCTCGCGTATCTCCAGGGCCGCGCGCAGGCCCTCGTCGGTGTGCGTGGGCGGCATCCGGACATCGGCGACGACCACGTCCGGCGGGTCCTCGGCGACGGCCTTCAGCAGCAGCTCCGCATTGCCGACGGCCGCGAGCACCTCGTGCCCTTCCTCCGTCAGCAGCCGCACCAGCCCCTCCCGCAGCAGGGTCGAGTCCTCGGCGAGGATCAGCCGCATGGCAGCTCCGCGGAGACGAGGGTGGGCCCGCCCGGCGGGCTCACCACGCTGAGGCTGCCGTCGAGGGCGGCGACGCGGCGGGCGAGCCCGAACAGTCCGCTGCCGGCGGCGTCGGCCCCACCGCAGCCGTCGTCCTGGACGCTCACGTACATCCGTTCCTCCTCCGCTCTGACGGCGACGCTTATCCGGGTCGGCGCCGCGTGCTTGACCGCGTTCGTGACCGCCTCGCAGACGACGAAGTAGGCGACCGTCGCCACCGCCCGCTCGGGTTCGTCGGCGAGGTCGTACTCCACCCCCACCGGCACGGACGCCCGCTCGGCGACCGTCTCCAGCGCCGCCCGCAGCCCCGCCTCGTCCAGCGTCGTCGGATAGATCCGCCAGGCCACCTCGCGCAGCTCGTCCAGGGCGCGGCGGCTCTCGTCGTGGGCCTGGCCCAGCAGTCGGTCACGGCGGCCGGCCTCCTGACTGCGGCGGGCCCGGCCGAGCAGCATGCCCAGGGCGACGAGACGCTGCTGCACGCCGTCGTGCAGGTCCCGCTCGATGCGGCGCCGTTCGTCGTGCACCGCGTCCACCACGGCGGCGCGGCTGGCGGCCAGCTCCGCGATCCGCCGCTCCAGCTCCTCCTGGTGCCGCGGGCCGAGGAAGTGACGTGCGAGCTGCCCCTCCAGGCCGACCACCCCGAATAGTCCCTGCACGGCGAGGAACACGAGGAAGAGGCCGCCCAGACTGCCGAGGACGAACGAACCGGGGTTGCGTATGCCGTCCAGCAGGAACCAGCCGTACAGCCCGAAGGTGCCGTACCCGAGGCCGATGGCGGCCGTCAGCATCACCACCCCGCCCAGGGCGCCCAGCGCCCAGTGGCAGGCCACGTACCGCAGGGCCCGCGCGTCCTCGTACGCGGGGGTGATCCGGAGGTCCAGCCACATCCGCAGCCGGGCCCGCTCCAGCTCCGCCAGTATCCGCGCGCCCGCGAGGACCGGGCGCAGGACGGCACGGCGGGCGGCCGGCCAGGCCGCGACGGGCAGCAGGGCCACCCCGGCCAGCAGGGCGAAGAGCAGCTCGACGGCGGCCGCGGCGGTCCCCATGATCAGGCCCACCCCGCACCGCACTACACGTCGCGCCATGACTCGCATGATCGCGAGGCTAGCCGGGCGCGGCAGCGGCGCACACTGCGGAAAACCGCAATTCCCGCCTGCGGTACACCGCAGTCGATCTTGCGGTCTTCCTCAGGGTCTCTTCAGCCGCCATTTTCTAGCGTGGTCGTCATGACAGCCATCGCAGCGCAGCCGGCCGCCGACAGCGGCGCGGCACCGCAGTGGATCAACGACCTCATGGACGCGCTCGGCGCACCGGGCGCCGGGCTCGCCATCGCTCTGGAGAACCTCTTTCCTCCACTGCCGAGCGAGGTGATCCTGCCGCTCGCCGGATTCGCGGCGAGCTCCGGCCGGATGAACCTGATAGCCGTCCTGCTGTGGACGACAGCGGGTTCGGTGATCGGCGCGCTCGCCCTGTACGGGATCGGCGCGCTGCTCGGCCGGGATCGCACGGTGGCGATAGCGGGGAAGCTGCCGCTGGTGAAGGTCTCCGACATCGAGAAGACGGAGGCGTGGTTCCTCAAGCACGGGACCAAGGCGGTGTTCTTCGGCCGGATGATCCCGATCTTCCGCAGCCTGATCTCGGTACCGGCGGGCGTCGAGCGGATGCGGCTGCCCGTCTTCCTCGCCCTGACCACGCTGGGCAGCGCGATATGGAACACGATCTTCGTCCTCGCGGGCTACGCGCTGGGCGACAACTGGTCCGAGGTCTCGGGCATCGCCTCCACGTACTCGAAGGTGATCCTCGCGATCGCCGCCCTGGCACTGCTGGTCTTCATAGGCATGCGCCTGCTGCGGCCGGGAGCCGGCAACCGCAGGCGTGGCCGCGGCACCGGCACCGGCACCGGCACCGGCACCGAGGACGGTGCCGGTGACACGGCCAGCGAAGTCAGCGAGCCGGACTCACCGCGCGCAGGAACTCCCGAAGGATCCGCTCACCGGCCAGGACACCGCGCTCGGGCAAGGCGCTGATCGCCGGAGCCGTCCAGTCGGAGTCCGCCAGCTCACCGTGGCCGGGGCGCCAGCCCCGGTCGGCGGCGAGCAGCAGGTCGGCGTCGAGCAGCGAGTCCCCGGCGGCGAGGGTGAGTTCGGCGCCGGTGCGGCGGGCGACCTCGTGGACGGCGGCGCTCTTGGTCAGCGGCTTGGGGACGGCGTAGATCTTGCGGCCCTGGAGGGACACGGTCCAGCCGCGGTTCTCGGCCCACACGGCGAGTTCCTTCACCCACTCCTCCGGCAGCAGTTCGCGCTCGACGACGAGGTAGGCGAAGAGGTCCTCGGCGACCCGGTGCTTGCGCACCCACAGCGGGTCGGCGGTGTTCATCAGGTGGTCGCGGACCTCGGCCAGCGAGGCGCACTCGTCGGCGAGCCGGGCGGTCACGCGTGCGTGCCAGTCGGGGTCCGAGACGCCGTCCACCAGCAGGTGGCCGCCGTTGGCGCAGATCGCGTACTTCGGCACCGGGCCGGGGAGGTTGATGCGCTGGTACTGCTTGCGGGTGCGGGTGGTGGTCGGCACGAAGACGGCCGTGTCGCCGAGGTCGGTGAGCAGTTGGGCGGCGGTCTCGGTCATGTAGGAGAGGGGTTTGCTCTCGTAGACCTCCACGCACAGCAGCCGGGGTGCCCGCAGGTCGGGCATGGTCAGCCCGAGCGCGGCCGCGGAGTAGATGAGTGTGCGGTCGAGGTCGCTGGCGACGAGGACGGACATCAGAGTGCCACCGCCTTGCCGTCGGCGCCGGTAGCGCCCCGGGTGTACTTGGGGTGGATCAGCCCGACGCAGGTGTAGGGCAGGTCGTCGACCTCCTCGACGGGCACGCCCCGCTGCTCGGCCAGCAGGCGAACGTGGTCCAGGTCCGCGCCGGCGCCGGCTCGGGCGAGGACCTTCCAGGGCACGCGGCGGAGCATCACGCGGGTGGTCTCGCCGACGCCGGGCTTGACGAGGTTCACGTCGTCGATGCCGTACTCCTCGCTGATCCGCTCGACGGCGGCCCAGCCCTCCCAGGTGGGGGTGCGGTCGGCGGCCAGCAGTTCCTTGGCCTGGGCGTGGACCGTGTCGGTGACGTCCGGGTAGTGCGCGGAGACGGCGTCGAGGAAGGCGGGTGACAGGTCGGCGCCGGCGAGTTCACGGTAGAACTTCGCGCCGTGGAAGTCGTGCGGGCCCACCAGGTCGGCGCGGAGCACGGTGCGGGATATCAGGCCGGAGACGGTGGAGTTGAGACAGGCGGAAGGGATGAGGAAGTCGTCGCGCGTGCCGTAGGTGCGTACACAGGAGCCGGGGTCGGCCAGCACGGCGATCTCCGGGTTGAAACCGGTGACGCCGTCCGAGACCTCGAAGTCGCACAGGGCGGCGGCGAGTTCGCGGGTGATGGCGCCCTTGCCGGTCCAGCCGTCGACGAAGACGACATCGGCGGGGTCGTGGTGGGCGGCCAGCCAGCGCAGTGCGTTGGCGTCGATGCCCCGGCCCCGGACGATCGACACGGCGTAGTGAGGGAGGTCGAGACCATGGCGGTACTGCGCCCAGCGGCGCATCAGGATGCCCACGGGGGTGCCCGCGCGGGCGAGGGAGACCAGGACGGGGCGGGGCGACCGCTCCGCGAGCACGATCTCGGTGACGGCACCGACGGCGCGCGCCAGCCGGGCGGCGGACGCGTCCAGGGCCGCGTGGAACAGCTCCTGGTACTGCTCGCTGGGCTGGTACTCCACGGGCAGCGACTCCGCGTAGTGCGCGCCGCCGCTCTGGATGGCCTCCTCGCGCTCCTCGGTCGGCGCCTCCAGCGTCACGTCCGAGAAGTCCTGGAGCAGCCAGCCGACCTCGTCGGACGCGTACGAGGAGAAGTCGGGGCCGCGCAGGGGCTCGGGCAGCATGGAGGGCCTTTCGGGAGCGTGCGGGGCGTGCGGGACGTACGACGGGACGACCGCGAGCAGGACGTGCGGGACATGGGCGGCGAGCCGGGCCAGCAGCCCGTCGGGCGCGTGCAGTGCGGGGGTGTCGGCGGCCGAGTCGACGACGGCGACGACGGCGTCGAAGCCGGCGCCCGCGACGTTGTAGGCGTAGCGCTCGCCGGGGCCGTCGGCCGGGTCGTCGTGTGCGGGGAAGACCAGGCGGGTGCGTATGGCGTAGCCGGGGTCGTCGACCGCGAGAACGGGAGAGCGGGTGGTGGTGGAGTAGCGCACGTCGGCGTCGGTGGTCCGCTCGAGTGCGTCGGCCAGGCGGAGGGGGGCGTACATCAGTTCCTCGAAGCCGAGGACGAGCACGCGTCGGGCGCCGGTGGGCAGTGCGTCGGCGATCCGGGCCGCCATGCCGGGCAGCGCGTTCTCCAGCCGCTCACGGTGCGCGGCCGTGAACCCGTGCCGTCCGCCGTCGGGAACCCCGTCGGGCCAGCACAGGTCGACGCGGGCGACCCGGCCGACGGCTCCCCCGGCGCCGGGACCCGCATCCGCACCCCCGGCCTCGTACCGCGCGACCAGTTCCTGCCCCTTCTCCAGAACCCCCGGCGGCAGCCGCACCGTGCCCGAGGCAGCCGTCACCAGGTCCACGCGGGCGCCGATCTCCCGGGCGAAGTCCTCCAGCCGGCCGGCGTCGGCGGGCGAGCGCATGTCGACCAGGGCGACCACGACGTACCGCTTGCGGGGATAGCGCTCGTGCAGGGCGCGGACGGTGTTGAGCACCGTGTTGCCGGTGGAGAACTCGTCGTCGACGAGGACGAGCGGCCCGTCGCCGGCCAGCAGCGCCGGGTCCTCGGGCAGCAGCAGGTGGGAGGTCGCGTGCGAGTGGGACTCCTCGAAGCCGCCCGCGCGGCCGACCCCGGCGACCGGACGGCGGGTGGAGTGCAGGTAGGGCGCGGCGCCCAGGCCGTCGGCGACCGAGTGGCCGAGTCCGGTGGCGGTCTCCGCGTAGCCGAGGACGACCGCGTGTCCGGCCGTCTCGGCGCCGAGCAGGTCGCGGACGCGGCGGCCGAGGGCGACACCGTGGCCGTGGACGACGGAGGGCGACTGCGGGACGTGTTTGCCGAGCACGTTGGAGACGAGCAGGTGCGCCCGTTTGGGGTTGCGGCGCAGGGCGAGGCCCAGCAGGCCGGTCAGACTGTCGTCACCGGCGAGTTCGACGCCGAGCCGCTCCGCGACCCAGCTGCCGGACCAGACTCCGGCGCGCCCCTCGGCGCGCGCCCTCTCGGTCATGTACTCGTGCCTCCCGTTGTCCATCTCGGCCTGGGCCCTTGCCTCGGTCGTGAATCGTTGCGTTCAGTCGGACAGTCCGGCGGCGAGCAGTTCCACGAAGCCGATGTCCTCGTTCGCCACCCCGAAGATCTCGGCCCGCAGCAGGGTCCGCTCGGCCCAGGCGCGGTGGGGCTTCACCTCGTTCATTTTGTTCGTGTAGGCCGACCTCATCACACCCCCGCCGCAGCGTTCCGGCCGCAGGATGTCCTGGGCGTCGCTGAACTCCTCGTGGCTGACGACGGACAGCGCGTGGACGGGGAGCACGTGCGAGGGGTGGATGCAGGTCTTGCCCAGCAGGCCGTTGGCGCGGTCCAGGGAGATCTCCCGCAGCAGGCCGTCCATCGAGTGCTCGATCAGTTTCTGGCGCAGTCCGACGGCCTGGCCTTCCAGGAAGGGGCTCTGCCGCAGCTGCGGTTTGAACATCCTCTCCTGGACGCGGAAGTACTCCCACACCGGCCCGGTCACGGTGAATCCGGTGCCGTCGGCGCGGGCGAGCATGTTCACCACGTCGGCGATCACGGAGGCGACGATCTGGACGTCGTACGCCGTCATGTCGGGGCCCCGGCGCAGCCCGTAGGAGGAGCAGAAGTCGGTCACGCCGAGCCGCAGGGCGAGCACGCGGTCGCGGTACTTGTCGACCGCGCGGAAGATCCCCTCCAGCGTCTGCACCCTGGACTCCCGGTACAGCAGGTCCGGGGACTCCAGGACCGGCATGGCGAAGAGCCTGCGGCCACTGGCGGCCTCCGCGGCGGAGAGCGCCTCCAGGAAAGGCACGCCGCGTTCCTCGGTGAACTTCGGCAGCACGAATCCGGACAGCAGCCGCACGGCGGAGCCGAGGCGGCGCACCAGGTCGGGTACCTGCTCGGGGGTGCGGACCCGGACGAAAAGGAGGGGGACGTCGGCGTCGGAACGTTTCGCCAGATCATTGAGCTGACGGACGAGATTGGCCTCGCCGACCGGTACGTCGGCGTCGTCGATCGAGTCCTCCAGGCACAGCACCATCGACACCACGCCGCGCGCGCCCTGCTTGAGGACGTCCTCGGCGAGATTCGGCCGGGTGGCCGGACTGTAGAGCGTGGCACCCAGGGCCGCGGAGAGCAGCCGGGCCGGAGAGTCGGCCGAGAAGGCGCAGGGCTCCTGGTGGAACAGACGCTTCCGCACTTCCGGGGCAATCTGTCCGAAATGACGCATTTAAACTCCCCCGTGGTGTCTGGGCAACCTGTGAATCGTCGAAAGGTGGCCGGTAATAGTACGTACGTATCCATGTCGGAGGTTCCCACCGGGCATGAATTCCAGGTAACCCGGCCATGTCATCGATGGCTACCCGGGCGGGCGGACACGGGTCGAGTACCCGCCCCCGCGTTGTCGTGACCAGGACCGAGAGGGCAGGATGACCGCATGACGCACGCGATGCTGAAGGGATCGAACGTCCCGCTGCAAGCCACCACGGTACGCGCCGTGCTGCGCTGGACACCCGGGTCCGGAGCCCCCGACATCGACGCCTCCGCGTTGCTGCTGGGGCCGGACGACCGCGTGCGTTCCGACGAGGACTTCGTCTTCTACAACCAGCCCCGGCACCCCTCCGGCCAGGTCTGGCGGCTCGGCAAGAAGCGGGTCGCCGAGGGCCTGACCGACACGATCCAGACAGACCTCTCCCGGGTCGAGCCCTCGGTGGGCCGGATCCTGCTGGTGGCGTCCGCGGACGGGGTCACCTTCGACCGTGTGCGGTCCCTGCGCATCCTGGTGCACGACGCCGCCTCGGCCGACGCGGAACCGCTGGCGTACTTCGACGTGAAACCGGAGACGGGCCAGGAGACGGCGCTGATCTGCGGCGAGCTGTACCGGCGCGGGGAGGGCTGGAAGTTCCGGGCGCTGGGCGAGGGGTACTCGAACGGGCTCAAGGGCCTGGCGACCGACTTCGGCATCTCGGTGGACGAGTCGGAGGGGGCGGACGACCCCCTGTCGGCCCCTCGCCCCGAGCCGACGTTCCCGCCCGCGCAGCCGGCCCCCGCGCAGACCGCCGCCGCCCAGCCAGCCCCCGCCCCGCCGGTGGTCGGTCCCGAGCAGCCGACGACCGTCCAGCCCCTCCCTGGGGCCTCGCGGCCGCTGCCGCCGGAGCAGCCCGCGGGAGTACCGGCACAGCCCGCGTACGGCTTTCCGCAGCCGCCGCCGGCCACCCAGCCCGCCTACGGTTACCCGCAGCCGGCCGGAGCGCCGGGGTACGGATATCCGCAGGCCCCGGCCGCGGCCGCCGGCGCCCAGTCCGGCTACGGCTATCCGCAGCCGGTCACCGCGGCTCCCGACCCGGATTTCCGGATGCCGCCGCAGGGGCCGCAGTTCGTCGGGCGCTAGCCGCCCCGGCGACCCGGCCACTCGGCGGTGCGGGCGGGCCCTAGCGGTCCGCCTTGCTCTTGTGGCCGCGGCCCCACTGCAGGCCCCAGCCGTACAGCCGGTCCAGTTCGCCCTGGAAGCCGTACACGAACTTCACCTCGCGGCGGACGAAGATCTCGCCCTTGATGTTCTCGATCATCACCACGGCGCAGGACCGGGCCTGGGGATGGCGTTCGTCGAGGCCTATCTCGATGCGGGGGCCGTTGCTCGGGTAGAGCGTGACGATGGCGTGCGTCCGGTCGAAGGCCGGGGTCTGGTCGTAGATGTAGGCGAACAGCAGGAGGCGCTTGATGGCGTCCTTGTGGTCGAGGTTGACGTATATCGTCTCGCCGGAGGCCGAGCCGAACCGGTCGTCGCCGCTGAGCTTGACGTACGGCGGGGCGTTGACGTCGCCCAGGAAGCCGCCGAGCGGCTGGACGACGCCGCGGGTGCCGTCCATGAGTTCGTAGAGGCAGCCGAGGTCGAGGTCGACGTTGACCATGCTCTGGCTGTGGCCGACGACCTCGGGCGGCTTGAGCGCCTTGAAGGGGTGCCGCAGCAGGCTCTCGCGCTGGGCGCCCATGATGTCCGACGTGCGCATGCGCCAGGCCAGGTTGATGCGCAGGTGGCCGGTGGCCGCGCCCTGCTTGGTCAGGGACACCTGGCTGTGCCGTTTGGTCAGCTGGATGGAGTTGGTCGCCGCGCTGCCCGAGTCGAACTCGGACTCGCGGCCGCGCCACAGTCCGTCCAAGAAGCCCATTGCCGCCCCCACCTTGTTTCGACCGCCGACGGGGCGGCCCCGAGGAGTCGTCCTCGTCGGCCGCCCCGCTCAGAGCGTTCCTCGTCCGGGCCGTGTTCACACCAGTGGTGCGGGCGCACCGGGGGCGAACCCGGCCCGGGAACGGAGTGGTTTCACACCCCGGAGGAGACCTCCGTCTTCTCCTGATCGCCGCCGCCGGCCGCCGCGAGCGCGCGGTTGCGGCGCACGGAGGACCAGAAGGAGGCACCGATCAGGACCACACCGATCATGCCGGTGATGAACTCGTTGATCTCGTACTGGATGGTCACGAGGAGGACGACGGCCAGGGCGCCGATGGCGTAGTGGGCGCCGTGCTCCAGGTAGACGTAGTCGTCGAGGGTGCCCTCGCGGACCAGGTAGACGGTCAGCGACCGGACGTACATGGCGCCGATACCGAGGCCGAGGGCCATCAGCACGATGTCGTTGGTGATGGCGAAGGCGCCGATGACACCGTCGAAGGAGAACGACGCGTCCAGGACCTCCAGGTAGAGGAACATGAAGAACGCGGCCTTGCCGGCCAGCTTGACGGCCGACTTGGGCTTGCCCTCGCGCTCGGCCTTCTCCTCGGCCTCATGCTCGCGCTCCTCCTCCTCTTCGAGTTTGTCCTCGAAGAAGCCGGAGAGGCCGCCGACGACCAGGTAGGTGATCAGACCGGCGATACCGGAGAGCAGGACCGTCTCCGCCTTGTCGGCGTGGGTGCCGCCGTGCTGGTGGGCGTGGGCGCCGAAGGTGATCGCGGAGACGAGCAGCACGATCAGGGCGATGCAGGCCGACAGCATGTCGACCTTGCCGAGCTTGGCCAGCGGGCGCTCCAGCCAGCCGAGCCACTTGATGTCCCGGTCCTCGAAGATGAAGTCGAGGAAGATCATCAGGAGGAACATGCCACCGAAGGCGGCGATCGACGGATGGGCGTCCGTCACCAGCTCCTGATAGCGGTCCTTGTCGGTGAGGGCGAGGTCGACGGCCTCGATCGGGCCGAGGGACGCGCTGATGGCGACGATGACGACCGGGAAGACCAGGCGCATGCCGAAGACGGCGATCAGGATGCCGATGGTGAGGAAGATCTTCTGCCAGAAGGCATTCATCTTCTTCAGGATCCCGGCGTTGACCACCGCGTTGTCGAAGGACAGCGAGATCTCCAGGACGGACAGGATCGCCACGACACCGAAGGCGGCCCACCCCCCGTAGAAGACCGCGGCCACCAGGCCGAGCGCGGTGACCGCGAACGACCACCCGAAGGTTTTCAGAACCACTGGCTACCCAATCGTGTGTGTACGGGGCTCCCCCGCGCCGTACGCGGCTTTACGAAACGTTGACTCCGAAGTCTAGAGCGATGCCTCGGAGCCCCGACGCGTACCCCTGCCCCACCGCGCGGAACTTCCATTCCCCCTGGTAGCGATAGAGCTCACCGAAGATCATCGCGGTCTCCGTGGAGGCGTCCTCGCTGAGGTCGTAGCGGGCGAGTTCCTGGCCGTCGGCCTGGTTGACGACCCGGATGAAGGCGTTGCTGACCTGGCCGAAGGCCTGGCCGCGCTCGTCGGCCTGGTGGATCGAGACCGGGAAGACGATCTTGTCGCAGTGGGCCGGCACCGCGGAGAGGTCGACCAGGATCGACTCGTCGTCGCCGTCGCCCTCACCGGTGAGGTTGTCGCCGGTGTGCTCGACGGACCCGTCCGGGCTCTTGAGCTGGTTGTAGAACACGAACCACTCGTCGCCGAGCACCCGGCCGCTGCCGCACACGAGGGCGCTGGCGTCGAGGTCGAAGGGTGCTCCGGTGGTGGAACGCGCGTCCCAGCCGAGTCCGACTAGAACCTGTGTCAGGTTCGGTGCGGCCTTGGACAGGGAGACGTTGCCGCCCTTGGCAAGCGTGACGCCCATGGTGTGGTCCCTCCCCGGGTGATGATTCCTGGTTCCTGCGCGTCCGGCGCCGCACGTAAACCGTGCGGCGCCGGACGATCGAGGCGAGTGCCCCGGTAGTTCTGGTCGCTCAGACGTTCACGCCGAAGTCCTGGGCGATGCCGCGCAGGCCCGAGGCGTAGCCCTGGCCGATGGCGCGGAACTTCCACTCCGCGCCGTGCCGGTACAGCTCGCCGAAGACCATCGCGGTCTCCGTGGAGGCGTCCTCCGACAGGTCGTAGCGGGCGATCTCGGCGCCGCCGGCCTGGTTGACGACGCGGATGAACGCGTTGCGCACCTGGCCGAAGGACTGCTGGCGGTTCTCGGCGTCGTAGATCGATACCGGGAAGGTGATCTTCTCGACGTCGGCCGGGACGGTGGCCAGGTCGATCTTGATCTGCTCGTCGTCTCCCTCGCCCTCACCGGTGAGGTTGTCGCCGGTGTGCTCGACGGACCCGTCCGGGCTCTTGAGGTTGTTGAAGAAGACGAAGTGCGCGTCACTGGCGACCTTGCCGCCGCTGTTCAGCAGCATCGCGCTGGCGTCGAGGTCGAAGTCCGTGCCGGTCGTGGTGCGGATGTCCCACCCCAGACCGACGATGACCGCGGTCAGGCCGGGGGCCTCCTTGGTCAGCGATACGTTGCCGCCCTTGCTGAGGCTGACTCCCACGAGTCCTCCATTGGTGTCCGGGGGCGGGGTGCCCCGTAGTGCGTGGATATCGGATCAACGATTCGATCCTAGTGACGGGTTCCCGCCCCCCGCAGGCCCTGCGGCCGACAAATCGCGGTGTCGGGTCACGGGTGCCGGGTCACAGGGTGTCGAGCGCCTTCACGTACTCGTTCAGGTCACGGGCGTCCGGCAGACCGTTGACGACGGTCCAGCGCACGACGCCCTCCCGGTCGATGATGAAGGTGCCACGGACGGCGCAGCCCTTGTCCTCGTCGAAGACGCCGTAGGAGCGCGAGACGTTGCCGTGCGGCCAGAAGTCGGACAGCAGCGGGTACTCCAGGCCCTCCTGCTCGCCGAAGACGCGCAGGGTGTGGATGGAGTCGTTGGAGACGGCGAGCACCTGGGTGTCGCGGTCGGAGAACTGCGGCAGGTTGTCGCGCACCTCGCACAGCTCGCCGGTGCACACGCCGGTGAAGGCGAACGGGTAGAAGAGCAGCACCACGTTCTTCTGGCCGCGGAAGTCGGACAGCCGGACGGTCGCGCCGTGGTTGTCCTTGAGCTCGAAGTCGGGGGCCTTGTCGCCGACCTGGATCGCCATGTCCTGTTCGTCCCTTCCGGAGGTGTTCGCTGGAAACACCCTACGCAGGGATCATCGCGAACCCGCGGACGGGCCGACCGAGGCCGGCCCGTCCGGAGTCCGGGGTGGTGCGGAGGCCGTGCGGCTACCGCTTGGACTTGGCGGCCTTGGGCGTCGCCAGCCGGCTGCCGCTCCAGTCCTTGCCTACGCTGACGCTCTTGGACGCCGTCAGTCCGGCGGTCGTCGCGGCTTCCGAGATGTCGCTGGCCTCGACGTATCCATCACGGCCGGTCTTCGGCGTGAGAAGGAGGATCGACCCGCCCTCTTCGATGTACGTGGTGGCATCCACCAGCGCATCCGTCAGGTCGCCGTCGTCGTCACGGAACCACAGCACGACGGCATCGGCCACGTCCTCGTAGTCCTCGTCCACCAGCTCGCCCTCGACGGCGCCCTCAATGGCCTCGCGGAGCTCCTGGTCGACGTCGTCGTCGTAGCCGATCTCCTGGACCACCTGCCCGGGCTGGAACCCCAGCCTGGCGGCAGGGTTCGTCCGCTCCTCCGCGTGGTCCGCGGTCGCGCTCACGGGTTGCCTCCTGATCATGTTTCGGTAGATGTCTTCAGCCTCGCGCGTGCGCGAAGCTTGGCCGTAGTCCACACGGGCGGGACCGATCGCGCAAGTACCCGGCGTCTGGGACCGCCGAAACGGTGACGATCCCGGCCGTGTCGCCGCAACTCCAGCCATGCCGTCCAGACCAAAGGTGACGTACACCACACCTATCTGCCCCGTTTGCGTATTTGGGAACCATGCGTGGGTACGAGACTCGAATGAACGTGCCCCCGATTCCCGCGAAGGAACCGGTTACCCCACGGTACAGATGACGATTGCCCCCGTGAGGTACACGATGGGGAACCGGCGGGTAATCGGCGCAGACAACCCGGCCAAGTGGCCCTCTGAGAGCGAAGGAACAGCGTGGCTTCCGCATCCGATCGCAATCCGATCATCATTGGCGGCCTTCCGAGTCAGGTTCCTGACTTCGACCCCGAGGAAACGCAGGAGTGGCTCGACTCCCTCGACGCCGCCGTCGACGAGCGCGGCCGGGAGCGGGCCCGCTTCCTGATGCTGCGGCTGATCGAGCGCGCCCGCGAGAAGCGCGTGGCCGTGCCCGAGATGCGCAGCACGGACTACGTCAACACCATCCCGACCAAGAGCGAGCCGTTCTTCCCCGGCAACGAGGAGATCGAACGCAAGATCCTCAACGCCACCCGCTGGAACGCCGCGGTGATGGTCTCGCGCGCGCAGCGGCCCGGTATCGGCGTCGGCGGCCACATCGCGACGTTCGCCTCCTCGGCCTCCCTGTACGACGTGGGCTTCAACCACTTCTTCCGCGGCAAGGAGGACGGCGACGGCGGTGACCAGGTCTTCTTCCAGGGGCACGCCTCGCCGGGCATCTACGCCCGCGCGTTCCTGCTGGACCGGCTCAGCGGGGACCACCTGGACGGGTTCCGGCAGGAGAAGTCGAAGGCGCCGCACGCCCTGTCGTCGTATCCGCACCCGCGTTCGATGCCGGACTTCTGGGAGTTCCCGACGGTCTCGATGGGTCTCGGCCCGATCGGCGCGATCTACCAGGCGCGGATGAACCGCTACATGCACGCGCGCGGGATCGCGGACACCTCGCGTTCGCACGTGTGGGCCTACCTCGGCGACGGCGAGATGGACGAGCCGGAGTCGCTGGGCCAGCTCTCCATCGCCGCCCGCGAGGGCCTGGACAACCTGACCTTCGTGGTCAACTGCAACCTCCAGCGCCTGGACGGGCCGGTGCGCGGCAACGGCAAGATCATCCAGGAGCTGGAGTCCGTCTTCCGCGGCGCCGGCTGGAACGTGATCAAGCTGGTGTGGGACCGCACCTGGGACCCGCTGCTCGCCCAGGACCGCGACGGTGTGCTGGTCAACCGGATGAACACCACGCCGGACGGGCAGTTCCAGACGTACGCCACCGAGTCCGGCGCGTACATCCGCGACCACTTCTTCGGCGACGACCACCGGCTGCGCGCGATGGTCGAGAACATGACCGACGACCAGATCCTGCACCTGGGGCGCGGCGGTCACGACCACCGGAAGATCTTCGCGGCCTACAAGGCGGCGCTGGAGCACAAGGGCCAGCCGACGGTCATCCTGGCCAAGACGATCAAGGGCTGGACGCTCGGGCCGAACTTCGAAGGCCGCAACGCCACCCACCAGATGAAGAAGCTGACGGTCGACGACCTGAAGCGCTTCCGCGACCGGCTGCACCTGCCGATCTCCGACAAGGAGCTGGAGTCCGGCCCGCCGCCGTACTATCACCCGGGCCGGGACACGGAGGAGATGCAGTACATGCACGACCGCCGGCTGGGTCTGGGCGGGTACGTCCCGACGCGCGTCGTGCGGTCGAAGCCGCTCGCCCTGCCGGACGACAAGACGTACGCGACCGTGAAGAAGGGGTCGGGTCAGCAGTCCATCGCGACGACGATGGCCTTTGTGCGGCTGCTGAAGGACCTCATGCGGGACAAGGAGATCGGCAAGCGGTTCGTGCTGATCGCGCCGGACGAGTACCGCACCTTCGGCATGGACTCGTTCTTCCCGAGTGCGAAGATCTACAACCCGCTCGGACAGCAGTACGAGTCCGTGGACCGGGATCTGCTGCTCGCCTACAAGGAGGCGCCGACCGGGCAGATGCTGCACGACGGCATCTCGGAGGCGGGCTGCACGGCCTCGCTGATCGCGGCGGGTTCGGCGTACGCGACGCACGGCGAGCCGCTCATCCCGGTCTACGTCTTCTACTCGATGTTCGGTTTCCAGCGCACCGGCGACCAGTTCTGGCAGATGGGTGACCAGTTGTCGCGCGGTTTCGTGCTGGGTGCGACCGCGGGGCGTACGACGCTGACCGGTGAGGGCCTCCAGCACGCGGACGGCCACTCGCAGCTGCTGGCCTCGACCAACCCGGCGTGCGTGGCGTACGACCCGGCGTTCGGCTTCGAGATCGCGCACATCGTCGAGGACGGCCTGCGCCGGATGTACGGCGGGGACGAACAGCACCCGCACGGCGAGGACGTCTTCTACTACCTCACGGTCTACAACGAGCCGATCCAGCACCCGGCCGAGCCGGAGGGCGTGGACGTCGAGGGCATCCTCAAGGGCGTGTACCGCTTCAGCGAGGGCACCGGCGGCTCGATCCCGGCGCAGATCATGGCCTCCGGGGTCGCGGTGCCGTGGGCCGTCCAGGCCCAGCGGATCCTCGCCGAGGAGTGGAACGTACGCGCCGACGTCTGGTCGGCGACCTCCTGGAACGAGCTGCGGCGCGAGGCGGTGGCGTGCGAGGAGCACAATCTGCTGCACCCCGAGGAGGAGCAGCAGGTGCCCTACGTGACGCGGAAGCTGGCGGGCGCGCAGGGGCCGTTCGTGGCCGTGTCCGACTGGATGCGGTCGGTGCCGGACCAGATCGCCCGGTGGGTGCCGGGGACGTACCAGTCGCTGGGCGCGGACGGGTGGGGCTTCGCCGACACGCGCGGGGCCGCACGGCGGTTCTTCCACATCGACGCGGAGTCGATCGTGGTGGCCGTGCTGAGCGAGCTGGCCCGGGAGGGGAAGGTCGACCGGTCGGTGCTGAAGCAGGCGATCGACCGGTACCGGCTGCTCGACGTCGCCGCGGCCGACCCGGGCGTGGCCGGCGGGGACGCGTGACGCGCACGCGCTGACGAGGCACATGACGAGGGGAGCCCCCCCCCCCGGCCCCGCGGCCGGGGGGCTCCCCTCGTCATGGACGGCCGACCCGGATCGCACGATCACGTCGGCGATCGGGTCACCTGCCCGCGCTGCCCCCCCCTCCGGCAGCGCGCCGCAGCATGCCGTCCGCCATGTCCTGCGGAGGACTTGACCCACTGTGACCTGTGCGGCCCGCCGGAGGGGAGGGTTCGCCGGTCCTGTCACCCTGATGAGCGAACGGGGACCGGCGGTCCGTCAGATGTGACCCACGCCGGCGCCGCCGTCCGGGTTCACTCCGCGCTTGGTGAGGAAGGCGACCCCCACCGCCACGACCGCGACACCGGCGGCCACCAGCGAGGCCAGGCTCATGCCGTCGATGAAGGTGTTGTGGGCGACGTCGGCGATCTTCGCGGCGATCTGCTCCGGGGTGCCCGGGGCCACCGGCGGGACGCCGACCTGGACCGCCTCGGAGGCCTGGTGGGCCTGTTCCGGCGTCAGTTCGGGAAGTCCCGCGTCCGCCCAGTTGCCGGCCAGGTCGCTGTCGACCTTGGAGGCCATGACGGCGCCGAGGACCGCGGTGCCGAGGCTGCCGCCGATCTGCATCGCCGCCTGCTGGAGACCGCCGGCCACACCGGACAGCTCCATCGGCGCGTTGCCGACGATGACCTCGGTGGCGCCGACCATGACGGGCGCGAGGCCGAGGCCCAGCAGGGCGAACCAGATCGACATGACGGCGCTGCCGGTGTCCGTCTCCAGCGTGGAGATGCCGTACATGGCGATCGCGGTGCAGGCCATGCCGCCGGCCAGCGGGATGCGCGGGCCGACCTTGGTGATCATCGCGCCGGCCAGCGGCGAGGCGACGATCATCATGGCGGTGAGCGGCAGCAGGTGCAGACCGGCGTCGACCGGGCTCATGCCGTGCACGTTCTGCAGGTAGAAGGTGACGAAGAACAGGCCGCCCATGAAGGCGATGGCCATCAGGACCATCAGGACCACACCGGCCGACAGCGCCACCGAGCGGAACATCGCCAGCGGGATCAGCGGCTCCTTCACCTTGGTCTCCCAGAGGGAGAACAGGACGAAGCCCACCACCGAGCCGCCGATGTACAGCCAGGTCTGCCCGGAACCCCATCCCCACTCGGGAGCCTTGATGAGTGCCCAGACGAGGGCGAACATCGAGGCCGACAGCAGCGCGATGCCGAGGAGGTCGAAGGAGCGCGGCGCGTTCTCGGCCCGGTGGTCCAGCAGGATCATGACGCCGAGGACGACGGCGACGATGCCCACCGGCACGTTGATGAAGAACACGGACTGCCAGTTGACGTGCTCGACCAGCACGCCGCCGAGGATCGGGCCGCCCGCGGTGGAGGCGCCGATCACCATGCCCCAGATGCCGATGGCCATGTTGAGCTTCTCGGCCGGGAAGGTGGCCCGCAGCAGGCCGAGCGCGGCCGGCATCAGCAGGGCGCCGAACAGGCCCTGGAAGACACGGAAGACGATGACCGCGGCGATGCTGCCGGACAGTCCGATCGCTCCGGAGGAGGCGGCGAAGCCCGCCACGCCTATGAGGAAGGTCTGCCGGTGCCCGAAGCGGTCACCGAGCTTGCCCGCGGTGATCAGGGCGACCGCGAGGGCCAGGAAGTAGGCGTTGGTGATCCACTGGACGTCGGCGAGGCTGGCGTCCAGGTCGTCCTGGATGGCCGGGTTGGCGATCGCCACGATGGTGCCGTCCAGGGCCACCATCATGACCCCGACCGCTACGGTGACGAGGGTGACCCACGGATGGCCGCGCAACCCCTTGGCGGGCGCGGAACCCGACGGGACGCCGTCCCCCGGTCCGGTCTTGTCGATGGTGGTCTGACTAGTCATACGGTGAGGCTAATGACAGCCACTGACAGTTGACAAACCAATTCACGTGTCAGTAACTGACATGTCATCTGCGTATAGCCTGAACTGCGGAAACAAACCGCGGCACCCTGGTGGAGGAGCGAACTTTTGGGTCTGCGCGAACTCAAGAAGCAGCGCACCCGGGACCTCCTGCTGCGCTCCGCCCTCGAACTGTTCACCGAGCGCGGGTACGAGGAGACGACCGTCGACGACATCGCCGACGCCGCCGACGTGTCGCAGCGCACCTTCTTCCGCTACTTCGCCTCCAAGGAGGACGCGGCGTTCTTCGTGTCGCGGCTCGCGGAGTCGCACTTCGTCGAGGCCGTGCGCGCGCGCCCGCCCGGCGAGGCGCCGCTGGACGCGCTGCGCCTCGCCCTCGTGGAGAGCTGGAGCACCATCGGCGAGGCCGTCGAGCGGCTGATCCCGATGGAGCTGCACCTGCGCTTCTACCGGGTGATCGAGTCGACGCCCGCGCTGCTCGCCGCGCATCTGCGGCGCGCGACGGAGCTGGAGGAGGAGATCGCGCGCCTCATCGCCGACCGCGAGGGCCTGGACGTGGACGCGGATCCGCGGCCGCGGGTGGTCGTGGCCGTCTTCGGAGCGGTGATGCGGGTGACCGAACGGATCTGGTCGGCCCGGGACGACGCCGGTCTGGCGGCGCTGCGCGACCTGACGGCCTCCTATCTGGACCAGGTGGCACCGGCGCTCACCGGCGACTGGCGGGGGCGTCCGCTCGCCGAGCGTGCCGGTTCAACCTCGCAGCGCAGCAGCGAAACGTGATCCGTGTCACTGGATTCACGCGAGACCGTCCCGTTCTCCTAGTGTGTCCTCCCAGTGACTTCCTTCGACACCTCCCCGCAGCTGAACGTCTGGCGCGCACTGCTCGCCCTGGCCGTGGTGTTCGTGATGCTGGCGACCACCGGCTGGACGGCTCTGCGCAACCAGCGGGGCCCCACGGCGCTCGAGGCGTCGGTCTCGGCCTGGGAGCACGGCCGGATCGGCGGACGCTCGCTGCCCGACGTGCACACGGCCCCCGCGCGGCTGGCCCGCTTCTTCACCTCGCTCCGCGAATGGCAGCGCGAGAGCCTGGCCCGCCGGTATCCGCTGGCCGTCGGCAACATGAACGGCGCCCCCGTCCAGCTGCGCTACCTCGCCAACCGGACGGCGCTCGAGAAGGCGCGGTCGGTGGAGCGCGCGCGCATGCACGACAAACGCCTGTCCCTGTCCGGCCAGCGCGAGGCCGGGAAGCGCATGAACCACTACGACTCGCTGCTCGCGCCGGGCCGGCACATCCTCGCCTTCGACCCGGCGGGCGCGGGCAAGGTCGCCGAGGTGTTCGGGAACCTCAACCGCGCTGAACGCGTGTCCGTGGTGGTGCCCGGTGTCGACACCGAACTGGTCACCTTCGAGCGCACCGAACGCAAGTACTCGGCACCCGTCGGCATGGCCGAGTCGCTGTACGAGGCCGAACGCGCCGCGAGCCCCGACACGCGGACGGCCGTGATCGCGTGGGCCGACTACACCTCCCCCAGCGGCCTCGGCATGGAGGCGGCCACGGCGACCCGCGCCGAGCAGGGTGCCGCCCGGCTGAACGGGCTGCTGCGGGCGCTGCCCGGCCGCGCCCCGGTCTCGCTGTTCTGCCACAGCTACGGCTCGGTGGTGTGCGGCCTCGCCGCCGACACGCTGCCCCTGCGGGTGACCGACATAGCGGTGGCCGGCAGCCCCGGCATGCGCGCCGAGAACGCCTCCCACCTGCACACCTCCGCCCGCGTATGGGCGATGCGGGACACCGACGACTGGATCCAGGACGTGCCGTACCTGGAGGTCGGCGGGCTCGGGCACGGCGCCGACCCGGTGTCCGCCGCGTTCGGGGCGCGGGTGCTGTCGGCGCGCGGCGCCCAGGGGCACAGCGGCTACTTCGTGCCGGGCACGGAGAGCCTGCGCAACTTCGCGGAGATCGGCGTTGGCGCATACCGCACGGTCGCCTGTGCGGGAGAAGGTGACACATGCCGGGCGGGTTTGTCCGTGGCTACGGCGGCCGGACGCGCGTAGAGGCGCAGAAACTCCGGTTTGCACGGGGAGGGGACGGAGAGGCTCGTGCCGCATACGATGAGCCGCATGGGTGACGTACTGGCCGGATTTCATGCCGCCTGGGAGTTCGAGTCCGACTCCGTGCTCATCCGTTACGAACGGGGGATTCGAACGCCCAAGCTCTTTCAGGCCCTGGGGGAACGCCGGGTGCCCTTGGAGGCCATCGCCGGCGTGACGCTCACGCCGGGCCGGCGCGGCAGCGTCGTGCTGCGCGTCGAACCTCGCGAGGGCGCCGATCCGCTGATCGAGGCGGCGGCCGGACAGCTGAAGGAGAGCGGCGACCCGTACCGGCTGGTGCTGCCCGCCGAGCGGGAGACGCTGGCGGAGTACTACGCCGACGAGCTGCGCGGACTGCTGACCGGCTCCGGAGCGTCCGAACCGGCGGACCGGTACCTGGTGGCGGCGCCCGACGCGCCGCTGCACTTCAAGGCGTACGACGGGAAGGCGTCCTTCGACGGGAAGGCGGTGTCCTTCCGGTGGTCCTGGACCGGCGCGTCCTCGGCGAAGTGGAAGGCCGGCGACCAGAGCTTCCCGGTCGCCGACCTGGGCGGGGTGGAGTGGCGGTCCCCCGAGGTGTTCGAGGGGTATCTGCGGCTGCTGCCGCGGGACGCCGCGGGGGTTGCTCCGCAGGCCGACCAGGATCCGGCGTCCGTCGTGTTCGGGCTCGGGTACGGGCCTGTGCACGAGTCGCTGCCGTTCGCCGCGGCGGTGTTGGCTGCGGTGCGGGAGCGGGGCGCCGGCGCCCCTGTTCCGGTTCCGGCGCCGGCGCCTCGGCGGGATCCCGCGGATATTGCCGAACGGATTCGGCATCTTGGGGAGTTGCATCAGCAGGGGCTGGTGACGGACGAGGAGTTTTCGTCGAAGAAGGCGGAGTTGCTGGCGGAGCTTTAGGTTCGTTGCCGGGTGCGGGTCGTGGTGGGTTGCTCGCGCAGTTCCCCGCGCCCCTGCGGGGCGCTCGCCTACTCGCGAGCCGCCGACGTGAACGTCATGTCCGCGTAGCGGTTGCCTGCGACCTTGTCCGCGATCGGGTCCAGGAGGGACAGCTCGTCCTGGGTCAGGACGATCCTCGTCGCCGCTGTGTTCTCCTCCACTCGTGTCGGCTTTCGGGTGCCCGGGATCGGGATGATCGGCAGGCCGTGGGTCTGGGAGCGCTGCTGGGACCAGGCCAGGGCGATCTGGCCGAGGGTGGCGTCGTGGGCCTCGGCGATGGTGCGGACGGGGTCGAGGAGGGCCGCGTTGGCCGCCGCGTTGTCGCCGGTGAAGCGGGGCTGCCGGCGGCGGAAGTCGTCGGCGGTGAGGTCCTGGTCGGCGTTGGCGAAGGAACCCGTGAGGAAGCCCCGGCCGAGCGGCGAGTACGGGACGAGGGCCACGCCCAGTTCGCGGGCGGCCGGGACCACGCCCGCCTCGATGTCGCGGCTGAACAGGGACCACTCCGACTGCACGGCGGCGATCGGATGCACCGCCTGTGCGGCCCGCAGCTCGTCGCCGGTCACCTCGCTGAGGCCCAGGTGCTTGACCTTGCCCTCGCGGACCAGGTCGGCCATGACGGCGACGGTCTCCTCGATCGGCACGTTCACGTCGCGCCGGTGCATGTAGTAGAGGTCGATCACGTCGACGCCCAGGCGGTCCAGGCTCGCCTCGACCGACCGGCGGATGTACGGCGGGTCGTTGCGGATGATCCGCTTCGTCGGGTCGTCCGGCGGGATCGAGAGGGCGAACTTGGTCGCGATCACGACCTCGTCGCGGTGCGCCTCGAAGAACGGCGCCAGGAAGCGCTCGTTGTCACCGGCGCCGTACGCGTCGGCCGTGTCGTACAGCGTGACGCCAAGCTCCAGCGCCCGCTCCAGGGTGGCCCGCGACGCGACGGCGTCCGACGGGCCGTATCCGAAGCTCATGCCCATGCAGCCGAGGCCCTGGACGCCCACCTCCGGGCCGTCGTCGCCGAGCCGCGTCGTGGGGATCCTGCTGTCCGTCATCGGGTCCTCTCCCCTTCACGGGAACGTCCGGCGTCCCCGTAGAAGCTGATCTTTCGGTCGAGCACGGCGAGGGTGTCCTGGAGTTCGGTGATCCGCGTCAGTACGTCGCGGCGCGTCGACTCGAGGAGTTCCCGCCGGTCCAGATAGGTGCTCTCGCCCTCGCGCACCAGCTCCGCGTACCTGACCATGTCGGCGACCGGCATGCCGGTCATGCGCAGCTTGCCGACGAAGTCGAGCCAGTCCAGGTCGCGGTTGGTGTAGCGGCGCTGGCCCGTGTGCGAGCGGTCGATGTGGGACATCAGACCGATCCGCTCGTACCAGCGCAGGGTGTGCGCCGTCAGCCCGGTGAAGGCGACGACCTCGCTGATGGTGTAGCGGTCCTCTCCGTCGGGGCGCGGGTGGCGCGGGGGCGGAGCGGAGCAGATGTCTGTTCTGGTGGCGTTCGGCGCGAGTGTCCCGGCCGTGTTCTGCATCACCGTCATGTCCTCCACGCTATGACCTTGGAGTGCACTCCAAGCAAGCGGAAAACCGCGGGACACGGGGCGGGCCGGGTCATTAGCGTGCGGGTATGAGTCTCGTACGCCGTGCCACTGCCCAGGACGCGGAGGAAGTGCTCCGTCTGCGTCAGGTGATGATCGATTCGCTGGGCCGCGGGCCGGCGTCCACGGACTGGCACGCCGAGTCCCTGCCCGTGCTGCGGGCGAGGCTCGCCGACCCCGAGGGGGAGCTCGCGGCGTTCGTCGTCGAGTCCCCGGAGCGGCCCGGCGCGCTGGCGGCGCTGGTGGTGGGCACGCTGGAGTACCG
Source organism: Streptomyces sp. NPDC056128 (assembly GCF_042263835.1). Lineage (NCBI taxonomy): Bacteria > Bacillati > Actinomycetota > Actinomycetes > Kitasatosporales > Streptomycetaceae > Streptomyces > Streptomyces sp. NPDC056128. Next base: position 718,852 of record NZ_JBHJVQ010000002.1, on the reverse strand, counting down.
GATCGGGCGGTCCGGCAATCCGCACGGGCTGATCGGCTACGTCTTCAGCGTCGCCACCGACCCCGACGCCCGGCGTCGCGGGTACGCCCGTGCCTGCATGGAAGAGCTGCTGGAGTGGTTCCGCGAGCGGGGCGCCGGGCACGTCATGCTCACCGCGTCCGCCGACGCCGAGCCGCTGTACTCGGCGATGGGCTTCACCCGGGACACGGACCCCTCCATGAGGCTGTCCCTCTGAGCCGCTTAGGCTCGGTGGCATGTCCTTGAAGAGCCTCGCGTTGATCGAGAACTGGCCGGTCCCCACCGCCGCGGCGGGCGTCGTCCGGGCCGACGGCACGACCCTGGGCACCCACGGCCCGGTCGCGCACCGCTTCCCCCTCGCCTCGGTCACCAAGCCGCTCGCGGCCTACGCGGCGCTGGTGGCGTACGAGGAGGGCGCGATCGAGCTGGACGAGCCCGCGGGCCCGGCCGGGTCGACCGTCCGGCACCTGCTCGCGCACACCTCGGGGCTGGCCTTCGACGAGCACCGGGTGACCGCCCCGCCCGGCGAGCGCCGGCTCTACTCCAACGCCGGTTTCGAGCAGCTCGGCGACCACATCGCGAAGGCGGCGGACATGCCGTTCGCCGAGTACGCGCGGCAGGCGGTCCTCGAGCCGCTGGGCATGACGTCCACGGCCCTGGACGGCTCCCCGGCGAAGGACGGCGTCTCCACCGTCGAGGACCTGCTGCGTTTCGCCGCCGAGGTGCAGGCACCGCGGCTCCTCGACCCGCGCACGGTCGCCGAGGCGATGACGGTGCAGTACCCGGGCACGAAGGGCGTGCTGCCGGGCTACGGCCACCAGAACCCCAACGACTGGGGCCTCGGCTTCGAGATCCGGGACGGGAAGTCCCCCCACTGGACGGGCGCCTCGTCCTCCCCGCGCACCTTCGGCCACTTCGGCCAGTCGGGCACCTTCCTGTGGATCGACCCGGCCGCCGGCCTCGCCTGCGCGGCCCTGGCCGACCGCGCCTTCGGCCCCTGGGCGGCCGAGGCGTGGCCCCCCTTCACGGACGCGGTGCTCGCGGAGGCGCGGGGCTGAGGTGGGCTACGCCCTGGGCCTCTACCGGTTCTCCGACGGCGAGATGGCCGAGTTCGACATGGACGTGGTCCGGGCGGTCCTCTCGCCCGTCGCAGCCGTGCCCGAGGGGGTGATCGACGGGGCGACGGAGTACTGGATCCGCGCCGCCGACGGCAGCGAGGCCGAGGTGAGCGTCTCCGGCGGCCGGATCAGTGTGATACGCCCGCAGGTCGGTGACGTGTGGAAAATCATCATCGAGCTGGCGGATCGGCTCCGTGTGGCAATCCTCCTCCCCGACGGCACGTTCCTGTGCCGGGAGGAGATGCGCGGACACCTCCCCGAGGGCATGGAGCACGATGCAGTTCTCGTCCCGGAGATCACCCTCGCGGCCTTCGAGAGCGCGGCGGGTCCGTTCACGCATCCTCTGACCTGACGCGCTGCTCCTGTCGCGTCAGCGCGCCGCCATCTCCCACACCAGCAACTCCGCGCCGGACGTGGCCCCCGCCACCGCGTCCAGTCCCTCGGCGTCCGTGATCCGCGCCGCGTCCCCCGGTCCCAGCGCCTCCCCGCTCAGCGTCACCTCGCCCCGCACCACATGGACGTACACGTACGCCCCGTCCGGCACCGCCGTCCGCTCCCCCGCCCCCAGGCGGCGTACGTGGAGCATGGCGGCGGCCTCGGGGACGGCGTACGGGGTGGAGTCGGCGATGCCGCGGACGATCTCGTAGGCGGGGTCGCCGCCGGGGTCGCGGGGGGCCAGCCACATCTGGACGAAGGTCAGGGGGACCGCGGCGTCGTTGCGTTCGACGTGGCGGACGCCGGCCGCGGAGCTGAGGCGCTGCACGTCCCCGGCGCGGACGACCGTCTCGTGGCCCGCGGAGTCCCGGTGGGTCAGCTCGCCCTCGACCACCCACGTGACGATCTCCGTGTGGCTGTGCGGGTGCTCGTCGAAGCCGGCGCCGGGGGCGAGGCGCTCCTCGTTGCAGGCGATCAGAGCCCCGAAGCGGAGGTTGCCCGGGTCGTAGTGGGGGCCGAAGGAGAAGGCGTGGCGGGAGGCGATGCCCGCCGCCTCGTCGCCCCCGGGATAGCGCTCGTCGGCGCGCCGTACGTCCGTCACGACGTCCACGGTAGACCCGGCGGCGCGTGCTCCCGTCCTGATAAGGCAGTCTTGTCCCGTGCCCGAACCCGAAACCAGCAAGCCCGAGCCCGCGGCGCACGCCGTCCATTCGCACACTGCGACGCTGAAGCGGCTGGAGCAGTCCGCCGGATCGCTCGCCGCGCAGGCCATCGCGCGGATGGACGAGACACTGCCGTGGTACCGGGCGATGCCACCGGAGAACCGTTCCTGGATCGGGCTGGTCGCCCAGGCCGGCATCGCCGCCTTCACCGAGTGGTTCCGGCGGCCGGACGCGCCCCAGGCCATCTCCACCGACGTGTTCGGCACCGCGCCGCGCGAGCTGACCCGCGCGATCACACTGCGGCAGACCGTGGAGATGGTGCGGACGACCATCGAGGTGATGGAGTCCGCCATCGACGAGGTCGCCGCGCCCGGCGACGAGTCGGTGCTGCGCGAGGCGCTGCTGGTGTACGCCCGGGAGATCGCCTTCGCGACCGCCCAGGTGTACGCGCAGGCCGCCGAGGCACGCGGTGCCTGGGACGCGCGTCTCGAGTCGCTGGTGGTCAACGCCGTGCTCAGCGGCGAGGCCGACGAGGGGGCGGTGTCCCGGGCCGCCGCGCTCGGCTGGAACTCGCCCGACCATGTGTGTGTCGTGCTCGGCACCGCGCCGGACGGCGACTCCGAGCTGACCGTCGAGGCCATCCGGCGCGCGGCCCGGCACGCCAAGCTCCAGGTGCTGACCGGGGTGCTCGGGGACCGGCTGGTGGTGATCGCCGGGGGCCGTGACGATCCGCTGGCGGTGGCCAAGTCGCTGATCGGGCCGTTCGCGCAGGGAGCGGTCGTGGCCGGTCCCGTGGTGCCGGACCTGCTGGCCGCGACGCGGTCCGCGCAGGCCGCCGCCGCCGGGCTCAAGGCCTGCTTCGCCTGGCAGGACGCCCCGCGCCCGGTGCTGGCGGACGATCTGCTGCCGGAGCGCGCGATCGCCTCCGACCCTGCGGCCCGCGAGCAGTTGGTGGAGGAGATCTACAGACCGCTGGAGGAGGCCGGGGCCGCGCTGCTGGAGACGCTCAGCGTCTATCTGGAGCAGGCGAGCAGTCTGGAGGGCGCTGCCCGGATGCTCTTCGTTCACCCGAACACCGTGCGCTACCGGCTCCGACGTGTGACTGACGTCACCGGATGGTCACCCTCTGATGTACGGTCTGCGTTCACACTGCGGATCGCGCTCATCCTGGGGCGTCTGGCCGATGGAGATCCGCAACTCTAAGCTTTTGTCGGGGGTCCACAAAACCCCCTGCTGTTCTTCGTCCTTGTCCCCACGGGCGGTCGCGGCCGTCCTCAAGAGAGAGTGTGAGAGTGCTCGTACTCGTCGCTCCCGGCCAGGGCGCCCAGACGCCCGGCTTCCTGACTGACTGGCTCGCTCTCCCCGGCGCCGCGGACCGCGTCGCCGCGTGGTCCGACGCCATTGGACTCGATCTCGCCCACTACGGCACCAAGGCCGACGCGGACGAGATCCGAGACACGGCCGTCGCCCAGCCGCTGCTGGTCGCCGCGGGCCTGCTGTCCGCCGCGGCACTCGGTGACATTATTCCCGGCGCCGTCGCGGGCCACAGTGTCGGCGAGATCACCGCCGCCGCCTTCGCGGGCGTCCTCGACGAAACCGCCGCGCTGACCCTCGTACGCCGCCGGGGCCTGGCCATGGCCGAGGCCGCCGCGGTCACCGAGACCGGTATGTCGGCGCTGCTCGGCGGCGACCCCGAGGTGAGCGTCGCGCACCTGGAGAAGCTCGGCCTGACCCCGGCGAACGTGAACGGCGCCGGTCAGATCGTGGCGGCCGGCACCATGGAGCAGCTGGCCGCGCTGAACGAGGACAAGCCCGAGGGCGTGCGCAAGGTCGTCCCGCTGAAGGTGGCCGGCGCCTTCCACACGCGCCACATGGCGCCCGCGGTGGACAAGCTCGCCGAGGCCGCGTCGGCGCTCACGCCGGGCGACCCGAGGGTGACCTACGTGTCCAACAAGGACGGGCAGGCCGTCGCCACCGGCGCCGAGGTGCTGGACCGCCTGGTCGGGCAGGTCGCCAACCCGGTCCGCTGGGACCTGTGCATGGAGACGTTCGGCAAACTGGGCGTCACCGCGATCGTCGAGGTGTGCCCGGGCGGCACGCTGACCGGTCTTGCCAAGCGCGCGCTGCCGGGCGTGAAGACGCTGGCCCTGAAGACCCCCGCCGATCTCGACGCGGCCCGCGAGCTCGTCGCCGAGCACGCCCAGCAGGACTGACAAGGAGCGCGACAGCATGTCGAAGATCAAGCCCAGCAAGGGCGCCCCGTACGCGCGCATCCTCGGGGTCGGCGGCTACCGTCCGACCCGGGTCGTGCCGAACGAGGTGATCCTCGAGACGATCGACTCGTCCGACGAGTGGATCCGCTCGCGCTCCGGCATCGAGACGCGGCACTGGGCCTCCCCCGAGGAGACCGTCGCCGCGATGTCGGTCGAGGCGTCCGGCAAGGCCATCGCGGCCGCCGGGATCTCCGCCGACCAGATCGGCGCCGTGGTCGTCTCGACCGTCTCGCACTTCAGCCAGACCCCGGCCGTCGCCACCGAGATCGCCGACCGGCTCGGCACGGACAAGGCCGCCGCCTTCGACATCTCGGCGGGCTGCGCGGGCTTCGGCTACGGCCTGACCCTCGCCAAGGGCATGGTCGTCGAGGGTTCGGCGGAGTACGTCCTGGTCATCGGCGTGGAGCGGCTCTCCGACCTGACCGACCTGGAGGACCGGGCCACGGCCTTCCTGTTCGGCGACGGGGCCGGCGCGGTCGTGGTCGGCCCGTCGCAGGAGCCGGAGATCGGCCCGACGGTCTGGGGCTCGGAGGGCGACAAGTCCGAGACCATCAAGCAGACCATCCCCTGGGACCGCTTCCGGATCGGCGACGTCTCCGAACTGCCGCTCGACTCCGAGGGCAACGTCAAGTTTCCTGCGATCACGCAGGAGGGCCAGGCGGTGTTCCGCTGGGCCGTGTTCGAGATGGCGAAGGTCGCGCAGCAGGCGCTGGACGCGGCCGGGATCAGCCCGGACGACCTCGACGTCTTCATCCCGCACCAGGCCAACGTGCGGATCATCGACTCGATGGTGAAGACACTGAAGCTGCCGGAGCACGTCACGGTCGCCCGTGACATCCGCACCACCGGCAACACCTCGGCCGCCTCGATCCCGCTCGCGATGGAGCGGCTCCTGGCGACCGGCGAGGCCAAGAGCGGCGACACCGCGCTCGTCATCGGCTTCGGGGCGGGTCTCGTGTACGCCGCGACGGTCGTTACCCTCCCCTAGGCACTCCGTGCCGGATCATGCGGTCCGGAACGGAGAGCAGCAACACTCGCCGCGACGCGGCGGGCCGCCACACCCTCTGGACAACAAAGAAGGAGCGCCATCATGGCCGCCACTCAGGAAGAGATCGTCGCCGGTCTCGCGGAGATCGTGAACGAGATCGCCGGCATCCCGGTTGAGGACGTCCAGCTGGACAAGTCCTTCACCGACGACCTGGACGTCGACTCGCTGTCCATGGTCGAGGTCGTCGTCGCCGCCGAAGAGCGCTTCGACGTCAAGATCCCGGACGAGGACGTCAAGAACCTCAAGACGGTCGGCGACGCGACCAAGTACATCCTCGACCACCAGGCCTGATCCGCCGATACTCGGGCATGTCCCGAGTATCCGGGCAGACTGCCCCGCCACCCGGCGGTGGCGCCGTACGAATCCGTATCCCGTTGGAGAAAGAATTCCCGTGAGCTCGACCAATCGCACCGTGGTCGTCACCGGTATCGGCGCAACCACACCGCTGGGTGGCGACGCAGCCTCGACCTGGGAGGGCATGGTCGCCGGCAAGTCCGGCGTCAAGCCCCTGGAGCAGGAGTGGGCCGCCGACCAGGCGGTCCGTATCGCCGCGCCGGTCGCCGTTGACCCCTCCGAGGTCATCCCGCGGCCGCAGGCCCGCCGTCTGGACCGTTCGGCGCAGTTCGCGCTGATCGCGGCCCAGGAGGCATGGAAGGACGCCGGCTTCACCGGCAAGGCGGGCGAGAGCACGCCGGACGCCGAGGCCGGGGCCCATGTCGACCCCGACCGGCTCGGTGCGGTCATCGCCTCCGGCATCGGTGGCGTGACGACCCTGCTCGACCAGTACGACGTGCTCAAGGAGAAGGGCGTCCGCCGCGTCTCCCCGCACACCGTCCCCATGCTGATGCCGAACGGCCCCTCGGCCAACGTGGGTCTGGCCGTGGGCGCCCGCGCGGGCGTGCACACGCCGGTCTCCGCCTGCGCGTCGGGCGCCGAGGCCATCGGCTACGCCATCGAGATGATCCGCACCGGCCGCGCCGACGTCGTCGTCGCGGGTGGCACGGAGGCGGCGATCCACCCGCTGCCCATCGCCGCGTTCGGCAACATGATGGCGATGTCCAAGAACAACGACGACCCGCAGGGTGCCTCGCGCCCCTTCGACACGGGCCGTGACGGCTTCGTCCTCGGTGAGGGCGCCGGCGTCCTCGTCCTGGAGTCCGCCGAGCACGCCGCCGCGCGCGGTGCCCGCGTCTACGCGGAGGCGGTCGGGCAGGGCATCTCCGCCGACAGCCACGACATCGTGCAGCCGGAGCCCGAGGGCCGGGGCATCTCCAACGCCCTGCAGAACCTGCTGGACGGCACCGACCTGAACCCGGCCGAGATCGTGCACGTCAACGCGCACGCCACCTCGACGCCGGCCGGTGACATCGCCGAGCTGAAGGCGCTGCGCAAGGTGCTCGGCGACGACGTGGACCACATGGCGGTCTCCGGTACCAAGTCGATGACCGGTCACCTCCTCGGTGGTGCGGGCGGCGTGGAGTCGGTCGCGACGGTGCTCGCGCTGTACCACCGGGTGGCGCCGCCGACCATCAACGTCGAGAACCTCGACCCCGAGGCGGAGGCCAACGCGGACATCGTGCGGGGTGAGGCTCGCAAGCTGCCGGTCGAGGGGCGGATCGCCGCGCTGAACGACTCGTTCGGGTTTGGTGGGCACAATGTTGTTCTGGCGTTCCGTTCGGTCTGATCGGCGTCGCTGAACGTATTGATGGCCCGAGCCCCGGTTGGGGGTTCGGGCCATCGCCGTTCTTCGTCCGAAGTGTGCCGGGTGCGGGCCGTTTGTGGCTGATCGCGCAGTTCCCCGCGCCCCTAACGGGGCGCGTTTGCGGGGGCGGCGTTCTCACACCACCTGGTGGAGCCAGCGGACCGGGGCGCCCTCGCCTGCGTGGCGGAAGGGTTCGAGTTCGTCGTCCCAGGGCTTGCCGAGGAGTCTCGCGATGTCGGACTCCAGGTCGGTCTCGCCGCGCTGGGAGCGGACCAGGGCGGCGCGCAGCCGGTCCTCCGGGATCAGGATGTCGCCGTGGATGCCGGTGACGGCGTGGAAGATGCCGAGGTCGGGGGTGCAGCTGTAGCGCTCGCCCTCGGCGCCCGCGGACGGTTCCGCGGTGACCTCGAAGCGCAGCAGCTGCCAGCCGCGCAGCGCGGAGGCGAGCTTGGAAGCGGTGCCCGCCTGGCCCTGCCAGGAGAACTCGGAGCGCCAGGTGCCGGGTGCCGCGGGCTGCCGGATCCAGTCCAGGCCGACGCGCGTGCCGAGCACCCCGGCGACGGCCCACTCGACGTGCGGGCAGAGCGCGCGCGGCGCGGAGTGCACGTACAGGACTCCACGTGTCGTCACCGGAACCTCCGGGCTGAGCGGGACATCTCGGAACGGGCGGACGGCTGTGACCGGGCGGGTCACGTTGAGGGCGAGGCTACCGTGCGACGGGGCAAGGAGTGTGACGTACCGTCGGTCCCGGTGCCGACAAAGCCGCGCCATTCACCCGGCAGGACGCTTGTACGGGTGTGAGCCGTCGCATCGCCGCCCTCGGGAACCCTCGCGCGGTGTCATGGGTTGAGGACACTGGAGGCACGAGGCGAGGGGTGGGACGTGTATGGGCCAGGGGAAGGACCGGGAGACGCGCCGTGTACGGCGCCGGGCGCGTGGCGCGCTCGCCGTCCTGACCGCCGCCGTGCTGGGCGTGGCGGGCTGCGACGCCGTGGGCGGTGACTCCCCCGCCCCGTCCGGCAGCGCGTCGAAGCGTCCGAAGCCCGCCCCGGCCTGGGACCGCGGCCCGGACTCGGTCGCCGCCGTGGGCGACTCCATCACCCGCGGCTTCGACGCCTGCTCGGTGCTGTCGGACTGCCCCGACGTGTCCTGGGCGACCGGCGGCAGCGCCGAGGTCGACAGTCTCGCCGTACGGCTGCTGGGGAAGACGGAGGCGGCCGAGCGGAGCTGGAACTACGCGGTCACCGGGTCCCGGATGGCCGACCTGGCCGGGCAGGTGACCCGGGCGGCGGCGCGGAAGCCCGAGCTGGTCGCGGTGATGATGGGGGCCAACGACGCCTGCCGGGCGACGACCTCGGCGATGACCCCGGTGGCCGACTTCCGGGCCCAGTTCGAGAAGGCCATGAGCACCCTGCGCCGCGAACTGCCCAAGGCGCAGGTGTACGTGGCGAGCATCCCGGACCTGAAGCGGCTGTGGTCCCAGGGGCGCACCAACGCGCTGGGCAAGCAGGTGTGGAAGCTGGGCCTCTGCCCGTCGATGCTGGGCGACGCGGACTCCCTGGACTCGGCGGCGACCCTGCGGCGGAACACCGTGCGGGACCGGGTGACGGACTACAACGAGGTGCTGCGGGAGGTCTGCGCGAAGGACCGGCGCTGCCGCACCGACGACGGCGCGGTGCACGCGTACCGCTTCGGCACGGACCAGCTGAGCCACTGGGACTGGTTCCACCCCAGCGTGGACGGCCAGGCCAGGCTGGCCGAGATCGCGTACCGGGCGGTCACCGCCGAGCGGCCCTGACCTGGGCGTGTCCTAGAGTTCGCACATGAACGAACTCTTCGGCACACTTTCCGACGGCACGCCGGTACACCGCTGGACCCTGGAGCGGGCCGGCGTACGGGTTCGGGTCCTGTCGTACGGCGGGATCATCCAGTCGGCGGAGGTCCCGGACCGGGACGGGAACACCGCGGGCGTGGTGCTGGGGTTCGCGGACCTGGACGGCTATGTACGGCATCCGGAGCCGTACTTCGGCGCGCTCGTCGGGCGGTACGCCAACCGGATCGCGGGCGGCCGTTTCCCGCTGGACGGGCGGACGTACACGCTGGCGCGGAACAACGGGCCGAACTCGCTGCACGGCGGTGAGCGGGGCTTCGACAAGCGGGTGTGGGACGTGGAGCCGGTCGGGGACGACGGGCACGGCATCCGGCTGAGCCTGGTCAGCCCGGACGGCGAGGAGGGCTACCCGGGCCGGGTGGCGATCTCGGTGACGTACACGCTGGAGGAGCCGGGGGCGCTGCGGATCGACTACGAGGCGGTCACCGACGCGCCGACCGTGCTGAACCCGACCAACCACAGCTACTTCAACCTGGGCGGCTCCGGGCACGCGGGTGGCCACGAGCTGCGGCTGGCGGCCTCCCGGATGACGCCGGTCGACGCGGGGCTGATCCCGGTGGGCGAACCGGCGGACGTGACGGGCACGCGGTTCGACTTCCGGCGGGCGCGCAAGGTCGGTTCGGGTTACGACCACAACTTCTGCCTGGACAAGGGTGTGACGGAGACCGCCGAGGAGGTCGCGGAGCTGTACGACCCGGCGTCGGGGCGGGTGCTGACGGTGGCGACGACCGAGCCGGGCCTCCAGGTGTACACCGCCGACCAGCTGGGCGAGCCGCACGCGCCCGGTGACGGCATCGCGCTGGAGACGCAGCACTTCCCGGACTCCCCGAACCGGCCGGACTTCCCGGGCACGGCGCTGCGGCCGGGCGAGGTGTTCCGCTCGCGGACGGTGTACGGGTTCTCGGCGCGGTAGCGGACCGAGTGGGTCCGCCGAGCCCCGGCCCGGCCGTCAGGTCCCGGGCCGGGGCTGTTCGCGGGGGAAGGCCCTCGCGGGCGTCCCGGTTCAGACGGTAATCGCCGATGTGATCCGGTGGTCGGCGATCGAGCGTCCGATCGCGAGTTCGTACGAACCCTTCACAAACGCCCACGAGCCGGTCGCCTCGTCCCAGACCTCGAAGGCGCGGCGCGGCAGCTCGACGGTGACCTCGACCCGCTCGCCGGGCCCGGCCTCGGCCCCGGCGAATCCGGCGAGGCGGCGGGCGGGGCGGGTGGGGTCGGGTTCGACGGGGGCGAGATAGATCTGGACGACCTCGCGGCCGGGGCGGTCGCCGGTGTTGCGCAGGCGGACCGTGACGGTGGCGCCGTCGACGTGGGCCGACTCGTAGGTCCAGTCGGTGTAGCCGAGGCCGTGGCCGAAGGGGTACGCCGGGGTGCGGCCGGCCCGGTCCCAGGCGCGGTAGCCGATGAACAGGTCCTCCTCGTAAGGGAGTTCGCCGTCGGCCGGGGTGACCCGGGTGACCGGGGCGTCGGCGAGGTCGCCCCAGGGCCCGCGTTCGAACCGGGACCGGGTGCCGACAGGCCGTAGCGCTCGTCCCTCCCGTCACGCGATACTTCGGCCGTCCGCAGCGCACCCCACGGCGACGGAAGGACCTGGACTCCCTTGACTCCCCTACGTGTTCGGATCGGCGTACTCGGACTGGCCCTGGTGGCGGGGCTCGCGGCCCCGGGGACGGCCACGGCGGCTCCTCCGGGGGCCACGGCCACCGCCCCCGCTCCCACGGTCGAGGAGCGGCGGCTCGACGGGGACGTGCCCCGGGAGATCCTGCGCGGCTCCGGGTTCGCCGCCGTGGCACCGGCGTTCGCGCGCGGGCTCGGGCGGGCGGACTCCTATCGCGAGGCCCGGCGCCTGGTCGAGCGGGAGGGCTCCGCGCTGTGGCGGCGGGCCGTGGACCGGGCGCGGGGGCGCGGGCCGGCGCACGGGGCCATCAGCCGGGACGACGACCGGCCGCTGTACTGGGCGCGGCTCTCGATGACACGGGAACTGCGCACCTGGGAGCCCCGGTTCGGGCTCGGTGAAAGGCAACGAGACGCGCTCCTCGACGTGTTGGAGCGCACCTCGCGCGGGCAGTCCGACATCCGCCTGCCGCAGCGGCACGACGGCGACCGGGGAAAGGGCGTGAAGCGCGTCCTGCTCACCGGCTTCGACCCCTTCACCTTGGACCGCGACATCCGCATCTCCAACCCGTCCGGCGCCGCCGCGCTCGCCCTGGACGGCGCGGTGATCGACACCCCGGACGGGCCCGCGCGGGTGGAGACGGCCGTGTTCCCGGTGCGCTGGCGGGACTTCGCGGAGGGGACCGTGGAACGGGCGCTGCGGCCGTATCTGCCGAGGGCGGACCTGTTCACCACGGTGAGCCAGGGCCGGGTCGGGAAGTTCGACGTGGAGCGGACCAACGGGGCCTGGCGGGGCGGCTTCCCCGACAACGAGAACGTGTCCCGTACGGAGACGGTGCCCGTCGCCGACCCGGCCTCGCAGCCGCAGTGGACGACGACCACGCTGCCGTACGCGGCGATCGCGGCGGCGGAGACCGGCCGCTTCCCGGTGTACGACAACACGAGCGTGACCGAGATCCCGGCGGGCTCCACCCAGGCGGTCGTACGGCCGGACGGGCCCACGCCCGGTTCGACGGCCCGGGAGGGCGGCGGCGGGAACTACCTGTCCAACGAGATCGCCTACCGGGCGACGCTGCTGCGTGACCGGCTCGGGCTGCACGGCACGTTGCCGGGCGGGCACGTCCACACGCCGGTGCTCCAGTTCGGGGCCCAGAACACCGACCCGGCGACGGGCACGGTCACCGACCCCGAGTTCGTCCGGAACCGGCTGGACATCGTGGCGCAGGTACGGGCGATCGTGGCCGTGGCGGTCAGTGCGCCGGAGCCGGACCGGGGCTGACCGCCGGGTCGGCCGGGCCGCCGCCGGAGCGGTCGTCGCGGCCGTCGCGGGTCTCCTCGCCCAGCAGTTCGCGGGCGAGGAGCGTCGCTCCGGCGACCGCGCCCGGCATCAGGAACACGGCGACGAAGGGCACCAGGAAGGACACCGCCAGCGGGGTGCCGAAGCCCCAGACCAGCCTCTTGCGCGAGCGCAGCAGGGCGAGGCGCCGGCGCAGCTCGACCCCGCGGCGCTGCAGGGCGACGGAGGTCAGCTCCTCGGTGAGGAAGAAGCCGGTCACGAAGAGGCCGATCACCGGGACCACCGTCTGCCCGACGAACGGGATGAAGCCGAGGGCGAAGAGCAGCACGCCCCACAGGGCGGCGCGGACGAGGATCCGCAGGCTGTCGCGGCCGGAGAGCCACACCTCGCGCCAGAGCGGCAGGTTGGACTCGGGGGCGGTGCCGTCCGGGGAGACGTCGCGGTCGACGCGCTCGGACAGGGCCTCGTAGAAGGGCTGGCCGATCAGCAGGGTGACCGCGGTGAAGGTGAGGACGGCCAGCAGCAGGGCGAGGGCGAACAGGACGACGGTCAGGAAGCCGCGGAAGAGCCCGAGCCAGGGGCTCGACCAGTCGTCGGCGAAGGGGGTCGTCCAGGCGACGAAGTCCGTGCCCCACATCGCGAGCGCGACCAGCGCGGCCGCGTACAGCACCAGGGTGATCAGGCCCGGGACGAGCCCGAAGCCGTAGCTCTTGCCGTGCCGGGCCACCCAGCGCTGGCCCTTCAGGAGATGGCCGAATCCCGCCCCAAGATCGCGCATGGGCGGAACTCTACCGGTCCGCGCCGCCACCGCCGCGCCCCGATTGAGTCGAACCCGCTAGTCCCGCCGTACCGATCGGTGGAAGTCCGGTGGACGTACCGACCGGTGGCGGGCCGCGGGCGGGCCCGGCGAGTGGGTGAGGAGAAGCGGATGACGCAGGAGGTCCACGGCACCGTCGCCGACGGCTTCGAACGGGTGCGTGAGGAGTTCACGGCCGTCGTGACCGGGGAACCGGCGGACCACGAGGGCCAGTTGTGCGTGTACGTGCACGGGCGCCGGGTCGTCGACCTGTGGACCGGCGACGGCGCGGGGGCGAATTCGCTGTACGGGGTGCACACGGCCACCCTGGGCGCCGCGCACCTGGTGGCCGCGCTGCTGGTCCAGGAGGGCACGCTGGAGCTGGACCGCAGGGTGACCTACTACTGGCCGGAGTTCGCGGCCGAGGGCAAGGGCGCGCTGACCCTGCGGGACCTGCTGGCGCACCGCGCCGGGGTGATCGGTACGGACACCGGGTTCAGCACCGCCGAGCTGGCGGACGACCGGGTGATCGCGGAACGCCTCGCGGACCAGCGTCCGTACTGGCGGCCCGGCACGGCCTTCGGATCCCACGCGCTGGTGCTCGGGGCCCTCGCGGGCGAGGTGGTGCGCCGGGCCACGGGCCACACGCTCCAGGAGGTCTACGAGGACCGGGTCCGCGCCCCGCACCACCTGGACTTCCACCTGGGTCTGCCGGCCGGGCTCGACCACCGCTTCCGCGCCGCGCGGCCGATGGTCCTCACGCCGGTGCAGCGGGCCGAGGCCGCGTGCCCGGACGGTCCGCGTTCCATCGCGGCGATCGCGTTCAACCGGAACGCGGCGCACCGCACCTGTCTGGAGACCCTGCCCAACGAGCCGGCGGTCCGTGCCGGGGGCCCCGCGTCCGTGGGCGGGGTGGCCTCGGCGCGCGGTCTCGCGGGGCTGTACGCGGCGGCGATCGGTGAGGTGGAGGGCAGGGCGCCGCTGCTGAAGCCGGACACGCTGGCGGAGTTCGGCCAGTTCCACTCGGTGGGCTACGACCTGGTGACCCGGACGCACGGGTCGTACGGCATCGGCTTCGAGGCGACGGCGGACCTCTGGCACCCGTTCCTGGGCGCCGGGACGATCGGGCACGGCGGTGCGGGCGGCAGCCAGGGCTTCGCGGACCCGTCGGGCGGTCTGGCCTACGGGTACACCCGGCGCCGTTCCGCCTGTCCGGGCGGGGCGGCCCCGGAGAACCAGCGGCTGGTGGCGGCGGTGCACGCGGCGGCGTCGGCCTGCTGAGCGCCGCCGCGTGCGGGCGTCGCCCCCGGTCAGACGAGCGTCACGGTGATGTTGCCGCGGGTCGCCTTCGAGTAGGGGCACACCTGGTGGGCCTTCTCCACCAGGGACCGCGCGGTGGCGGCGTCCACCGCCGGGATCTCGGCGGAGATCTCGACGATGATGCCGAACCCGTCGTCGTTCTTGCCGATGCCGACCTTGGCGGTGACGGTCGAACCGGAGATGTCGGCGCCCTCCTGGCGGGCGACGACGCCGAGCGCGCCCTGGAAGCAGGCGCTGTACCCGGCGGCGAACAGCTGCTCGGGGTTGGTGCCGGCGCCGTTGCCGCCCATCTCCTTGGGCGGGTTCACGACCAGGTCGAGCTTGCCGTCATCGGTGGCCACCCGTCCGTCGCGACCGTTCTCGGCGGTGGCGACGGCGGTGTAGAGGACCTCGGACTGCTGGATGGGCATGCGGTGTCTTCCTCCTCGGTCCGCCGTGACTCGCGCCCACGACCACGACGGATTTCGGAATGACGCTACCGCATGCCGGAAGTGCAGTGAAGTCACTCAGTAAAGGTCACAGCTTGACGATCATCTTCCCGGTGTTGTCGCCGCGCAGGACGCCGAGGAACGCCTCCAGGTTGTTCCCGATGCCCTCGACGACCGTCTCGCGGTACTTCAGGGCGCCGGAGGCGACCCAGGGGCCGACCTCCTCGACGAACTTCGGCTGGAGGTCGTAGTGGTCGCCGACCAGGAAGCCCTCGATGCGGCCGCGGGTCTGGATCAGGCGGGCGAGGTTCTTCGGGCCGGGGGCGGGCTCGGTGTTGTTGTAGACGGAGATCGCGCCGCAGATGGCGATGCGGCCGTTCAGGTTGAGGGAGCCGATGGCCGCCTCCAGGTGGTCGCCGCCCACGTTGTCGAAGTAGACGTCGATGCCGTCCGGGGCGGCGGCGCGCAGCTGCTCGCTCACCGGGGCGTCCTTGTAGTTGAACGCCGCGTCGAAGCCGTACTCGTCGACGAGCAGCCGGACCTTCTCGTCCGAGCCGGCCGAGCCGATGACCCGGGCGGCGCCCTTGAGCTTCGCGAGCTGCCCCACCTGGCTGCCGACGGCACCGGCCGCGCCGGAGACGAAGACCGTGTCGCCCTCCTTGAAGGCGGCGGTGCGCAGCAGGCCGGCGTACGCGGTGAGGCCGGTCATGCCGAGCACGCCGAGGTACGTCGACAGCGGCGCGGCGTCCGGGTCGACCTTGACGGCGCTCTTCGCGTTCACCGCGGCGTACTCGCGCCAGCCGAGGAAGTGCAGGACGTGGTCGCCGACGGCGAAGCCCTCGGCGTTGGAGGCGACGACCTCGCCGACCGCGCCGCCCTGCATGGCCTTGCCCAGCTCGTAGGGCTCGGCGTAGGACTTGGCGGCGCTCATGCGGCCGCGCATGTAGGGGTCGACGGAGACGTACAGGTTGCGCACCAGGACCTGGCCCTCGCCCGGGGTGGGGACCTCGGTCTCGACCAGGGCGAAGTCCTCCGGCTTGGGCCAGCCGACCGGGCGGGTGACCAGGTGCCATTCGCGGTTGACGGCGGGGAGGGAGGGGGAGTCGGTCATGGGGGCGCCTTTCGTCGTTGGGCGAAATGCTTCAGGTTCTGAAACAACCATGCGGCTGAACATTTCACCTTGTCAAACAAATGGGTACCCTGGATCGCATGGCCACACCACGCGACACCACGCGCCGACCCGACGCACTCACCCTCGAAGTCGTCGAGCTGATCGGAGAGGTCGTGGCCCGCTTCCACGCCGACTACGAGGAGGCGGCCGCCGAGCGCGCGCTGACCGGGGCGCAGGCCAAGCTGCTCAGCCTGCTGTCACTGGAGCCGCTGCCGATGCGGAAACTGGCGCAGAAACTGAAGTGCGAGCCGTCGAACGTCACCGGCATCGTGGACCGGCTGGAGGCCCGGGGGCTCGTCGAGCGACGGCCCGACCCGGCCGACCGGCGCGTGAAGGTCGCGGCCGCGACGGAGGAGGGCCGACGGGTGGCACGGGGGCTGCGGGATTCCCTGCGGTTCGCCCGGGAGCCGCTGGCGGGGTTGTCGGAGGGGGAGCGGGTGGCGCTGCGGGACGCGTTGCGGAGAATGCTCCAGGACTGAACCGGCGCCGCGGTCAGCGCGTCAGGTGCACCACCACAGAAAGCGGTCGCACGTCTCCGTCGGTGTCGGGGTCGGCTCGTCCGGCTGTGTGGGGGTGGTGGTCGGGGGTGGGTCGTCGGACCGGGGGGACGACGGGGCGGGGTCCGGGGCGCGGGTCGGGGTGTCGGCCTGGGCCGGGGGGCGGGACGCGGCGGGGGTGTCGGACTCCGGGGGTGTGTCGGAGGCGTCCGCGTCGGGGGACTTCGACGGGGACGACGATGCCGAGGTGGAGGCGTCGAGGGACGGGGCGTCCGAGGCGGTGCTCCGGTCCGAGGTCGCGTCGGCCGGGAGTGCCGAGCCCTCCCCCACCTCCTTCGTCGCCTCGCCGTCCGCCGTCTCGCCGCCGGCGGCGGCAGGGCGAGGTGGTGAGTGCGGGGCGTCCGTGCCGAGTTCGGCGAGGCTCAGTCCGCCGGCCGCCAGGACGAAGCCCGCGGTGACGAACAGGGTCCGGCGGCGGCGCCGGCGGTGCGCGGCGGCCTTGCGGTCGCGGCGGCTGGAGCGGGCGCCGGACGGGGCGTCGTCCGGGGTCTCGTCCGGGACCGTGTTGGCCGCGTCCGTGTCCTCGGCGGGCCGGGGCGGGGTGACCGCCCCAGTCGCCGTCAGGGGCGGCTCGGCGGAACCGAGTTGTTCGAAGGGCGTACCGCACCCGGGGCAGGCGAGGGCGCCGTTGAGGTGCCGTCGGCACGGGTGGCAGTAGTCCATGACGCGGGAAGGTTAAGTTCCGGGGCGGCCGTGTTCCTAGAGGCGGCTGTGAAGGTTGTGTGGGAAAGCGTCCCGGGCCGGTCCGCCCGCACCCTCGAAATCGCCGAAACCGTTATGTGTGCGACCCATTGACACTCCGACCACCCCGTCCTTACTGTCACGCCAGCATTTCGAACGAGTGACGAAATATCGAACAGAGCGAAGGGCAGCCGCCGTGCGCATCACCGGAATCAGCACACACGTGGTCGGGACGCCGTGGCGGAACCTGACCTACGTCCAGGTGCACACCGACGAGGGCGTCACCGGCGTCGGCGAGACCCGGATGCTGGGGCACACCGACGCGCTCGTCGGCTATCTGCGGGAGGCCGAGGCGAACCACGTCCTCGGCTCCGACCCGTTCGCCGTCGAGGACCTGGTGCGCCGCATGAAGTACGGCGACTACGGCCGCGCCGGCGAGATCGTGATGTCCGGCATCGCCGTCGTCGAGATGGCCTGCTGGGACATCAAGGGCAAGGCCCTCGGCGTCCCGGTCTGGCAGCTGCTGGGCGGCAAGGTCACCGACAAGGTCAAGGCGTACGCCAACGGGTGGTACACGACCGAGCGGACGCCGGAGGCGTACCACAAGGCCGCGCAGGGGGTCATGGAGCGCGGGTACCGGGCGCTGAAGATCGACCCGTTCGGCACCGGGCACTTCGAACTGGACCAGCGGCAGACGAACTACGCCGTGTCGCTGATCGAGGCCGTGCGGGACGCCATCGGGCCCGACGCCGAGCTGATGCTGGAGATGCACGGCCGGTTCTCGCCCTCCACCGCCGTCCGGCTCGCCCGCGAACTCGCGCCGTTCAAGCCGGCCTGGCTGGAGGAGCCGGTCCCGCCGGAGAACCTCAAGGCGCTGCGGAAGGTCGCCGAGAAGGTGGACATCCCCGTCGCCACCGGTGAGCGCATCCATGACCGGATCGAGTTCCGCGAGCTGTTCGAGGACCAGTCGGTGGACGTCATCCAGCCCGACGTCGGCCACTTCGGCGGCATCTGGGAGACCCGGAAGCTGGCCGCGACCGCCGAGACGCACTACACGCTCGTCGCGCCGCACAATGTGGGGGGTTCCGTGCTCACCGCCGCTTCCCTCCAAGTCGGGTTCACCTCGCCGAACTTCAAGATCCTGGAGCACTTCAACGACTTCGCGGACGCGGAGATCAAGAAGGTGGTGAAGGGCGCCCCGCAGGTGGACCCGGAGGACGGGTGCTTCCACCTGTCCGACGCGCCCGGCCTCGGCGTCGAGCTGGACACCGACGCGGCGGCCGAGTTCCCGCAGCAGCAGGCCCGGTTCGACCTGTGGGCCGAGGGCTGGGAGCAGCGCAAGCCCAAGGGGACGCAGGGATGAGCGGCGCGGTCGCGGTCGTCGTCGAGGCGCCGGGGGCGCATCGGCTCGTGCCGCACGAGCCGGCCGAACCCGGCCCCGGCGAGGCGCTGGTGCGGGTGCACGCCGTCGGGATCTGCGGCAGCGACCGCGAGGTGTACCAGGGCAACCGGCCCGAGGGGTACGTGCGTTACCCGCTCACGCCCGGCCACGAGTGGTCCGGGACCGTGGAGCGGACCGGCGCCGGGGTGCCCGCGTCGCTGGCCGGCCGGAAGGTGGTGGGCGAGGGGTTCCGCAACTGCCAGGTGTGCGACCGCTGTCACGCGGGCGAGACGACGCTGTGCACGGCGGGGTACGAGGAGACGGGGTTCACCCGGCCGGGTGCGATGGCGCCCACGCTGACCCTGCCCGCGCGGCTGCTGCACGTGCTGCCCGACGACGCCGACCTCACCGCCGCCGCGCTGCTGGAGCCCGCGGCCTGTGTCGCCGCCGCCGCGCTGAAGGCGGGTGCCCGGCCCGGCGAGCGGGTCGCCGTCGTCGGCACCGGCACGCTCGGCATGTTCGCCGTGCAGTTCCTGCGCGCCGCCTCCCCGGCCGAGCTGCTGGTCGTCGGCACACGCGGGGACCGGGAGGCGCTGTCGCGGCGGTTCGGCGCGAGCGACTTCCGCACCAGGGACCGGCCGCTCCCGGACGACTTCGACCTCGTGATCGAGACCGCCGGGTCCGCGGACGCCGCCCGCACGGCCGCCGCGCTGCTGCGCAGGGGCGGTCGGCTGGTGCTGACCGGCATCCCGGCGCCGGGCGCCGGCGGTCTCGACCCGACCGACCTGGTGGTGCGGCAGCTGGAGGTGCACACCGTCTTCGGGGCGCCGCCGGACGCCTGGGCGCACACGGTGCGGGTCTTCGCGGCCGGCCTGCTCGATCCGCGTCCGCTGGTGACGCACGAACTGCCGCTCGACGGATTCCCGGAGGCCATCGAGCTGGTGGGGTCCGGCGATCCGAAGGTCGGCAAGGTGCTGCTGCGTCCATGACTCCGGCCCCTGGCCCCGGCTCCTGAGCCGTACGCCGGTGCGGGGGCGACCTGACGGCCTCCGTACCGGCGTACACCCACCGGACCGCGCCGCTCGCGCCCTGAGCCGCGAACCTCGTCCGACATATCGAACACTAAGGACAGCTTGTGACCGACGCTTCCGCCCCGGCCTCCGTACGCAGGCCAGGTGAGCCGGCGCTCACCGCTCTCGGGCTGGCCGCGCCCGCCCCCGATCCCGCCGACGCCTCGCCGCACTCCTTCCCGGACGGCGGCCGCTGGCGTACCGAGATCCCTTCCTGTGAGGGGCCGGAGGCACTGGCGGTGGTGCTGAAGGAGTCCTCGCGGCTGGACGTGCCGATCCACCGGATCAGCCAGGGCAGCGGTGTGTGGATGCTGACCGACGCCGAGATCACCGAGATGGTCGAGGCCACCGCCGAACGCGACATCGAACTCTGCCTGTTCACCGGCCCGCGCGGCACCTGGGACATCGGCGGCTCCACCCGCACCGACTCGGGCGGGGCGGGCCTCAGGGCACGCGGCCACGACGCGGTCGCCGGCTGCGTCGAGGACGCCATACGGGCCACGGAGCTGGGCGTGAAGTGCCTGCTGGTCGCCGACGAGGGCGTGCTGTGGACGCTGCACCGGGCGCGGGCGGCCGGTCTCGTGCCCGCCGACACCACGCTCAAGCTCTCCGCACTCGTCGGACCGGTCAACCCGGCCTCGTACGCGGTCTACGAGCGGCTCGGCGCCGACTCCATCAACGTGCCCAGCGATCTGACGCCGGATCACCTGACCGAAATACGGCGGGTTTCGGCCGCGCCCATGGACCTGTACATCGAGGCCCCCGACGACCTGGGCGGCTATGTGCGCATGTACGAGATCGCCGAGCTGATCCGGCGCGGCGCCCCGCTGTACCTGAAGTTCGGCCTCGCCAAGGCGCCCGGGATCTACCCGTACGGCCACCACCTGCGCGAACTGACGCTGGCCACCGCGAAGGAGCGGGTGCGGCGCGGACGGCTCGCGCTCGATCTGCTCGCCCGGCACGGGGCGGACGGGGACATGGCGCCTCCCGGCACGCGGCTGCCCGGTCCGCTCAACCGGTTCGAGATCTCGTCATAACGTTCCGGAAACTCCCTTCACAAAAGAAGACACAGCCGCGCACAATCCCACACACCTGCTCTCGGACCGAGCCCTGACCCACATCAAGGATGATGACCATGCGCAACCGCAGAGCCGCCCTCGCCGCCATAGCCTCCGCCGCCTCCCTCGCCCTGACGCTGACCGCCTGCGGCCAGAACAGCGAGGGTGGCAGCGAGGAGGACAAGGGCGGTGCCGACGGCGCCACCATCGGCATCGCGATGCCGACCAAGTCCTCCGAGCGCTGGATCGCGGACGGCGCCAACGTCGTGAAGGAACTGAAGGGCAAGGGCTACGAGACCAAGCTCGTCTACGGCGAGGACGACCCGGACCAGCAGGTCTCGCAGATCGAGAACATGATCACGCAGGGCGTGGACGCGCTGATCGTGGCCGCGATCGACAACAAGTCGCTCAACAACGTCATGCAGCAGGCGAAGGACGCCGACATCCCGGTCATCTCCTACGACCGGCTGATCCTCGGCACCGAGAACGTCGACTACTACGCCTCGTTCGACAACGAGAAGGTCGGCGAGCTGCAGGGCGGCTACATCCTCGACAAGCTCGGTCTGAAGGCGGGCGAGAAGGGCCCCTTCAACATCGAGCTGTTCGCCGGCTCCAACGACGACAACAACACCAAGTACTTCTTCCAGGGCGCGATGAACGTCCTGAAGCCCTACATCGACAAGGGCCAGCTGGTCGTCCGCTCCAAGCAGACCGCCCTCAACCAGGTCACCACCCTGCGCTGGGACGGCGGCACCGCGCAGAAGCGCATGGACGACCTGCTGACGTCCAGCTACCGCAGCGCCCAGGTGGACGCGGTGCTCTCGCCGTACGACGGCATCTCCATCGGCATCCTGTCCGCCCTGAAGTCGGACGGCTACGGCTCCGCCAACAAGCCCATGCCCGTCGTCACCGGCCAGGACGCCGAGATCGCCTCGGTGAAGTCGATCATCGCGGGTGAGCAGACGCAGACCGTCTACAAGGACCTGCGCCAGCTCGCCAAGGTCGCCTCGAACATGGTCGACGCGGTCCTGAACGACAAGAAGCCCGAGGTCAACGACACCAAGTCGTACGACAACGGTGCCAAGGTCGTGCCCGCCTACCTGCTCCAGCCGGTCAGCGTGGACAAGTCCAACTACCAGAAGGTCCTCGTCGACGGCGGCTACTACAGCGCGGACGACCTCAAGTAACCGGGCCCCCTCAAGGATTGGAAGGCACGACCATGGCGGGACCCGTCCTGGAAATGCGCTCGATCGTCAAGACCTTTCCCGGTGTCAAGGCGCTGTCTGACGTCACGCTGACCGTCCGCCAGGGCGAGGTCCACGCCATCTGCGGCGAGAACGGCGCCGGCAAGTCCACCCTGATGAAGGTGCTCTCCGGCGTCCATCCGCACGGCAGTTACGAGGGGGACATCCTCTTCGAGGGCGACACCTGCCGGTTCAAGGACATCCGGGCGAGCGAACGGCACGGCATCGTGATCATCCACCAGGAGCTGGCGCTGGTGCCGTACCTGTCCATCGCGGAGAACATCTTCCTCGGCAACGAGCACGCCAAGCGCGGGCTGATCAACTGGAACGACACCCTCAGGCATGCCGCCGAACTGCTGCGCCGGGTCGGTCTGGACGAGCACCCGGAGACCCGGGTCGCGGACATCGGCGTGGGCAAGCAGCAGCTCGTGGAGATCGCCAAGGCGCTCTCCAAGAAGGTGAAGCTGCTCATCCTCGACGAGCCGACGGCGGCGCTCAACGACGAGGACAGCGGCAAACTCCTCGAACTGATCCTTCAGTTGAAGGAGCAGGGCATCACCTCGATCATCATCTCGCACAAGCTGAACGAGATCCGCCGGGTGGCCGACTCGGTCACGATCCTGCGCGACGGGCGCTCCATCGAGACGCTCGACGTGAAGGCGGCCGGGACGACCGAGGACCGGATCATCAGCGGGATGGTCGGCCGCGACCTGGAGAACCGCTTCCCGGACCGGACGCCGCACCACCCCGAGGAGGGGGCCGCGCCCGCCCTGGAGATCCGCAACTGGACCGTGCACCACCCCATCGACCAGCAGCGCAAGGTGGTCGACGACGTCTCCATCGAGGTCCGGCGCGGCGAGATCGTCGGCATCGCCGGGCTCATGGGCGCCGGCCGCACCGAGCTGGCGATGAGCGTCTTCGGCCGCACCTACGGCCGGCACGCGGCCGGCACCGTCCTCAGGGACGGCACCGAGATACGGACCAGGACCGTCCCCGAGGCGGTCCGGCAGGGCATCGCGTACGTCACCGAGGACCGCAAGCACTACGGCCTCAACCTCATCGACACCATCAACCGGAACATCTCGCTGACCGCGCTGGGCAAGGTCGCCAAGCGGGGTGTCGTCGACGAGCACGGCGAGCGGCAGGTCGCCGAGGAGTACCGCAAGTCCATGAACATCAAGGCGCCGACGGTCTTCGAGCCGGTGGGCAAGCTGTCCGGCGGCAACCAGCAGAAGGTCGTCCTCAGCAAGTGGATCTTCGCGGGTCCCGAGGTGCTGATCCTGGACGAGCCCACGCGCGGCATCGACGTGGGCGCCAAGTACGAGATCTACACGGTCATCGACCGGCTGGCCGCCCAGGGCAAGGCGGTCGTCTTCATCTCCTCCGAGCTGCCGGAGCTGCTCGGCATGTGCGACCGCATCTACACCATGGCCGCGGGGCGGCTGACGGGTGAGTTCTCGCGGGCCGAGGCATCGCAGGAAGCGCTGATGCGTCGGATGACGAAGGACAAGACGGACAAAGAGGTAACGCGATGAGCACGGACGTGACCGCCAAGACCCCGGCCCCCGCGCCGCCCGGGAAGGGCGGGTCAGCCGCCGGCGACGGCCTGTTGCGGCTGGTGCTCGACGGCATGCGGCGCAACATGCGCCAGTACGGCATGCTGATGGCCCTCGGCCTGATCGTGGCCCTGTTCGCCGTGTGGTCCGACGGCGACCTGCTGCTGCCGCGCAACGTGTCCAACCTGGTCGTGCAGAACAGCTACATCCTGATCCTGGCGATCGGCATGATGATGGTGATCATCGCCGGTCACATCGACCTGTCGGTGGGCTCGCTGACGGCGTTCATCGGCTCGATAGCCGCCGTGTTCATGGTGAGACACGATCTGCCCTGGCCGCTCGCGGTGATCCTCTGCCTGGCCATGGGCGCGGTCGCGGGAGCCGTCCAAGGGTTCTTCATCGCGTACGGCGGCATACCGTCGTTCATCGTGACCCTGGCCGGCATGCTGATCTTCCGCGGCCTGACGGAGATCTTCCTCGAGGGCCAGACGCTCGGCCCGTTCCCGGAAGGCCTGCTGAAGGTCTCCACCGGCCATCTCCCGGAGGTCGGCCCCGAGACCAACTACCACAACCTCACGTTGTTGCTGGGTATCGCGCTGATCGCGTTCGTCGTGTTCCAGGAGATGCGGGACCGCAAGCGGCAGCAGCAGTTCGCGCTGGAGGTGCCGCCCGTCAAGCTGTTCGCGCTGAAGCTGGTGGCGCTGGTCGCCGCGATCCTCGTCGTGACGCTGCTGCTCGCCTCGTACAAGGGCGCGCCGATCGTGCTGCTGGTGCTGGGCGTGCTGCTGGTCGGCTTCGGATACGTCATGCGCAACGCGATCATCGGCCGCCACATCTACGCCATCGGCGGCAACCTGCCCGCGGCCAAGCTGTCGGGCGTGCGGGACAAGAAGGTCACCTTCCTGGTCTTCGTGAACATGGGCATGCTCGCGGCCCTGGCGGGTCTGGTCTTCGCCACCCGCCTCAACGCGGCCTCCCCCAAGGCGGGCCTCAACTTCGAACTGGAGGCCATCGCCGCGTCGTTCATCGGCGGTGCCTCGATGAGCGGCGGCGTGGGCACGGTGCTCGGCGCGATCATCGGCGGCCTGGTCCTGGGTGTGCTGAACAACGGCATGAACCTCGTCGGCATCGGGTCCGACTGGCAGCAGGTCATCAAGGGCGCGGTGCTGCTGGCCGCGGTCGGATTCGACGTGTGGAACAAACGGCGGGTCGGTTCCTGAGAAGCGGTCCATCGGGGCCGTACGGAGACTGCGGGCCGGTCGTGGCCGGTCGCGCAGTTCCCCGCGCCCCTGAAGGGGCGGTTCTGTCAACCCACTTGAGGAGTGGCCGTATGGAACTGAACAGGCGCACGGTCATCGCCGGCGCAGCCGCCGTCGGTCTCACCGCCGGCGCGGCCGGCGGCACCGCACACGCCACGGGAGGCACGAAGCCGGTGAAGGAACTCTTCGGCAGGCTCGCCGACGGGACGAAGGTGTACCGCTGGTCGCTGGAGAACGGCGGCACGCGGATGAGGGTCCTCTCCTACGGCGGGGCCGTCCAGTCGCTGGAGATCCCCGACCGCCGGGGCCGCCACGCGAACGTCTCGCTCGGCTTCGACCACCTCGACGACTACGTGGCCCGCAGCCCGCACTTCGGCGCCCTGATCGGGCGGTACGGCAACCGGATCGCCAAGGGCCGCTTCACCCTGGACGGCAGGCGGTACCAGCTCTCGGTCAACGACGGCGAGAACTCCCTGCACGGCGGCGCCCTCGGCTTCGACCACCGGGTGTGGGACGTCGAGCCGTTCACCGACGGTCCCGACGTCGGCCTGGTCCTGCACTACACCAGCGTCGACGGCGAGATGGGCTACCCGGGCACGCTCCGGGTGAGGGTGACGTACACGCTCACCCGGCGCGGGGACTGGCGCATCGACTACGCGGCCACCACCGACCGGGCCACCGTCGTCAACCTCACCAGTCACGTGTACTGGAACCTGGCCGGTGAGGGCAGCGGCACCGTCGAGGACCACGAGCTGTCGATCGCCGCCTCCCGCTACACGCCCACCGACGCGGGCCTGATCCCGACCGGCGAACTGGCGCGGGTGTCCGGGACGCCCTTCGACTTCCGCCGGGGCAAGCCCGTGGGCCGGGACATCCGGGACGACCATCCGCAGCTGGTCACCGCCAAGGGCTTCGACCACAACTGGGTGCTGGACAAGGGCGTCACCGACCGCCCCGAGCACGTCGCCACCCTGCGCGACCCCGGCTCGGGCCGCACCCTGCGCATCGCCACCGACCAGCCCGGCCTCCAGTTCTACTCGGGCAACTTCCTGGACGGCACCCTGACCGGGACCGGCGGCGCGCTCTACCGCCAGGGCGACGCCCTGTGCCTGGAGACGCAGCACTTCCCGGACGCGCCGAACCAGCCGTCGTTCCCGTCGACGGTGCTGCGGCCCGGACAGACGTACCGGACCTCGACGGTGCACTCGTTCGGCGCGTGAGGACACACTTTCTTCACACGCGTTGAACGACGCCCCTACCGCCTCCGTATGTAAGGGCGGCCCGCACCTCCCATCGCGGGCCGCCCACCTACGGAGGTCCATTTGTCCGGCAACGTCACCTCGCTGTTCCGCAGCACCGCGGCGCACAGCCCCTCGATGGCTGCGCTGACGCGGGAGGGCGGGGACGAGGCGGGCGCCGGCCCGGTGGACTTCTGCATTCCGTGCAATCCGTACTTCCCCACCCCGGCCATGTTCGACGAGATGGCCGTCCGGCTGCGGGACATCATCACGTACTACCCGAGCAGCGCCGACACCATCACCGCCGAACTGTGCAGTCTGCTCCAGCTTCCGCCGCAGTGCGTGGCGATGGGCAACGGCTCCACGGAGCTGATCACCTGGATCGACCACCTGCTGGTGCGGGAGTCCCTCGCCGTCCCCGTCCCCACCTTCGGCCGCTGGACCGACCAGCCCATGGAGACCGGCAAGCGGGTCGACATGTTCCCGCTCCAGGAGTCCAGCGGCTTCGCCCTCGACCTCGCCCGGTACGCCGAGTTCATCCGGACCCGCGGCACCCGCGTCGCCGTCGTCTGCAACCCCAACAACCCCGACGGCGGCTATCTGCACAAGCAGGCGCTGGTGCAGTTCATGGACGCGATGGCGGACCGGGACCTGGTCGTCGTCGACGAGTCGTTCCTGGAGTTCGCCGACGCGGAGGCGGAACCCAGTGTGGTCCAGGAGGCGATGCTGCGCCCCAACGTCGTCGTACTGCGCAGCCTCGGCAAGAACTTCGGCCTGCACGGCATCCGCTTCGGCTACCTGGTCGCCAACCCGGCGCTCGCGGGCCGGGTGCGCGCCATGCTCCCCAAGTGGAACCTCAACTCCTTCGCGGAGCACGTGGTGTTCATGCTCCGCGACCACGGCGGCGAGTACGCGCAGAGCCTCCACCAGGTCCGCCGCGACCGGCTGGAGATGGCCGGCCAGCTGTCCGCGCTGCCCGGACTGACGGTCTACCCCTCCCAGGGCAACTTCCTCTTCGTGCGCCTCCCGGTGGGCGCGGAGGGCACCGTCGTCCGGGACCGCATGCTCACCGAGCACCGGGTCCTGGTCCGCGAGTGCGGCAACAAGATCGGTTCGTCCAGCCGCTTCCTGCGTCTCGTGGTGCGCCCCCAGGTGGACGTACGTCGCCTGGTGTCCGGCCTGGAACAGGTGCTCTACGGGTCCAGGAGGGGAGCCGCCGTGCCCGAGCCGGCCACCGGGACCGGCTACAGCTCGGGCACGGCGGCGGTGGACCGCCTGATGACCCAGACCAACGGGGCCGGCATGCGGGCGATCGCCGCCCAGGCCGCCGGTGCCGGTGTCCCGGGGATCGCCGCCGCGCCGGCCGCCGGCACCGGCATGCCGCTCCCCGCCGCGGTGCCCCCGCAGGTCCCGCCCCCGGCGCCGGTCCCCCAGCCGGCGCCGTACCCCGGGCCGGTGCCGGTCCCCCAGCCGGCACCGGTCCCCCAGCCCATGCCCGCACCGGCGCCGGTGCCCATGCCGATGCCCGCGCCCGCCCCGGCGGCGGCCGCGGCCCCCTACCCGCCCATGGGTCCCACCCCGCCCGGCGTCCCCGCCCACGGTGGCCTCACGGCCGCCCAGGTCAGGGGCACCAACGGACTGGAGTCGGTCCCGGCGACGGGCTGGCCGAACGCCGCCGGGATGGGCCGAGCGGGCTGAGCGCCGGGCCGCGCCGGCCGCTACCGCTCCGTCGAGGTGGCCGAGGTGGGCGAGGTGGTGGACGGGGTCGGGCAGGGTGCGCCGGTCGGGGTGGCCGAGGGGTCGGGCGACGGGGTTCCCGGTTCCGGGGAGCAGTCGTCCGTCGCGGTCGGCGAAGGGATCGGGTCGGTCGGGTCCGGCGACGGTGACGGGTTCCCGGTGGGGCTCTCGGTGGGTGTCTCCGTGGGCGGCGTGGAGGGCCCCTGGCTCGTCGGGGGCGTCGTCGGGGTGGACGGGCGGCCCGACGGTACGGGTCGGGAGGGCGAGGGCTCGGCGCCGCCCGGGGTCGTGGTCGGGTCCGGGCCGATGACGATGCCGTCGTCCTCGCCGCGGTCCTTCCCGCCGCCGCCCTCGCCGTCGACGGGTTCGGTCGCCGGGGTGTCGCCGCCCGCGCCGGGACTCCTCGGGACGACGCCCTCGCCGTCGGGGACGGTGTGGACGCCCCGGCTGTAGAACTCCAGCCAGTACCTGACCAGTTCCAGATAGGAGCGGGAGTTGTTGTAGCTGAGGATCGCCCGGTCCAGGTCCGCCGCCCGGCGCAGGTCCCGGTCGCCGGCGCACAGGTAGTGCCCGGCCGCCAGGGCCGCGTCGAAGATGTTGTTCGGGTCGGCGCGGCCGTCACCGCTGCCGTCGGCGCCCCAGCGGGCCCAGGTGGAGGGCAGGAACTGCATCGGGCCCACCGCCCGGTCGTAGACCGTGTCGCCGTCGTGGGCGCCCCCGTCCGTGTCCCGGATCAGGGCGAAGCCCCGGCCGTTCAGCGGCGGCCCGGTGATGCGGCTCAGCGTCGCGCCCTTCCGGTCGACCGCGCCGCCGCGCGCCTGGCCGGACTCGACCTTGCCGATCGCCGCGAGCAGTTCCCAGGGCAGCCGGCAGCCGGGGTCGGTCCCGCCGACGGCGGTCTCGGCGGCGCGGTAGGCGCGCAGCACGGTGGCGGGGATGCCGGACTGGGCGCGGATCTCCCGCCCGAGCACCGGTGAGGCCGGGGTGCCGTGACGCGTCGTCAGGGGCGGGAGTTCGGTGTGGTAGGAGCCGTCACCGGGTGGCGCGAGGGCGGCGAACGGGCCGCCCGGCGGCGACAGGTTCAGGTCGTCGGCGGCCGGTCCGGCGTGGGTGTCCTTCGCGTCCCCGGTGAGGCCGGGGGCCTGGGAGGCGGTGAGGGCAGCCATGGCCGCCACGGCGAGGGCGGTGGTACGCAGTCGCCTGCGGCTCCGGCCGGCGTACCGGTGTCGGGCACGGCGTACGGACATGGTCGTCACTCCTGTCGGATCCGTCGGAGACGTTGTGGGGGGCGGGCCTCAGCGGCCGAAGGTGTCGAGGGCGGAGACCAGCCAGCGTCCGTCGCGGTGCACGACGTCGACGGCGAGCATGGCCGCCGCGTACACGCCCTGGTCCTTGGCGGCGTCCTTCCCGTCACCGGTCTTCTCGCCCGCCTTGGTGCCGGTGGTGGCGACGCTGCTCTGGTCGGCGTAGACGAGGACCCGGGCCCGGTCGCCGTCGATCCGTTCGACCGCGCTCTCGGTGACCGCCGTGGTGATCACCGCCTTCTGCCGGTCGGCCCGTTCGCGGACGTCGGCGAGCAACTCCCGGTGCTGGGCGACGGCCTTGCCCGTCAGGAGGTCCCGCGCCGCCTTGTCGAGGGCGCCGGGGTCGGCGTGGTCGTAGGAGAAGAGCCGGTCGACGGCCTTGGCCGCCTGTCCCTTGATCTCGCTGGTGCGGGCGAGGTCGGTCAGCGCGGTGTTGCTCCGCGCGGGCTCGTCCCGGAGCGCCCCGGCCTCCGCGTGCGCCCAGCCCGCGAAGACGCCGAGGAGCACCGTCAGCGCGCAGAGCAGCACGAGGCCCAGGGGCCGACGCCGTCCGGCCGGGGTGGTCTTCGCCCGCTCGGCCTCGGCGGCGGCCGGCCTCGGCTTCGGCTTCGGCTTCCGTGCGGAGGACGGCGGCGGCGCTTCGGCGGTCTCCGGGGACGTCAGGACGGCCGTACCGCCGGAGGTGGGCCGGGTCTCGCGGGCCTGGCGGCGCCGCTGGCGGTTGATGTGGTGACGGGTCGTCGACATGTGCGGTGTCCTCCTCGCTGCGGCCGGCTTCTGCGGGTACGGGACCGGTCAGCCGGCCGGTGCGCCGCCCACGGGTGCCTGGCCCAGGGCGCTCAGCTTCCACCGGCCGTCGGTCCGGGTGAGTTCGCCGAGCATGCGGCTGTCCTTGTCGGACTTCGATCCGTCGGCCGCCTTGACCGTGACGCGCAGGGCGACCAGCACACGCGCACGGCCGGCGCGGTCGTCGAGTTCGGTGACGGCGCCCGAGAGCACCCGGGCCGTGCTGACCGTCTTGGCCTCCTTCACCTGGTCGGCGAAGTCCGCCCGGCCGGAGGCCAGTTGTTCGTGCAGCTCGCCGGTGGTCGACGACTCCCAGAGGTCCAGGCCCCGCTCCAGCTCGCGGTGGTCGAGCGTGTTGAGATTCTGCACGGCCTGCTCCCCGGCGCTGAGCGCCGCGTCCCGCTGCTCGGCGTAGGCGGCCCGCTCGTCGTGGGCCGCCCCGTACCAGTCCTGGCCCGCCCAGGCCGCGAAGCCGCCCGCGACGAGGGTGAGCGCGAGGGCCAGGGCCGGCAGCGGCCGGAGGCGGAGTGCGGTGCGGACGCGGGCCGCGCGTTTCATGGGTACTCCCGTCTGCCGCATGTTCAGCGGGCCTTGAGGTCGACGATCCGCCAGCGGTCGTCCTGGAGCCGTGCCGTGACCGTGAGTTGGGCTGCGGCGGTGGTGGTCGCGTTCTCGCCCTTGGCCTTGTCCTTGGCCTTGTCCTTGTCGTTTCCGCGGTGGGAGGTCTGGTCGAGGAAGACCAGCAGGCGGGCCTCGTCGCCGTCGAGTTCGATCACTCCGATGCGGACGGCGCGGGTGCTCAGGGTGACGCGCTGCTCGGTGAGGTCGTCGCGGACCCGGGCGAAGAGGGTCTCGTACTGGCGGGCGGCGCGGCCGTCGAGGACGGTGCGTGCGGAGCGCTCGGCGGCCGCGGTGCCGTCCGGTGTGTAGGAGAAGACCCGGGCGAGGGCGTTGCCCACGTCTCCGGCGACGCGGGAGGTGGCCTCGCTGTCGGTGAGCGCCTGGTTGCGGGCGGGTTCGGCCGACCTCACCTGGTGGGCCGCGTAGAAGAAGCCGCAGCCGCCGAGGACGAGGAGGGCGGCGGTGCCGGCCAGCACGGCCCGCCGCAGGCGCCTGCTCGGCGACCGCCCGGCGGGGGCGTCGCCGGGGGCGTCCGCGGGGGCGGTCTCGAGGACGGGTTCCGTCGTCATCGCTCCTCGCCCTCCCTCTCCCCCTCGACCGGTACGGCGCTCAGCGCTCGCACCTTCCACTCCCCCTCGCCGGTGCGGGCCAGGACCGCCTCCAGGCGCTTGCGGTCGGTGGCCGGCTTCTTCGTCGTGGCGGGCGTGACCTCGACGCGGACCGTGGCGATGAGCTTGGCCGTGCCGGACCGGGTGTCGAGCGCGGTGACGGCGGCCTCGGTGACCGTGGCGCGCGCCGAGGACCCCACGGCGGGCTCAGTACCGCCGAGTTCCTCGCGCAGCGGCCCGGTGGAGACGGCGCGCCAGTCCCGGATGCTCCGCTCCGCCCGCTGCCGGGTGGAGGCGTCGAGCGTGGTGAGTACGGCGATGCCCTCGCGGCCGTCGGCGAGCGCCTCGTCCCGCTCCCGGCCGTACGCGAGCGAGTCGTCGGTGCGTGCCTGGGCGTACGTCCAGGCGCCGGTGGAGCAGACGCCGAGGGCCAGGGCGAGCGCCGCTCCGGTGAGGATCCGCGCCCGCCTCACCGCGCACCGCCGGTGGCCGGGGCGAGGAGCGCGGACAGGTCGGACGGTGCCTCGCCGCTCTGTCCGGGCAGGGCGAGGGCGCCGGGAAGGGCCGCGCCGCCGCCGCTGCCCGTGGTGTCGGCGCCCCCGGAGGGCAGGGAGCCGGGCCTGGCCGGTTCGGGTACCGGGCCGCCCTTCGGGGCGTTCCCCGAGCCGCGCACGTTGGACCCGCCGGCGGCCGGGGCGGTGCAGGCCGCGTCGGTGTTGAGGGCGGGCGCGGTGCCGAGGTCGAGGCCGTTGCGGTAGCGCGTGCCGCCGTATCCGTCGGTGCAGGGCAGGGGGGCGAAGAAGGTGACGGCCATGCCGAGGTTCAGCTTCCCTCCGTCGACGGCGGTGGCACCGGCGGAGACGGCCGCCGGGTACTTCACGAGGAGTTCCTCGATGCCGCGCTGCCGGGTGACGGCGACCTCGGAGGTGGTGAGGAGGTTGGCGAGGACGACGCCCAGGCTCGGGTCGAGGTCCCGCAGCAGGCCGCTGACCTGGGTGGCGGCCTCGGGGGTGACCGCGAGGAGGCGGCGCAGGTCGGCGTCCGAGCCCTTGAGGGCGGCGGCCAGTTCCTCGGCCCCGACGGCGAAGTCGCGGATGGCCTCGGACTCCTGTGCCTGGGTACGCAGGACGGTCTCGCCGTCGTTGATGAGCAGCGTGGTGGACGGCAGGGCCCGGTCGGCGGCCTCCACGAAGTCGCTGCCGCTGTCGAGAAGCACCTGGAGGTCGTCGCCGTGCCCCTCGAACGCCTTGCCGAACTCGTCGACGACGGTGCGCAGATCCTCCAGCGGGACGGAGCCCACGAGGTCGTCGACGCTGGTGAGGACGTCGGTGACGGGTGCGGGCACCTTTGTGTCGGCCTGTTCGACGCGGGCGCCGTCGGCCAGGTAGGGAGAGCCGTCGCTCTCGGGCCGCAGGTCGATGTACTGCTCGCCCACGGCGGAGAGCCCGGCGACCACGGCCTTGGTGTCGGCGGGGATGCGGGGTGCGGACTTCTTGATGCGCAGTTCGGCGACGACGCCCTCGGCGGTGAGGTCGATCGGGCCGACGCGGCCCACCGAGACGCCCCGGTAGGTGACGTCGGAGTGGGTGAACAGTCCTCCGGTGCGCGGGAGTTGTACGTCGACGGTGTAGTAGTCGGCGACGCCCACGTACCGGCCGAGATCGGCGTAGCGGATGCCGAGGTAGGAGAGGGCGAGGACGGCGACGAGGAGGAAGGCGAGGTTCTTCAGCCGTACGGCGAGGGTGATCACCCGCGCTCACCTCCGGGCTCGGACACGGAGGGCAGCGGCAGGGGCGAGGAGGTCTGCTTCCGCGCCGGTGCGGAGGACCGCTTCTTCGCCGGTGTGCCCTCGGGCACGAGGGGCGGGATCACCTGGGTGCCGGGCACGGCGACCATGGACAGGTACGTGTTGAGGTAGTCGCCCTTCACGCCGCGCAGCACCTCGTCGGTGAACGGGTAGGTCAGCAGCACCTGGAGCGAGTCGGGCAGGTCCGTGCCCGCGTCGGCGAGCGCCTTCAGCGTCGGCGCGACGGCCTTGAGGTCGGCGATCATGTCGTCCTTGCTCGCGTTGATCGTGGAGACGGCGACGCCGGAGAGCGTGTCGAGGGAGCGCAGCATGGTCAGCAGGGAGCCGCGCTGCTTCTCCAGCGTCTTCAGGCCGGGCGAGAGGCCGGTGAGGACGGTGCCGACGTCCTCCTTGCGGGTGGCGAGGGTGGAGGAGAGCCGGTTGACGGCGTCGAGGGCGTCGGTGATGTCACCCCGGTGGTCGTCGAGGTCGCCGACCAGGGTGTTGACCCGCTTGAGCATGGAGCGGACCTCGGGTTCGCGGCCGCCGAGCGCCGCGCCCAGTTCCCGGGTGATGGTCTTGAGCTGGCTGACGCCGCCGCCGTTGAGGAGCAGGGACAGCGCGCCGAACACCTCCTCGACCTCGGTGTTGCGGCCGGTGCGGGCCAGCGGGATGACGCTTCCGTCCTGGAGCGGCCCGGCTCCGGTCTCCTTGGCGGGCGCGACGAGCTGGATGTACTTCTCTCCCAGCAGGCTGGACTGTTCGAGCCGCGCGGTGGTGTCGGCGGGCAGCCGCACCTCGCCGTTGATCTCCATGGTGACGCGGGCCGACCAGTCGTCCTCGCCGAGTTCGATGCCGGTGACCCGGCCGACGGCGACGTCGTTGACGCGCACCGCGGAGTGCGGGACCAGGCTGAGCACGTCCTGGAGTTCCGCGGTGACGGTGCGGGGGTGGTCGCCGAGGTCGGCGCCGCCGGGCAGCGGCAGGTCGTCGAGGCCGCCGAAGCCGCGGGGCACGACGGTGATCCCGCCGAGGGCCAGGGCGAAGCCGAGACCGAGGGCGATCAGTCCGCCCGCGGTCAGTCCGGCGGCCCGGCCGGCGGTGAGGGTGCGGCGCTTCATCGGCCGTCTCCCTTCTTCCCGTCGCTCTCCGGCTCATCGGTCGCGCCCGTCACGGGCAGCGGCAGCAGGGGGCCGCCGATGCTGATCTCGTTGAGGTTGGCGCGGCCGTCGAGGGTGCGGGTGTCGGGGTTGTAGGCGTTCACGACGTTGCCCGCGGCCAGTGGTGCCACGTCCAGCGCCTCGGCCAGCGAGGCCCGTTGCTCGACCAGGGTCCGGGTGATGGGGACGAGCCGGTCGACGTTCTTCTTCAGCTCGCCCCGGTTGTCCTCGATGAAGGTCTTGACCTGGCCGAGGGCCTTGCCGAGTTCCTCCAGCGCCCCGGTGAGGTCGTCCTTGTTGTCGGCGAAGAAGCTGACGACCTCGTCCAGGCGTTCCTGGGCGGTGCGCACGTCGGTGTCCTTGTCCTTCAGCATGGTGGTGAAGGTCTGGAGGCTGCTGAGCGTCTTGAACAGGTCGCCGCTGCTGCCGTCGAGGGTCTTGGCCGCCTTGCCGAACTCCTCGATGCCGGTGCCGATGGCCTCGCCGTTGCCGTCGAGGTTGGCGGCGCCGGTGCGCAGCAGTTCGGACAGGGCGCCCTCGGAGTTGGCGCCGTCCGGGCCGAGGGCGTCGCCGAGTTCGGTGATGGAGTCGTAGATCTGGTCGATCTCGACGGGGACGTGGTTGCGGGAGGCGGGCAGTACGGCGCCGTCGGCGAGGGCGGGGCCCGTGGCGTAGGCGGGGGTGAGCTGGACGTAGCGGTCGGAGACGACGCTCGGTGCGACGACGACGGCCCGCGCGCCCTTCGGGACCCGCACCCCCTCGTCCAGGCGGAGGCCGACACGGACCGTGGTGCCCTGCGGCCGCACCGACTCCACCTCGCCGACCCTGACGCCGAGGACGCGCAGGTCGGATCCGGCGTAGACGCCGATGACGCGGTCGAAGTAGGCGGTGAGGCGGGTGCCGTCGGCTTCGAGGGCGCGGGCGGTGACCAGTCCGGCGGCCGCGAGCACCGCGAGGGCGAGCAGACCGGTGAGGATCTTCCGGCGTCGGTTCATCACTCACCGCTCCCCTGGGCCGCGGCCGGCTGTTTCGGCGGCAGGCATCCGGTCTCGGGCTGGGAGGTCTCGGGCAGGTAGGCGCGGGGCACGACCCCGCACAGGTAGCTGTCGAACCAGCGGCCGTTGCCGAGGGTGTTGCCGACCAGGCGGTAGTACGGGCCGACCAGCGCGAGCGTCTTGCCGAGCTGGGTGTTGTTCTTCTCCAGGACACCGGTGACGCGGCCGAGCGCCTTGAGGGTCGGGCCGAGCTGCTTCTCGTTGTCCTTGACGAGGCCGCCGAGTTCGATGCCGAGGTCCTGGCTGCCCTTGAGCAGGGCGCTGATGGCGGCGCGGCGGTCCCGCAGTTCGCCGAGGAGCGGGCCGCCGTCCTCGATGAGGGTCTCGAAGCTGGACTTCTTGTTCTTCAGGGTCTTGGTGAACTTTGCGCTGCCCTTGAGGAGTTGGGACAGTTCCGAGTCGCGCTTGGAGACGGAGCGGGACAGGTCGGACAGGCCGGTGGCGGCCTTGCGGACGTGGGGCGGGGAGTCGGCGAAGGTGTCGGAGATGGTCTCGAAGCTCTCCGCGAGCTTGCGGGTGTCGATGTCGTCGACGGTGCCGCTGAGGTCCTGGAACGCCTGGGTCACGTCGTACGGGGAGGTGGTGCGGGTCAGCGGGATGCGGCTGCCGGGGTCCTGGCGGGCGGCGCCGAGCGGGTCGAGCGCCAGGTACTTGTCGCCGAGGACGGTCTTGATGGCGATGGCAGCCGTGGTCCGGTCGCCGAGCCAGGCGTCCTCGACCTCGAAGGTGACCTTCACCTTGGGCCCGTCGAGGGCGACGCCGGTGACCTTGCCGACCTTGACGCCGGCGATGCGCACCTCGTCGCCGTCGTCCAGGCCCGCGGCCTCGGAGAAGTCGGCGCTGTAGGAGGTGGCGCCGCCGAGCGGCAGCCGGTCCACGTTGTAGACGAGGACGGCGATCACGGCGAGGACGAGCAGTCCGACGAGGCCGACGCCGACGGGGTCGCGTTCCTTGACGGGCTTGAGGTGCGGGCGCCTCATCCGCGGCACCTCGATTCGGTGATCGCGATACCGGTCGGCGGTTCGGAGCCGTCGGAGGTGGTCACTCCGCTCACGCGGGCCTCGCAGAGGTAGAGGTTGAACCACGATCCGTAGGAGGACAGGCGGGTCAGGGCGGTCATCTT
The DNA here is from genome assembly GCF_042263835.1 of Streptomyces sp. NPDC056128. Lineage (NCBI taxonomy): Bacteria > Bacillati > Actinomycetota > Actinomycetes > Kitasatosporales > Streptomycetaceae > Streptomyces > Streptomyces sp. NPDC056128. The sequence continues at coordinate 682,855 of NZ_JBHJVQ010000002.1, read as the reverse complement.
GGCGGGGGTCCGTTCGAGGAAGTCCTCGATCTGCGGGGTGTGCTCGCCGAGGTTGGCCGAGAGCCGGCCCAGTTCGCGGATGTCCTGCTTGAGGGGCTCCCGGCCGTCCTCGAGGAGGCCGGCGGTGACCGTGGTGAGTTCGCCCATGGCCGTGACGGCCTTGCCCAGGGGTTTGCGGTCCTCGTTGAAGCCGGTGACGAGTTGCTGGAGGGTGACGACGAGGTCGTCGAAGCTGTCCTCGCGGTCGTTGAGGGTGTCCAGGACGGTGGTGAGGTTCTGGACGACCTGGCCGATCACCTTGTCCTTGGCGGCGACGGTCGTCCCGAGCGAGCCGATGTGGCGGATCAGGCTGTCGACGGTGGCGCCCTCGCCCTGGAGCACCTGCACGATCGACCCGGCGAGTCCGTTGACGTCCTTCGGGGAGAGCCCCTCGAACAGCGGCTTGAAGCCGTTGAAGAGCAGGGTCAGGTCGAGCGCGGGCGTGGTGCGGTCGAGCGGGACCGTGCCGCCCTCGGGGAGGCTGCCGGTGAGGTCGCCGCTGCCGCGGCCGAGGGCGACGTAGCGCTGGCCGACCATGTTGAGGTACTTCACGGCGGCGGTGGTCGACCGGGGCAGCGTGCGGTCCTCGCGGACGGTGAAGGTGACCTGCGCGGTGCGCCGGTGCACGACGCGTACGTCGGTCACCTCGCCGACCGGAACGCCGGAGATGCGCACGCTGTCGCCGTCCATGAGCCCGGTGACGTCGGTGAACAGGGCCTTGTAGGTCCGGGCGCCGGAGTCGGAGCCGGCACCGCCGCCGGCGACGCCGAGGCCGAGCACGGTCGTGGCGAGGGCGGTGACCACCACGAAGACGAGGGACTTGAGCAGCGGCCCGGTCAGCGGGCGGCGCCGGGTGTGCGCGCTGTCGGCACCGGTCATCGGAGCGTCACCTCCGTACCGCGGTAGACGGGGCCGACGAGCAGGCTGCTCCAGTCGGGCAGGTCTTCGGGGCTCGCGCCTGCGGCGGGGGCGAGGAGTTCGTTGACGAGGTCGTTCTCGGAGGGGGAGTTGGCGGGCCCGAGGTCCTGGTCCGCCGCCGTGGACGCGGTCCGCGCGGTGGGCCGGGGCAGTGCGCCGACGTACGGCACGGAGGGGCAGCGGGGGCCGCCGCCGGAGTCGTACACCGGGGTGTCGCGGCCGGGGCGGTAGGCGCCGCGCGAGGGGACGGTGGTGACGTCGACGTGGATGCCGGGCCGGTCGGTGCCCTTGCCGAGCGCCTTGTCCATGGCCGGGACGGACTCGGCGAGGGTGCGCAGGGTGCAGGGGAACGCCGAGGAGTACTCGGCGAGCAGTTCCAGGGTCGGCCTGCTCGTGGCGCTCAGCCGGATGATGTTGTCCCGGTTCTTGCGCAGGAAGGCGGTCACGTCCTCGGAGGTCCGGGTGGTGGCGCCGAGGGTGGCGGCGAGTTCGGCCTCCTGCTCGGCGAGGGTGCCGCTGGTGGTGGTGAAGTCGGTGAGCGCCGTGATGATGTCGGGCGCGGCGTCCGCGTAGACGTGGCTGACCTTCACGAGTTCCTTGAGGTCGCGGTTGAGGGCGGGCAGGTTGGGGTTGAACTCCTCCAGGTGCTCGTCCAGCAGGCTCAGCGTCTCGCCGAGCCGCTCGCCGCGCCCTTCCAGGGCCTGGGAGACGGCCGACAGGGTGGCGGCGAGCTTCTGCGGCTGGACGGCGGTGAGCATCGGCAGGACGTCGTCGAGCACCTGCTGGAGCTCGATGGCGTTGGCGGAGCGGTCCTGGGGGACGACGGCCCCGGCGGCCAGCGGCTCGGCCGAGGGGTTCGCGGGCGGTACGAGGGCCACGAACCGCTCGCCGAACAGGGTGGTCGGCAGCATCTGCGCGCGCACGTCGGACGGTACGTGGTCCAGCGAGCCGGGTTTCATGGCGAGGGTGAGCCGGGCCCCGTCTCCGGTGGCGTCGATCTCGCGGACCTCGCCGACGACGACGCCGCGCAGTTTCACCTCGGCGCCCGGGTGCATCTGGTTGCCGGCGCTGCCGGTCTCCACGACCACCGGGTCGGACTCGGTGAACTCCTTGTCGTAGACGGCGACCGCCAGCCAGATCAGCAGGGCGGGCACCAGCAGGAACACCACCCCGGCGAACCGGTGGCCCAGCGTCTTTCCGCGCGGTCCGCTCATCTCACCCCGCCACCTTCACGGTCGTGGTCGCGCCCCACAGGGCCAGCGACAGGAAGAAGTCGGTGACGCTGATCAGCACGATGGCGTTGCGCACGGACCGGCCGACGGCGACGCCGACGCCGGCGGGGCCGCCCGAGGCGCGGTAGCCGTAGTAGCAGTGGGCGACGATCACCATCACGCTGAAGATCAGCACCTTCAGTACGGAGAGCAGTACGTCCGTCGGGGAGAGGAAGAGGTTGAAGTAGTGGTCGTACGTCCCGCGCGACTGCCCGTTGAACAGGACGGTCACGTAGCGGGAGGCGAGGTAGGAGGAGAGCAGCCCGATCGCGTAGAGCGGGACGATGGCGACCACGCCGGCGATGATGCGGGTGGTGACCAGGTAGGGCATGGAGCGGATGCCCATGCCCTCCAGGGCGTCGACCTCCTCGTTGATGCGCATGGCGCCGAGCTGGGCGGTGAAGCCGGCCCCGACGGTCGCGGAGAGGGCGAGTCCGGCGACGAGGGGGGCGATCTCGCGGGTGTTGAAGTAGGCGGAGACGAATCCGGTGAACGCGGCGGTGCCGATCTGGTCGAGGGCCGCGTAGCCCTGGAGTCCGACGACGGTCCCGGTGAAGAGCGTCATCGCGATCATCACGCCGATGGTGCCGCCGATGACGCCGAGACCGCCGGAGCCGAAGGCCACCTCGGCGAGGAGGCGCTGCACCTCCTTGAGGTAGCGGCGCAGGGTCCGCGGTATCCACAGCAGGGCCCGTGCGTAGAACAGCAGTTGATCGCCGGACCGGTCGAGCCAGACGAGCGGGGAGGCCATCGGTCAGCCTCCCTTCGGCGGGACGATCTGGAGGTAGACGGCCGTCATCACCATGTTCACGAAGAAGAGCAGGAGGAAGGTGATGACGACGGACTGGTTGACGGCGTCGCCGACGCCCTTGGGGCCGCCGCGCGGGTTGAGGCCGCGGTAGGCGGCGACGATGCCCGCGATGAACCCGAAGACCAGCGCCTTGAGTTCGCTGACGTACAGGTCGGGCAGCTGGGCGAGGGCGGAGAAGCTGGAGAGGTAGGCGCCGGGGGTGCCGCCCTGCATGACGACGTTGAAGAAGTAGCCGCCGAGGATGCCGACGACGGAGACCAGGCCGTTGAGCAGGACCGCGACGCCCATGGCGGCCAGGACGCGGGGCACGACGAGCCGCTGCACCGGTGAGACGCCCATGACCTCCATGGCGTCGAGTTCCTCGCGGATCTTGCGGGAGCCGAGGTCGGCGCAGATGGCCGAGCCGCCGGCGCCGGCGATCAGCAGGGCGACGATGAGCGGGCTCGCCTGCTGGACGACGGCGAGGACGCTGGCGCCGCCGGTGAACGACTGGGCTCCCAGCTGCTCGGTGAGCGAGCCGACCTGGAGGGCGATGACGGCGCCGAAGGGGATCGAGACGAGGGCGGCGGGCAGGATGGTCACACTCGCGACGAACCAGAACTGTTCGACGAACTCGCGGAACTGGAAGGGCCGTCGGAAGACGGCCCGGACGACCTCGGCGGCGAGCGCGAAGAGCCGGCCGGTCTGCCGCAGCGCTCCGGTGATCACGCGCCGCTCCCGGCGGCGGGCATCGGCAGGGTGGCCGCCTCGGAGTCCTTCGCGTAGGTCTCCCGGATGGCGGACCGCGCGGCGGGCGGCAAGCTGTCAATCATGCCCATGACACGCTGACGCCGTCGGGCGACGGCCTTGCGCGGCGGCAGGCCGGGCGACGGTTCCAGCTGCGGGACGATCACCCGGGGCGCGGCGGGGGCGGCCGAGGCGGCACCCGCCTCGGCGGCGAGCGTGGCCGCGTCCTTCTCCTCGGACATCCCGATGGGGCCCTCGCGCCGGCCGCCGAGGAACTGGGACACGACCGGTTCGTCGCTGGTGAGCAGCACCTCGCGCGGGCCGAAGGTGACCAGCTCGCGCAGGAAGAGCATCCCCATGTTGTCGGGGACGGTGGCGGCGATGTCGAGGTTGTGGGTGACGATCAGCATCGTCGCGTCGAGCTGCGCGTTCAGGTCGATCAGCAGTTGGGAGACGTAGGCGGTGCGGACCGGGTCGAGCCCGGAGTCCGGCTCGTCGCACAGGATGATCTGCGGGTCGAGGACGAGCGCGCGGGCCAGTCCGGCGCGCTTGCGCATACCTCCGCTGATCTCCCCGGGAAGCTTTCCCTCCGCGCCGAGGAGTCCGACGACCTCGATCCGCTCCATGACGATGCGACGGATCTCGGACTCCTTCTTGCGGGTGTGTTCGCGCAGCGGGAAGGCGATGTTGTCGAAAAGGGACATGGACCCGAAGAGGGCTCCGTCCTGGAACATGAGACCGAAGAGTTTCCGGGTCTCGTAGATGTCTCTTTCCGGACTGTTCACCATGTCCACTCCGTTGATGAGGACACGGCCCTTCTCGGGTTTGAGCAGCCCTATGAGCGACTTCAGGAAAACGGTCTTACCCGTTCCGGACGGGCCCAGCATCACGCTGACCTCGCCGGCCGGAAGAGTGAGTGATACGTCCCGCCAGATGCTCTGCTTACCGAAGGACTTGGTCAGACCCTCGACCACTACTTCGATTCCCATATCACCTCCAGCGGACGTCAATCGGATACGCGCTGCGGGCGCACGTTAATTCGGCGCGGAGCGCACTGACAACGGGTCGGCACCGGATCTCCGGCCGCCCTGCCGAACTTGTCACCGCGCAGACAACACGGCGGCCCCGCACTTGTCTCCGGGGAGACAGGGCAGGGTCGCGCGGTTCCGGGGGGTGTGGCCCCGCGGGACCCTGCCGACGGACACCCGGGCCCGATGGAGGGAGGGCCGAAAAGTATCCGTCATGGCTCCGGCCGACGGGGGCCACCGACCTGGAACCGAGCACCACACCGGCACGTTACGGCCGAGTAACCTCGGCGGGCAACACCGGAATCGGAGTTTTCCGGGATGCCGACTTCGGCCATCCGGAACCTGTCAGGCCGGACACAAAAACCGCTCGGAAACTTGTCGGCCGGTGAGCATCGGGACCCGATGGGAGCGACACCGCTGTGAACAGCCCGGACGCCGTTCACATTTCCCGGACTTGGCGTCACGTGAGCAAGGAGAACCGCGGATCACTCACCCCGGAAACAGGTGGTCCCACTTTTAAAAGAATCATGGACTACCGCATTGTTCGGCTAAGTTTCCCGCGAGTAACGTCAGGCCCGTCTTCGCCGGTCAACCCTCAAGGAGAGTCCCGAGCCATGAAGAAGAACACGAGAAGGTCGGCCATCGTGGTCTGCGCGGCCGCGTCGGCGCTGGGCCTCGCCGTCGGCCCGTCCTCGGCGGTCCCCTCCACGGTGTGGACCGTCACCCCCTCGCCGGCCGCGTTCAAGGCCACGAACGTCGGCAACATCGTGCTGACCGCCACGATCCCGATGACCTGCACGACCTCGGGTGCGGAAGGCTCGATGAACAGCACCACCGGCAACCCCGGGGACGTCGCCGACATCACCACCATGACCTTCGGCTCGTCCGCGTCACCGTGTACCAGTGTCCTGGGCAACGTCACCACCACCTCGGTCACCCCCTGGGACGTCGTCGCGGTGGACTACAACGCCTCGACGGGCGTCACCAAGGGCCACGTCGGCAACGTCAAGGCGCAGGTCACCGCCGGCGCCTGCAAGTTCACGGTGGTGGGCAAGGCCTCGGCCACCTACACCAACTCCACCGGCGTCCTGGCGGTCAACAGCGCCGTCGGCGACCTGACGGTCAGCAGCAGCCCGGCGCCGGTCAACTGCGGCGCCGTGGTCACGACGGCCACCAAGCCCACCTTCAAGGGCAACTACGCCGTCAAGGTGAAGAGCACCAACGCCATCCCGACGATCGTCGGCTCCAACCCGTAGGCCACCGCCGCCCCTCACGTCCGCCCGGCCGGCACCCCGGCCGGGCGTTCGCGGGCCCGAGCCGTCCGCCCCTGCCCGCCCCTGCCCGACCGCCCACGCTGCCCGAGCCATCCGAGCGGAGTCGCATGAAAGCCCAACGAGCCGCCGCACCCCGGCCGCCCCGGGTCCGTGCCCGTACCACGTCGATCGCCGCGTTCGTCGTGCTCGCCGCCCTGATCCCGACCACGGCCTCCGCCTCGGGCACCCAGGAGGTCGAGGTCGAACTCCCCTACGTCTGCACCCTCCCGTCGGGGCAACTGCCCACGAAGGTAAGGATCTCGGCGGAGTTCCCAGAACGGGCCGACGCGGGCGAGGCGTTCTCGCCGTCCGACGTCACCACCGCCGTCCAGCTCCCGGCGGAGGCCGTCGCGGACCTCAGCGCGCGCGGCGCGGCCCAGGTGCGGGCGGCGACCCGGCTGGAGGTGGGCGTCGCCCAGAACGAGGCGGCGGCGAAGGCGACCTGGCGGGGCGGCGCCGAGCCCGTCGCCCTGCCCGGGTCGGGGCCGTTGACCCTGGTCTCGAAGGGCGACGTCCCCTCCGTGGCCGGCCGGGGCGACGGAGACCTGACGTTCACGGCGGGCACCCTCGCCATCGACCTGGCCCTCGACGCGGCGGACCCGGCCGCCACGGACCCGGCCGCCCCACGGCCCGCCACCACCGGCTCCGGCCCCGACTCCGGCTCCGGCTCCGACTCGCTCACCGTCGGCTGCGCCCTCGCCGAGGACGCGCCGGACCAAGGACTGCTGGCCACCGTGCGGGTAGGCGGGGACGGTTCTCCGAGCCCGAGCGGTTCACCGTCCGGCCCGGCCGGGCCCTCCCGCACCCCGGACCGGGAGGCGCAGGGGCAGGGACAGGAGGAGCGGCAGGGCGACCGGTCGCCCGAGGTGCTGGAGACCCCGCCCGGCGCCGCCCCGGACCGCGACGACGTACCGCCGTGCCGCTACGACGAGCAGCACCCGCCCACGGACGTGTCGCTCAACGCCTACGTCACCGGCTACGCCAACGTGAACAAGATGAAGGGCGCCGCCCACCTCCCGCCGTCCTGCCTGCTGATCGAACAGGGAATCCCCGTGAACGGCCCGCCCGACCCGGAACACATCATCTTCGACACCGTGTCGTGGGCGAACTTCCACTACCAGGAGCGCAAGCAGACACCGCCGTTCCAGAGCACCTTCCTGTCCTTCGACTTCGCCCCGGTGAAAGCGACCATGGTGCTGGAGCAGACGGGCCCCATCAGGATCGACTCGCGCATCAAGCTGCGCCTCTCCGACTTCACCACGGTCACGGACACCTATGTACGGGCGCCGCTGGTCCTGCACGTGACCGATCTGGAGGTCAACGGGACCCCCCTGGACGTCGGTCCGGGGTGCCGGACCACGACGTCCCTCACCTCCGCCGACCCGGATCCGGCCAATCATCCCGGTGACCACCTGGTGCTCTACGGCCGCGGCGAGCAGCTCATCGGCCAGGAGGCCACCGGCTACCTGCTGCTGAGCGGCGGCACGCTGTCCGGCGAGACGAGCATCCCGGCCTTCACCGGCTGCGGCACGGCGGACGGCGAGGACCTCGACCGTCTGCTCACCGCCTCCGTCTCCGGCCCCGGCAACCACGTCAAACAGGTCCAGGGCCAGACATGCGCGATCGCCGCCCCCGTGTTCCCGACCCCCGAGACCCCCGGCCAGTGCACGGAAGACCTCCAGCCCTACGAGATCCCCGTCGCCGAGCGCTGAGCCCTCCCGTCCCTCCCACCTCCACGGAAGGCCACCACCATGCGTCCGACCTCCACCCGCACCCGACTCGCCACCGTCTCCGCACTGACCGCCCTCGGCGCCTTCGCGTCCCTGGGCACGGCGACGGCCGCCGACCCCTCGCTGAACGGCGAGTGGGCCCCCTTCAACCGCTGCCCGGTCGACGCCCCGGCGATGCTGGCCGCCGACGGCTTCGAGAAGACCCCGCAGTGCGTGGTGTCCACCTCGGCCGGCGGCTCTATCAAGCTGGGCAACACCACCGTGGTCACGGGCCGGACCAACCTCCAGATCGGCGTCGTGCAGAACGCCGACGGCACCAGCGCCGTGGTCGCCCCGGCCTCCGGCGCGCTGGTCGCCGAGCCCGCCACGGTGCCCGGCGGACTGCTCGGCCTGATGTGTCCGAGCGACATCTTCGTGATCACGGGCATCTGCAAGTCGCTGGAGAACTCCAGCCTCAACAAGATCACCGCGACCATGGAATCCGTCGGCGCGCCCTACGCCTTCGACCAGACCGCGGGCGTCCTCACCGACATGCCGATCGTCGCCCTGCCGGTCCGCATCCACCTGGAGAACCCGCTCCTCGGCGACAAGTGCTACATCGGCACCGCCGCCAAGCCGATCGTCCTGCGGCCGGAGAACCGCACCTATCCGGAGTTCGGGATGTCCTTCTTCCGGGGCGACGGCACCGTGGACGAGGCCGGCGAGATGAGCCGGATCAACCTCACCGGCGCCACCCAGAACGACAGCACCTTCGCGGTGCCCGGCGCCACCGGCTGCGGCCTCAACGTCGGCCTGATCAACGCGGCGGTCAACGCGAAGACCGGACTGCCCTCCGCCGCCGGGAACAACAGCCTGACCCTCGCCGACACGCAGACCCACCTCACCGGCCTGAACGCGCCCGGGACCGTCGTCCCCGACGCCGGCCGGGTACTGGCCGAGAACTGGCACTCCGCCGTCAAGTAACGGCCACGAGCCCACACAACAGTGGCACGATTACTCCCCAAGAGATGTACATCACAACGAAGTTGATTTACCGTCGGCTTGCCAAGCCGGTGAACGCCTGGTGGACCGGCCAGGTTCCACCCCACGCGAAACGGAGCCCGGCCGGCCACCCCACCGGACATGTCGCAGAGCAAGGGAACACTCATGCCCTCCATCGCGCGTCCTTCGGTGCTCGGTGAACCGCTCGACCCCCTGCCCAAGAAGTTCGCGGCCTTCATGCGACCACTGCTGCCGGGGCTGCTGAACGAGATACGCATCGAGGTCACCCGCAGCTACCCGGTGTACGGCAGGCTGCTCAACGGCCCGGACGGGGACGCGATCCGCCAGGGGGTCGAGCAGGCCCTGACCGCCTTCGTGGACCGGGTCGACAACCCCGGCAGCAGCTCGGAGGTGCGGGACGAACTGCTGCGCAGATTCGGCCGGGTGGAGGCCTACGAGGGCCGCGACCTGGAGATCCTGCAAGGCGCCTACCGGCTCGGCGCCCGCATCGCACTGCGCCGGGCCAAGACCCTGGGACGGCAGTACAGCCTCTCCCCCGCGCTGATCCTCGCCTTCGCCGACGCCCTCTTCGCCTACGTCGAGGAGCTGGAGGCGATCACCCGCGAGGGATACGCGGAGGTACGGGAGCGGGCGGCCTCGGAGGAGTCCGCGTTACGAAGACAGTTATTGCACTTCCTGCTGACCGCCTCGCCGCTGCCCCGGACGACCATCTCGGAACTGTGCAAGGCCGCCGCCTGGGAGCTGCCCCGGTCGTGCTTCCTCGTCGCCCTGCACCATCCGGCGCCGGAACACCTCCAGGCGGCGCTCGACCGGGACGTCCTCACCGATCTGGACATTCCGCAGCCGCACCTGCTCGTCCCCGGGGACCTCACCCCCGCCCGCCTCGACATGCTCCGTACGGCGCTGGCCGGCACCCGCGCCGCGCTCGGCCTGACCGTACCGGTCGCGCAGGCCGCCGACTCCGTCCGCTGGGCCCGCCGTGTGCTGCAGCTCGTTGACGACGATGTCATACCCGACGTTCCGCTGGTCCGCTGCGAGGATCACCTGACGACGCTGTGGCTGCTGTCCGACTCCGCCCTCGTCGACCGGATCGCGGCGCGTGAACTGGCCCCGCTCGACGAGCTGCCCGCCAGACGGCGCGACCGGCTCGTCGAGACCCTCCGCGTCCACGTCTCCACCCGGGCGCCGGCCGAGCAGGTCGGCGAGGTGCTCGGCGTGCACGCCCAGACCGTCCGCTACCGCCTGCGGACCCTGGACGCCTACCTCGGCGACCGGCTCGCCGACCCCGACCACCGGTTCGCCATCGAGGTCGCCCTCCGCTCACTGCACCTGCGCGGCCACGACGGCACGGACTGACCCCGCGTCAGGCGAACACCGGGTGTCGCAGATGACCTGCGCGTGAATTCGAACAGCAGACTCACCGAATCCGCGGGCTCCTTCCCCCCTCCGCAGCCACCATGGCCTCCCATGTCACCGTCCTGAGGGGGAGGCGGACGTGAGTCTGTCGTGGGAGTCCGTGGCCGCCGTCCTGGGTCTGACGGTGCCCGTCGTGGCCGCCCTGTGGGAGTTCGTGCTGGCGGGCCGCAAACGGCTGGGCTACCGCGTCCAGTTGGACACCACCATCCGGGACTCGGCCGCCTCGGGGCCGGAGACGACGGTGCTCCAGCGCATGCAGTGGGACGGTACGAACCTGCGGGACCCCTCGGTCGTCCTGCTGCGGATCGAGAACGCCGGCTGGAGCCCCGTGGTCGCCGGTGACTACGTCGCTCCCGTCAACGACCCCGTGGGCATCAGCATCGCCTTCCCCGGCCGCCGGGTGGTCGGCATGACGGTGACGGAGCGCAGCCCCCAGGTGCCGCCCACCTTCTTCGTACCGGGAGCCGAGGGGTTCGAGACCACGGGCCGGGTCATCAAGCTGCCCAAGGTGATACTGAACCGCAGGGCGCACTACAAGGTCCTGGCGGTCCTGGACCGTGAAGAGGGCTTCACCGAGCCCGAGTTCCCCGAGCCGGAGGTCACCGCGGGCGTCGTCGGCGGGGTTCGCGGCGGGAACATCAAGAAGACCGCGTACTACCCGTTCGCCTCCCGGCAGGTCCGCTGGCTGCTCGCCTCGCTCATCCTGGTGAGCGCCACCCAGTCCGCGCTCACCTTCGCCGGGGGCGACGACACCGCCGCGCCGCTGGACTGCGCCGCCGGGACCTTGCACCTGTCGGGTTCCACGGCCTTCGCGCCGGTGCTGCGGGAGGCCGCGGAGCAGTACGAGCGGACCTGCCCCGACGCCCGTATCCCGCTGACCGCCAACTCCTTCAAGGGCAGCGTCGACGGTCTCGACACGCTCGCCGCCGCGGGCGCCGGCGCCGAACTCACCGACGGCCGGGGCCTGGGGAACAGGCTGTCGTTCAGCGACGGGCCGAAGTCCGACGGCCGCCCGCAGCTGCTCCCCCGGCCCGTCGCCCTGTCGCTGTTCACCCTGGTCGTGCACGAGGACGCCGGGGTCCGGGACCTCTCCCTGAAGCAGGTCAGGGACATTTACGCCGGTCGCGTCACCGACTGGAGCCAGGTCGGGGGCAACGACGTACCCGTCCGCCTGGTCAGCCGGAACCCCGGCTCGGGCACCCGGACCACGCTCGAACAGCAGGTCCTGGACGGCCGGTCCCTCCCGGCGGTCACCACGGCCGACTGCGCGGGGCTGGCCCCGGACCGGCCGGGCCGCTGCGAGGTGGGCGGCACCGCGACCCTGCTCGACACGGTGGCCTCCACCCCGGGCGCCCTCGGCCACAGCGAGGTCGGCGCCGCCTCGGCGCGCGACGACGTCCGGCAGGTCCGCGTCGACGGCTACCCGGCCACCCTGGAGGGCGCCGACGAGGGGGCGTACCCGTACTGGCAGACGGAGATCGCCTACACCTACGGGGAACCGCCGGCCGACTCGATCGCCGCGGGCTTCCTGCGCTACCTCGCCGCCGAGGTCGGCAAGGACGTCATCCGCTCCAAGGGCCACCGCCCCTGCTCCGAACTGGACAAGCCCCTGCTCTGCCGCCCGGACGGGGCGTAAGGCGGGGATGGCACAGTGGAGGTTCCCCCGTCCCGGCTCAAGGGAGACTGATCCGTCGATGCGACTGCTGCTCATTCGGCATGGCCAGACCCCGTCCAACCTCAAGCACCTGCTGGACACGGCCGCACCCGGTCCCGCGCTGACCCCGCTGGGGCAGGAGCAGGCGGACGCGCTCCCGGAGGCGCTGGCGGCGGAGCGGATCGACGCCCTCTACGCGTCGACGCTGCTGCGCACCCGGCTCACCGCGGCGCCGCTGGCGGCCCGGACGGGGCTGGAGATCGTGGTGCGGGAGGGCATCAGGGAGCTGTCCGCCGGTGAGCTGGAGATGCGCGGCGACCCGGAGGCCGTCGAGGCCTACCTGACGACGGCGCTCGCCTGGTCGGCGGGGGACACGGCGCGGCGCGTGCCGGGCGGGGAGGACGGCGTGGAGGCGCTGGCGCGTTTCGACGCCGTGGTCGAGGAGGCCGCGGCCGGCGGGGCCGGGACCGTGGCCATGGTCAGTCACGGCGCCGTGATCCGTACCTGGGCGGCGGCCCGGGCGGAGAACATCGACGCCGCCTTCGCCGCCGCCCACGGGCTGGGGAACACCGGTGTCGTCATCCTGTCCGGCGCCCCGGACGCGGGGTGGCGCGTCCTGCACTGGGAGGGCCGGCCCGTCGGCCCCGAGGACGGCGGTCCGCGCGAGGGCGGTCCCGCCGGGGAGAGCGTCGAGGACGCCGCCGGCTGACCGCCGGGGGCCCGCGGGCCGGCCGCCGGTCAGGACTCCGGGCACTCCTTCCACGCCAGGTGGTACACCGTGTTGATCTCGCCGTCCGTCGAGTCCATCGTCATGAAGCTCACCTTGCTCGGGTCGGACGTGCCCGTGCTCACCCGCAGCTCCGTGTTGATGTTGAAGTTGCGCTGCACCCCGCAGGGCGCCCAGACCAGCTGGGCCCAGTCGGTGGAGTCGGTGGCCTGCCAGTTGTCGTTGAGCGGGCCGCCGAAGGGGTGGGTGCGGAACTCCGTGTTCGGGGAGCCCTGGAAGTAGTACGAGGCCCGCTGGGTGCCCTTGGCGCCGGGCTGGAGGGCGGCGAAGCCGCGGTAGTCCGCGCTGGCGACGGCGTAGGTGAAGCCCTGCGGGACGTGGACGAGCAGGTTGAGCTGGCAGTTCTTGCGGAAGTCGGTGGGCGCGGAGTCGCCGCCCGCCTGGGCGAGGTAGTCGCTGTAGGTGACGGTGAAGGCGGTGTTGTCGTCGGAGACGGCGACGGCCGCCGTGCCCTGCGGACAGCCGGAGCCGTTCACCGTGGCGACCTTGATGACGATCTTGTCCGGCGGCGGGTCCTCGAACCCGCCGGAGGGCTGGTGCTGCGCCGGCAGCGCGGAGGTGAGCAGCGCGGCGATGGTGCCGCTCAGGAGCAGGCCCGTGGCCATGGGTCTCCCATCCCGGTCAGTGGGGGGTGGATGTCGTTTAATGCGTTCGCCATCTACACGTGTTCTGCACATGACATTTACGCAACGTCCGCATCGTAGGCACCCTCGCCGGGTGCGGACAGACGTCTCCCCGGCCATTCACACCGGCCGGTTCCCACCCCGTGAACCTGTGACCTACGGGTTCTCCCAGGCGGCCGGTTCCGCCGCCAGCTCCCGGACCGGGTCCGGCAGGGTGCCCGCCGCGAGGTCGGCGATCGTCACGCCCTCCAGGATCCGGCGCACATTGGCGCGCAGCGCCACCCACAGCGGCAGCAGGGGCCCCGCCGTGCCCGTGTACACCAGTCCCGTCGGCCGCTCCCCGCGCACGGAGACGATCGGGCCGTCCACCGCCCGGATCACGTCCGCCACCGTGATGGCCGACGCCTCGCGCGCCAGCCGGTACCCGCCGCCCCCGCCGCGCCGGCTCTCGACGATGCCGCCACGCCGGAGATCGCCGAGGATCCCCTCCAGAAATTTGTGCGGAATGTCCTGGACGGTGGCCACGTCCTCCGCCTTGACCGGCCGGTCGTCCTGCTGGACGGCCAGTTCCAGCACCGCCCGCACCGCGTAGTCCGCACGCGCCGAGATCCTCATACCGACCATTGTGGGGTCCGCTGGAAGAATGGCCGGGCACAGGAGGTCCCGCTCACGCGGCAGCACCACAAGCACGGCAACAGGAGAGGCTCCCTTGGAGCTCAGCAGTCTCAGCAGACGAGCGTTCAGCGCCCTCGCGGGCACCACCGTCCTCGGGCTCGCGCTCGGCGGCAGCGTGAGCGGCGCGGCGCTGACCGGACCCCCCGGCCCCGTGCCCACCGGCCCGCCGCCCGGGCCGCCCGGCGCCGACGGGCTGCGCCACCGCGTCACCCTGGACCGGTACTCCCTGCTGGTGGACGGCAGACGGCTGTCGCTGTGGTCCGGCGAGCTGCACCCCTTCCGGCTGCCCAGCCCGTCCCTGTGGCGTGACGTGCTCCAGAAGATGCGGGCGTACGGCCACAACGCGGTCAGCGTCCGCCTCGCCTGGAACCAGCACTCCCCCGCCCCGGGCGCGTACGACTTCACCGGCGTCCGCGACCTCGACCTGTTCCTGCGCACGGCCGCGGAGAGCAGTCTGTACGTCGTGGTCCACCCCGGCCCGTACATCGGCGCCGACGTGGACGCGGGCGGCCTGCCCGGCTGGCTGGCGGCCACCGGGGCCCGGCCCAGGACCACCGACCCCGCGTACCTGCGCCACGCCGACGAGTGGCTGAGCCGGGTCAACGCCGTCGTCGCCCGGCACCAGTTCACCCGGGGCACCGGCACCGTCCTGCTCTACCGGGCCGACGCCCCCGAGCGCGCCGACCTGACCCACCTGCACGAGCGGATCCGCGCCGACGGCATCGACGTACCCCTGCTGCACGCCGGCACCACCCTCGCCTGGGACGAGGCGGAGCCGACCCGGGACGCCGCCGAGGCGCGGCGGGTGCACCTCGACGGCCTGGCGCGGGGGACCACGCTGCACAACGTCCACATGGCGTTCGGCGGCACCTCGTGGGGCTGGCTGCCCGCGCCGTCGGCGCCCACCCCCACCTACGACCCGGCCGCCGCCATCGACGAGGCACGCCGGCCCACCGCCGAACTCGCCCCGCTCCACCAGCTCGGGCACCTGCTGCGCCACGTCCCCGACTTCACCCGGCTCGACGAGGCGGCGGAGGTCCGGGCCGCGGACGACCGCGTCCAGGTGCGGCACCTGGCCAACCCGGACACCGGCGCCCACGCCTACGTGCTGCGCAACGACTCCGCCGCCGCCGTCACCTCCACCGTCCCGATGGGCGGGACCGACGTCGAGGTCACCGTCCCCGCCCGCGACGCCAAGCTGCTCGCCACCGGCCTCCACCTGGGCGCGGGACGGAAACTGGCGTACGCCACCGTGCAGCCCATGCTGTCCCTGAGCGTGGGGCGGGTGGACATCGCCGCCTTCGTGGGACGGGCCGGGGAGATGGCGCACCTGGTCCTCGACTGCCCGCAGGAGCCCTGGCCGACCCGGCTGGACGAGGAGGCCGCCTGGGCGTTCGACCACGGGAAACTGCATGTGACGGTGCCACTCGAGGAGGACCGGCTGAGCCGGGTGCGGGTGCGCAGCGGCGAGTCCGAACGCACCCTGCTGCTGCTCTTCGCCGACGACGCCGCCTCACTGCGGCTGTGGCCGTACGAGACGCCGTCGGGCCGGATCCTGGTCCGCGGCCCGGAGCTGCTGCGCGAGGCCGCGCTGGACGGGGACACGATCCGGCTGACCGGTGACACCGTCGACGAGCGCGAGCTGGAGGTGTGGGCGCCGCGCGGCATCGGCCGAATCACCTGGAACGGCACGGCGGTGCAGGGGTCCTTCGGCCGCGCCCAGAGCCTGATGACGGTGTGGCCGCTGCCCGGCATGCCCGAGGTGGCGCTGCCCGGACTCGACGGCTGGCGGCGCCGCACCGAGAACCCCGAGTCCGCGCCGGAGTACGGCGACTCGGGGTGGACGGTCGCCGACCGGCGGACGTCGCACAGCACCACCCCGGTGCCCGACGGACAGCCCGTGCTCTTCGCCGACGACTACGGCTACCACTACGGCGACGTCTGGTACCGCGCCCGTCTCACCGGGGCCGCCGGTCTGGAGTCGGTGTCCCTGTCCTACGCCACCGGCGCGCGCGGCCTGCTGATGGCGTGGCTGGACGGCGAGCCGCTGGGCGCCCACCGTCCGGACGGCGGGGACGACGGGCCGGACACCTGGACCGGCACGGCAGAACTGGGCGTGCCGGCGGGTCTGCGCGGGACCCGGCGGGAGCGCGCCGACGGCGGCGACTCGGCCGTCCTGTCCGTCCTGGTCCGGCGCACCCAGCACGGCCAGGACGACCCGCGGGCGGCCCGCGGACTGACGTCGGCCGCCTTCGAGGGGGCCTCGCCGGACGTGCGCTGGCGGATCCGGGGCGCGGTCACGCCCGACCCCGTGCGCGGGCCGCTCAACCACGGCGGGCTGTACGGGGAACGGCACGGCTGGTATCTGCCGGGGTACGACGACGGCGACTGGGAGAAGGTGTCCCCGGCGGACCTCCCGCGCGGGGCCCGGCGCCAGGGCGTGACCTGGTACCGGACCACGTTCCGGCTGGACGTGCCGCCGGAGGTGGACGCCTCGGTCGGCCTCGTCCTCGACGACGCCCCGGACGGTGACCACCGCGTCCAGGTCTTCCTGAACGGCTGGAACATGGGCGAGTACGCGGGCGGCCGCACCGGCGCGGCGCACACCTTCGTCCTGCCGAACGGCATCCTGCACACCCGGGCCGCCGCCAACACCCTGGCCCTGGCGGTGCTGGCCGACGGCGAGTCGGCGCCGGGGCCCGGGACGGTACGGCTGGAGCTGCTGGGCAGCGCGGCCGGAGGGGTACCGGTGAAGCCGGTCGCCTCCCCCGGCCGGCGCCGCGACTGACCGGGCCGGGGCTCAGCGCAGCCGGATCACGTTCCAGGACAGCGGCTCCAGTACGGCGGTCAGGGTGCCGCCCCGCAGCGCCGTGCCGTCCACCCGGTGCGGGACGACCCGTTCGGGTTCGGCGAGCGTGTTGCGGGCGTCGGGATCGGCGTCCGCGAGGGCGCTGTGCTCGACGACGTCCGTCAGCTCCAGGGCGCCGAGGGCGACGTCCAGCGGCAGCGGCTCGGTGCGGGAGCGGTTGACGGCGAAGACGGTGACCGACCCGTCCTCGGCGCGCACGGCCGTCGCGTGCAGCAGGTCGGCCTCGCCGTACTTCGCCGTCCCGTACGTCGGTGAGTCCACCCGCACGTCGAGGACCTCGCCGCGGCCGTACCGCGAGGCCTGCGCGAACGGGAAGAACGTGGTCTGGCGCCAGGCCGGGCCGCCCGGCTCCGTCATGATCGGGGCGATGACGTTGACGAGCTGCGCGAGGCAGGCGACGGCGACGCGGTCGGCGTGCCGGAGCAGGGCGATGAGGAGCGAGCCGAAGACGACCGCGTCCATGACGCTGTAGTTGTCCTCCAGCAGGCGGGGCGCCTCGGGCCAGTCGAGGGCGCTCACCTCGGCCTGCGACTTCGACATGTACCAGACGTTCCACTCGTCGAAGGAGAGGTTGATCCGCTTCTTCGACTTGAGCCGGGCGCCGATGTGGTCGCAGGTGGCGACGACGTTCTCGATGAACGACTCCATGTCCACGGCGGAGGCGAGGAAGGAGTCGACGTCACCGTCGAGCGGCTCGTAGTAGGCGTGCAGAGAGATGTGGTCGACGAGGTCGTACGTCTCCTCGAGGACCGTCGCCTCCCACGCGGCGAAGGTCTCCATGGACTGGCCGGACGAACCGCAGGCGACGAGTTCGACGCCCGGGTCGATCTGGCGCATGGCGCGGGCGGTCTCGGCGGCGAGGCGGCCGTACTCCTCGGCGGTCTTGTGGCCGGTCTGCCAGGGGCCGTCCATCTCGTTGCCCAGGCACCAGAGCCGGATGCCGAAGGGGTCCTTGTCGCCGTGCTCGGCCCGCAGGTCCGACAGCCTGGTGCCGGCGGGGTGGTTGGCGTACTCCTGGAGTTCGAGCGCCTCGGCCACGCCGCGGGTGCCGAGGTTGACCGCCATCATGGGCTCGGCCTGCGGGCCGGCCTTCCTGAGGAAGGCGATGTACTCGGACAGGCCGAAGCGGTTGGTCTCCGTGGAGCGCCAGGCCAGGTCGAGGCGGCGGGGGCGGTCCTCGGCCGGACCGACCGAGTCCTCCCACTTGTACCCGGAGACGAAGTTGCCGCCGGGGTAGCGGACGGCGGTGACGCCGAGCTCCCGGACGAGATCCAGTACGTCCTGGCGCAGCCCTTCGACATCCGCCGTGGGGTGACCGGGTTCGAAGATGCCGGTGTACACGCAGCGGCCGAGGTGCTCGACGAAGGAGCCGAAGAGGCGGGGGTTCACGTCTCCGACGGTGAAGGCGGGGTCGAGGGTGAAGCGGGCGGTTCGCATGGTGTCCTTTCGAAGGAGACTCCGGCTACTGGCCGGCGAGGCCCGTGTGGGCCACGCCCGCGACGATCTGGCGTTGGAAGAAGACGAAGACGATGATCAGGGGGAGGCCCGCCATCAGGCCGCCGGCCATGAGCTGGGCCCACTGGATGCCGTAGGAGTTCATGACGGTCGCGATGCCGTTGGGCATGGTCATCAGGTCGGGGTTGTTGGTGACCATGTACGGCCACAGGAAGTTGTTCCACGAGCTGATGAAGGTGAAGATGCCGACCGCCGCCAGCGAGGGGCGGGACAGCGGCACGATGATGGTGAAGAAGACCCGCCAGCGGCCCGCGCCGTCGATGAAGGCGGCCTCCTCCAGTTCGCGCGGGATGCCCTGGAAGAACTTGTAGAGGATGTAGACCATCGCGGCGGGCGCGCACTGCGGCAGGATCATCCCCCAGTAGGTGTCGACCATCCCCATCTGCTGGACGCTGGTGAACAGCGGGACGCCGAGGACGGCCGGGGAGATCATGAGGCCGGCCATCACCGCGCCCATCAGGACGCCCTTGCCCCGGAACTCGGTGCGGGCGAAGCCGTAGCCGGCGAGCGCGGAGACCAGCAGTACGACGGTCGTCACGCACACCGACACCACCAGGGAGTTGACGAACCAGTCGGTGATGTTGCCGGTCTCGAAGAGGGCCTGCCACGCCTGGCCCGTCCAGTCCTCGGGCAGCCAGTGGGTCGGCACCTCGACGGCCTCGGTCTCCGACTTGAGCGAGGTGAACAGGGCCCAGGCGAGCGGGGCGAGGAACACCGCGGAGACGGCGGTGCCGAGCAGGGTGAGCACGATCTGGCCGGGCGTCCAGGACCTGCGGGGTCCGGTGGGGGTCTGCGTCGCCGCGGTGGTCATCGGCCGCCCTCCTCTCGGTTGCGCAGCAGCCACATCCGGGCGAGGGCGACGGCCGCGATGAGCACGAAGAAGATGATGGAGATCGCGGAGGCGTAGCCCACGCGGTAGCTGGTGAAGCCCTGTTCGAGGGTGTACTGCACGAAGGTGCGGGTCGAGTCCTCGGGTCCCGGCCCGAAGTCCTGGATCACGACGGCCTGGTCGAAGACCTGGAGCGAGGCGAGGATCTGGAGGGCGACGACGAGGCCGGTGATGTTGCGCAGCATCGGCAGGGTGATGTGGACCGTGCGGTGCCAGGCGTTCGCGCCGTCCAGCTTGGCGGCCTCGTAGAGGCGCGCGGGGATGCCCTGGAGCGCGGCGAGGTAGAGCAGGAAGCTGAAGCCGACGGTCCACCACAGGGTGGTGATGACGACCGCGAGCATCGCGTACGACTTGTCGGTCAGCCAGGGCGTCTCGATGCCGAAGACGTGGTTGACCATTCCGGTGCCGGGGTTGAACAGCCACTGCCAGAGGTTGGCGGCGACGGTGGACGGCAGCAGGAACGGCAGGAAGAAGCAGAGCCGCCACAGCCACTTGCCGCGCTCGATGTGGTGGGCGAGCATCGCGAGGAGGAAGGCGAGGACGGTGATGCAGGGCACGACGAGCAGCGTGAAGTACGCGCTGTGGCCGAGCGCGTCCCACATCAGCGGGTCCTGGAGGGCCTCGCGGTAGTTGTCGAGGCCGATGAAGCTCGCGTCGTCGCCGGAGATGTTGGCGTCGGTGAAGCTGAGGTAGAGGCCGCGCAGCAGCGGCCAGACCACGAAGAGCGCGAACAGGGCGAGGAACGGGGCGACGAACCAGCCGCCGTGCTGGAAGCCCTGGCGGCGGCGGAGCGTGGCGCCGGCGACGGCGGTCCTCGCGCGCGCCGGGCGGACGATGGTCTCGGCGCCGGCGGCGGTCATGCGGCACCTCCCCGCGCGGCGGTGCCGTCCATGGGGTTCTGCATGGCGAGCAGTTCGGCGAGCGTGCTCCGCATCCGGCGGGCGGCGGCCTCGGGCTTCGCCGAGCCCGTCGTGGCGGAGACGACGACCGGGCCGACGCGCTGGGCGAGGATGCCGGTGGACCCGGCGAACCACACCTTCGGCTCGGTGGCCTGGTGGTCCATCGCCGAGACGTACTCGTTCTGCGGACGCAGCGCGCGGTAGGCGGCCGTGGACAGGGTCGGGGTGTACGCGGGGATGTGGCCGCCGGCCGCCCACTGCCGGGCGTGCTGGACGACGTAGGCGGCGAGGCGGTGCGCGCCCTCGTTGGCGGCGCCGCCGCGGTCCGACTGGTGGGGCAGGACGAAGGCGTGGGACTCGGCGTGGGTGGCCCGCCTGCCGAAGACGGGCGGCAACGGGGTCGCCCCGTAGTCGAGTTCCGCGGCGTCGAAGACCGGCACGGACCAGTTGCCCTCCCAGGCGAAGGGGGAGCCGTTGACGAACTGCTCGGCGCCCGCGTTGCCGCCGAAGGCGGGGTTGGCGTAGCCGTCGGCGACGTGCTTGCGCAGGAACTCCAGGACCTCGGTGGCCTTGTCGGTGTCGAAGGTGACCTCGCTGCGGGCGTCGTCGAACCAGGTGCCGCCGAGCTGGGTGTAGAAGGCGACGAAGAACCACCACTGGAAGTTCTGGTCGCTGTGCCACAGGCCGATGGTCTGCAGGCCCTTCGCCGTGGCCTTCCTGGCCTCCTTCAGCACGTCGAACCACGCCTCGGTGGAGGTGACGGGCACCATCCGGCCGTCCGCGCCGAGCAGGCCCGCCTTCTTCAGCACGTCCCTGCGGTAGAAGCAGAGCTGGACGTGGATGTCGAGCGGCAGGGCGTAGAGCCTGCCGTCGATGACGGCGCGCTTCCACAGCTCGGGGTTGAAGTCCTCTTCCCGCACCCCGTACTTGGCGAGCAGTGCGGGGTCCCAGGGGTCCAGGAGGCGGCCGGGTGAGAAGCCGGTGACGCGGCCCAGGTGCATGACGCCGAGGTCCGGCGCGCGGTTGCCGGCCGCCGCCATGGCGAGCTTGGTGTAGAAGGGGCTGCCCCACTGGAGGGTCGAGTCCTTCACGTCGATGCCGGGGTTGTCCCCGCGGAACGCGTCCAGCATGGCGATCATGTTGTAGCCGTCGCCGCCGCTGAAGAGGTTCCAGTAGCGCACGCGGGTGTCCGCTCCGGAGGCGAGCGCGTCGGCCCCGGTGCCGAGCGCCGCGAAGCCGAAGCTGCCCGCGACCGTGAGGCCGCCCGCCGCGGCCAGGAAGTGCCTGCGATCCAGGCCAGGTCGTCCCATGCCCTGCCCCATCTGTTCGAGATTTCGATCATCGCTCGTAACTTCGAACGGGACCGTAGATGTGAAGCGCTTGCGCGTCAATGGTTCGGGCAGGAACTCGGGCCGGCGCTCCGGAATCCGGCCCTCCGGACAACGGAACTCGCCTGACGCGGACACGTCCGGCCGCGTAGGCTCGTACGGCCTTGGATGCGGCTGCGAGCGAGAGCGGAGGGACGCGATGGAGTCCGCGGACGCGGCCACGGGTCCGGCCTCGTTCCTCAGCGCCTTCTACACGTCCTACTGGTGGATCCCCGCCGCGGTCCTGGCCACCGCCCTGGCGATCAAACTGCCGACGATCATCCGGCTCTGGAAGGACCCGCTGCTGCGCGCGGTCGGCGGTCTGCTGCTGCTGGCCTGCGCGGTGTTCGTGTTCGTCGCCCCCTCGACCATCGTCTGGGTCAACCGCGTCACCGGCGTGCCGAACATCTCGGCGCCCTGGGTGTACTCGCTGCTCACCGCGTTCTGCGGCGCCTGCCTGGTGCTGATCATCGCCTGGCGCGACGGACTGTCCGAACGCTCGGCCCCGACCCGCCGGGCCACCCGCTGGGTCGTCTCCGTCTACGGCGGGGTGATCGTCGCCCTCTGGGTGCTGTTCGCCCTCGCCGACGTGCCCGTGGAGCGCACCCGGGACCTGGACACCTACTACGCCAACACGCCCTTCATGCGCGAGGAGATCCTGCTCTACCTCCTCGCGCACACCACCGCCGTCCTCATCACCTCACGGCTGATCTGGAACTGGATCCGCACCGGCGGATTCGACGCCTGGCTGCGCCGGGGGCTGCGGTTCCTGGGCGTCGGCTACGCGCTCAACCTGGCCTTCGACGCGGCCAAGCTCACCGCCGTCGTGGCCCGCTGGACCGGCAACGACCTGGACTGGCTCAGCCTGGACGTGGCCCCGGCCCTGGCCTGTCTGTCCGCGGTGTCGATCGCGGTCGGCTTCATCCTGCCGCACGCCGGCCAGTACCTGCGCGAGCGGCGGCGGATCCGGCTGGCCCACCGCGAACTGCGGCCGCTGTACCGGCTGATGCGCTCCGTGCACGGCTCCGGGGTGCCGTTCGTCCTGCGGGCCAGTCCCGAACTGCGCCTGACCCGCCGCGAGACCTTCATCCGCGACGTCCTGCTGCCGCTGGCCCGCCGCACCGACGAACGGCTGGGCGCGCGCTCGTACCGCGCCGCCCTCGGTCTCGGGTTCGCCCCGGAGCGGGCGAAGGCGCTCGCCGCGGCCGTGGTGGTCCTCGACGCGGTCGACGCCCGTCCCGGCACGGACGACGGCGACGACGGCCACGGCGACGGCGGTTGCGGCGAACCCGACACCACGGACCTCCTGAGCGGGATCGGGGCGGTCTCCCGCGCCCTCGGCCACCCCGACGTGATCCGTGAGGTCCGGGCGCGCGCGATGGCACCCGGGGACACGATGGCGGTCACCGAGTGACCGAGACACACCTGGAACTGGCCCGGACGGCCCCCGTCTTGGCATATTGCACTGGTGACCGAGCAGCAGCCGGGGAAACGGGGAGACAGCGGTGCGTACCAGGAAGGAGATGCGTCGCCTCGCTGACGCCCTCATCGACCCCATCCGGGTTCCCGTGCCGGCGGATCCCGAGGTCCTGTTCGAGGCGCTCGTCGCGTCCGTGAGCGCGTGGCGGGGCCGCGAAGTGGTCGTGCACCGGGCCGCGTTCCCGCCGCACACCGCGAGCGGGCTCTGGCTGGAGCGCGAGCACCACGACGACATCGTGGTGGACGAACGCGCCGCGATGTGGCACCAGATCGTCATCCTCTGCCACGAGGTGTGGCACATGAAGCGCAGGCAGGCGGAGGCGGACGGCGCCCCGGACGGCCTGCCCCGGCCGGTCGCCGCGCGTACCGACTTCTCCCTGGCCGAGGAGCAGGAGGCGGACCGCTTCGGCATGCTGATGGGCGGCCGGCTGCGCACCTGGCTGGAGGCCTCCACGGACTCGGTGTTCGCGGCGGAGGGCGACGGACCGGAGGACCCGCCCGACCTCGCCGGCCGCATCGGGGCCGCGCTCAACTACCGCGGGACGACCAGATGAACGGCCTGATCAACTACGTCAGCTGCGGAGTGCTCTGGCTCTGCCTGGTGGTCAAGGCGCCCGACCTGTTGCGGCACCGGCGCGATCCGTATCTGGGCGCCATCTGCGCGGTACTTGGCCTCGCCGGGCTCTGCTTCCTGCTCGGGGCGCCGCCGACGGTCGGCGCCGTCAACCGGCTCAGCGGCGTGCCCAACCTCGCGGCACCGCTCACCTACGCGGCCATCACCGGGTACTGCGCCGCCTCCCAGGTCCTCATCGTGCGCTGGCGGGGCGGGCCCCGGGTGGACAGGACGGTGCGCCGGTGGACGCTCGCCTACGCCGCCGTGGTCCTCGGCATCGGGGTGCTGTTCGCGCTGGGCGACGCGCCCGTGGAGCGCCGTACCGACCTGGACACCTACTACGCGACGACCCCGTTCATCGCCCAGATGATCGTGCTGTACCTGGTCGCGCACCTCACCGCGGTCACCGTCACGACCTTCTCGGCGCTGCGCTGGGCACGGCAGGTGCGGGGCGGGCTGCGCGCCGGCCTGACCCTCCTCGGCGCCGGTGCGCTGTGCGGCGCCGGGTACAGCACGGCCAAGCTCGTCGCGGTGGGCGCGCGCTGGTCCGGGCGGGACTGGTCGGCGCTCGGCACCACCGTCTCCCCGGCCGCCGCCGGGCTCGGCGCGCTGCTGACGGTCGTCGGCGTGCTCGTCCCGCTGGTGGCGCCCCGGGTGGCCGAGTGGCGGCGGGCGGGCCGGACGTACGCCCGGCTCGGGCCGCTGGAGCAGGTGCTGGACGACCTGCTCACCCGGCGGGCGCTGCGGCTGCCCCGGCCGCGGTTCGCCTCGCCCGCCACCCGCCTGATGTGGCGCCAGACCAGCATCCACAACGCGCTCGGTCATCTGGACGCCTATCTCGACCGGGACCTGTACGACCGGACCCGCGCCGGGGTACTGGCGGCGACGGACGACCCGGAACGGGCCGAGGCCGCCGCCTGGGCCGCGGTGATCACCGAGGCGGTACGGCGCGAGGCGGATCCGGCGCGGGCCGTCGCGGCGACCGCGGGCGGCGGCTCTCCCCCCGGCGCGTCCCCCGGCTCCCCCGTCGGCCCTCCCGTCGGCCCGGCGCCGGGCCCGGCCGCCCTCGGCCGGATCGCCGACGTGCTGGCCACCGCCCCGCCGGCGCCGGCCCTCGCCGCCGTGCCGAGCGGTACGACCACGGCGGGAACCGCGTGAACGAAACCCCGCACGAGAGGAGTTGTCCGGCATGAGTCTCGTCGTCTACCTGGCGGCGCTGGTGTTCGGTATGACCTCCGTGCTGCTGTTCCGGCGGCCGCGCACGGCCATGCGCAACCCGCTGACGCTGTCCACCTGCGTGGCGATCGTCCTCGGCGCCCTGGTCTTCGTGTGCGCCGCGCCGGCCACCCTCGCCACCGTCAACGAACTCACCGGCGTCCCCAACTTCGGGGCCCCGCTGACCTACGGGATGCTCTCCGCGTACAGCTGCGCCGTGCTGGTGCTGCTGATCAACTGGCGGGGCGGGCCCCGGGCGCGGGTACGGCGCATGGTGCTGCGCAGCATGGCCGCCTACGGGCTGCTGGTGGTCGCCATCGTCGTGCTGTTCCTGCTCGCCGACGCGGACACCGAGCGGCTGACCGACCTCGACACGTACTACGCGGGTACGCCCTTCATGCGGGAGATGATCCTGCTGTACCTGCTGGGGCACAGCGCGGCGATGCTGGTGATGTGCGCGGTCTGCGTCAAGTGGGGCCGCGAGGTCGGCGGCCTGCTGCGGGCCGGGCTGCGGCTGATCCTGCTGGGCGCGGCGCTGGACGTGGTGGGGTTCCAGCTGACCAAGTACACGGCCGTGGTGGCCCGCTGGACGGGTCACGACCTCGACTTCCTGTCCACCTCGGTGGCCCCGCCGATGGCCTCGCTGGCCGCGCTGCTGTGCTCGGCGGGGTTCGTGCTGCCCAGGCTGCTGCCGCCCGTGGTCGCCCACTGGCGGGGTCTTGACGACTACCGGCGGCTGGATCCGCTGTGGTCGCTGGTGCGTTCGGTGTCCACCGCCCCCAAGCCTCCGGCGACCTGGTGGCAGCTTCCGCAGGCCCGGCTCCAGTGGCGCGAGGTGTCCATCCACGACGCCCTGCTCACGCTGGCGCCGTACTTCGACCACCGGGTCCGTGAGCGGGTGCGGGACACCGCCCTGCGCGCGGGCCGCTCCCCCCACCAGGCCCGGCTGGCGGCGGAGGCCGCCATGCTCACCGACGCGGCGCGCCGGGCCGCCGCGCGCGAGGAACCGCCGCAGAGCGCCGCCACCTACCGGCTGCACGCCACCGAAGTGCCCGGCCCGAGCGGGCTGGTGGAGCTGGCGCAGGCACTGCCTCACCCGCCCGGGCGGGCCACCGCGCCCGACGGCGCGGCACCGTCCGCCATGACCGGAACCCTGACCGAACCCGAGGAGCCCCATGTCGCGTAGAGCTGTCGTCGTCGGTGCCGGTCTGGCCGGCATGCTGGCCGCGGCCGTGCTGTCCGCCGCCGGCGTGGACGAGGTGATCGTGCTGGACCGCGACGAGCTGCCCGAGGGGCCGCACCAGCGCCGGGGGCTGCCGCAGGGGCGGCACGCGCATCTGCTGATGACCGGCGGGCTCGCGGCGATGGAGGAGATCGTGCCGGGGGTGAGCCTGGGCAAGCGGCTGCTGGCCGCCGGGGCCCACGAGATATCCCTCAGCTCGGGCATGCTGGCCCTCACTCCGGAGGGCTGGCTGCGCCGGTGGCGGCGCGAGGGGCCGGTCATGCTCACCTGCACCCGGGCGCTGGTGGACTGGACGGTGCGGGCCGCGGTGCTCGAACAGGCGCGGGTGGAGGTCCGCAGGGCCGCGGTGGTCGGGCTGACCGGGTCCGCGGGGCGGGTGCGCGGGGTGCGGATCGCGGCGCCCGGCGGGGACACGGACCTCGACGCCGACCTGGTCGTCGACGCGAGCGGACGCGGTACCCGGGTGCTCGGCTGGCTGGAGGGCCTCGGGCTGTCCGGCGTCCGGACGCGGACCGTGGACTCGGGGCTGGTCAACGCCTCGCGCGTGTACCGGGTGCCGGCCGGGGCGGAGCGGTTCCCGCTGACGATCGTGCAGGCCAACCCGTACGTGGGCCGGCCGGCCCGGAGTGCGATGGTCATGCCGGTGGAGGGCGACCGCTGGCTGGTGAGCTGCGGCGGTTCGCGCGGCGGTGAACCGCCGGCCGATCCGGAGGGGTTCCTGCGGTACACGCTCGATCTGCCGGACCCCATCGTGGGGCGGCTGATCTCCGGCGCGGAACCGCTCACCGACATCCATCTGAGCCGGTCCACCAGCAATGTGCGGCGCTACCTGGAGAAGGCGCCGGTCTGGCCGGAGGGCTTCGTGGTCCTCGGCGACGCGCTCGGCACCTTCAACCCGGCCTACGGGCAGGGCATGTCGGTGGCCGCGTTCGGCGCGCGCGTCCTCGGCCAGGAACTGGACCGGGCCGGGGGCGTCGACGCGCCCGGTCTCGCCCGGCGGGTGCTGCGGGGCGCGGCCCGCTCGGTGGACGCGGCGTGGTCGATGGCCGTCGGCCAGGACGTCCTCTATCCCGGGGTGCGCGGCGGGCGGCCCGGCGCCACGGACCGGGTGGTGACGGCGTACACGCGGCGCATGACGAGGGCGGCCACCGGCTCCTTCGCGGCGGCCTCGGCGATCTGGGACGTCACGAGCATGCGCACCCCTCCGACCCGCATGTTCCGCCCCGACGCCGCCCTGGCCGCCCTGACGGGCTCACCCCTGCCCCCGCTGTCGGGTCCGCCCCTGACCCCGGAGGAACGCGGGGTACTGGGCACGCTGGACCGCACGGGGGTCTGACGGCCCCTCACGCGAGGTTGCGGGATCCCCGGTTCAGCCCGCGAACGCCGGCTGGGGCAGACCCCGGCCCGCGTCCGGGATCACCAGGAGGGAACCCGCGAGCGGGGGCGGCGTCGGCAGGCCCGTGCGGGCCGTGGTGAGGTACAGGTCGGTCAGGTCGGGGCCGCCGAAGGCGCAGGCGGTGACGCGGGGGACGGGGAGCGGGAGTACGCGGTCGAGGGCGCCGGTCGGGGTGTAGCGGCGTACCGCGCCGCCGTCCCACAGGGCGACCCAGACGCTGCCGTCGGCGTCGACGCACAGGCCGTCGGGGAAGCCCGCGCCGTCCTCGATCACGGCCAGCGGGCGGCGGCCCGTGATCCGGCCGTCGGCGGGGTCGGTGTCGAAGACGTCGATGCGCCGGGTCGGGGTGTCGACGTAGTACATCCGCCGGCCGTCGGGGCTCCAGCCGGTGCCGTTGCTCACCGTCACGTCGTCGAGGACGACTTCGGCCGTGCCGTCCCCGGTGAACCGGGTCAGCGTGCCGCCCCCGGTCGCCTCGTCGTAGCGCATGGTGCCCGCCCAGAGGCTGCCGTCGGGGGCGACGGCGGCGTCGTTGGCGCGGCGGCCGGGGACGGGCTCGCGGTGCAGCCAGCGGAAGGTGTCGTCGGGGTCGAGGAGGCCGATCCCGTCGCGCAGACTGAGGACGAGCCCGCCGCCCGCGCGCGGTTTGACGGCGCCCACGTGCTGGTCGGTGCGGCGCACCGTGCGCCGCCCGGTGGCCGGGTCGTAGGTGTGGACGCGGGAGTTCAGGATGTCGATCCACAGGAGCCGGCCGGTCGCCGGGTCCCAGGTGGGCCCCTCGCCGAGGGCCGCCTCCGCCCGGACGGCGACCTCGTACGCCGTACCGCCCGCCGTCACGCCGCCCCCCGGTGGCCGAGCCGCTCGGACAGCTCGGCGGCGCCCTTGACGGCCAGCTCCTCCAGCTCGCCGAGGCGCTCCTCGCTCCAGCGGATCATGGGCACGGAGATCGACAGCGCGGCGACGACCCGGCCCGTGCGGTCCCGCACCGGGGCGGCCACGCAGGAGACGTCCGGGTTGGACTCGCGGCTCTCCACCGCCGTGCCGCGCGCGCGGACACCGGCCAGCGCCTCGCGCAGGGCGGCCGGGTCGGTGATGCTGTTCGGGGTCATCGCGGTCAGCTCGGTGCCGTCGGGGAAGCGCGCGGCGACCTCCGGCTCGGGCAGCGAGGCCAGCAGCATCTTGCCGACGGACGTGCAGTGGGCGGGCAGCCGGCGCCCGGCCGCGGACACCATGCGCACCGCGTGCGTGGAGTCGACCTTCGCGATGTAGATGACGTCGGTGTCCTCCAGGATCGCCACGTGCACCGTCTCGTCGCAGGTCTCGGCGACGCTCCGGGCGACCTGCTGGCCCTCGGCGGCGAGGTCGAGGTGCTCGGCGTAGCGGGCGCCGAGCTGGTACGGGCGCACGCCCAGCCGGTACCGTCCGGGCTGCCCGGCGACCGGGACGATGTACTTGCGGGCGGCGAGCGTGGTGACCAGCTCGTGCACGGTGGTGCGGGGCAGCTGGAGCCGGCGCACGATGTCGGGGGCGGAGAGCGTGCCGTCCCCGTCGAGGAAGAGCTCCAGAATGTCGAGAGCCCGGGTCACGGCGGGTACGAGACGTCCCATGTCCGGCCCCCTCCCTAGGTGTGTTCGAGATTTCAACAAGCGGTCGTAATCGCGAACACAGGCTACTCATATCGTGTTTGCCGGGGCAATGGCCCTGCGTCGCCGCGCATGGTCCACGATGGGCTCCATGCCCACCGGAAAGCAGCCCGCCGGCCCCTTCACCCCGCGCGACTTCCAGCTGGTGCTGCTGCGCCGCATGGCCGACCACAACCCCGGCCCGGTGGAGGACGCCCGGCGCGAGCTGGGTGCCTCGCTCGCCGAGATGCGGGAGGCCAACAAACGCTGGCAGGCGATGCTCCGCTCGCCGCGCTCCCGCTCGGCCGCCGCCCGCTACCGCTCGGTCCTCGGCGAACCCGAGTCGACGGCTCCCCGCCGGATCGGCGACCTGGAGTGCGAGGCCCGGCAGTGGGCGCTGCCCCTCTGGCCCGACCTGCGGTTCGAGGTGCTCGTCGCGGACAAGGGCGTGGTCTGGAACGAGTGGCTGGTGCGCGCCCCCGGCGCCGCGGCACCGGACCTGCGCACTCTGGACGACCTGACGCCCTGGTCCTGCACGGTCGACGAGGCGGCCCGCGCCTTCGCCCCCGCGCGCCCGCTCCAGGGCTCGGCGCCCACCCGCTGGGGCCTCGCCTTCACCGCCCCGGACCGGGACGGCGTACGCCACGAGGTGGTCGCGGAGTTCACGTGGGGGCTGCTCCAGCGCACGGCGGTCACCGGCCGGGCGCCTCTCGGCTAACGCCTGCCCGGGGTCACGGTCAGCGCTCGTCCTCCGGGTCCCAGTCCAGCAGGCGGACCTTGGCGACGGTGCGGACGTGGCGGCGCATCGCGGTGGCCGCCTGCCGGGGCTCCCCGGCGGCGATCGCGTCGAGGATGGCCTGGTGCTGGGCCAGCGAACGGCCGGGCCGGCCGGGCTGGCGCAGCGACTCGGTGCGGCTCTCGGCGATCTGGTGGGCGATGGAGCGCATGAACTCCGCGAGGAGACTGCTGTGCGCCGCCGCCGTCACCGCCGCGTGAAAGAGGCGGTCGCCCTCGACCCCATGGTCGCCCCGCTCGATCTCCTCGGCCATCACGGTCAGCGCGGCCCGCATCGCGGTCAGGTCGTCCTCCGTGCGGCGCTCCGCGGCCAGTTCGGCGAGTTTCGTCTCCAGCGCCTCCCGGGCCTCCAGGACGTCCGGCAGGCGCCGTCGGCGCTCGACCATCTTCTCGACGGGTTCCACGTCGAGGCTGTCCCGGACCAGGTACGTCCCGCCGCCGTGCCGCGCCTCCACCAGGCCCTGGACCTCCAGGACCACGATGGCCTGCTTCACGGAGGCCCGGCTGACGCCGAGGCGCTGGGCGAGGTCCCGTTCGGGCGGCAGCCGGTCGCCGGCCCGCAGGCCGCCGTCGGTGACGTACTGGCGCAGCCGCTCCAGCACCTGCTCGTAGAGGCGCTGCTTGGTCATCGGGCGCAGGGCGTCGGTCACGGAGATCCCCCTCTCGTCGGGAGCCTAGCACCGGGCCCCGCGTGGCCGAGTGGCTGAGCCAATTCCTGCGCGACCCCTTGACGGCGCTCCGGCCGGGGCCCACGCTGACCTGCCAACCGCACCTTCCAAGTGGCTCAGCCACTCAGCCAGTCAGGTTTCTCAGCCAGTCAGGTTTCCATCAGGACAGCACCCGGGAGCCCCCGCATGTCCCCCGAACTCGTCTCGATCCTCGTCCTGGTCGTGGTGTTCGTCATCGCCACCACCCGCTCCGTCAACATGGGCGCCCTCGCCTTCGCCGCCGCCTTCGGGGTGGGCACGCTCGTCGCCGACCTCGACGCGGACGGCATCTTCGCCGGTTTCCCCGGCGACCTCTTCGTCGTCCTCGTCGGCGTCACCTACCTGTTCGCGATCGCCCGCGCCAACGGCACCACGGACTGGCTGGTGCACGCGGCCGTCCGGCTGGTCAGGGGGCGGGTCGCGCTGATCCCCTGGGTGATGTTCGCACTCACCGGGGCGCTCACGGCGATCGGCGCGGTCAGCCCGGCCGCGGTGGCCATCGTCGCGCCGATCGCGCTGAGCTTCGCCACCCGGTACTCGATCAGCCCGCTGCTCATGGGCACGATGGTGGTG
Organism: Streptomyces sp. NPDC056128; assembly: GCF_042263835.1. NCBI lineage: Bacteria > Bacillati > Actinomycetota > Actinomycetes > Kitasatosporales > Streptomycetaceae > Streptomyces > Streptomyces sp. NPDC056128. Next base: position 651,680 of record NZ_JBHJVQ010000002.1, on the reverse strand, counting down.
CACGGCGCGCAGGCCGGCGGGTTCTCGCCGATCAGCATCTACGGCTCGATCGTCAACGGCATCGTCGAGCGCGAGGACCTGCCGGGCAGCGAGGTCGGCCTCTTCCTCGCCTCCCTGATCGCCAACCTCCTCATCGCGTCCGTGCTGTTCGCGGTGCTCGGCGGGCGGAAGCTGTGGGCGCGGGGGTCGGTGCCGGTGGACGGCGAGGCCGGCCCGACCGAGGCGACCGGCACGGGTGCCGGCGGGGGCACCGGCGGGGGTGCGGAGAAGAGCACCGGCACCGCGGGAACCGCCCCCACCGCCGTCGCCGTGCGCCCCGACCAGGACGCCGACGGCACCGGCGGCGCCACCCGCCTCACCCCCGCCCGGATCGCCACCCTGGTCGCCCTGGTCGCCCTGGTCGTGGCCGTCCTCGGGTTCGACCTGGACGCCGGTCTGACCGCGGTCAGCCTCGCCGTGGTGCTGAGCACCGCCTGGCCGGACGACAGCCGCCGCGCGGTCGGTGAGATCGCCTGGTCCACCGTCCTGCTGATCTGCGGTGTCCTCACCTACGTCGGTGTGCTGGAGGAGATGGGCACCATCACCTGGGCCGGTGAGGGCGTCGGCGGCATCGGCGTCCCGCTGCTGGCCGCGGTGCTGCTCTGCTACATCGGCGCGATCGTGTCGGCCTTCGCCTCCTCGGTGGGCATCATGGGCGCGCTGATCCCGCTGGCGGTGCCGTTCCTCGCGCAGGGCGAGATCGGCGCGGTCGGCATGGTGGCGGCGCTCGCGGTGTCGGCGACGGTCGTGGACGTCAGCCCCTTCTCCACCAACGGCGCGCTGGTGCTGGCCGCGGCGCCGGACGTCGACCGGGACCGCTTCTTCCGGCAGTTGATGGTGTACGGCGGGATCGTGGTGGCGGCCGTGCCCGCGCTGGCGTGGCTCGTACTGGTCGTGCCCGGCTTCGGGTAGGCCCCTCGGAAGACCGGCAATCGTGAGCAACAGCTAAGGAGTACGACGCGTGTCCTCTCTCTTCCCGGCCCTCTCCCCGACCCCCGCCGACGGGCCCGCCCTGCGGTTCGGCGAGCGCTCACTGACGTACGCGGAACTCGCCGCCGCCGCGGGCGCCACGGCCGGGCGGATCGGGACCGCCGGCCGGGTCGCCGTCTGGGCGACACCGGCGATGGAGACCGCGGTCGCCGTGGTGGCGGCGCTGCTGGCCGGGGTCCCCGCCGTACCGCTCAACCCGAAGTCCGGCGACAAGGAACTGGCGCACATCCTCTCCGACAGCGAGCCGTCGCTGGTCCTGACGCCTCCCGGCGCCGAACTCCCGTCGGCCCTCGGCGCCCTGGAGCGCGTCGACGTCGACGTCCACGCCACCGGGCCGGTGCCCGAGGACCGCTCCGGCGACGGGGACCCCGCGCTCGTCGTCTACACCTCCGGCACCACCGGCCCGCCCAAGGGCGCCGTCATCCCCCGGCGCGCGCTCTCGACGACCCTGGACGCGCTCGCCGACGCCTGGCGGTGGACCGGCGACGACGTGCTGGTGCACGGGCTGCCCCTGTTCCACGTGCACGGGCTCGTGCTGGGCATCCTCGGGCCGCTGCGGCGCGGCGGCTCCGTGCGGCACCTGGGCAGGTTCTCCGCCGAGGGCGCGGCGCGGGAGCTGAACGACGGCGCGACCATGCTGTTCGGGGTGCCGACGATGTACCACCGGATCGCCGAGTCGCTGCCCGGCGACCCGGAGCTGGCGAAGGCCCTGTCCGGGGCCCGGCTGCTGGTCTCGGGGTCGGCCGCGCTGCCCGTGCACGACCACGAGCGGATCGCCGCGGCGACCGGCCGGCGGGTGATCGAGCGGTACGGCATGACGGAGACGCTGATGAACACGAGCGTGCGGGCGGACGGCGAGCCGCGCGCCGGCACCGTGGGCGTGCCGCTGCCCGGGGTGGAGCTGCGGCTGGTGGAGGAGGACGGCACGCCGATCGCGGAGCCGGACGGGGAGAGCGTCGGCGAGATCCAGGTGCGCGGCCCGAATCTGTTCACCGAGTACCTCAACCGCCCCGACGCCACCACCGCCGCCTTCACCGGGGACGGTTTCTTCCGCACCGGCGACATGGCGGTGCGCGACCCCGACGGCTATGTCCGCATCGTCGGCCGCAAGGCCACCGACCTGATCAAGAGCGGCGGGTACAAGATCGGGGCCGGCGAGATCGAGAACGCGCTCCTCGAACACGCGGGGGTGCGGGAGGCGGCCGTCACCGGTGAGCCCGACCCGGACCTCGGGGAGCGGATCGTGGCGTGGATCGTGCCCGCCGACGCCGGGGCGCCGCCCGCGCTGGAGACGCTGGCCGACCACGTGGCCGCCCGGCTCGCCCCGCACAAGCGGCCCCGCGTGGTCCGCTACCTCGACGCGCTGCCCCGCAACGACATGGGGAAGATCATGAAGCGGGCGCTGAACCGTGACTGACCGTCCGTCCGCGCGGGAGTTCCTCGCCCTCGTCACCGACGACTTCGCCGAACTCCCCCACCCCGAGGGCCGGTCGGCGCCCGACGGCCCGCTGGGCTGGCCCGGCTACGACGCCGCCCGCGCCCGCGCCGCCGAGCACACCGGCGAGCAGGAGTCGGTGGTCTGCGGCACCGGGCACGTGGCGGGCGTGCGGGCCGTGCTCGTCGCGTTCGAGTTCGGGTTCCTCGGCGGTTCGCTGGGCCGGCGCACCGGCGACCGGCTGGAGGACGCGTACACGTACGCCCGCGCACACCGGCTGCCGGTCGTGCCGCTGGTCGCCACCGGCGGCAGCCGGATGCAGGAGGGGATGCTCGCGCTGACCCAGCTCCAGCGGGTGGCGCGGGAGTCGGCGCTCACCCGGGAGGCGGGGCTGGCGCAGATCGCGGTGGTGCGGGACCCGGCCACCGGCGGCGGCTGGGCGACCCTGGGCGCGGGCGCCGACGTGGTCCTCGCGCTGCCCGGCGCACAGGTCGGCTTCGCCGGATCCCGGGTCCGGCCGCCGGACGCCGATCCGGCGGCGTACACGGCCGAGGCCCAGGTGGCGGCGGGCAGCGCGGACGCGGTCGTACCGGCCGGGGAGCTGCGCGGCACGCTGGGCCGGTGGCTGCGGCTGCTGACGGCGCCGTCCGCCGAACCGGCGCCGGTGCCAGGACCGCTGGGGGCGCGGAGCCTCCCGGCCACCGGCTGGGACGCGGTCCGCCGGGCGCGGGCACCCCGCCGTCCGCGTGCCGCCGCGTATCTCGACGCCTACTTCACCCACCGCGTCGCCGTCTCCGGGGACCGCTGCGGCGGCACCGACCCGGACGGCATGCTGTGCGGCTTCGGCGAGCACGCGGGGCGGACGGTCGCGTACGCCGCCCAGACGGGGACGGCGACCGGGCCCGCCGGATACCGCACCGCCACCCGGCTGATCCGTCTCGCGGAGCGGCTCGGCATCCCCGTGCTGACCCTGGTGGACACGCCGGGCGCGGCCAACGACGCGGCAGCGGAGCGGCAGGGCGTGGGCGCGGCGATCGCCGAGCTGTTCGGGGTGATGGCCTCGGTGCGCACGCCGGTGACCACGCTGGTGATCGGCGAGGGCGGCTCGGGCGGGGCGCTGGCGCTCGCGGCGCCCGGCCGCACCTGGGCCACCCCGGACAGCTACTTCTCCGTCATCGCGCCGGAGCTCGCGGCGGCGATCCTGAAGCGACCGCCCGAGGAGGTGGAGGCGACGGCGGACCAACTGCGGCTGCGTCCGCAGGACTTGGCCGAGCTGGGCGTGATCCGAACAGGCGATCAGTTGTTCCCTGGAACAGGTGATCGTCGCTCTGAAGAGCGTATGTGACTGCAGGGACCAACGATACTTACGGTGTGCAAGCAACGGGCTGCAGACCGTAGTTGACGCACATGTCCCAAGTAGGTCCCACACATGCACAGCGCAAGGAGCTGCACGATCATGAACCTTCTCACCGACATCCTCGCCGGCATCGTCCACTTCGTCGGCTGGCTGGTCTGACGGTCCGAGAAACCGACGGCGCCGCCTCCCCGTCCCAGGGAGGCGGCGCCGTCCGCGTGTCACCGCACGGCCACGGCCCGCACGATCTCCTGCGTGACCGAGCCGCCCCGGTCGTCGCGCGCCGAGGCCCGCAGCGAGACGCGCTCGGCGTCGCGCGGCACGCTCAGCGTCCCGTGCCAGGACGCCGCCCCGTCACCGTCGCGCAGCCGCACCTGCCGCCAGGACTTCCCGTCGTCGTACGACACCTCGAGACGGCCGTCGCCGATCCTGCCGGTCCCGGCGGCGCCCGCCACGTACTCGGCGCCGAGCCCGACCCGCAGCCTCTTGCCGCCGCGCACCTCGCCCGCGAGGTCGGTGTCGACGTCGAAGGAGAGGTTGATCAGGGGCAGGAAGGTCCACCGGTCGTCCGGGGTCGCCGCCGAGCGGAAGGTCCACTCCGCGTGCCCCTCGGTGGCGAGCGGCCAGCGCTCCGCGTCGAGCGCGGTGTCGGTGACGAGCCGGTACGTGTGCTCGTCGGCCGGCGCCTCCCACACGTAGGCGGCGGAACTCGGCCCCTCGTCGACCAGTTCGCCGTCCAGGTACACCGACGTGGTCTGCGTCATCCCGCTCTCCTCGCTCCACACGTCGCCGAAGCCGGTGTGGTCGGGGCCGGAGTCGCCCCAGCCGGGGGCGTTGAACTGGAGCCGGTTGCCCGAACGCTGCTGCCCCCAGCCGAGCCCGGTGCCGAGGTACGGGTGCCAGACGGGCTTGAACCAGTTCAGCTCCGTGCGGTCACCGCCCCGGTACCGGACCAGTCCGCTCCGCTCCTCCAGCGCCTCCCCGGCGCTCGTCACGGACTCGTGCCACAGCTGGCCGGGACCGGTGGACACGTACTCGGTGCGCTCGGCCGGGTAGGCGATCCGCTCCTTGAAGCCGAGGCCGATCGGGAACGTGTCGGTGATCGAGTACCGGAACTCGCCGCCGCTCACGGGCTCGGCCCCGTGGTACCGGGTCCGCACCTCGGCGAGGCCGCGCCGCCCGGGCTCGTAGGTGAGGTCCCGGTCGGGCACGGCACCGGGGTGCCCCTCGGACAGGTCGTACACGTAGGGCGTGTCGCGGGTGCCGGTCATGTCGACCCGCCCGGCCTTCCGCAGCCGCTTGGCGTCGTCCGCGTCGACCGAGGCGATCTGGAGCGGCCGGTCGGCGTTGTCGTCCGTGCCCCACCAGGCCAGCAGCCGGCCGGGCGCGTCGTCGGTGACGAACAGCGCCTTCACGCCCGCGTCCTGAGCTGCCTGCGCGAGGGCGGCCGGTGCGGTGCCCTCGGTGAGCCGCGCGAGGACCGCCTTGCCCCGGACGCCCTCCGGGAAGGGGCCGTCCCCGACGTCCACCAGCGGCAGCCGTTCACGGCCCTCGGTCAGGGTGCCGCCCGGCTGGACGACGGCCTCACCGATCCCCTTGACCTCCAGCAGCGGCTTGCCGAGCCGCCACACGGTCCGGTACTCGAAGCCGCCCTCGGTGACCTTCTTCGTCGGCGCGGCGAAGACGCTGTCGTACTTCAGCGGCACCTGGACCGCGCCGAACAGGTCGGCGCCGCCCGCGCTGCGGTCGTACTCCATGATCAGCTGCCGGGTCTCGGTGCGCTTCGGCACGTCCGCGCTGATCTCCCTCAGTTCCGTGCCGTCCAGGGTGATCTCGCGGTCCCGGTCGAGGACGACCTCCGGCGCGGCGAGGAAGCCGAGTCCGAGCGAGTCGGCGCCGTGGCTGCCGCGCACGTCGAGGAACGAGGTCAGGCTGTACGTCCCCGGCGCGAGGCGCAGTTCCAGGGTGCCGGAGTCGCCGACGTGCGCGGGGACGGGGTCGACGCCCTCGGCGAGGTGCTGGACGACCAGGTCGGCCGGGGCGGCGGCACCGGAGCGGTCCTTGACGCGCACCGTCAGCGTGTACCGCTCGTCCTCCTTGACCAGCCCGAACGCCGTGTGCGCGACGGGCTTTCCGTCCGCGCCGGACGCCACGATCCGGCCGCTCGTCGTCCCGGCCGGGGCCTTGGACACGACGCCGGTGACGGTGGTGGAGGCGGTGCCGTGCGCGGGCACGGTGAGGGCGGTGTCGGCGAGGGTGACGACGCCGTCGGGGGCGCCCTGCGCGGAGAGCTTCAACTCGACAGCGTTGTCGGAGGAGTTGGTGTAGGTGACGGTCCGGGTGACCGGCTCGTCGCCGTCGTGGGGCCAGGGGTGGAAGCCGAGGTCGGCGCTGCCCGTGGCGGTGACGTCGGCGGCGATCGCGTCCGGCACGCTGACCCGGCCCGCGCCCAGTCGGTACGCGGAGGCGTCGAGCCCCTTCGACGTGGACATCAGCGCGTCCTTGAGCCGCGCGCCGGTCCAGTCGGGGTGCTGCTCGGCGAGCAGGGCGGCCACGCCCGAGACGTGCGGCGTCGCCATCGACGTACCGTCCATGGCGGTGTAGTCGCCGCTGCCCTCGGCGAGCCGGGACCGGGCCGCGAGGATGCCGACGCCCGGCGCGGACAGGTCGGGCTTGAGCGCCTGGTCGCCGTGGCGGGGCCCGGCGCTGGTGAACCAGGCCGCCTCGTCGGCGGAGTCCACGGCCCCGACGGTCAGGGCGGAGTCGGCGGCGCCGGGCGAGCCGATGGAGGACGGGGCGCCGGTGTTGCCGGCCGCGACGACGAACAGGGCGCCGGTCTCGCGGGACAGGGTGTTGACGGCCGCGGCCATCGGGTCGGTGCCGTCGCTGGGCTCGGTCGAGCCGAGGCTCATGGAGACGATGTCGGCGTCCACGTCCCGGGCGGCCCACTCCATGCCGGCGATGATCTCGGACTCGCTGCCCGAACCGGAGTCGTCCAGGACCTTGCCGATCGCGAGCGCGGCGCCGGGGGCGACGCCCTTCTCCTTGCCGTCGGAGGCCGCGCCGCTGCCGCCGACGGTGGAGGCGACATGCGTGCCGTGCCCGTTGCGGTCGGCGACCTCCTCGCCAGCGATGAAGCTCCGGCTCTCCGCGACCCGTCCGGCCAGGTCGGGGTGGCCCGCGTCCACACCGCTGTCCAGCACGGCGACGGTGACGCCCTTGCCGGTCAGCCCGGCCCGCCAGGCCTCCGGGGTGCCGATCTGCGCGTTGGACTCGGCCATGGCCGCGGTGACCCGGCCGTCGAGCCACACCCCGTCGATGCCGGCGCCACGGGTGAATTCCCGCCAGAAATCACGCCCCTTGCCGGCCTCCACCGCGGCCCCGCGCACGCTGGGCAGCGCCCGGGTCCGCTCGGTGCCCTTCGGGGTGGCCGACCGCGCGCCCTTCTCGTAGGTCACGATCAGCGGCAGCGTGCCGGTCTCCGTGTCGGCGAAGCCCTGCTCCAGCAACTCGCCGACGTCGAAGAGCCGTTCGTCGAGGCTGCCGTCGCGCAGGTACGGCAGGGCCTCGTCGGGTACGACGGTGGTCCGGCCGCCGGAACTGCGGGTGTGCACGGCGCCGTCGGCACCCTCGGGCCGCTCGACCGTGACGGTCTTCCGTCCGCCGCCGAGGTCCGTGACGGTCACCCGGTCGCCGGTGACGAGGGTGACGGTGCGGGCCGCGGTGTCCCGGGCGGCGGCGGCCGGGGGGTGCGCCGGCTCCGGGGGCGGATCCTGTGCCGCCGCCGTCCCGGCCGGCAGCAGCGCGATCACGAGCCCCGCCGACAGGAGGGTCGCCCCGCGTCGGACTGGTCCTCTGCTCATCCACGCCTCACTTCGCGTCGTCGTGTCGTCGTAGAGTGCTGTGAAGAGTGCTGTGAGCAGTCTCAGGGGGCTTCTGGTACACGGGAGTTGACGGAGCGTGGCGGATTGGCGCCCTGGCGGGTTTCCGCCAGTGGTCCGGCGGACCGGCACCTCGAGCCGCGACACGGCCGAGTACCGTCCGTCACAATGGTGCTGCGCATGGTGCTGCGCACGGACACGTACGGCACACGGGGAGCGAGCGGCGGCATGGACGGGTTGGTCGAGTTCAAGACCGGGGACGGCGTGCGGGTGGTCGTCGAGGGCGTCGAGGACGAGGACGGCGCGCGGCTGGTCTCGCGCGGCGACGGACCCGCCCGGGCGGCCCGCACCTTCGAGGAGTCCCTGGAGGGCGTCCGGGCGGCGGCCGCGTCCGCGCTGCGGGTCTTCAGGGACGGCACGCTCAGACCCGACGCGGTGGAGCTGGAGTTCGGGGTCAAGCTGAGCGCGGAGGCCGGCGCGGTCATCGCCAAGGGCACGGCGGAAGGCCATCTGGTGGTGAAGCTGAGCTGGGCTCCGGAGCCCGGACCGGCGCGCCCCGCGGGCCCGGACGCCGCCGCACGGTCATGAGCGGTGCCGCGTGGCACGCCCGCGTCGAGTGCGGGCCGGAGGTCGGCGCCGGATTCCTGGTCTCCGCCCGCCGGTTACTGACCTGTGCCCATGTCGTCAGGTCGGCGGACCAAGCGCCGGTCACGGTGAGCTTCCCGGGCCGCCGGGACCTGGGCGGGCTGTCGGCCGCGGTCGCCGTGCACGGCGGCTGGCAGGGCGGCGCCGCCGACCCCGGCGACCTGGCCGTACTGGAACTGGACCGCGACGTGCCGCTCACCCCGGCCGCCTTCGCCCCGCCCCGCGCCGAACGGACCGCGCCCGCCCCCGAGCTGATCGCCTACGGCTTCCCCAAGGGGTACGACGAGGGCATGCTCGCCTCCTACCGCGCCCTGCCCGGACCGCTCATCTCGGGCGAGTGGGTCCAGCTGGAGGCGCTCACGGCGCACGGGCAGCCGCTGGCGGCCGGGTTCAGCGGGGCGGCGCTGGCACTGGCCGACGGCACCGTCGTCGGCATGGTCACCGCGGTCGCCGGCGCCAAGGACGTACGCGTCGGCCGGATGCTGCCCGTCGAGGTCATGGCGCGCCACTGGCCCGACCTGGGCGAGTTGGTGCCCACCCCGGGGCACCGGTCGGACGCGCGCAGACGGCTGTACGCGCTGCTGCGCCGCGCCGAGGAGACCGGGCTGAGCTGCGACCCGAAACGGCTGTACGTCTCCGCCACGGACGCCTTCGACCCGCCGCCCCCGGACGAGGGCTTCGCCTCTCTGCGGGACGCCGCCGCCTACGTCCAGTGGGAGGTGCCGGAGCCGGACGCGGTGACCCGCTTCGCCGACCGGCTGGAGGAGCTGCTGCACGCACCGCCGTCCCGCCCCACGACCTGGTCGCCGATCGTCGTGGAGATCGACCACAGCGGCGCCGGCGCCGACCAGGTCACCGTCGAGGTGTCCGCCTACCGGGACGGGCAGCGCCGCCCGGTGGGCTCGCGCCGGCTGGCCCGCAGCGCGGTGCGCGCCTTCGTGCAGGAGCATATCGACGAGGCGTGCACCCAGCTCGATCCGGGCGCCGACGAGCTGCTCACCTTCGTGCTGCCGCGCGAGTGGCTCAACGAACCGGTGGCGCACTGGGAGTGCGGCGAGGACGACTCCACGCCCCTCGGCTGCGCCTACCCGCTGGTCGTCACCGACCGCCACCGCCACCGCAGCGGACGGCTCCGCCACCAACTGCGCAAGAAGTGGGGCAGGCTCGGGGCCAGTCAGGGCGTACCGCTGCGGCGCGTCGACTGCGGCACCCCGGAGCGGCCGGCCGGCCTGCGCAAGCGGCTGCGGGACGACGCGGAGCTGGCCGGTTTCGGCACCCCGCCGACGACGGCGCGGGAGCACTTCGAGGTGGGTCTCACCGTCCCCGTGCCCGTACTGCTGTGGCCGCGCCGCGGGTGCTCGGGCGACGGACACGACGATCCCTGTCCGGGGACGGCGTTCCTCGACGAGCTGGCGGAGTCGGTGGCGCACGTGCCACCGTCCCAACTCCCCCGCCTGGTCATGGAGCTGCGCGAGACGGCGGAGGCGGCCGAGGACCCCGACGGTCACTGGGCCCGCGACGTCCAGCTCCTGTGGGACGACCCCCGCTGCTTCAGCGAGCCCGCGGCCCTGCTGCACTCACCCGTCGGCTGACGGGGCGACGCCGCCGATGAACCGTCCCCGCCCGGATGACCGCCCACCCGCCGTACCCGACGACCAGGGCCCCACACACAGGAACGGGCCGCCGGCCCACGACCACCCGGAGAGAAGAACCCATGCCCCTGTGGCCCGTCTACACCGGCGCCCCGGCCCCCCACGACGGCATCGCCGAGCTGCCCCCGCCGCCGCCCTGGCGGGCCTTCGCCGGCGGGCCGGTGCTCGACGCGCCCGTCGAGGACGGCGACGACCCGGCCGCCTCGCCGGACCGCGCGCACCGTGCCGTGACGTACCAGGCCACGGAGCAGACGGTGCAACTGGTCAACGCGGCGCTGTACCTGCGGCGCCCGCTGCTGGTCACCGGCCCGCCCGGCACCGGCAAGTCGTCCCTCGCCTACGCGGTCGCCCGCGAACTGCGGCTCGGCCCGGTCCTGCGGTGGAACATCACGAGCCGCAGCACGCTGCACGACGGCCTCTACACGTACGACCCGCTCTCCCGGCTGTACGCGGCCCGCCACGCCACGCAGGGCCCCGACGCCCCGGCGGCGGCCACGGGTATCGAGGACCACCTGCGCCTGGGCCCCCTCGGCACCGCGCTGCTCCCCTACGCCCGCCCGCGCGCCCTGCTGATCGACGAGATCGACAAGAGCGACCTCGACCTGCCCAACGACCTGCTGCACGTCCTGGAGGAGGGCCAGTACGAGATCCCCGAACTGGTGCGGGCCTCGCGGGACACCCCGGACGGACGGGCCGAGGTGCTGATCGACGGCACCGACCGGCGGGTGCCGGTGGAGCGCGGCCGGGTCCGCTGCAAGGCGTTCCCCTTCGTCGTCCTCACCAGCAACGGCGAGCGCGAGTTCCCACCCGCGTTCCTGCGCCGCTGCGTCTCGCTGCGCCTGCGGCAGCCGGACGACGACCACCTCGCCGAGATCGTCCGCGCCCACCTGGGCGAGCCCGACGGGTACGCGGAGCAGCTCATCCACCGGTTCCTGTCCCGGGTGGGCGGCGGCGAACTGGCCACGGACCAGTTGCTCAACGCCATCTACCTGGCCCGTTCCTCCGGTCTCGGCGCCGACTCCCTGGACGAGCTGGCCGAGCAGCTGATGCCCTACCTGGGCAGGTCCCCGCAGCCCGACGCCTTCTGATGCCGGCCGACCGCCCCGGCTCACCGGAGCCCCTGCCCCGCCTGGCCGACCTCCTCGGCCGGGTCTCCTCGGGTGTCCGCCCGACCCCGCTGGAGCTGGCCGAACTGCTCTGGCTGGCCGGGCACATGGACCCGGCGACCCCTGGGCCGACGGACGACGGAGCGACCGGCCCGGCGGCCGGGGAGCCCGCACCGCCCGTTCCCGCGCCGAGGCCGGAGACGGTACGGAACCCGCCGCGCCGACAGGGACGGAAGCCCGTCGGTGATCCGCCCGAGGCGCGGCCCGACACTCCCGACGCCTCCCGCACCCCACTGCGCCTGCCCTCCCCGGCCCCCGCGCCGGGGACGTCGGCGGCCGAGCCGCACAGCGCCCTGCTCGCGCCCGCCCCGCCGATGCTGCGCCACACGCTGGCGCTGCAGCGTTCCCTGCGCCCGCTGAAGCGCCGTACCGACGCGCCCGTGGGCCACGAGGTGGACGAGGCCGCGACCGCCGACCGCATCGCGCGGCTGGGCGGCGGGCCCGACGGGTGGCTGCCGGTGCTGCGCCCGGTGCGGGAGCGCTGGCTGCGGCTGAACCTGGTGCACGACGCGGGCCCGACGATGCCCGTCTGGCAGCCGCTGGTGCGCGAACTGCACGCCACGCTCGCCCAGTCGGGCGTCTTCCGCACGGTCGTCCTGCACCGCGCGGAGGCCGACGGCACCGTCCGCGGCGAGGGAGCCGAGGCGCCCCCCGACGGCCGTACGGTCACCCTGCTGATCAGCGACTGCATGGGACCGCAGTGGCGGGAGGGCCCGGCCGGCAGCCGCTGGTTCGACACGCTGCGCCGCTGGGCACACCGCACACCGCTGGCCGTTCTCCAGCCGCTCCCCGAGCAGTTGTGGCGGGACACCGCCCTGCCGCCGGTCCCGGGCCGGCTGTCGGCCCCGCACCGGGCCGCGCCCAGCGCGTCCCTCGCCTTCACCCCGTACGACGACACCGCACCCCCGGCCCCCGGCGGCACCCTGCACCTCCCCGTGCTGGAACCGGGGCCCGAGTGGCTGGCGAACTGGGCCTCCCTGGTCGCGAGTCCGGGCGGCACCCGCCACCCGGGCGCCGCCGCCGTGCTGCACCGCCCGCTGCCCGCCGACGCCGACGACCGCGCCGACGTCACGCGCCTGTCCCCCGAGGAACTGGTGCTGCGTTTTCGCGCGAGCGCGTCCCCCCAGGCCTTCCGGCTGGCCGGGCACCTCGCGCTCGGGCGCCCGGACCTGCCGGTGATGCGGCTGGTGCAGGCCGCGGTCGAGCCGGAGCCCCGGCCCCAGCACCTGGCCGAGATCATCCTCAGCGGCATGCTCACCACGGTCGCCGGGCCGCCCGGCTCGTACGCCTTCCGCCCCGGCGTACGCGACCTCCTGCTGCGCGGGCTGCCCCGCACCGCCCGCAACCGCACCCACGAACTGCTGCTGCGCACCGGCGGCCTGATCGACGAGCGGGCGGGCCGGTCGCCGGGCGAGTTCCGCGCGCTGGTCCCCTCCCGGGACGGCACCGAACGGGCCGACGGCGGCGAGACGTTCGCCGCGATCAGCCAGGAGAGCGCCCGGCAGCTGGCCGCACCGGTGCGGCCCGCGGGCCCCTCCCCCTTCCCGCCCGCGCTGGGTGTCCGTTACCGGCCGGCCCGGCGGCTCGCGCCGACCGGGAGGATGTGGCTGGCCGAGGACACCGAGGCGAACCGGACCGTGGCGGTGCGGCTGCACGACCCGGACCACGACCCCGCCTCGCGCCGGGCGTTCCTGCGGGACGCGCGCCGCCTGACGGAGTTCACCCACCCGAACGTGGTGACCGTCCTCGACGCCGGCATCGAGGACGACGTCCCGTACGTCGTCATGGAGCACCTGGACGGCATCGCTCTGCACACGCTCGCCCGGTCGAACGCGCGACGGCTGCCGGCACCGCTGGCGGTGTCGGTCGGGGCGCAGCTGGCGCGTGCCCTCACCGCCCTGCACCGGGCGGGCGTCACGCACGGCGGCCTGGAGGCGTCCCGGGTGGTCCTGCTGCCGGACGGCACGGTCCGGCTCAGCCTCTTCGAACCGGGCAGGACCTCGGGCCCGTCCGGACGCTCCGAGGACCTCCGGGCCCTGTGCGACATCCTGTTGCTGCTGACCTCGGGCACCTCGCGGCTGACCGTCCCGATCGACTCCCGCCACCTGGACCGGCTGCCCGCCGCCCTGCGCATCCATTACGCGCACGCCTTCGACCAGTTGATGTCCGCCTCACCAACGACCCAGGCCCAGGGCGTGGACCTGCTCACCGACCCGCACTCGCTCACCCGGGCCCGCGAGGCGTACGAGCCGCGCCGCTACCACGCCCTGGGCGTGCTGCGGGTCACGCTGCCGGACGGGTCCCCCGCCCTCGGACCGGGGGTACGCGCGCTGCTCGCCATGCTGCTGCTCAAGCACGGCCGCACGGTGACGCACGAGGAGCTGCGGTGGGGGCTGTGGGACCCCGGCGAGGAACCACGCAACCCGCGGGGGGACGTGAACGCGCTGGCGACGCGGCTGGCGGACGCCCTCGGCCCCGGTGCCCTGGCGACGTCCGCCCACGGCCTCGCCCTGCACACCAGCGCCGACCAGGTGGACCTGGTGCACTGCGACGAGCTGGTACGGCGCGCCGACGCGGCCCGGCTGGAGGGGGCGCCCACCGAGGCCCGCGCCCTGGTCACCGAGGCGCTGTCGCTCTGGCACGGCCCCGAGTCCCTCGCGCACGTGCCCGGTCCCGCCGCCCGTACCGCCCGCGCCCGGCTCCTGCGGCTCCGCCTCGCCCTGCACACCAAGCGCGCCGAACTCGACCTGTCCCTCGGCGACTACGACCGGACCTCGGCCGAACTGTCCCGCCTGCTCCGCGACCACCCCCACCGGGAGGACTTCCGCCGCCTCTACCTGATCGCGCTGCGCCGCCAGGGCCGGGGCGCGGAGGCCCTGGAGCTGTACGAGGAGTACGAGCTGTCCGGCGGGCGGAGTCCGGCCCTGGCGGCGCTGGGCCGCGAACTGCGCGAGGAGCACGCCGAGCCGGTCGACGACGCCCCGTGGTCGGAGTACGAGGGCACCGCGTCGGACCGGGACGACGCGGCACACGGGACGGTGTCGGCGCCGGACGAGCTGCCGGAGGGCCCGTTCCCCACGGAGGACGACCTCTGGGTGCCGCGGCTGGAGGAACCGGCGGAGCCCGAGGAACGGCAGGCGGAGCCGGAGGAACCGGAGGAGCCCGAACAGCCGACCGAGGCGGACGAGCAGGTGCAGGACGACTTCGACGCCGACTTCGACACCGACTTCCGCGACTGCGTCCGCTTCTCCTACACCGAGCACCCCTGGGACGAGGCGGACCTCGCGCCGCTGCGCACCGTGGTCACGAACCTGCTGGCGGACAGCGGACTCGACGCCACCGCGTACGAACTCGTGGACGACAGGGAGGGCCTGCTCGTCCTGCTGCAGCCACGGATGGAGGCCGCCCGGCTCCTGCGGGCGGTCGTGGACGGCCTGCCCGAACAGCTGGCGCACGTCGGCGGGGAGCACCTGCTCGTCGAGTTCTGGCAGGTGGAGTTCCGGCTGGACGGAACCGAGGAGCAGTCCTTCCGCGCGGACGCCGGGTCGGTCGGCGCGGTCCTGGACGCGTCCGACGCGCAGGCGCTCGTCGTCCTCTCCGACTCCCTCTACCACGACGAGGTGCACGAGCCGGCGGAGGACGGACCCGCCTTCGATCCGGACCTGTTCCGGCCGCTGGACGACGACACCGGCTGGTACCGCCCGGTCGAGGGTGCCGGGGGGCCGAGGGTGGAGGCGTCGGACGGCGGAGCGGTGAGCGGGCCCTTTCCGATGCCGTCCGACGGCGCGCTCCCCCTCCCGCGCGGCGCCTCCTGGGTCGTCGTCCTGCGGCTGCCCGACGGCACACTCGCCCCGCAGGACTCGGACCTGGCCCGGTCCACGCCCCCGGCCCTGCGTGCGGCCGGGCAGTACTTCGAGGTCGACCTGGCCGAGTACCGCCTCGCCACGGCGCTGACGGGCGTCAGTGTGACGTGGCGGGTCGAGGACCCGGTCGAGGCGGTGCGCAACCGGGCGGGCGACCTGCGCAAGGTGGTCGCCGAGCGGAACCGGGAGATGCTCGCCGCGGTCCGGGAGGATCGTGCGGTCGAACTCGCGGAGATCGACGCGCCCGGTTACTCCGTCGGCTGGAACCTCCGCCATGAGTCCGGCGCCCCCGCGTTCACGCCCCGCCGTACCCCGCGCTCACCCGCCGACCTGATCGCGGGCGCCCGTTGCGTCCTCCTCGGCTTCGACGAGGTACTGGCCCGGCTGTACCGGCCGGCCGCCGAGCGGGAGGTGCTGCTGGACATCGCACGGCTCTTCGTCGAGGAGCGCGACCCCGAGGACGCGCTGTCCGGCGTGCCGCTGCCCCGGGTCTCGACGGACGGATACGCCGGCACACTCGACTTCGTCCGGGCCCTGGCGGGGCACCGGCTCGCCCCCGACGTACGGCTCCGCCTCGACCGGCACGAGGCGCGGGCGGCACGCACCGCACGGCCGGTGCCCCTGGCCGACCGGCTGGTCCAGGCGCTGGACGCCCGGCGGGTGCGCACCGCCGTGGTCACCGACCGGGACCCCGCCCCGGTCACCGCCTACCTGCGGCGACGCGGCCTGCTGGACGCCCTCGCCGGGGACGTGCACGGCAGGGGCACCGACCTCACCCGTCTGATGCCCGACCCGGACGTCCTCCTGCGGGCCCTGGAGCGGCTCGACGCCACCATCGACACGTGCGTGCTGATCGGTTCGTCCGTCGCCGAGCAGTCCGCCGCCCGCGCGCTCGGTCTGCCGTTCATCGGGCACTGCGGCGGCGAACGGGTCCGGCGGGAGCTGAGCGCGGCGGACGACGACGCGCTCCTCGTACCGGACCTGCGTCCGCTGCTGACGGCGGCCGAGAACGGCTGACCGGGCGCGGCCGGGAACGCCGAAAGGGAACGTCGAAAGGGAACGCCGTCGGAGACCGCCCGTTCGGCGGCCCCCCGCCCGGCCCCCTCCAACGGGCGCCCGCCCCCGCTCCCGCGCACGATGCCAGCAAGGCCGCCCACCGGGCGGCCGCACGGTCGCGCTCTCGGGAGGATCCGCCATGACCGCCAGTACCGCCAGTCTGGAGCAGCTGCGCCGCTGCCACTTCGCCGTCGACCTGGGCGCGGCACGGACCCGCGTGTACGTGAAGGGTGCCGGGCTCGTCGTCGACCAGCCCTCCGCCGCCGCGGTCAACACCCGCACCGGCGCGCTCATCGCGGTCGGCGAGTTCGCGGAGAAGATGACCGGCCGCACCCCCGGCTACATCCGGGTCGTGCGGCCCGTGTCCGGCGGCACGGTCGTCGACATCGAGATGGCCCAGCGCATGCTGCGGCACCTGCTCGGCGACAAGATCCGCCGCGCCCTGCGCCGCAAGCCCCGGCTGCGCGCCGCCGCCTGCACCCCGCACGACGCGGATCCGCTGGCGCAGCGGGCGGCGATCGAGACGCTGGTCGGACTCGGCGCGCGCCGCGTGGAGCTGGTCGACACGCTGATCGCCGCGGCCGTCGGCTGCGGGCTGCCCGTGGAGCAGCCCGAGGCGACCATGATCATGGTGTGCGGGGCGCACGCCACCCAGGTCGCGGTGCTCTCCCTCGGCTCGATCGTGACCGCCGCCCGCATCCCGGTCGGCGGCGAGGCGGTGGACCACGCGATCGTGCAGCTCCTGCGCCACCAGCACGAGCTGGTGCTGCCCAGCCAGTCCGTACGTCCGCTGCAGCTGACCCTGTCCGGCAACGGGCTGACCCCGCAGGGACCGGCCTCCACCGAGATCCACGGCCGGGACGTGGCGACCGGCCTCGCGCGCTCGGTGCAGGTCGACACCGCGTCGGTGCGCAACGCCATCCAGACGCCGCTGACGGCCGTGCTGGACGGGATCGGACGGGTGCTGCGGGACTGCCCGCCGGACCTGGTCGCGGACCTCGCCGACCGGGGGATCATGATGGTCGGCGGGAGCGCGCTGCTGCCCGGCTTCGACCAGATGCTGCGTCAGGCCACGGGCATGCCGGTGCACATCGCGGAGCGGCCCGACGTGTGCGCGGTCCAGGGGCTCGGCAGCATGCTGGAGGGCCGGGTGGAGCCGATCTCGCTCCAGCCGGCCGCGTCCGACTGACCCGCCGCCGAGGGAGCCGAGTACGCCGAGGAGCCCGGACGGTATGACCGCGCGGCCCGCGCCCCGACTGACCCGCCTCCTCGAAGCCGTCCTGGAGGTCGGCACCGACCTCGACCTGCGCAGCACCCTCCAGCACCTCGTGGACGGCGCCGCCGAACTGACCGGCGCCGACCGCGCGGCCCTGGCGATGCTCGACCCCGGCCGGGACGGCCTCGCCGAGATCCGCACCCCGGGCCCGGAACCCGTGGCGGCGACCGCGCCCCGGCTGCGGGTGCCGATCCACGTGCGCGACGAGGCGTTCGGCGAGCTGCGGCTGGCGGGCCGGCCGGGCGCCGGACCCTTCACGGCGGAGGACGAGCAACTGCTGCGGGTGCTGGCGACCCAGGCCGGCATCTCGATCGGCAACGCCCGGCTGTACGAGACGGCAAGGCAGCGCGAGCGCTGGATCGAGGGCGCGGCGGCCGTCACCACGGCGCTGCTCACCGAGGAGGGCGCCGACGACGCGCTGACCACGGTCGCCGAGCGGGCCCGGCTGCTCGCCGACGCCTCCGCGGGCGTCATCCTCCACCCGACCGCCGAGGGCGGCATGGAGATCGTGACCGCGTCGACGCCCGACGACCCGGGGGGCATCGTCGGCGCCACCATCGCGCCGGGCAGCCCCGTCCTGGAGCAACTGCTCGGCGGCGAGCCGGTCTTCCTCACCGACTCGGCGACCGATCCGCGGATGACGACGCACGTACGGCACCGGTTCGGGCCGAGCATGATGCTGCCGCTGCAGGCGAACGGCCGGCTGATCGGCACCCTCGCCCTGCCCCGCCGGCGCGGCGAACGCCAGTACACGGACCTGGAGCGGCGGCTCGCCACCCAGTTCGCCTCGCAGGCCGCGCTCGCCCTGGTGCTGGCCGACGCACGGCGCGGGCGGGAGCGGCTGGCGGTCTACGAGGACCGCGACCGCATCGCGCGGGACCTGCACGACCTGGTGGTGCAGCGGCTGTTCGCCACCGGGATGATGCTGGAGTCGACGCAGCGCCGGGGTGGCGCGGAGGACGTGCGGGACATCCTCGCGCGGGCGGCGGACGAGCTGCGGTCCACGGTCCAGGAGGTCCGCACGGCGATCTTCGCGCTCCAGCAGCCGCCGGCCGAGCCGCCGACGGGGCTGCGCGGCCGGGTCCTGCGCGAGACCGCGTCCGCCGCCGCCCGGCTCGGCTTCGCCCCGTCCACCCACTTCAGGGGCGCCGTCGACACCCGCGTACCCGACCGGGTGGCCGGACACCTGCTCACCGCCCTGCGCCGCGCACTGACCGACGCGACCGTCCGCGCGGCCGTCTCCCGCGTCGAGGTCACCGTGGACGCGACCGGCGCCGCGGCGGACGGGGGCCGGGACGGCGTACGGCTGACGGTCTTCGACGACGGCGAGGGCGAGGAGGGCGCCGGGCGCCGGGCGGACGGCACGACGGTGACCTGGTGGTCGCCGCTGTGACCGCGTGGACGTGGGGCGCACCGGCACTGCCTTTACCCTCTCTTCGGCCACTCATTCCCCGGCGTTGGGTGTAGTCGGCCGTACGGCGGGCAGGCGCCACGGCGAAGGGGACCGAGCGACGTCGCGAGCGTCGACCAGGACTGTCGGGGACGGACAAGGGCGGGTGACATGACCTCAACGGCACCGCCGCGTCTGGCGGGGCAGCCGGCCTTCCTGGTCATCGACGGCAGGGTGACCGCCGGGCGGGCGCTGCTCGTCGCGCGCGGCCGGCTCGTCCACGGGTGCACGGACATCCTGGCCGAGGCACTGGCCGCACTGCCGGCCGGCGTCTCCCGGCTCGACCTGGACATGAGCGATGTGGAGTTCATGGACCCGGGCGGGCTGCGCTTCCTCGACCTGCTGGGCGGCTACAGCCACCGGGAGGCGGTACCGGCGACGACGGCGAACTGGCGGGGCCAGCCGCTGCGCGTCCTGGAGCTGGCCGGTCTGGACACCACCGACCCCCTGCGCACCACCACCGCCGCCGAGCGGCTGCACGTCCTGGAGGAGGAGGTCGACCAGCTGCGCCGGGCGATCGCCTCCCGTCCGGTCATCGACCAGGCGCGCGGCGTACTGATGGCCCTGCACGCCTGCACCTCGGACGAGGCCTGGGACATCCTCCGGGAGGCCTCCCAGCTCTCCAACACCAAGCTGCGCGACGTCGCCGCCGCGGTCACCGCGGGCACCGAGAACGACGGCCCGCCCCCACCCCCGGAGGTACGCGCGGCCCTGCGCACGGCCCTGGCCCGGCTCGGCCTCTGACACCGGCCGCCGCTACGCGACGCGCCGCGGGCCCTCCGGCTCGTCCTCCTCCTCGTCGGGGAGATGGACGTCGCTGACGTAGATGTTCACTTCCACGACCTCCAGCCCGGTCAGCCGTTCCAAGGTGGAGATCACGTTCTCGCGCACCTCATCGGCCACGTCGCCGATCCGGGCGCCGTACTCGGCCACGATCGCCAGATCGATCGCCGCCTGCCGCTCCCCGACCTCGGCCTTCACCCCCCGGGTCACGGACGCCCGCCCCGCGCCGGGAGTGGCGTCCCGTACCGCGCCCGCGGCACGGCGGAAGACGTTGCCCATCGCGTGGACCCCGCCGACCTCGCGGGTCGCCATCGCGGCGATCTTCAGCACCACGATGTCCGCGATACTCGTGCGCCCCCGGCCCGCTGACTGACCCCGCCCGCCGACAGCGGACGGCCCGGTCGAGGTCCCACGGTCACTGCGCTGAGAGGTGTCCGTCATCGTCTTGCCTTCCTGAGAGGGCGCCGAGCGGGGTGGACCTGCCGCTCAACCAAGAAGACCGGAAAGCCCGGATAACCTTATATGTACATTTTAGCCCGATAAGAGGTATGCGGACATTCAGCCCGAGCCCGGGCCGGGCGGACGCCCCCAGGGCGCTTCCAGCGCCGCCCGCAGGGCGTCGACCGCCTCCCCGCCGATCCGCTCGGCAAGCTGCTCCTCCAGCCGCTCGAGGATGAGGCCGGCCTGGCGGTGCACGCGCTCCCCCTCCTCGGTCCGCCGGATCAGCCGCTGCCGGAGGGAGTTGGGGTCGGCGACCTGATCGAGGAGCCCCGCGGCGACCAGGCCGTGCACGGCCTGATGCGCCGTCTGCCGGGTGACGCCCATACGCCGGGCCAGCTCCGAGACCGTGGCGCCCTGGTCGTCCAGCACGGCGAAGAGCTGCGCCTGCGTCGGGGACACCGGCACGGCACCGGCCGCTTCGAGGGCGGCGAGCAGCCCCTCCTCGAACCACCGCCGGGCCTCGCCGAGCAACTGCGGAAGGTAGCGGCGGGTGGACTGCATCGTTTCCTCACGAGGGGGCCGGGCTCACATCCAGTGCTTGATTACCGACAGTGTCTCATGTCAGGCTACCTGACATTCACCACGGAGGTCGATCCAGGGAGACGGCATGACCATCGAGTACGCCACCCCCTACCGGCGGGCGTCACGCATCCCCGCGGAACCGGGCAAGCCCTACTTCATCGAGAAGGGCGAGGGCGACCGGGCCCACCTGTTCGGCGACCTGATCACCATCTACGCGGGCGGCGAGCAGACCGAGAACACCTTCAACTTCTTCACCGTCGAGGGCCCCAGGGGCGACGTCATCCCCGCCCATGTGCACGCCGACACCCACGAGGTCTTCTACATCACGCAGGGCGCGGTGCGGCTGTTCGTCGAGGACACCGAGGGCGAGCAGCAGGAGAAGCTCCTCACCCCGGGCGACTTCGGCTTCGTACCGAAGAACTGCCGGCACGCCTACCGCATGGAGCGCCACCACAGCCAGGTCGTCGGCGTCGCGGCCGGCCCCGGAGGAACCTTCGAGCGGTTCTTCGAGAACCTCGGCGTACCGGCCGATCACATGGGACTGCCCCACGCGCCCGTCGTCCCGGCCCCCGGCAAGTTCGCGACCGTGCCCGAGCGGTTCGACGTGCGCTTCCTGCCCGACCACCAGTGGCGGACGCCATGACGGATGCGGACTCCGGCCCCTCGCTGCGCGATCTGATCTCCGCACCCCACCCCGACCACGCTCCGCTCCCGTCCGCGCCCCTGAACGAGCACGGCGTACGCGAGTTGCGCGGCGTGCCGTACCTCCCTGTGGAGGGCAGCCGCCCCCTGGAGCTCGACCTGTGGCTGCCGGAGCGCTCCGGGGCCGGGCGGCTTCCGCTGGTGCTGTTCGTGCACGGCGGCGCCTGGCGGCGGGGGCGGCGCGACGACTTGGGCATGCGGACGCGCCACTGGTCCCCGGGCCCGTTCGCGCGCATCGCGGCCGAGGGCTTCGCCGTCGCCTGCGCCGACTACCGGCTCAGCGGCGAGGCCGCCTTCCCGGCCCCGCTCGACGACCTGCGCGCCGCACTGCGCTGGCTCACGCTGCGCTCCGCGGAACTGGGCATCGACACCGGGCGGACGGTGGCGTGGGGAGAGTCCGCCGGCGGCCACCTCGCGTCGCTCCTCGCCCTCACCCACACCGACCCCTCACCGGCCGGGGTGGTGATCTGGTACGGACCGAGCGACCTGACCACCGCGCGAGGCCCCTTCACCCCGGAGGACCCCGCCTCCCCCGAGGCACTCATGCTCGGCACGCCACCAACAACCGCCCCGGAACGCGCCCGAGCGGCCAGCCCCCTCACCCAAGTCCACGCCGACGCGCCCCCGTTCCTGCTCGTTCACGGCGAACAGGACTCCATGGTCGCCTGCTCACACAGCGAAGCCCTCGCCGCGGCACTGGAGACGGCCGGTTCGTCACCGGCCGAACTGTGGACGATCCCGAACGCCGACCACGGCTGGCACGGCGTACCCGACACCCAGGTGGAGCAGATCTTCACCCACTCCCTCGCGTTCGCGCTTCGCCTGGTGTCCTGACGCGAGCCACAAGAACGCGTCTGGTTCCGCTCCGCCTGCGCACGGGCCACCCGGACCCTGCCGCGACACGGCGCTGGCCGCCCCTTCGTCTCTCCGCACCCTGGATAGTTGCAGGGGCCTTTCCCATGCCTGGCCGCCTAGCCTGACCATCGTCGACTTCCACTCGTGATCAGCACGAGTGCCGGTGAGCTACTGGGGGGAATCCATCATGGGATTCAGGACAAGGGTCGCGGCCATCACAGCGGGCGGCACGCTGGTGGCTGCGCTGGGGGTCAGCCTCACGGCGACCCCGGCGCAGGCCAGTTGGGACGACTGTGAATCTGGTGCATTGTGCGCCTACTCGAAGACCAAGGGGGGCGGCACCCCCGGCCAGGTCTGGGGCAACAACAGCGACCTGCGACAGTACGACAAGTTCGACAATGCCAAGTCGCTGTACAACAACGGAAATTCCTGCGACGTCACGCTGTTCACCAAGACCTGGTTCCGAGGCGAGTCCCAGGGCTTCCTGCGCGGCTACGTCGTCTCGGACACCAGCACCACCAAGTTCAAGGACGGCGTCGGCTCCAACATCTGGGTCTGCTGAGCGTGCGCCGACTGCTGTGGACAGCTGCCGCTGTGCTCCTCACGGCCGGGTGCGCCGCACCCGGCCGTGAGGCCGCGACGGAACCCGACGTACCCATGCCCCTGCCCCTGGCGGGCGCGATGTACTACTCGGCCGATGAGCACACGGCGCTGCGGGAGTCCGAGGAGACACTGATCCAGACCTGTATGCGTGAGCGCGGGTACGACTACCGGATCGGCCCCGCCCCTGACGCGCGACGAGCAGCCGCCGTCAACCCCTACACCGTGCTGTCGCCGCAGTGGTCGAAGAGCGACGGCTACGGACTGACCAGTGAGGCGCTGGAGGGACCATCGGACGATCCGAACGGGGAGATGCTGGCCGGTCTTTCGGAAGCGAAGCGGGAGGATTGGCAGAAGGCGCTCCTCGGCAGCCTGGACGACCATGTGGAGATCTCGCTGCCCAGCGGACGGCAGATCAGCTACGACCCCGACTCCTGCGCCCAGAAGGCGCGAGACGAGGTATACGGCCAAGGTTGGGCCGAATTGCGCTACACGGTCGAGGACCTGAGCAATGAGGTCATCCGGCGAACCCTGGACTCACCTGACTTCCAGGACGTGGAGAGGGGCTGGGCCGGGTGCATGGCGGACCTGGGCTACTCCTACGCCACGCTGGAGGACCCCCGCAAGGAGATCCTGGACCGACTGGCGCAGGCGGAGGGTGATCGGGACCGGGTTCTCGCCGTGGGAGACCGGGAACTGGACCTGGCCGGGGACGATCTGGCCTGCCAGCTTTCCACGGACACGCACCAGCGGATCGTCGACGTCCAGGCGCGGGCGGAGAAGCCGGTGCGCGCGAAGGCCGGAGAGGAGCTGGCCCGGTTCCAGCAGGCGAAGCAGACCGCACTGGACCGGCTCACGGAGCTCGGCGACTCCTGACTGGGATCGCCATGGCGCGGACCGGCCACCCGCCGCGAGAGCGGTTCACGAGTTCAGGGGCGGCAGGTCCGAGTGGAAGCGGCGTTCCCCCATCAAGTAGGCCGCGTGCGGGGCCAGATAGGCGTGGCGGCGGCGACCGTGCACGATGTCGTCCGCAGTGGCGACCAGCACACCGTGGTCCGCGGAGTCAGAGGCCAGCGCCGTCAACGCGTCCCGCAGCGCCACGGCTTCGGGGGTGTCGGGGCTGAGGTCCCAGACGTCGAAGAGGCGGACCACGCGGTAGGGCCGTCCGGGTACCTTCAGCGGGCCGTCCACCACGTGCCGCACATGGGTGAAGTGGAGGCGGTCGATGCCGGCGGTCAGCTCTTGGTGGCCGATCTCGGCGAGTTCCTCGGCCAGTTCGCGGCGCACGCATTCGAGCGCCGACTCGCGGTCCTCCTGACGGTCGAGCCAGCGGACGAAGCCAGGCAGCGCACGGCCCGGCAAGAAGCCACGCAGATCGCTGCGCATGCGCTGGTCCACCCGCGGTTCCTCGCGGAACCCGAGCCGGTCCAGCGCCGGGCGCGCCGCCGGGTGGTACTTGACCACACCACCGGGCGGACCGTAGGAGTCGGGCCGGTACGGCGAGTGCAGCAGGAGATACCGGTCGTCGTCCTGGACACGGAGCAACGACGCGACGGAGACGCGCACTTCGCCGAAGAGGCGCCAGGAGGCCACCAGTACGGGCAACCTGCGGCGGTTGTTCCACAGCACCGATGCGATCCAGCACAGCAGCGCGACCAGTAGACCGGTCCAGATGGCTTCCAGCACTCGCGTCCCCGTCCCCCCGTGCCCGCCCGGATGCCAAACTACAGTGAACCGACTGGGCTGGGGGGCGACAAGGTGGAAGTGCGATTCCCGCCCGGTTGTGAGATCCCGGACGAGGAGCGGCCGGAGATCGACTGGCTTCTGCACGGAATCGACGAGGGCGAAGGCGACGGCCGTCTGCGGGGACCGGTGCACGGTGTGGAGGTCGTCCGGCAGATCTCCGGTGGGCTCAGCGGGGCACAGGTTCTGGAGATCAAGGTCCTCTGCGGTTCTCCGGGGTCCGAGGTGTGGTACGTGGTGAAACTCCAGGACGCCGAGACCGCCCGGACCGAGTGGCAGGCCTACCGCGACCACATGTCCGAGCTGAAGGCGGCCTACCTCACGGAGATCGCCGCCGTGAGCCAGTCTCTGCTGGAGCCCGGCGGGCCACCGGCCGGAGAGCGTGCGGCGGTCGTGTATGTGCACGTCAGCGAGCGGATGGGGGAACCGGGGTTTCCGGTGGTCACCCTGGAGCAGCTCGCACAGTCGGCCATGGAGGGTTCCGAGGAGGCGGCGCGCCGCGCGGTGCTGCTCGTGGACCGGCTGGTGCGGCGGCTGCGGGGGACGCTGTCACGCGCGGCACGCCCCCACCCCACCAGCGGACGGCTCCAGCGGCTCAACCCCCGGCTCGGCGCCGACCTGGTCGTGGAGCTGGACGAGGACGCACAGCCGGGTGACGCGGTGCGGCACGTGTATCCGGCGGACCTGTTCGCGGCCTCGTGCTCAGCCGGTACGGGCGACGGCGATCCCCGCTTCGCCGTCGGGTCCTGGATCTCCGTACCGGTGCAGAAGGGACGGCTGAAGAGCGGGGTACTGACCGTTCACCCGTCGGACGACACCCGGATCGAGGTGCGGCCGACGGCGAGGGCCACCAGGCAGCTGAAGGTCTCCGACGTGCGGGCCGACGGCACGTGCACCGTCCAAGGGCCCTTGAGGGCCCGGGTGGTGAGCACGCGCGTTCTCGGCTACTGGAGTCTCGTACGCGAACTGCTGGGCGACGACGCGGTACCGGAGACTCACGGCCTGCGCTTCGGCGAGCACCTCGTGGGTCATCCGTTCGCCCGGCTGCGGTCCATCATCTGCGGTGTCACGGAGGGCTGGGTGACCGCCACCGTCCACGACGACCTCAATCCACGCAATGTGCTCACCGCCGACGACCGGTACACCCCCCGCAAGGTGCTTCAGGCCGACGATCAGCCGTACCTCATCGATCACGCGCGGGTCGACGAGGATCTTCCCCTGCTGGGCGATCCCGCCTGGCTGGAGATCAATCTGCTGCGGAATGTGGTGGCCCCGGCGCTGAGCCCACCGGAACTGATCCGGCTGAACCGCTGCCTCGCCGTCGCCTCCCTCCACGGCGCCGACGGCGAGGAGGACGGCGGCCGGGAGGCGGACGGCGACGGTGCCGAGTCGCCGGCATGGGCCCTAGCGGGGGAGTCCCCGGCCTTCCGGGTGGCGTTCCGCCTCCTCTGGCACGTGCGCGCCGCTGTCCGCTTCGGCTATCCGGCCGAGGGCCGGCAGCCGTGGTGGCACGAGTACTTGGCGCAGCTCACGCTCGCGGCCTGCCGGACCCTGAAGTGGCCCCGGCAGGCGCAGACACCCCAGACCGTGGCGGCGGCGCTCATAGCCGCCGGTGTGGCGGGCGAGTTCCTGAAGGGCGAGGAGACCGGCACACCGGGTTGCTTCGCCTACTGGCCGTCGACGGAACTGCACGAGCTGGCCGCCCGGGTGCTCCCGGAGCTGGAGCCGGGACACGACGACGAACTGCGGCTGCTTCTGGAGCTCGTGTCCGAACTGGACCGGCGTCCGGGCGGTCGCGCACACCCCCCGGTACGGCAGGCGGTGCGGACGGCCTGCGACCGGGCCGTGCGCGTGATGTGCGCCGACGCCGCGGATCAGCGGCTGCGCAAACTGCTGCGCACCGGGACGAACTTCATCCCCTTGCACGGATCCGTGTCCGGCGAGGCGCTCCCGCCGTCCTCCAACTCACCGGGCGGGACGCCCCCCGAACGGCCCCAAGACGCCCTGCGCCTTGCCGCCGGCTACGGTTCGGTGGCCCTCGTCGGCCGGGCGGGCGCCGGGAAGTCAACGATTCTCCAAGTACTGGAGCGTCTGTACGCCGGGGCCGTGACCGGGGAGGCCACGGATCCCGCACTGCCCCCGCGGATGCCGCTGTCCATGCACGCCGCGGACCTCGCGACGGCACTGGCGGCACCCGGTGCCTACGGCGAGGTCCTGGCCCGTGCCTGCACCGCCGGCGCCCGGCTCGGTGGCGCCGCCTGCGACCGGCTCCTGATGCTGCGGGGGCTGCAGCTGCTGGTCGACGGCCTGGATGAGGTGCCCCCGCACAAGCGCGCCGATGTGCTGCGGTGGCTGCGAACCCTACGCACGCAGTACCGGGACACGCCGGTGGTCCTGGGTCAGCGAACTTCGGCCTACCCCACGGCTCCGGCGGCCGAACCGCTCACGGCGCCGGCGATCACCCTGCACCCCGTCACGACGGAACAGGCCCGCCACTATGCGGCCGAACGCCTCGCCGACCCGAACAGTACGCCGTGGTTCACCTCGCTCTTCAGTGAAGGGCTCCCACCGGCCGGACGTCGGGAGGGTGAACCGGGTGAGGGTCTGGTCTCCGCCGGACTGCTGGAGCTGTTGCACACGCCACTGTTCCTGTGGATGGCTGTCGAGTCCCACGGCTCCACTGCGACGCCGCCGCGCACGGCCGGTGAGCTGTTCGCCGTGTTCTCCACGTGGTATCTGGCCGAGCGGCACCACCGAGACCGGCTGGACGAGCCTCCGGACCTGCGGTTCACTCCTGAGGAGAAGCTCGACCTGCTGGAATCGGTCGCCGAACTGCTCGTCGAGCACGGCCCGATGCCTCTGAAGCGGATGGAGCCCCGGCTGGCCGAAGTGCGCCAGGACTGGCGGGCCGTGATCGACGAGGTCGTAGCCTCCCAGTTCCTTGATGTGGCGCACGGGCTGGTGCGGTTCCGGCACGAGCTTTTCCAGGCCTACTGCGCGGGGCGTCTGCTGGCCCGGCTGGCGACGCACGACGAGGCGGAGTTGCTTCGGCGCGTCCTGCGGTTCGAGTGGCAGGAGCCGGCACGCATGCTCGTCGGGCTTCCGGACGTCGACCGGGCGGTCCTGGAACGGGTGTGGCAGCGCGCCGCCCATGCGGACGCCCGGTACGGGGCGTGGCTGATGCGTGAAGCGCCCCGGGTACCGACCGAGTTGACGCGGAGCTTCGTCGAGCGGCAGGGGCACGTCCTGGCGTCGGATCCGGCGGCGGTGCGGGACTGGGACCGCGCAGCCGTGGCCCTCACCCTGCTGCGTGCCGACGCCGCCTGGTCGGTGCTCGAAGAGGTGGTGTCGTCCGACGATGCTCCCGCCAAAGCCGTGGTGGCCTGCCTGCGGGCCATGAGCGCCGCCGTACGTGGCGCCGGCGCCACGGGTGAGGACGCGGCGCGGAGGTCCCTGCGGAGCGCGGTCGTCGCCGTGTTGGGCCGTACGGTGCCCGTCGAGGTGGAGGCCGCCGCCCTGAGGGCCATCGGCCAGGGGCAGTTGCTCACCCTGTCCGGCTATCCGGCCGAACGCCTCGACGCCGGGCGGCCCTGGCCGGTCGTCCAGGAGGCCGCCGCCGCGCTCACCGCGCTCGATGTAGAACTCACTCCCGACGCCCGGAAGGCGCGGAACGCGGCATGCCGCCGACGGCTCGCCGCCGCGGACCGGGAAGCCCGGGAAGCCACGCGCCTGACCGACAGCGCCGCCCTGGCGCGGGAACGCGGCGAACTGCTGTCCGTCGTGGCGCAGTCGCACGACGCGGACTCCCTGGAAGTGCTGCTGGACCATCGCTTCGATCCCGGGCTCACCGAGCTGCCGAACTGGTCGGAGATGCTGTCCACCGCGGCGGGGCACCGCCGCGCGGCCTGCCCCGGCGATCCGCTCGCAGGCCTGCTGCTGACCGGCGCCGAAGGCGACGGCCGCCGGCAGGCGATGGACGCCTTCGCCGAGGGGTCCGACCGGGAGGCGGTCGCCGCCGCCCACCGGCTGCTGTCCGACGGCGAGGTTCCGCCCCGGCAGCTGCTCGACCTGGTCACCCCCGGATCCTCCGGGCAGCGGCTGCTCGCCGCCGCCTCCGTGGTGGAGAGTCTCGCCCTCGCGGACATGTCACTGGCCGAGCGTTTGGTCAGGGGCCTGATCGCGCGCCCCCGGCCCGGGGATCCGCGGTGGCTGGACGGGCTGGCCGCTCTGATCGGGGCCGTGGGGCAGCAGTCGAACGTGCTGCACGTCCAGCTGCTGCACGCGGCCTCCCGGGTGGTGCGGGCCCTGGACGCGGAGCACGCGATGAGAGGGACATGGGCCCAGACCTACTACGTCGCGGACGTCGGTCACGACGTGCTCGCCGCCCTCCTGGAGCACGACGACGAGGAGGGCCATCGGCTCGCGATGGACCACATGAGCGGCATGGACTTCCTGCTCACCGCGGTCGGCCGTCCGGAACGCCTGACGCTGTCGCAGGAGGCCCTCACCCGTGTCCTCGCACACCGCCCGGCGGGCTGGGACGATGCGGCGGCCGCCGGAGGCGAGGCGGCCGCCTCCCCCGCCGAGGTGCTGCGGTTCGTCCAGGCCGTTGCCTATGCGGGGGTCGTGGAGGCGAGGCCGTTCGTCGAGGACGTGGCCCGCTCCGAGTGGGCCGCCCGGACCTTGGTGACGTACGGCCACTCGCACCACGGGATCGTCGAGCTCGCCCTGGCCGCCCATGCCGTCACCGCCGTGGGCTGGTTCGGTCGGCTGGCGGGCGAGGGGCAGCGGCTGAGAGCCATGCGGGAAGCGCGCTCCTGGCTGCGGCAGCTGGACACCCGGGGCCACCACCCCAGCCTGGAGCGGGCACGGCTGGTGGGGCTGGGACTGCTGGGCGACTGGCTGCCGATCCTGCACGGCCTGACACCCGCGGACCCGATCCTGCACGAGGCCGCCACGGAGGTGGTGCTGCACTGGCTGCCCGTCCCCTGGGACACCAGCCCACCGGGCGACGCCCGGACCACCGCGGCTTGGATCACCGACCGCCTCGCGTCCGGTGAGGTGACCAGCACCGAAGTCAGGGATGTCCTGACGGGTATGGCCACGGCGCTGAGCCGGCGACTGGGCCGGTACATCGAGGGTCCGACGGGGCACGGACCGACGACGGGCGGTGGTCGTGGTGAGTGACGTCACAGACCTGCGGGCGGACGGCCCGGAGCCCGGGCGGTCTGCCGTCCGTGCGCAGTTCCGGGTGGCATCCGAGGTGGTCCACGTGCTGATCAGTGATCCCGTGCTGTTGGACACGGGGCTCGCGCGCTTCGACGAACTGAGCCGTCACCTCGGACAGCACCCGGCCGTGGACACCCTCCAGCCCTCCACAAGCGCCCACGGTCGTGTCGAAGCGCTCGTCAGGGCCTGCATGAGGGAGCCGTTCGGACTCGCCGGCCTCGCGGGAACGCTGCACCTCATGGGCGCCTCGCCCCAGACGACGAAGACTGTGGAGCAGCTCGCCGAGGAGTGGCAGGCCCTGTCATTCCACCCCGACACCGACTGGGACGCTCTGCGGGCTCTCCTTTCGGTGCTGGTGCCGACCGACCTGCCACGGCTGGTCAACCGGGCGACGGAGGGCAGGCTCCCACCGGGTGAGGGCCCCACCGGCGGCACGGCCTGGCACGCCCTGGTGCATCTGACGACGTGGAACGCGCCGCCTTCCGGTCTGCCACCGGCTCTGGCCTTCCTGCTCCTGCTCGTCCACTCCCCCGCAGTACGCTCGGAGCTGGGTCAGGAACGCCGTCGGCAACTGGAGACCCGGGCCCGCGCCTGGGCACGGCACAGCGCGCTGGAGGACGAGTACGACCGTCAGGCGGAGGAGTACCGCTCCGAGGCCACCGAGCAGCCGTCCGGTCCTCCGACCCGGTCGGTGATCGTGCAGCTCGTCCCCAACGTCCTGGACCCCGATCGCTACCACCTCACCTGCTGGGCACAGGCGGACCCGGACCGCTGGTCACCGTACCGTCTGGCGGAGAGCGTGGCGCCCCGGGACGACTTGGAGCAGGCGGTTGCCCGGATGCTGACGGACGCGGAGGAAAAGACGCACTGGCGGCAAGTGCCGGACCTTGCGGTGGAGTTCATCCTGCCGCTGGAGCTGCTCAATTCCCCGGTGGAACGATGGGGCGCTTCAAGCATGTCCGAGCCGGCCGGAGAGGCCACCGGCGCCACTGTCCCGAGCCGCCCGGTCATCGTCCGCAGCCTGGACCGGATGCGTGCCCGTGGCACGCACCACAACTGGCACACCCGCTGGCAGCGGCTGCTGCGCAGCGAGGGGCGCGTCCTGTGGAGTTCGTCCAACGGCCGCCCAGCTCTGGAGCGGATGACCCACGCGCTCGCCGACGACCCGGGCCTGGTCGCGTACGTCCTGAGCAGACCTCCCGGCTCGTACGACGGCGACGGGTACGCCGAAGTCCGCGCGGCCCTCTGGCACGGCCTGCCGATCGTGGTGTGGGACCGCCTCGACTGTCAGCGGCCCGGGTTCCGCGCGGCCGCTGAGGAACTGCTGTCGGGTGGGCGGCTGGCCGAACTGCCGCAGCGTCTCGGGCGGTTGCGGCGAGACGGACAGCTGGACCGGCATGTCGTCGTGCTGTGGGACGACCCGACGCAACAGCCCGACGCGGACGGACCCCTCGGCACGCCCTGGAGCAGTTCGTGAACACGCGGTCGGCTCAACCCGAGGGGCCGGGCGACTCGGGAGGCGCCCAGGACGCCGCCGGCCAGTGGGTGATGGGCCGGTCGCTGCGCCGCCCGGCCTGGGTCGCGCCGAACACGTCTCCGGCGGCGGCACTCCTCGCGGAGCGCCGGATCGCCCAGGCACTTCAGCCGCTGCTGCCCACGACGTCCGTCGCCGGCGCGGCACCGCGGGACCTCGCCTGGCCACCCGCGCCGGGCCCGGTCTGGCAGACGGAGGGCCCCCGTCCCGCGGACACGGCTCCCTGGGAGCTCACCGTGGTGGCCGACGGAAGCCTGACGATGGAGTTCTGGCGTCCCGTGGTGGAGGAACTCGTCGCGCTTCTGGTCCGCATGGGGCTGTGCCGCCAGGAGTCCCTGGTCACGCTCGACACGGAGTCGGCGCCGGGCCCCCTCGACATCTCACCTCCGGACGGCGCGGATCCGTCCGGTGCTGCACGGGCGGCGCGCCCCGTGCTCCTGCTCACCGACGGGCTGGCCATGGCCTGGCGCACCAGTGCGGTCGTCCCCCGACTCCACTCCTGGGCTCTGCGGTCCCCGGTCGCCGTCGTTCATCTGCTGCCGGAGACGCTGTGGCCCAGCACCGCGATCGTGCCCCAGCCCCGAGCGCTGCGCTCACCGCTGCGGGGAGCACCCGCAGCCCAGGTCGACTGCGAGGGCGCGGTCCCGGGGACGGTCGCCGTGCCGGTGCTGGCACTGCGCGAGCACCACCTGCACCGCTGGGCGAAGTTCCTCGCCCGGGGCCCCGAGGGCTGGAGCAATCTGCCGACCATCCTGGTGTCCGCCGACGCCCCCGGGCCCGCCACGGCCACAGCCGCTCCCGCACCACAGCCATCCGGCCGCACGGTGTCCGCCACGGCACAGGACCTGCTGCGGGACTTCGGGTCGGCCTCGAAGGACGCCAAGAAGCTGGCCACCCGACTGTCCGGAGTGCCGCTCAATCTGCCGGTGATGCACCGGATGCAGTCCCGGCTGTTGCCGGGGACGGCTCCGGACCTGCTGTCGGAGATCTTCATCGCGGACCTCCTGGTACCGGTTGTGGACCGCGCCGAGATACGCAGCCACGACCGTGTGACGTTCGAGTTCCGCACAGGTGTGAGGGAGTTATTGCTCGCGTCCTTGCACAAGCCGACGACCGCCGACGTCTTCAAGGATGCCACCCACTTCCTGGAGCACGAACTGGGGGTCTCGGAGGTCCAGGGCTGGGACCGGCTTCTGAGAAACCCCCAGGAACCGGGCACCAGCACGGTTACGCAACGCTCCGAGCCGTTCCTGCGCGTGCAACTCGCTGTGCTCAAGGCACTGTCCGGCCCCTACGACGCGCACGCGCGCCGCCTGGAAGGCGAGTTGGCGCATTTCACCCATACCGAAGGGGCCGAGCAGCCCGAACAGACGCAATCCTCCGGCATCGGTGGTCCATGACCGGTCTGTTCGGAAAGGATGGAGGTCCGTGAACCTCCGCCGGGACGGCGGAAGCGGACGCGCCACATGTCGCCGTCAGGGGAGGAACCCGTGACCGTGCCCAGCTCAGACAGCAGCGCCACCCGTGAGTGGCGTGTCTTCCGCGGCGACGGCGTCCTCCGCCCGGGCGAAGCGGCAGAGCTGCCGCCCGCGCCGCCGTGGCGCACCTTCCACGGCGGGCCGCTGCTGCCGCCGCCGTTCCAGGAGGAACTCGAGACGGACCGCAGGCTGGGTGCGTTCGCCCACACCGCGCCCCTGGGGGCAGCGGCGCTGGACGTGGTCAACGCGGCACTGTGTCTGCGTCGGCCTCTCCTCGTCACGGGTCCGCCCGGCTCCGGCAAGTCGACCCTGGCCTACCACATCGCCCATGAACTGCAGCTGGGCCCGGTGCTGTACTGGCCTGTCAGCAGTCGCACCACTCTCCAGCAGGGCCTGTACGCCTACGACGCCATCGGCCGCGTACAGGACACCGCCGTACTGCGGGAGTCCACGAAGTCGGCCGCCACCGCGGCGCGAGCCGGCGATCCCGATCACCTCACCGAGCCGCACTCCATCGGCGACTACATCGTCCTCGGCCCCTTGGGCACCGCGCTCCTCCCTCATGCGCGGCCCCGTGTCCTCCTCGTCGACGAGTTGGACAAGAGCGACTTGGACCTGCCCAACGACCTGTTGAGCGTGTTCGAGGAGGGCGCGTACGTCGTCCCCGAGCTGGTCCGGTCACGCGAGAGGGAGGTGTCGGTGCTCACCGAGGACGGTCACAGCAGGGCGCCGATCACGCAAGGGCGGGTGCTGTGCCGGGAGTTCCCCGTGGTGGTCGTCACCAGCAACGGCGAGCGGGAGTTCTCCCCGGCGTTCCTGCGGCGCTGTCTGCGGCTGGACCTGCCCATCCCGGGTCTCGACGCGCTGGCCACCATGGTGGCGGCCCACTTCTCCACCCAGGTCGCCGAGGAGGCCCGGGACATCATCGCGGCCTTCCATCAGCGCAGCGTCGACCACGGCAGTCTGGCCATCGACCAGTTGCTCAACGCCGTCCATCTCAAGACCCAGGGAAGTCCGCCACCGCGGGACGGTCACTGGGACGAGTTGATGGCCTCGGTCTGGCGACGGCTGAACGACCACTGACCGATACCGTCCGCGCCGGCGCTGACCGCCAGGCAGTCGCGGAGCGTCCTTGATCAACGGATCCATGCAGCCCGGGAGGCACACGGTGGACGAGCAGCAACCCGTGCACCCGGACGGTCTGACGGCCACAGAGATCGCCGAACTCCTGTGGCTGGCGTCGCTGGTGGGGCCCCGGGGAGGCGCGGCACCCGACGGTTCGGACGCCGATGCCCCCGCCCTCCCCGACACCGAACGACCGCCGCCGGCCGAACCCACGGCGCAGGAGGGCCTCCGGGACGGCATACCCGCCCCTCCGCTCTCCGGCCAGGACGACCAGGCGTGGACATCTTCCGACGCCGCCCCTCCCCCAGCATCCCTCCGGGGCGGCATGCCCGCTGACGGGGCCGAGGTCCGGCTTCAAAGGCAGCTCGCCAGGCCTCTCTCCCCGCCACGAGGGCGGGCTCTCGCCGACCCTCTTCTAGTGGAGCGCGCGTTGCGCCCTCTGCGCAGGCGGGGCGGCCCCACCCGGGTGACGCAGGTGCTGGACGAGGAGGCTACAGCCGAGCGCGCCGTCGAAGGCGGCCTGTGGCTGCCGGTGTTGCGCCCCGCGTCCGAGCGTGCCTGGACCGAGGTGGTGCTGGTTGTGGACGACTGCCCTTCCATGGTCCTTTGGCGGGCCAAGGTCCGGGAGTTCACCGAACTACTCTCCCGCCTCGGCGCCTTCGGGTCCGTGCGCACCGTTCAGCTGCTCACCGGCCCCGGTGACGGATCCGGCCCGGACGGCGCGCCCGCCGTGCCCAGGCTTCGCTCACGCTCGCGTGATGTGCACCCCAGTGACCTCGGTTCCCCGGCGCGCAGCAGGCTCATCCTGGTTCTGACCGACGGGCTAGGTCCCGCCTGGCTCGCGGGCACCGTGACTCCCTTGCTGCACCACCTCGGCCGACGGCAGGCGCTGGCCGTCCTGCAGGTGATGCCGTCCGAGCTCTGGCGCCTCACCGGGGTGTCCACCGCTCTGGTGCGTCTGCGCGTGTCCGCCAAGGCCGCGCCTGCGAGCAACGCGGCCTTGCACTGGTCCGACGACGAGCGTCGACCACCCGACCTGCGGGAGTCCGGTGGCTCAGGGCAGACGCACGTCCCGGTGCCGGTGCTGGAGATCGATGGCGGCGGACTGCACATCTGGGCCCGGCTGATGGCGGGCAGAAATGTCAGCGCCACGGATCTGCTGCCGGTGATGGCGGCGACCCGTGAGCCGCCCCTGGCCCCGCCCGCGGGGACCCCTCTTGCCCAAGCCACGGGCGCGGACGTGGTGCGGCGCGCCCGGGGCACCCTGTCACCGGCCGTGTTCCTGCTCGCCGTCCGTCTGGCCTCGGTGCCGCAGCCTCTCCATACCGTGCGGCGGGTGCTGCCGGGCTCCCCGCCGGAGCACCTGGGCGAACTTCTCGCCTTTGGCCTGCTGCGGTACGTACCGGAGCAGGTCGAGGGCACGGCTGAAGCAGACGCGGCTCACTTCCCGTTCGACTTCAAGCCGGGCGTACGGGAAGAGCTGCTCGCCCACGGCACCCTGCAGGAGACCACTCGGGTCGTGCGCGAGGTGATCCACTCGATGCCCGCCGAGCTGTGGAGCGACGGGCAGCGCTTCTTGATCGACACGCTCGACGGACGGGAGCCGCCGGTGCCCGAGATCACCGACGGCAACCGGGAGTCGGTCGCGCTCGCGGCAACAGTGCTGACGGCACTGTCGGGTCCGTATGGCGCCACCGTACGACGCACCCGGGCGGCGCTTCGGCAGGAGGAGGGCTCCGCTGCCCCCGACGAAGGGCCGCAGACCGCGATCTCCCGACCGGGTCACACCGCCGCGGAAGCGGCGGCCCCCAGCCTGGACGTGCCGGAGCCGCCACCCGTGTCCCTCCCTCGGCCCGAGCCCCGTCTCGCGTCCACGATCTGGGGTGCAGTGCCTCCCCGCAACGTGCATTTCATTGGCAGGCAGGACCTGCTGGACACCTTGCACGGCCTACTGGCCCCAGACCGGTCGATGGAGACGGCCCATGTGCTGACGGGCCTGGGCGGCGTGGGCAAGACCCAGCTCGCCGTCGAATACGTCTACCGGCACAGCTCCGAGTACGACCTCGTCTGGTGGATCCGCGCCGAGCGGCCCTCGACGATTCTCTCGGGCTTCCACGACCTGGCCACGGCGCTGGGCCTGCCGCTCGCCCACGAGGCGGCCCCCCACGATGCGGTGTCCACGGTACGGGAGGCGCTGCGCGCCGGTGACCTGCGGCGGAGGTGGCTGTTGGTGTTCGACAACGCCGAGTCCGTCGAGGATGTCCGGCCCTTCCTCCCTCTCGGCGGCCCGGGGGCCGTGCTGGTCACCGCGCGTTCGTCGCAGTGGGCGCATGTCGCACGGGCGCTGGAGGTCCACGTCTTCCACCGAGAGGAGAGCACGGCACTGGTACGCCGCCGCCTCCCCCTCCTCGACGAGCACGAGGCCGACGCACTGGCCGAGACGTTGGGCGACCTCCCTCTCGCCCTGGCGGTGGCAACGGCCTGGTTGGTGGATACCGGGATGCCGACGAGCGAATATCTCGCGCTGTTCCAACGGCGGGTCACGGCGCTCCTCGACGAGACACCCCCGTACGACTACGAACACAGTGTCAACGCGGCATGGAACCTCGCCCTGGACCGGCTGCGGGAGGAGAACCTCACGGCCGTGGAACTCCTCCACACCCTCGCCTGGCTGGCTCCCGAGCCCGTGCCGACGTCGGCGTTCCGCCATCGCGACGGCGACCACGGGCCGGCGGGCGGTCCCCTGGCGGTCTCCCGGGCCGTACGCGCGATCAACCACCATTCGCTGGCCCGAATCGACCACCAGACCGGATCCCTGCAACTGCACCGTCTGCTGCGTATGGTGTTGCGCTCGTCCATGTCGGACGGCGAGCGCGAGACCTCGCTGCGGACGGCCCGCTCACTCGCTGCATCGCTCCCGCCCAGCACCGCCCGAACCGCCCATCTGCTCGCCTGCCGGGCCGTGGAGTCCCGGGACTCCACGGTGCGGTCCGCGCTTCTGGATCAGTTGCGGTGGCTGGCTGCGAAGGGCTTGACGCATGACGAGTACCGCTTGGCCGGAGCGGTGCACGAGGAATGGTCGCGCACGGACACGACGACTCCAGCCGAACTGACCGAGCTGGCCCGCCACCTTCCGTTCCCACCCTGATCGACAACTGGCCCGCCCGGAAGACTCCGTCCGAGCGATCTTCCGGCGCGGCATGACCGGTCCGTGACCACTCCGCGGGAAGAATCGGCCGCGGGCCCGGTAGCCGAGTCCGAGGCTGGGCGCTCCGACGCAGGTCAGAACGATTTTGCCCGAGAGGGCAGGAGTGGGGCGGGTGGGACTCGAACCCATTCAAGTGATGCCTCTCACCTGCACTTTTCTTGGGGAAGGGGACATACCGGCCTGTTTCAGTTCTGCTGCATCCTGCTCGATCCGGCTCCAGCGCATGCGGTGCAGCGTTCGCTGCACCGCATGATCAGTGACGCGAGACCGTTCAGCAGAGCCCCGTACCGCCTACGACTCGCTTCGGCCGGCACAGGGAGAACGCACGCGCCTTCCCCGACACTCGGAGCACCCGACCGATTCACCGTCACGCGCACCGACGGGGCAAATTGTCACATTCAGTGACGGCTATCAGCTGCACCTCGCCCCCGCGTGTCCGGTATCAGGAGCCCGCCGCTGTGCCGAGGAGATCGTTGATCTCCTCGCCTCCCCGAGCCAGGCCTCCATACCCCGTCCATCGGCGAGGTGCGGCCCCCGCTCACGCAGCGGGGCTGCACCGTTGCGCCAGTCATTGGCCTGGGCTTTCCGCAGAACGCCGTGAAGGCCATAGTCCTCCCGGACGCCGAAGGGCGGGTGTTGTTCTGCAGCCCGGTCCGGCCGGGCAGCCGCGCGGACATCGCCCAGACCCGACCGCACTGGTCCAGCTCATGGTTCGACGGCCCGTTCATGGCGATCCTCGCGGATGCCAGCACAGCGAAGGGCCCGTGCTCACCAAGGCGCGAGGTGAGCACGGGCCCGTTCAGGAGCCGGACCGTGTGAGCGGTCAGACGGTCGTCTTCACCGACTCCTGGTCATCGTCGTCGCCCCCGGCGCTCCCGCCCGCGTTCCGGGCGCGGACGAACTCCAGGAACGTGTTGAGTTCGCGCTTGACGACGGGGGCGAGCAGGTACAGGCCGATGATGTTGATGACGGCCAGTGAGAAGAGGACCGCGTCGGCCAGGTCGATCAGAGTCTGCAGCGTCAGCAGCGACCCGGCGATGGCGAATACGGTATAGACGACCTTGTACGTGATCTCGCTGACCCGGCTGCGGCCGAAGAGGTACGTCCACGCCTTGAGGCCGTAGTAGCCCCAGGTCAGCACCGTGGAGATGGCGAACAGCAGCACCGCGACGGTGAGGATGTACGGGAACCAGGGCAGGACCGTCTCGAAGGCGTCCGAGGTGATCGTGACACCGCCGATGTCCTCGCCCGCGCGGGCCTCGCCCCAGCTGGCCGGGTTGGCGATGACGATGGTCAGCGCGGTCATCGTGCAGATGACGACCGTGTCGATGAACGGCTCCAGCAGCGCGACCAGACCCTCACTGGCGGGGTGCTTGGTCTTGACCGCGGAGTGGGCGATCGGGGCGGAGCCGAGACCGGCCTCGTTGGAGAACGCGGCCCGCTTGAAGCCGATGATCAGCGCGCCGAGGACACCGCCGGCGACCCCTTCGGGGTTGAAGGCGCCCTCGACGATCGACACCACGGCGTCCGGGACGGCGGTGACGTTGACCAGGATCACGACCAGGCACGCGACGATGTAGATGCCCGCCATGGCCGGTACGAGCCTGCTGGTGACGTTGGCGATGGAGCGGATGCCGCCGAGGAGCACGATGCCGACGACGGCGGCGATCAGGATGCCGAAGAACAGGGCACCGGCCGAGGAGCCGAGCGCGCCGTCCTCGCCGCCGGTGACCGAGACCAGCTGGGCGTAGGACTGGTTGACCTGGAAGAGGTTGCCGCCGAAGAGGCCGAAGAACAGGATCATGAACGAGGCGAGGACCGCCAGGACCTTGCCGAGCGTCCTGCCGTTCTTCCCGAAGCGCTCGGCGAGGCCCTTGGGGAGGTAGTGCATGGGGCCACCGGACACGGTGCCGTCGGCGTGCACGTCGCGGTACTTCACGCCGAGCGTGACCTCGACGAACTTGGTGGCCATGCCGAGCAGGCCGCACAGGATCATCCAGAACGTGGCACCGGGACCGCCGATGGACACGGCGACGGCGACACCGGCGATGTTGCCGAGACCGACGGTGCCGGAGACCGCCGCGGTCAGTGCCTGGAAGTGGTTGACCTCACCGGCCGACCCCTTCTCGTCGTACTTCCCCCGCACCACGTCGACGGCGAGTCTGAACTTGCGGAGCTGGATGAACCCGAACCAGCCGGTGAAGACCAGACCGGCGACGACCAGCCAGGCGACGATGAGGGGCAGGTCGGTTCCGCCCACGGGGACGGCGTAAAAGACCACCTCCCCCAGCCACTTGGCTATGGGCTCGAAGAATCCGCTGACTGCTTCGTCGACGGACTGGGTGACGGAGTCGAGTGACACGTGGCTACCTCGGTGACGCAGGTGTGGCGGGCGGGGAGCCGCCTGGGTGAGCGGTCTCTGGGCGAACGTCGTTGTCCGATGAGCGAACCCGGGCCATACGGTGCGGTTTCGGAACGTGATCAGCCCGGGCGTAGTGGGGATGCAGGCCAACCCCGCAGATCGCGGTGGCCGACCGAGTCACCTGCGGAGTTGCGCTGTTCTACCACGTCTTTGCCGAACCTTTAGTGATGTATCTCACGTTACGGTTCGTGACCGGCAAGAATCCCAGCACGTGAGACCGGACCGTTATCCGGCCCCGGGAAGCGTGTCGTCTGCACCTATGCGGGGCGGACCGGGTGGCCGACGGGCGGATGTCTGCTGTGTCGACGAGGGCGTTCTGGAGCGTGCACAGCATTCTTGGGCGGACCAGTCCAGGAGCCGGGCGTCGATGGTGGCGCTCTGCAGCATGTAGGCCGGCGCGCGCCGGGCACAGGTGTGTGGCGGTGGGTGTGATGGCGAGATCGTCCGCTTCTTCTGCGAGGACCTGACGCGGCGATGGGCGTCGGCTGTGTTCCAGGAAGCGTTGATCGTTACCCGACGTGGTCGCGAGGCCGGCGCCGGCACCGGTCAGCCCCTGTCGTAATCCGCGAGACCATCACCGAGGAGCCGTCGAGTCGGCCGATGATCACCGCTCCCTGTCCTCCTGCGGCGGGAGTTCTTCCAGTGGCGTGCCGTCCCGGGCGAGGAGGTCGGCGAGTTGATCCTGGATCAGCAGGTTGCGGTCCAGCGCGTGGGTGCAGGTCCTGCCAACTGGACGTCCACGAGTTCGACCGCGCCGTCGCCGCCATCGGCACCGACCTGGAGGCGAGCATCCTGACCGCCTCGCTGCTGATCTCCTTCGGCATACAGGACGTCTGGGCGAAAGCGATCAGCGAAGCCCATGGCCGCACCCTCACCCAGCTCGGCGTCCGCCATGTCGTCTACCCCGAACACGACATGGGCCAGCGCGTCGCCCACCTGGTACGAGGCCGCACGCTGACTACATCGAGTTCGAGGACGACTTCGCCATGGTCAAAACCAAGCCGCCCGCCGACATCGTCGTCGGAGCCGACGACACCATCATCGTCGCCGAACGCACCCGGGAGACCGAACGCTTCAGCGAGCTGTGACAACCCAGGAACGACGTACCGAAGTCGAGAGGTAAGTGCTCATTGATCAGCAAATGCCGTCAGCGAGGTGGTTGTTGAGGCGACAGACCGGCGGAGGGCACGCCATCGGCCTTGGCCGCGTCCGCGACGGCCGCAGCAGCTGCTTCCGTGGCCCGAGCGGTGTCGTCCGCGGCCTGCGAGGCACTGTCGGCGGCAGGCTTCTCACGCGTGGCCGGCGACTGAGGCAGGTCCTCGGTGAAGGCTTTGGACACACCCTGTAGAGCGGCGGTGATCTCACTGGGGATCACCCAGAAGTTGTTACCGGAGCCTTCGGCGAGTTGCGGCAGCGTCTGGATGTACTGATAGGCAAGCAGCTTCGGGTCGGGATCGTTGCGGTGTACGGCCTGGAACACCTCGTCGATGGCCCGGGACTGCCCCTCGGCCTTCAGAATCTCGGCGGTCCGGTTGCCCTCCGCGCGCAGAACAGCGGCCTGCTTGTCGCCCTCGGCGGTGAGAATCTGCGACTGACGCTGGCCCTCGGCGCCGAGGATAGCGGCCCGCTTGTCCCGCTCGGCCCGCATCTGCTTCTGCATCGCGTCCTTGATCGTCTGCGGAGGGTCGATGGCCTTGATCTCCACCCGGTTCACCCGCAGCCCCCACTTGCCCGTGGCCTCATCCAGTACACCGCGGAGCTGGCTGTTGATCGTGTCCCGTGAGGTGAGGGTCTTCTCCAGGTCCATGGACCCCACGACATTGCGCAAGGTGGTGACCGTCAGCTGCTCGACCGCCTGAAGAAAGCTCGCGATCTCGTAGAAGGCGGCCCGCGGGTCGGTGACCTGGAAGTAAAGGACGGTGTCGATCTCGACGACCAGGTTGTCCTCGGTGATGACCGGCTGTGGTTTGAAGGAGACGACCTGTTCCCGCAGATCGATCACGGGGTAAACACGGTCGATGTACGGGATGACGAGGTTGAGACCGGGATTCAGGGTGCGGTGGTAGCGCCCGAGTCGTTCGACGTTACGAGCCCGCGCCTGCGGGACAATGCGCACCGCCCGCACAACCGTGAAGACCGCGATCAGCGCGACGATCAGGC
Source organism: Streptomyces sp. NPDC056128 (assembly GCF_042263835.1). Lineage (NCBI taxonomy): Bacteria > Bacillati > Actinomycetota > Actinomycetes > Kitasatosporales > Streptomycetaceae > Streptomyces > Streptomyces sp. NPDC056128. The sequence continues at coordinate 610,011 of NZ_JBHJVQ010000002.1, read as the reverse complement.
CGGCGATGAGAAATGCAGAGATTTCCATGGTTTTCAGTCCCGGGGGTAGACAAACGCGGTAGCACCACTGATCTCTATGACATCGACGGTCTTCCCGAGAGGGATCACCAACGTCTCGTCATAAGCGCGGGCCGTCCACTCCTCACCGTCGATACGAACCCTTCCATCCCGGCCCGACACCTCCGCAACCACGTATGCAGCCCTGCCGACCAGTGCGTCTATACCAAAACGCGCCCCTTGAGGCTGCCGAACACGGCGCAACGCGAGGGGGCGTACGAACAGCACGGCGACGGCTGCGACGGTGGCAAACACCAGTAGCTGGAAGGGCAGCGGCAGCCCGATTGCGGCGGACCCCGCCGTGATCAACGCGGCGGCACTCAACATTCCCAGCGCAGCAGTAAGAGTGAAGATCTCCGCCACAGCCAGCACGGCGGCGATGATCAACCAGATCAGCCAAAGATCCATGACACACCTCTTACGACCGATGCGCGCGTGCAGGGCCCGGTCTCGCCATTGTAGGGGGCGGCTGCAATTGTCCAGCACTGCTTATTCGCTCATGAAGCGGATGACGCGATAGGCGCAGTGGTGCGGACATGGGCAAGGGAGCGGGATACCTTGCGTTCACTTTCGGCCTACCATGACGAGGGCCGTGGTACTTGCGGGGGCTGGCCCGCCAACTAGCCTGACCAGCATTATCCCTTCTCCGGCCAGTCCAGCAGCCGCGCCCCGATCACCGATGTCTGCAGGATGTAGCGGTGCACCGGGTCGGACGGATCCGCACCGGTCAGCGTGTGTACTCGCTCCAGGCGGTAGGTGAGGGCGCGCACACTCAGCGACATCCTGCGGGCTGCCTCCGCCGCTACGCAGCCGGAATCGAAGTACACGGTGAGCGTGTCGATGAGCGGCTGCGCGCCTCCGCGCGCCTGGCGCAACGGACCCAGCGTGCTGCGCACCAGGTCGGCCATGGCCTGCCGGTCGCGGGTGAGGACCGGGTAGACGAGGAGGTCGGCGGCGCGCAGTACGGGGCCGTCGAGGTCAAGGCGTTCGGCCAGGTCGAGAGCGTTCAGAGCCTCCTCGTAGGACTGGACTACGCCGGCCGCGCCGGGCTGAGGTCGGCCGATCGCCACCCGCCCGCCGCCGGTAGCGGCGAACGCCTGCTTGGCGAAGTAGGTCAGGACCTCGTCCTGGTCGCCAGGGGCGATGCACACGAGCCGGCCATCCTTCGTGGTCAACAGGATGCTCCGGTCACCGAACCGGCCGATCAAGGCGCGTTCCACCTCCTGCGCAACCGCGTCCCCCTCGTCGTAAGCGACACCGCCGCTGGCCACAGCAACAGCATGCTCGTAGGACAACCGCAGTCCGTAGCGTTCCGCGCGCTGGGCCAACCGCCCCAGGTCACTTCGCCCGTAAAGCAGATCGTCGATGAACTCCCGACGAGCGGCCTCCTCCTGGCGTACGGCTCGCCGCTGGGCGCGTTCGTGTCCCTCGGCGAACGCGTCGATGGCTTGCGCCGCGGCGGACAGCACGGCGTCGGCGGTGACTCCCGCATCGATGAGCCAGTTGGTCCGGGTGGCAGCCAGATGGGCGGCGACTGCGGGGCGCAGTCCCATGCCGGCTTCAGCGGCCCGCTCACCCAGTGCCCGACGGGAGTCGAGTTCCTCACGGGTCAGACGACGCCCGGTCGCGGAGGCGTCCGCGATGATCCGAGCGTATCCGTCCACATACAAGTCGTGTTCATTACTCATGTCCCGGCCCCGTCGTCTACCCGCTGCACTGCGTACGTCGTTGCCGTAGTTGTAGTCCACCGATTGCGCGGCAGCCTCGGCGGGGCCGGGACCGACGCCGCGCGCTACGCGACCCGTGAAAGGCACTCTTCGCGTATCCGCCCTGGCAATGCAGAGTGCCGTGTCAACGCTCCCTCAAATCTGACCCCTTGCGGGTCTCGGAAAATTGACCCCCCTGAGGTCGGTTCAGTCCCGGTTTGCGCGGTTCTCTTGGGCGAGGAGTTCGCGCCGTTGGCGGGTCCGATACGAATCGCCGGTCAGCGTGAGAACCTCCGCGTGATGGACCAGACGGTCAATCATCGCGGCGGCCACGACGTCATCGGAAAACGTCTCTCCCCAGCGTCCGAAGGGCAAGTTTGAGGTGACCATCACCGATCCCTGTTCGTAACGGGACGCGATGAGTTGGAAGAACAGATTCGCGGCATCCTGGTCGAACGGGATGTAGCCGACCTCATCGATAATTATCAGCTTGTAGCGGCGAATCTTCTTCAGCTCGGCTTCCAGACGGCCGGCCTGGTGGGCCTCGCTGAGACGGGTAATCCAGTTGCTCGCGGTGTCGAACAGAACCGAGTAGCCTGAGTGGGCCGCCTTGACTCCGAGCCCGATGGCCAGATGCGTTTTCCCAAGTCCCGGTGGACCGAGGAGAATTACGTTCTCTGCCTTCGCGACGAACGTGCCGGTCGCCAGATGTGCGAGAACATCACGCCGTAGCGAGGGCATGTGGTCGAGGTTGAAGTCCTCCAGTGTTTTGACTTGCGGGAAGTGAGCGGTGCGGATCCGCATCACGGTGCCCTTCGATTCCCGGTCGGCGACCTGCCGTTGCAGCAGGGCCGCAAAGCACTCCTCGTGGGACCAGTTCTCGTCCCTTGCCTGAGCGGCGAGGTCTTCCCAGACGGCGGCCATCGTCGGCATCTTCAACGCCCGTGTGAGATAGGCGATCATCGACGGAAGTCCGTCCTTGTGGCCCGAACTATCCATGGTGACAGTGCTCATTCATTGCTCGCTTTCGTGGGCGTGGGGTCGAAATCAACACCGAAAAGGGCGTCGTAGTCGGGCAGGGCCCGCAGCGTGACCGCGTGGCCGTCGGGGTGATGGCGGGTGGCGGCCTCGCGCTGGCGGCGGTCCAGGGCGAGGGCCTGGCGCATCCGGGCGGCGGTGGCCACGTGGGCGGGGTCGGCGACCACGGCCTGCTTGGCCCAGGACCGCTGGTGACGTGCGACAACCTGGCCGTCGCAGAACACCGTCACCGTCTCGTGCGACGCGACCACGTCGACGAACCGGCCGATCACCTGCGGGTCCACGGAGTAGTCGACGGTGTCGACGCGGACGTAATAGTCACGGGCCAGACGGATCCGGCTATTCAGTCCGATCGGCGGGTCCATCGGCGGCAGCGGGAGCATCGACAGATAGTCGGTCTCCAGCAGATCCACCGGCCGGCCCTGAATTGAGCGGACCGTGCGGGAATTGGCCCGCACCAGCCATTCAGCCAGCTGGCCGTTGAAGTCTGCCGGTGAGGCAAAGTGCCGACCGGGGAGGAACGAGGTCTCCAGGAAAAGATTGTTTCGCTCGACCATTCCCTTGTATTCCGGGTCGCGCGGTGGTGCGAGCTGTATCCGGGTCGCCAACGTTCCGGCGAATGCCGCCGCCGACGCGGTCACCCGCCCCGTGCCGCCGATAGCGGATTCCCGGTCCCAGACCAGCGTCTTGGTGACCCGGCCGATCGCGCTGATCAGCGACCACATGCCCGAAAGGATGTCGCCGCCCTGCCGGGTCGGAATCATCGCCGCAGACAAGTACCTTGAGAATCCCAGGGTCATGACCAACACCGGCAGGATCCGCTCCTGCCCGGCACCAACGGGAATCTTTGGCTCGGGAAACCACAGATCGCACTGCGTGATCTCGCCGGGCTCGTAGTGGAACCGGTCCACCGGGTCAATCCCCACGTATTCCGGCCGGAGCAGAGCCAGTCGCTTCTTCAACGGCGACATCGAGTGCGGCCACCTGATCCGCTCCGCAATGACCGGGGCCGGCATCCGAGGCCATTCCTTCAGCAAGGCCCGGATCTGTGGTTCATAACCATCCGCCACTGAACCCCGCGGTGCCCGCTCGTATTTGGGCGGTCGGTCCGAGGACAACGCGGCCCGCACCGTATTTCGGGCCACCCCCAACCGCCGCGCGATTTCCTTGATGGGCACGCCCTCCGCTCGATGCAGACGACGTATCTCGGCCCAGTCCTCCACCTTTAGCACCCTCCATGATCAACAAGGGGGGTCAACTTTCGGAAGACTCCTGGGGGTCAGTCTTCAGGAACCCGCGACATGCCGGCACGCGTGGCCGAGGCGGCAACCGGGGCCGAACCCATAGATTGCCCATGGCTGTCCGAACAGGCTTGTCCGCCGCAGCCGGTCGCGTCCTGACGTGGCTGGTTCTTGATCCCAACGCACTCTTCGGCGCCCTGGAGGAGCCGTGCATGTCGGTGCGGGAACCCCATGCGGCGGCTGCCTTGGCACCGCTGGAGACCGAGCTGGCGGTGATGACAACGATGCGCCGGGCCCCATGAAGGAGACAGGGCTCACCGCAGCGGTGCAAGGCCTGGCCCCACTGGACCGCGTCCATGCCATCGCGGTCTGCCGCGATCATGCTGCTGGACGAACACGGCCGCACCCGGCCCTGGAACAGCTCGAATCCGATGTCGTGCGGGATGAGCAGATGGGCTACCTCAGGCCCTACCGGATCACCTGAGCGCACGGGCCGCTGTTGCACACCGGAGAGCGGCATCCACTGCGGATCCACCAGATCCCACTTCTAGGAGAATCGGTCCGTGCTTGCTGTCGCCAGACGTTCGAGCTGGAACGAACGGGCGGTCCGGATGGGACTCTGGGGAGGTGCCAAGAAAGCCGACACGGGAGGCGGGCACTGCAGGGCGCCGCTTCCCGAGACGCCGGCCCGGACCGACGCTCACGAGCATGGCGGCCACGTCACCACGTGACGGCTATGCAGCACGCTGGGCCATCAAGCCGCCTCGCAGCGCAGGCGGTCCTGCCGGCGCGGCTTCTCCCAGTGCCCGCTGAACTCACCGTCCTCGGGGGCTGGCGTACCAGGCCGCGGGGGACGGTGCCCCGGGCACGGAGGTGGGGGCGTGCCCAGGGCACCCGGGAAGCTGCCTGCCGCGGCGGGGACCACGGGGGCAGCCTGGCTGTATCAGAACGGCCAGCATAGAGCTCGACTGTGTGCGGCAGGGCCGGGACTTTCGATCTTCCGGGGCGAACATTGCCTGTAGCGCTGTTCACAGCAGGTGGCCGGGCCAGGGGAGAATGAGCGCGTGACCGACGGCATGCCCTGCCTCGGTGACGCTGTGGCGCACGTCCTGGCCGCTCTCAACGACAGCACGCTCGAGGACGTGGAGCGGACACGGATCGTCGCCCGCGGCCCCGCCCACCTCGCCACGCGCCCCGCGCACCAGCCGGTCGCCGGGACACACCCGACGACGTCATGCACCTCGCCTGCCACAAATTCGCCCTGCTGCTCGCAGATCAGGCCCAGGCCGCACTCCGGGAAGTCGGTACCGCCCATGGATGACCCGAACCCGCACAGCACCGCATCCGGCGCAGGCGCGACGATGCGGCTCACGCCCGTCCCCCGCCACCCACGCAACGTCGGCGCGGCGCCGCACCCCGGCCTGGAACCGATCTTCACCGAACTCGGACGGACGTGGGAGGCTAACGGCCGCCTCGTCCCCGGCCAGCACGACGAAGGATGGCCCCGCGCCTGCCGACCCGCCTGGCCAGGACACTGACGGCACCTCGTGTCGAAGCCCTGCCCGCAATCCCGCGGTCAGCGACCGGACCGGCTGGGAAGAACTGCTTCGACCTCCCCAGGTGTCACAGCCCTTCCCGGCCGAGGCGAGCAACTACCCGGACATACCGGTCCCATGCCATTCTCCGGACCTCAACTCCATCCTCCTCGCCGACGTCACCGCTGGCGTCCAGCGGACCGCAGCGGTGTGTCAGCGCTCCTGCGGGTGAGACTCCGTGTCCCACGAAGCCACCGGTCGTTACTCGTCGTGGTGACGCGTGCTTTTTCGCCCCCACGGGGACGCACGCGGGGGCCCTGGGTGACCGCGCCCGGTACCAGGGCCCCACCTCACCTGACGGCACCCGCGAGACTCACGTTCTGGGACTCTGGAGGCCAAGGAAGCCGACGCGGCGATGCGGGCAGGACCGCTGCCCACAGACGCCGGCCCGAACATGCACCATTGCGACACGACGTGCCGTACCCGCCACTGGCGCCGCCTTCAGCAACACAACGAGATCTACCAGCGAGCCGTGGAAGAGAGCCTGGATTTCCTCAGGAGCGGCATGCTGTGAGCCCCAGGGCCGCTGTCCGGTGTGCCGGTCTCGATCCGCGAGCAAATCGACTCGGGTGCTCCCCGAAATACCTCCCAGAAGTCGTGCCAGAACCCGTTCTCGTGCATCAAGCCGCCGGGGAGACTGACGCGCCGTGTCCGGCCGGGGAGGAGAGGTCGGCGACCCCGGCCGGACACGTCACACGGCTGTGCAGGCGTGCGGGGCCGACACAAGCCGTCTCCGTCACGCTAGACCGCCTGCCCCGCGCCCGCTCGTACACAGAGCCGTTCAGGGAGCGAGCGCAGCCCGGGTGTCATGCCGCACCGAAGTCGTGGGCGGGACCCTGGCGCCATTCCACCCACTGCGGCTGATCGAGGACACTTTCCGGGTCGGCGATGCCGGCGTCCTCTAGGAACACCACCAGGTCGTGGTCGCTATAGGCGGTGCCGAGGATCTCGTCGCGTCCGTAACGGTGCACGGTGACTGTCCGGCCTCCCGACAGGGAGGGCCGGTGCACGACGATGGGCGCGCTGGTCACCCTTCCAGCGTGCCGCTTCGGGCACCGTGACGCGAGCGAAGCCGGAACGTGGCCACGGTTCTCTGGGGTCAGCGACTGGAGACATTGATACCGGCGGCGAGCTGCCCCACGACGTACGCAGGCCCTGCCCGAACGCAGTCGGCGCGACGAGGATGCCGAAGACCAAGACGATCAGCAGGGTCAGCTTCTCGTCGTTGGGGTGGGGGGCGCGGGCGGGCCGCGCCGCCCCCCCACACGGGTGTAGGAGCCCACCACCCCCCCCAATAAAGGGTAGAAAACCCCCCACCAAACACAAA
>NZ_JBHJVQ010000002.1:471490-603037 GCF_042263835.1 Streptomyces sp. NPDC056128 | reverse complement strand
TCTTGTCTCTTGGGGGGTGGTTTGTTTTCTTTTCTATACACCTAATTTTTCTGGTGGTTTTTTTGTGGGGGTGGGGGTCGCGCCCGGGGCCCCGCCCCCCCCCCCCCCACGACGGTGATGACCGCCAGCAGCACCGCCACATTGATCGTCAGCACAACCCCCACCGAAGAAGAACAGCCCCAGGACGGATTGTAGCCAGCACCCGTTTGTGAGGCTGCGGAGTCCCGCGAAGATAGCTGCATATATCCGGCGGATCGGCCGGATCGGCCGTCTTGCGTTCAGCCGCTCATCCGACAGGTCGGGGCGTACGCGGTGGAGGCGGACGGGTGGCGCCACCGGCCAGCGGCATCACGGGCGACGTCCACGGCGACCTCCACCATCAGCTGCGGGAGTGACGCGGGTGACGTCCAGAACGTCGCGAGCTGCCTAACGGGCGGTGAACGTGCGGCCCGTCCACATCATCTGCGGTCGGCAGCGGTTCCTACTCCGTCGGCGCGGCGGCGAGCAGGCCGTCGATGGCGCGGAAGTCACTACAGCCGCATGCGCGACATGGCAGAGGAGCCCAACCATGCGCCCCCCTCCTCAATCCTCAGGAGGCGGTAAGCGTACGGCGAGCAGGGCGATGTCGTCGTTGGAGCCTGCGGTGAGGGCTGTGAGCAGTTCGTCGCACATGGTGTCGAGATCGTGGCCGATGAGGGCGGATGCGTGCTGGCGCAGCCGGGTCATGCTGTGGTCGAGGGATTCTCCGCGGCGTTCGATCAATCCGTCGGTGTAGAGCAGGAGGGTGCTGCCGACGGGCAGTGGTGTGCTGGCGCTGTCGCGTTCGGCATATGAGTCGGCTCCCAGCAGCATGCCGTGTGCGTCCTGAAGGTAGCTGGCGTCGCCGTCGGCGGTGACCAGCAGCGGCGGCGGGTGCCCGGCCCGCGCCCACTCCAGAAGGTAGGGACCGCCCTCTGGCCCCTTGAGCAGGGCGTACACGCAGGTGGCGGTGCGGTGGCGGTAGAGGGTGTCGACGGCGATGTCCAGGCGGCGCAGGATCATGCCGGGGGGCTCCTGGCGGTCACAGGCGATTCCGCGCAGCATGTTCCGCATCTGGCTCATGGTCACCGCCGCGTGCAGGTCGTGACCTGTGACATCGCCGATGATCAGGGCGGTGTGGCCCTGCGGGAGCACGAAACTGTCGTACCAGTCGCCGCCGATCTGCGCGCTGGAGGCGGCCGACGCGTAGCGGGCGGTGATGCTCAGCCCGTCCACGACCGGCAGGTCCGGCAGCAGGGAGCGCTGCAGTCGCTCCGCGACCGCCTGAGTCTCGGCATGGAGCCGGGCGTTGTCCACCGCCAGGCCGATGCGGTGCGTCAGGTCCTCCACCAGGGCCAGATCCGCATCATCGAACGGCGGACGATCTGCCTCGCGGGCCAAAGTCACCGCGCCCAGCACCCGACGCCGGGCCCGCAGCGGTGCCACGATCAGGCTGTCGCCGCCCAGGCGGGCGAACAAGTCCAGATTCACGCCGTGCAGAGGATCGGTAGCCTCACGTGCGGTCGGCATCTGGTCGACCGACAACAGCAGCGGACCGGCGCCACGCAGGACCTGTGACCACGGTCCCGACTCCGTCTCCGGCACCCTCGGCAGCGGCCCCGCCAGCCCCTCTGTCACCGTGTCCGGGTCACGGTGGGTGACACAAGCTCGCTGCACGAGGCCGTCGTCGTCCATCAGATCCGCGACACACCAGTCGGCCAGACCCGGCGCCAGGACGCGGCACAGCCGCCGCATCCCCTCCACCGCGTCCAACGTGCTCGACAACACCGCCGCACATTGATTCAGCAGGGTCAACCGGTCCAGCGCCGCCTGCAACGCAGCATCCACGTCATACTCATCCATACCTCCCGCCTACCCCGCCCCGGGCGTGCCACAGAAGAACGCCGAGCCAGTCCGTTCCCCGGAACCAGTGACATCCAGTGCCAGCCGCACCATCCAGCCAGATCCCTGCGGTCCGACCAAGAGCTGCGGTCTGTCGCGTTGACCTTGAGTGAGACACGCTCCAGGTCATGATCGTGCGGGGGTCATCTCCGCTCCCTTTCCCCTGTTCCCTGCGATGGTCGGCGGCAACACGCGTGAGTGGCCGGCAGGATCCCTGACCCGGGTCGGAACGGATCCCACGGGTCACACCTCCCGGCGCAGACACGTTCTCACTGGTCATCGATGCTTCCTCCGTGATCGGGAGCTACACCGAACGACCTACCCGACTTTCTGCCAGTCATCGGCTACGCCGACGACGCGATCATCGTGGGCTTCGTCCTGCGCGGGGTCGTACGCAGGGCCGGAATTAGTGCGTTGCGCGCGCACTGGCCGGGCACCGAGGACGGCTTCGCCGTCCTGCGCCGTCTCACTGGCCTCGGCCGTCAGGCCCCGGCACTTGGCTCGTCCGCGGACCGGTGAGGGGAGCCTCACCCCGGTGACCGTGTGCTGCCCGCCGCGTTACACATAGGGTGTGAGGAACGCGTCAAGAGGGCGCGCTGGTGTGCCGGGAAGTCTGGTCGGCGACAGGGGACCACTGTGTCCGTTCGCCGATCGTGCCCCGGAGGCTTCTTTCCCCATGTGTGCGGCTCCTCGTGAACGTCAGCCTTTCCTGGGTTTGCTGCCCTGGGGTGAGCGCCGGGTGGTTGCCCAGGCGCTACGGACCGAGACGGTGGGCGGGCTGGTCCTGCTGGCCGCTGCGGTCGTGGCGCTCGTCTGGGCCAACTCGCCCTGGGCGTCGGCCTACGAGACGGTGCGGGACGCGCACTTCGGGATCCCGGCGCTCGGTTTGGATCTGTCGGTGGGGCACTGGGCCTCGGACGGTCTGCTCACCGTGTTCTTCCTGGTAGCCGGGATAGAACTGAAACGGGAGCTGGTCGTGGGGGAACTGCGTACCCCCGCGACCGCCGCCCTGCCGGTCGTCGCTGCCCTGTGCGGCATGCTGGTGCCGGCCGCTCTCTACATCGCGGTGGCATCCGCCGGCGGCGGCACCTTGACCGGGTGGGCGGTCCCGATGGCCACCGACATCGCGTTCGCCCTCGCGGTCCTTGCCGTCCTGAGCACAAGTCTGCCGTCCGCGCTGCGCGCCTTCCTCCTGACCCTCGCCGTCGTCGACGACCTGGGTGCGATCGTGGTCATCGCGGTGTTTTTCACCAGCGATCTCAACCTCCTCGCCCTGGCCGGCGCCGTCGCCGGACTTGTGCTGTTCTACGCGCTCCAGCGCATGCGGATACGCGGCTGGTGGTGGTATTTGCCCCTCGGCGTGGTCGTCTGGGCCCTGATGTACAACGGTGGGGTGCACGCCACCGTGGCCGGAGTCGCGATGGGCCTGATCTTGCGCACTCGCGCGGACGACGGACGGCAGGGCCGGAAACCCGAGAAGCAATCGCCCGGCGATCACACCGCGCACCTGCTGCGGCCCTTCTCCGCAGGCGTCGCCGTGCCGCTGTTCGCTTTGTTCGCGGCCGGGGTGAGCGTGTCGGTGACATCGCTGGGAGAGGTTTTCACCCACCCGGAACCCCTCGGCGTCGTGATCGGCCTGGTGATCGGCAAGGTCGTCGGCATCTTCGCCGGCACCTACCTCGCGGCGCGTTTCACCCGCGCCCGCCTCAATCCGGATCTGGCCTGGGCCGATGTGTTCGCCCTGGCCGTGCTGGCCGGGATCGGATTCACCGTCGCGCTGCTGATCGGCGAGCTGGCCTTCCCCGATCCCGCGCAGGCGGACCAGGTCAAAGCCGCCGTGCTGATCGCCTCACTGATCGCTGCTGTGCTCGCCGCAGCCTTGATCAAGCGGCGTGACCGGATCTACCGGCGATTGTCCGAGGAAGAAAACCGCGATGACGACGGCGACGGCATCCCCGACGTCTACCAGCGCGACCAGGCCGGTACGCCATGAACGCCCCGCGCACGAGCCCGATGAAGGTCGCAGCGTGGCTGGCCATCACAGTGGCGGGCGTCATCGTTGGCAGCATCGTGGCGGCAGCGTGGCTCAAATTCCTGTGCCTGATCGTCGCGTCCGCGGCATTGCGTCTCGTCCTGCACGCGCTGTGGCCGCGAAAGTCCTCGGGCCCATTCGGACCCGCTGACGGCCGCTGAGCCGACAGCCGCCCGTGGGGACCCGGCCCCACCACTACGCCTGACACGGGCGGCGTGACGCCGCACGTTCCAACGCGCGCCAGGCGGTCCACGGTATCCTGGTACCGCATGCGGTACCCATGTGTGCCGCTCGGCGGTGGGGCTCGCCGAACCCGAACCGCGGCGATTGTGCCGCCAACAGTCCCTACCCGTGACCTACCCTGCCCGCGCGCGGTCGGGGCACCACGTGTAGGAGAGGCATGCGTTCGGACGAGACCCGATTGTCGATAGCTGCAGAGCCCACGGACCCCGACATCGACCTGGCCGATGCCGTGCAGGGCCAGGAGCTGCGGCGTTCGCACTATGGCGTACTGCTGGTGATCGCACTGGGTGGGGCGCTGGGCGCTGTCGCCCGCTTCGGCGCCGCCCAGGTGTGGCCGACCGCGGCCAACGGTTTCCCGGCCACCACCCTGGCGGTGAACACCGCCGGGTGCCTGGCGATCGGGATCTTCCTCGTCGCGGTCACCGAGATCTTCTCCGCACACCCGCTGCTGCGGCCGTTCTTCGGCACCGGGGTGCTGGGCGGCTTCACCACGTTCTCCGCCTACTGCGCGGACATCGAGCGACTCGTCACCGCCGGCCGTGCGGGGATCGCGCTCACCTATCTGGCCGCAACCGCCGTGGCTGCCCTGGCCGCGGTGACCGTGGGCGCGTTCAGCACGCGCCGGATCCTGGCGAAGTGGAGCCAATCATGAGCTGGAACACACAGCCGGCGCTGCGGCTGACCGTCCTGATCGACGACACCGACCGATGGCACCACAAGCCTTTGTGCAGCGAGATCGTCCACCGGGCCCACGCAGCAGGACTCGCCGGCGCCTCGATCTTCCACGGCGTGGAAGGCTTCGGCGGCCAGCAGATCGTCCACACCACCCGGCTGCTGTCGATGGCCGACGACCTGCCCGTGGCCGTGGTGATCGTGGATGGCCAGGAACCCATCCAGGCGTTCGTTTCGCAGCTGGAAGACATGAACATCGAGGGACTGATCACCCTCGAATCCGTCCAGGTCGTCCGCTTCTACGGCGCGCAGAGGACGGACGGTGACTGACTTTCTGCTGGTGGCGATCGGCGGCGCGGTCGGTGCCCCGCTGCGCTACCTCACCGACCGGGCCGTCCAGGCCCGCCACGACACCATCTTCCCCTGGGGCACCTTCACCGCCAACACCGTCGGCTCACTGATCCTGGGCATCCTCACCGGCGCCGCCCTGTCCGGCACCGCAGGACACACCGTGCAGCTGCTGCTGGGCACCGGACTGTGCGGCGCGCTGACCACCTATTCGACGTTCTCCTACGAGACGCTGCGCCTGGCCGAGAGCGGCGCGAAGTTCTTCGCCGCGGCCAACGTCGCCGTCTCCATCGTGGCCGGCCTCGGCGCGGTCTTCGTCGGCTTCGCCCTCGCCCAGGCCCTGTTCGCATGACCCGGACCAACACCGCGCAGACAGCAGGCGGACGGCGCGCGCCGGGCACAGGTACGTGACGGTTCCTGATCACCTTCGCCACGGTGAGCCGGCTGGCCGACTCCGTCTACGAAGGCGCCCGCTCCATTACCGGCCCCTCCTGGCCACCTCGGTGCCACCGCCGCAGTCGTCGGCGCGGTCACCGGCATTGGCGAAGCCGCCGCCCTCATCCCGCGCCTGGGATTGGGGCCAGTCGCGGACCGACCCCGCCGCTTCTGGTCCTGATGCGGCCATAGCGGTGTCACCGGCGGGGATCTGGGTCCCGGTGCCAGTGCCGGTTCCGTTGGCGCCCTCGAGCAGGCGGGGGCATCTGGGGTGAGCCTCCACCACGTGCTCCAGGGCGTTCTCAGCTCACCGGCCTGCGATCTGACGTTCGCGAAATCTGACGCTCACGGCTGCTCCGGCCCGGTCAGGGCCTGCGGCCGGGCGCCCGGAGCGAGGGAGTCCGGATTCAGTTCCTCTACCAGGCGGTACAGCAGACGGTGCAGGATGGCGTTGTCGGCCTGAGAGAAGTGCGAGGTCGCCTCGGCTGTGATGCGGCCGGCGACCGCGTCGGCATGGGCGGTGGCGGCATGTCCCTCCTCGGTGGCGAACAGGCACATGCTGCGGCGGCTCGTCGGATGCGGCTCCCGGCGCAGGAGTCCTCGTTCGATGAGCTGGATCACCGCAGCTCCCATCGACTGGGCCGTGAGGCCGGAACGGCGCGCGATGTCCGCCGAGGAGAGCCCCGGCGTGCGCACGGTGTGCAGCAGGGCGTTGTACTGCGCCAGCGTGAGGTCCAGCGCCCGCAACTCCCGCTCGAGCTTCCCTGCGATGTTCTGCGAGAGCTGCCAGGCGAGGTATCCGATGGTGGGAAACACGGTGTCCGTCACACCTCCAGTCTAGGAACGGGCACGTCGCGGCCGGCGGGAGCAGTCCGGTCCACCACGTCAGACAGCGGCCTTGCGGCGAGGGCGGTGCGAGTCGCGCCAGTACAGCGTCGCCGCGGCGGCGAGGGCCCATGCCGTGAGGACCAGGACACCGAGGAGCAGGCCGTCGTTGTCGAAGTGCGACAGACCCTGCAGGGCGCGCACCCCGACTCCTACCGGAAGGATCTCGGACAGCGGCTGCAGCCAGTTGGGGAGGTAGGCGGCGGGCAATGTGCCACCGCTTGTCGCGTTTCCGAAGGTCAGCAGGACGACGGAGGCCAGCGACATGCCGGCCTTGCCGAACAGTCGCATGAAAGCCATGGTCGTGCCGCCGACGGCCGCGGCTATCAGGGCGACGACTCCGGCGATCCCCACGAAGGGGCCGGGCAGCGCCTCGAATCCGAGGCTGCCGGTGATCAGAGCCACGATGACGCCGCCGAGCAAGCTGAACGTGCCCAGGCTCGCCATTCGCCAGCGGTACCGGAGACGCGGCGCCATCTGATAGGTCATCATGCCGAACAGGAAGCCGGCCAGGACGATGCCGAAACCGGCGTAGAAGACGGACATGCCCCGGCTGTCGCCGGCCGAGGCGGGGACGACGTCCTGCTGGGTGAGACGGTCACCGCTTGCCTGGGCGACTTCGGAGAAGGCGCTGACGACGGTGGAGGTCACGCTCGGGCCGTTGGCCCCGGCGTACAGCAGCTCGGAAGGGGCGCCGTCGCCGATCAGGTAGGCGGCGTAGACCGCGCGCTCCCGTACGGCCTGCCGAGCGGAGCCCTCATCGGCGTAGCCCTTCACTTCGAACCCGCCGGGCAGCCCGCGCTCCAGGCCGCCGGTGACCCGTTCGACCTGCCCGCCGGTGCCGGCGACCGCGACCGGCAGGCCATGGGGCTGGGGGGCGTGGAACGCGGCCAGGAAGACGCTGACGAAGAGGGAGCCGATGATCAGCACGATCGCGACCGGCAGCAGGACACCTCTCAGTCCGGTGGCGCCTTGCTGCGCGGGCGCCCCGTCCATCACATGCTGCGGGGACGTGGGGTGCGGCTCGGTGTGGATAGTGCGTTCGGGCATGGAAGGGGAGCCTCTGTTCTCTCACTGTAAGGTGCCTTCCAATACTAGCTGAAACTGTAAGGTGCCTTATTGAAACCGGGAGACAGAGGACGGCGACCCGGTTGGCCGTCAGGAGAAGACGCGCCGGGTCGTGGTCCTGATGTGGGAAGACGTCGACGCCGACGCTGACACTGGGGTCCCCGGCGCAGCTGAAGTGGGACAGCTACAGGGCGAGCCGTGTCGGCCGCGCACAGGTTGGCGCTCGCACGAGGTCACCCGCACCAACCGGAATGCGGTCCGAGCCAACATTTCCGGATTCGCGGTCTTCACTCTCGCCTCGATCCTGCTGTCCGTCGACCCCTTCGGCGGAGGCCACGCGGCGATGTGGCTGATCGCCTGGCGACTGGGGCAAGCCGTCGACGGAGCGATGCTCACGGCGAACTCGGCCGCCATTCTGACCGACGCCTCCCCAGAAAACACAGCGCGGGCGTCGAGTCGACAGCACGCTCGGCTTCCGACTACGGTCGCCACATCGTTGTGGTCACAGAGGCCATGAGTGACGCCGACGCGGACGCACACCGCCACAGCATCGAACGTGTTTTCCCCAAGCTCGGCGAATCACCCCGCTGCAGCCGACCTGTTCCGCCGGAACGGCCCGCCAGCTCAGGCCCTTGCACAAGACGTAGACGATGCCGCGCGACGCAGCCCGGTCATCCGGGCCGCAACCGCCCGGGATGCCGATGCCGCCTCGGCGGACGATCCGGCAACAACGGGGCCACACGTTCCCACAGGTCATCCGGCACAAGATCAGCAGACACCCGACAGATTACGTCGGCACAACACGCAACTTTCAAGACTCACGATGCAGTTCGCTCTGAAACGATCAGTAAGTAACGGTCGACGTACGGGGCGCCGACGGCGAGGACCAGACACTGGAGTCGCCCGAGCAGTTGCTTCCCGCGCTGCGGCCGTTACGGACATGCCGGGACGGGAACAGCCACAGGCATGGGAATGTACACAAAGTCGATCACCGTAGAGGTCCCGCCAGAGCGGCTGTTTCGCTACCTGGCCGACGTGAAGAACCTGCCCGCGTACCTGCCGCGCCTGACCGCCGCCCACCCGCAGGGCGGTGACCGCGTCACCGTCAGCGCCCACATCGACCCACCCGACGGGCCGGAACAGGACGTCACCAGCGACGCCTTCATCCGCGTCACCGAAGAAGGCAAGAGCCTGGAATGGAGCTCCCCCGGGCCCAACGACTACCACGGCCGCCTCCACATCACCGCCGGCGACGCCGAATCCTCCGAGCTCACGGTCGAACTGCACACTGAACGAACCGAGGGCAAGCCCGTCGAGGACGGCCTCACAGAGGCCCTGCGCGGCATCAGGAACGCCGTCGAGCAGGCCGAGCACTAGCCACGGCCCCGCCGCACGGCAGCGCCGCCCCGGCAGACGTGGCGAGACCCACCCGTCCGGACGCGCCCGATGGCGAGGTGGCTGTCGTGGCGGTGGAGTGGACGGTGCATCTCTGGCCCACTCCCCCGCCACGAAAGCGAGCACCACGGTGATCGTCAAGAAGCTCCATGAATGCGGCCTCCGATCCGAGCACGCCTATGCGGCCGGCTTCGCCTCCATCGCCCTGACCGTCGTCTCCTGGAACGCCTCGATGCGCGTGGAACACAAGGGTGAGGAGCGAGCCGACCGCTGGGGCATCTTCGTCGGCGAATGGGCCCCCACCTTCTTCACCCTGGGCCTGGCCCTGGCCAACTACGAGAAATAGCAGCTTCCTTCCGCCCGCTGGCGCCACCAGCGACGGCCACAGGCGGTCGTGGAGGCGGCTGGGGCCAACGGGAAGAGAAATGCAGGCATGAACGGAGCGTCGCCAGGAACTCCGGAAGGGCTGGTGCAGTACCCAGCGCTGATCGCCAAGGAAGCGAGGCCCCTGTCGTGCCGCAGGTAGAAGAGTCCATCGAGGTCAATGTCGACGTCCGTACCGCCTACAACCAGTGGACCCAGTTCGAGGACTTCCCCGAGTTCATGGACGGTGTCGAGTCGATCGAGCAGCGCAGTGACCGGCTGACCCACTGGAAGACGAAGATCGGCGGCATCAGCCGGGAGTTCGACGCGGAGATCACCGAGCAGGTCCCCGACGAACGCGTCGCCTGGACCACCGTCGAGGGCGAGGCCAAGCAGGCCGGCGTCGTCACCTTCCACACCATCGGCCCCACCATGACCAAGGTCGTACTGCAGATGGAGTACGCCCCTGAAGGCATCGCCGAGACCCTCGGCGACAAACTCGGCTTCGTCCAGCGCCAGATCACCGGCGATCTGGGACGGTTCAAGGCCTTCATCGAGCAGCGCGGAGGCATCGAGACCGGTGCCTGGCGCGGCCAGGTCTGAACCGGAGAGCAGCCAGGTGGTCGCCACCCCCGTGCCGGCGGCAGAGCGAACGCCGGGTCCATGCTCAGGCGGCGCGGCTGCTCGCGTGCCGCCGGCCGCGGAAGGCCACTCGGTGGTCCGCCCCACGCCGCACACCGCCTCATCGACCACCGACCGGGCCAGCGACGAGAGGTGGGCCCGGCGGCTGCAGGCAGACGATCTCCAGGGCCTGGCCGAGGCCTACCGCACGTATGCGCCGGTCATCCATCGCTACGCCCTGAACCGGCTGCGCGATCCCGAGGACGCCGCCGACGCCGTCCAGGCCACCTTCGTGTCCGCCTGGCGCGGCCGGGCCACCTACCGGCCCGAGCACGGGTCTTTCGCGGCGTGGCTGCACGGCATCGCCCGCCACCGCATCCATGACCTCTACCACCAGCGTCAACGTCAGCAGAGAGCTGTTGACGCCCTGGTGCAGCAGCCGAGCGCCTGGTGGAACACGGCCGACAGTCCGCTGGACAGGATCTTCGTCGACCAAGTTCTCGGCATGCTTCCGCCGACGCAACGGCGCATGGTCAGCCTGGCCTTTCTGCATGACCTGACCCACCAGCAGATCGCCGCATGCACCGGGACTCCCCTGGGCACCGTCAAGAGCCACATCCGACGCGGACTGACCATCCTGCGCACCCGCGTCTCCGACAGCGCACCGCCAGCACCAGCGGACATCACGGCATCCGGCGCGCCGGAGATCGGCAGTCGCCGATGACCGTGCTCTGATGGAACAAGCGTTGCCAGCCGACGGTTGTGCGGCGCCACAGCGAACTGCGCCAGGCGCTTCCGCTCGTGTCACGAGAGCAGTAGGTCACCTGCACCAGGCCCGGCGCAAGAAGCGTTGCCCCCATGTCCGCCACGCTCACTGAGCCGTCGGGCACACGGGCGGCGCGGTGCGCGGCCAAGGCCGCCGGCCGGTCCCGGCGCAGGCCAGACGTGTCGAACTCGAAGTAGTTGACATCGAGCAGCTCGCCCACCAAGCGGGCCGACGCCCGCACCGGCACACCGAGCAGCCGCAGTTCCAACTCAACCGCGGTATGGAGCGCCTGCTCGTCCACGTCGTACACATCGTCAGCCTAGCCAGCACCAGGCCTCCGGGAGAGGCCACTTCAAGACGCCCGCAATATCTGCTTCCATCCCGGTCAGAGAGGTTCTCCACCCGCTGACGCTTCCTACTCTCGCCGCTCCGGCTCCCGCGGCCGCTCAGTACGAGAGGCGGGCAGACGCAGCCGCCTTCCCCCGCCGGGGCGGCCCACGGCCTTCGACCACGGCGCTGCTGTCCCGGCAGGGGGCCATCGCCTGCTCTGAGCGCGAAGAGCGGACCAAGCCTTGCGCCCACCAGATCAGGCGTCGGAGGGCAACCGTTCCAGACGTCATCCCCGCCCTCGCTCCCCGAGGTCGTTCCCCGGCCGGCCATGTATGGCCCGGCCGGGAGGTGGTCGGCTGCCCGGCCGGGCACGGCACGACCGCCCGAGGCTGGGGGCAACACGAGCCGCTCCTGCAACGCTAGACCCCCACCCCCCTGCCCTGCCCTGCCGCCCGGAATACGCCGAACCAGCAGCAACGCAGTACTCGGCGAAGGTGTTGGCCGTGCTCACGAAAGACGCGTGGCAGCGCAGCGGACGTGAACACCGCCCCCTTCCTCCAGCACCGGCTACAGGGCGGAGCAAGGGCTGCCCCTCTGGCCTCGGTTGCCCTACGCGGGCAGTTCCCGGCGGGCGATGAGCCCGTACGAGCGCGCCACGACGCGGGCTTACTGTCACCAGCCCACGAGGCCGACGGCCGACCGAAGGAGGTGCGCAGGCCGCCCGGGCATGGTCCGGTAGTTCCTCAGCGCCAACCGAACGTGTGGGCCTCCCTGTCGGCACGCGGTCTGCCCCCGTCCGGAGGAACGCCAGGGCGGCTCCCGTTGTACAGCGGGGGATCGGGGAACACAGGGTTCATGCGCGCACTCGTGATCAACTGCACTCTCAAGCCGTCCCCGGAGCCTTCGAACACCGAGGCGCTCGCCGGCACCGTCATCGCCGCCCTGAAAGGGCACGGGGTGCAGGTGGACGTCGTCCGGGCCGTCGACCTGAACCTCAAGCCCGGCGTCGAGACCGACATGGGTGAGGGTGACGACTGGCCCGGCGTGCACGAGAAGGTGCTGGCCTCGCAGATTCTGGTCATGGCCTCGCCGACCTGGCTGGGGCGCCCCTCCTCCGTCGCCCAGCGTGTCCTGGAACGCCTGAACGCCATGATGAGCAAGACCGACGATGAGGACCGGCCCGTCGCCTACAACCGCGCCGCCGGTGTCCTGGTCACCGGCAACGAGGACGGTGCCCACCACGTCATCAGCGAGATCAACGGCGCACTCGGCGACATCGGCTACACCATCCCCGGCCAGGCCTGGACCTACTGGCACCTCGGACCCGGACCCGGCCCCGACTACCTCGACGACGACCGCGGCCACGACTGGGCCGCCTCCACCGGCCGGGCCATGGCCTCGAACCTCGTCCACGCAGCCCGCGCCCTGGGCGCGATGCCCCTGCCCGCCCCGCCCTCCTGACCACCACGCCTGCTGCCCTGAAGGCGCCCGGCCCAAGGCCCCAACGGGCCCTGGGCACGCGTCACCGATCCGGAAGGAACCTCGTGGACAAGGACGCTTTGATCGAAGCCGCCGTACGCAAGACAGCGGAGCCCGGCGCGGGGGTGGCGCCGGAGGACGTGGAGCGGGTCATCGACGCGCTCTTCGGCACGGTGGAACAGCCCGGGGTGATCGCCGAGGGCCTCAAGAGGGGTGAGACCGTCACCGTGATCGGATTCGGTGCCTTCCAGCTCGACGACGACTCCCAGGCCGCCCTGCGGCCGGGCCAGGCGCTGAACGAGTACGTCAACGGCACGGTCAGCTGAGCCGGGCCAGGCCGTATGGGGGGCGGCCTGGCCCGGTGATGATCAGGGCTGGTTGCGGGCCTGGTCCCGGGCCTGGCCCGCTGCGCGACTCTCCGTGGTGGCGCCGCGGGTGCTGAGCGTGCCGCCGGCGGTCTCCAGGTGGGCGCGCACGAACCACTGGAACAGCTCCAGGCTGCGCAACTGCTCGATGAACATGTCCTGGGTGACCGGGTCCAGCGTCTCGGTGGCCCGCATGACCTCCCGGTGATCCTCGATGACGGACGTGTAGACGAGATCGAGGGCGCCGAGGTGCTCGATGGCCTCGGCGCGGCCGATCGAGTAGTCGCTCCAGGTACGCGCGTCCACCAGGGCACCGGGCGTCCCGTTGGGCTGGCCACCGAGGGTGGAGATCCGCTCGGCGACATCGTCGGTCATGGACCGCACCTTGTCGACCTGCGGGTCAAGCATCTCGTGGACCGCGATGAAGTGCGGGCCGACGACGTTCCAGTGGATGTGCTTCAACGTCAGGTGGAGATCGTTGAGCGAGTGCAGACGCGTCTGCAGCATCCCTACGATCTCGCTGCTGTCCTGTGTGCTCATTCCCGGCACGGTGTATGAGAGGTCGGAACCCTGTGACGGCACTGCTGCTCCTTCAGATCGTCCGATGCGGTGATGAACACAAGAACAGGCTCGGAGTGATTCGTCGCCTCTCCGCGCCCGGCACCCGGCGAGCGTCACCGCAGCGGAGCACGCCGGCTCGCTCTCCCGCCCCACGTGTGACGGAGCAGCCGGCACCGACCCGGCCCCGAACGCGCTGTCCGGCTCCAGCACGCCCCTCGCTCCCAAGGGCGATCCCCGGAGGGGGCCTGAGGGAAAACGCCGGGGGACGCCGGTGATCGTGGGTACTCGTCGCCGCGCCCAGTGTGGTCACCGGGCCGTACGCCAGGAACAAGGGGGCAGGCCCGTGACCGAACAGCAGCACCCCGGCGAGCAGCACCCGACCCCGGAGTTTCCCTCCCAGGACAAGCCGCACCCCGGTTGGACGGGGCCGATGGACCCGCCCCCGGACCACGGCGAGGAGTCCTACCGGGGCAGCGGCCGGCTGGAGGGCCGCAAGGCCGTGATCACCGGCGGCGACTCCGGCATCGGCCGCGCGGTCGCCCTGGCGTTCGCCCGGGAGGGAGCCGACGTCCTCTTCACCCATCTGGCCGACGAGAAGGACGACGCCGCCGAGACGGTGCGGCTGATCGAGGAGGCCGGTCGGCGTGCCGTGGCCGTCGCGTGCGACGTACGGGAGGAGGAGAACTGCCGTGCGCTGATCGACCGCGCCGTCTCCGAGTTCGGCCGGATCGACGTCCTCGTGAACAACGCGGCGTACCAGATGTCCCAGCCAGACGGCATCGAGGCGATCTCCACCGAGCAGTTCGACCGGATACTGCGCACCAACCTGTACGGCATGTTCTGGCTGTGCAAGATGGCCCTGCCGCACCTCCCGGAGGGTGGCAGCGTCATCAACTCCGCGTCGGTGCAGGCGTACAAACCCAGTCCGCATCTGCTGGACTACGCGACGACCAAGGGCGCCATCGTCACCTTCACCCAGGGTCTGGCGCAGATGCTGATCGGGAAGGGCATCCGCGTCAACGCGGTGGCGCCGGGCCCGGTGTGGACGCCGCTGATCCCGGCGACCCTGCCGGACACGCGGACGTTTCGGTGAGCAGGCCCCCATCGGACGTCCCGCGCAGCCCGCCGAGATGGCCCCGGCGTACGTCTTCCTCGCCTCCCAGGAGGCTTCCTACATCACAGCCGAGATCGTCAACGCGACAGGCGGAACGCCGTTGCCGTAACGCGCGGGTCCTGCTCCCCTTTCGTCGAGCTGGTCGAGGACACGATGCGCGTTCCTGCTCCCGGCCAGCCCAGGCCCCCACCCTCGACGGACTGCTGCATTTCTGCTTACACGACCCGGCGCTGAACAGGGCGGCGGACAGGGCACGAGGTAGGCGCGCCGACGATCGCGGGTCTCCTCGGCCGGCGTCGGGCGGACGCAGTTCGCTGCGGACAGTGAGCATGGCTGTGATCGCGCCGACCGCCAGTGTCGGTCAGCCATCAGCGACAGCGACAGCGGCCATGGCGAGTACAGGCGACAGGTGGGTACGCGCGGGAGCCGCGCCGGTGGTCACGGGCGCCGCCGCATAGCGACGGGCCCATGACGAATGGCGTCGCCGAGCCCGCCGAAAACCGTGCGCCGGCGCAGCAAGGGTGTCCGGCCAGACGCGGCGGTGCGCATTCCGTCGATCAGTTCGGCGAGTACCTGGGGGCCCTGTCTGGTCGGGGCCCAGTCGAGTTCCGTGCGGGCACGGGTCGTGTCCAGGGTCGGGAGTGCGAAGCCCATGTCGAGCCAGCCGGTGTCGACTGGTTGGAGGTGTGCGTGCCAGGTGGCCGACATGGCGGCGCGGACGACGGCGAACGGCACGTGTGCGAGCTTGGCACCGAGTACGTCCGCGAGAACCGCGGCGGTGACGGGAACGTCGGCCGCGAGATTGAACGGACCTCCGGCACGCCGGTGCAGCACCCGAACGATGGCCGCGGCGACATCGTCGGTGTGGACCATGGGAATGGTCAGCCTTCGGTCCATCGGCAGAATGGGCAGCCAGCCGAGTGCGCGGGAGGGCACGAGGGCGGGCAGTCCGTAGCGCAAGAGAGCGCTGCCTGCGGCACGCTGCCCGACGATCCCGGGACGCAGACGGGTGACGAGGGTGCCGGCACTGGAGGCGTCGTGCTGGTCGAGCAGGCGTTCGGCCGCCGCCTTGTGCCGGCTGTAGCGCGAGCTGCGCACGCCCTGGGTGGGCCAGGACTCGTCGACTGGACGGTCGTCGTCCTTGGGCGAGTAGGCGCCGACTGAGGACATGTGGACCAGGTGCGGGACACCGGCTGCAGCGACCGCTCGCAGGACGCGGCGGGTCCCGCCCACGCCGAGGTCGGCAAGGTAGGCGAGATCGTGTGAAGGCTGAAAGCCCCACGCCAGGTGGACGACTGCATCCGCCCCGGTACATGCCTCGCGGAGCTCTTCATGGCAGGCATCGGTACTCAGGTCCACTGAACGCCAGTCAGCATGTGACGTTTCATGACCCTCAGGCAGTCGCCGGGCCAGGCCCACGACGTCGTGTGCTCCCTCGGCCTGCAAATGTCGCACGACGACGGAGCCGATATTTCCGGTCGCCCCGGTTACCACGATGCGCATGCGAGATCAGGTGCCCCACCCCTGCTTCGTTCACACAGAGCACTCCGGCATACGGCGGACGATGGCACCACCGGCTCTGCTCTGCGCGCCGTACCCCCTTGGGCCAGCCAAGCGACGGGCAGAAACGCAGCGCCCCGAGCCAGTCGAACAACCGGTACGGTCCGTACCTGATCGGCCCGCAGCCCCGCTGGACATGTATCCCGGGCGTAGCCTGGAAGCATGGCGGAACCGCGCGTACCTCCTGAGGAAACCCCCCCCGTCGAAGGCTCCACCGCCGAGGCCCACGAAGAGCGCCCCGACGGCGGCATCTGGGAGCACCCCCGCATCTGGACGTGGATCATCCTCATCGGCGCCGTGATCTTCGCGGCATTCTTCGTCGCCCGCGCCATTTCCCTGATGTAACCGCTCCACAGAGCCATCGCAGGGGCAGCGGCCCACCACCGGCCGGGCCAGCGTGTGCCCAGATCGCACCCGGGCACCCGGGAAGCCGCGCAACGCCGAGGGGCTGGCCGAGGGACGGGAGCACAGTGTCAAACAGTCACCACGAAGCCAGCAGACGACCCCGCGTGGGCCTGCCGATGCTGCTGGGCCTGCTGGGAGCTTGCTACGCCGTCGCCGCCATCGGTGCCGTGGCCTCGGCCGACGCCGGCAGCACCTACCAATCCCTCGACCGCCCCGCCTGGGCCCCGCCCGCATCGCTCTTCGGCCCCGTATGGACCATTCTGTACGCAACCATTGCCGTTGCCGCCTGGCTGTTCCTGCGCCAGTCGTCGGCGCGGGCCCGACCGGCGATGACCTGGTGGGGGTTGCAACTGGTGTTCAATCTGGCCTGGACGCCACTGTTCTTCGCCGCTGGCCAGTACGGATTTGCCTTCGCCGACATCTGCCTGCTGCTGGTGGCACTGGCCTCAACACTCATCACCTTCGGCCGGCAACGTCGCTCCGCCGCGCTTCTGCTGCTGCCCTACGCGGCCTGGGTCTCCTACGCCGCCGCGCTCAACCTGAATCTCTGGCTGAACAACGCATAGCCAGGCCCTCTCCCTGCTTGGACGGCGACTGTCGTGACTGGCCAGTGTCGCCACCGGCCTCGTGGGAACACGAGGTCCTCTGGATTGCCTGAGCGAGGAGGACGTCGTGGGCGGCACCGCGGTGCGGATCTTGGGTGCGGCGACCGCCGCGTACAGCGCGGCCATCATCATCCGGCCCGTCTGGCTGGCCAGGCCCTGCGGCCTCATCAGCGCCGACGGGGCCGTGCCGGCGTCGACCGGGCTGCTGATCAGAGCCATCGGAGCCCGGGACGTCGCGATCGGCATCGCCATGCTCACCGCCGGCGATCCGCCAGCGCGGCGCACCGCGACCGCGTGCCGGGTAGCGGCCGACTGGTCGGACGCCGCCCTCTTCGGCACCCTGCTCCCGGACACCGAGCGACGCCTCAAGGTCGCCGGCTTCGCCGCCGCGTGGGGCGCACTGTGCGCAGTAGCCGCCGGGGATACCTTCCGCTAGAGCGTGTCCCCGCCTCGGCGACACTTGCCCGAAGAACTCGGGCCCTTTAGACCGCGCACAAACAGTGCCCCGGTGTGGCGTGGATGACACATAGGAATGGGTCCTCGCGGTTGCGGATACCGACTTCTACGGTCAGATGTCGCGTCGCTCCCGCGGCTTGGTCGCCGGGCCCTCGATCACCTTGCCGTCCGTGTCGAAGCGGGAGCCGTGGCAGGGGCACTCCCAGGCGCGTTCGGCCGCGTTGAAGGCGACCAGACAGCCGAGGCGGGTACAGCGGGCCGAAGAGGCCTGCAGGGCGCCCGTCTCATCCCGGCAGCGGCCGGCGTCCACGCGCAGCGAGACGCTGCGGGCCCGTCGGCATCGACTGCGACCGGGAGACCTGCGACGGCTCCCCACGTCCAGGACCCTGGCCACGTAGGCGGGCGGCGTGCTGAGTCAGGGCGGGCAGCCTACGGTCTCCGCTCGGGCTCCTGCTTTTGAACGTTTCGAGACGTAGGCGGGCGTAGCCGTATGGGTCCTCCGGGGCGGCCGGCGGCCTTCGACCACGGGCGCTGTCGTCCCGGGCGGGGCAGACGCCTGATCTGCGCGCGAAGGGCGAACCAGGCTCTGCGCGAGCAGAAGCTCAGACGCCGACGAGCGGCCGATCCCGACGCCATCTCCACACCCACTTTCAGAGATCCTCAAGGACAGGACCGTACATGGCCCGGCCGGGAGGTGGTCGGCTGCCCGGCCGGGCACGGCGCGACCGCCGAGGCGGGGGCGGCACGAGCCGTTCCTTTCATGTTAGGCATCGAGGCCCCTGCTCGCCGCGGATGAGATGCGCCGCAGGGCGCACCCGCCAGCGCCGCCACGGGGCGAGAGCAGCGGAAGCAGGCGTGGACTCGAACTCTCCGCCCGCCTTCGTCGGTACGGGCTGGCGGAGGGCCAGATGGTGGATCGCGCGCCGTCCGGGCGCAATCGAACCCGGTTGATCGGCGTGTCGCTCGCCTTCACTGCCGTGCTGCTTTGGGTGCGGCAGGATGACAGCCACCCGTAGGTAACTTTGAGTATTGAGAGATGTGCAAGCTGTGACAGTCCTCGAACCGCAGGGTTCTGCGCCCGCAGATTCGCATTACGCAGACGAGCTCCCGCTCCGGCGCAAGAGCCCCGGCAAGGTCGTGGTCAGCTGGCTGACGACCACGGACCACAAGACGATCGGCACGCTGTATCTGGTGACGTCGTTCGTCTTCTTCCTCGTGGGCGGGGTGATGGCGCTGGTCATGCGCGCCGAGCTGGCCCGGCCGGGAATCCAGATCGTGTCGAACGAGCAGTACAACCAGGCGTTCACGATGCACGGCACGATCATGCTGCTGATGTTCGCGACGCCGCTGTTCTCGGGCTTCACGAACTGGATCATGCCGCTGCAGATCGGCGCGCCGGACGTGGCGTTCCCGCGGCTGAACATGTTCGCCTACTGGCTGTACCTGTTCGGCTCGACCATCGCGGTGGGCGGGTTCCTCACGCCGAACGGTGCCGCCGACTTCGGCTGGTTCGCCTACAGCCCCCTGTCGGACGCCATCCACTCGCCCGGTCTCGGCGGTGACCTGTGGGTCATGGGTCTGGCCTTTTCCGGCTTCGGTACCATCCTCGGCGCGGTCAACTTCATCACCACGATCATCTGCATGCGCGCGCCCGGCATGACGATGTTCCGGATGCCGATCTTCACGTGGAACGTGCTGCTGACCGCGGTGCTGGTCCTGCTGGCCTTCCCGGTCCTCGCCGGTGCGCTCCTCGCGCTGATGGCGGACCGTAAGTTCGGTGCGCACATCTTCGATGCCGGAAACGGCGGGGCGCTGCTGTGGCAGCACCTGTTCTGGTTCTTCGGGCATCCCGAGGTGTACATCATCGCGCTGCCGTTCTTCGGCATCGTCAGCGAGGTCATCCCGGTCTTCTCCCGCAAGCCGATCTTCGGTTACACGGGTCTGATCGCGGCGACGATCGCGATCGCGGGCCTGTCGGTGACGGTGTGGGCGCACCACATGTACGTGACGGGCGGCGTGCTGTTGCCGTTCTTCTCCTTCATGACCTTCCTGATCGCGGTCCCGACGGGTGTGAAGTTCTTCAACTGGATCGGCACCATGTGGAAGGGCTCGCTCTCGTTCGAGACGCCGATGCTGTGGTCGGCAGGCTTCCTGGTCACGTTTCTGTTCGGTGGTCTGACCGGTGTCGTCCTGGCCTCGCCGCCGCTGGACTTCCATGTCTCGGACTCGTACTTCGTGGTGGCGCACTTCCACTATGTGGTGTTCGGCACGGTGGTGTTCGCGATGTTCGCGGGCTTCCACTTCTGGTGGCCGAAGTTCACCGGCAAGCTGCTGGACGAGCGCCTGGGCAAGATCACGTTCTGGACGCTCTTCGTCGGCTTCCACGGCACGTTCCTGGTCCAGCACTGGCTGGGCGCCGAGGGCATGCCGCGCCGGTACGCCGACTACCTGGCGGCCGACGGGTTCACCGCCCTGAACACGATCTCGACGATCAGCTCGTTCCTGCTCGGCGCCTCCATGCTCCCCTTCCTGTACAACATCTGGAAGACCGCCAAGTACGGCAAGCCGGTCGGCGTCGACGACCCGTGGGGCTACGGCCGTTCGCTGGAGTGGGCGACCTCCTGCCCGCCCCCGCGGCACAACTTCCTCACCCTCCCCCGCGTGCGCACCGAGTCACCCGCCTTCGACCTGCACCACCCGGACGTCAGCCAGCTGGACCAGTGGGAGAACGTCGCCCGCTATCACGGGGAAACGGCGGCCGAACGCGGAGAAGCGCGGCCGTGACAGCGAGACAGCGCCGCCAGGGCTCGCCGGACGGTGAGGGCGCCGTGCTGGCCAACGAAGCGGAGGGGTACCTGCTCGCGCAGGCCGAGCTGGAACGAGCGCGGAGTGAGGCGGCGGTCCTCTGCTGCCGTCTGCCCTGGCTCACCACCGGCCAGGCCGAGGACCTCACCCGGCACTACGTGCAGCAGCGCCTGGGCCTCACAAGGCAGGCACTGCAGGTGACAGCCGACCGGGCCAAGCGCCTGCGGGGCGAGTACGAGAACCGCTACCAGCACCTGCGCCACGCGCTCCTCAAAGCGCACGCCGTCTGCGCCTGCCTGCTGGTGGCCGGCTGCTCACTGGCCTGCCTAATGAACCGCTGACAGGTCGACCACCACCGCACCACTGAGCAGGAGCCCGCGGGGATCGCCTTCGGCTGGCGTCAGGAAGTGGGCGGAGACGTGCCGGCGGCCGAGGCTGCTCGGTGGCGTGGCAATGCGCTGGTGAGGCGAGGTGTTGACGGTGTCCGTGTCCTGGGCGTGCAAAGAGCCGTTGGGACAGGTGACGCGGGCGCGAGCGGATTGCCGCACGGGGATTCGTGCCGGTCGACGGTCCCGGGCACCATGCCCGGCTCCCGGGGCCTCAGGTGCCCTTGGGCACCTGGTGGCGGCTCCGCAGCCCCCTCGCGGCGGAGCCGCCGTTCTTGTGCGCTATGGCCACGGCAGTTCGGGGCGGGCGGATGACCACCGCGTATCCAGAGCGCGTGTCACCGTCAGCGTCGCACCAGTCGGCGCAGGGCAAGGCGGGCCAGCGGCGCATAGGCAGCCAGCACCGGCGTGGGGCCATGCATGACGAGGCTGGCACGACTTCCGCCGCCATGGGCCTGTACACCGTGGTGCAGCGTTACCCATACCGGCCCCATACGCACCTGCCATGTCCAGACGCGCTGCTCGTGATCGACCATTTGAACCTGAAACGGCACAGCCACATGTGCGACCGACTCGACGGTACCTCGGAGTCCGGTGACTAGGCTCCGGCCGTCCGCGTGCACGCGCTTGATGTGCGGCGCCCAGGACGCCCACTCGTCTATACCGGCGTAACGGGCCCACGCTGTGTCTGGCGCGCATGGTCCGGATACATGAATAGTCAAGCTGCCCATGGCTGAGGTGTACCCCCGCCGCCCTGCTGCGTTGCCTGAACTGTGGCAGCCCACACCGGAGGCGGTTTCCGTCAGTCTCGACGGCGAACGGAGGCTCTGCTCCCCGGAGCGTGGTGACGCGGATTAGCAGTGACGTGATCTGGAAAGGGCCCCTGCGCCGGTGAGGGCCCTGCCATGCTGCCGGACCGAAGCGGCTCGCCCCACTTGGTGTGAGGGGACGCGGGCATCTGGTGCCGGGGCACGGCCACCACCCAGGCCCTCCGCGTGCGTCCGGCGCCAACCTCGCGGTGAGCTACGCGCTGACCGGGGGGTGGTTCTGGTGCAGGTATTCCAGTGCGTCCAGGACGATGGTGCGCCGATACCACGAACACCAGGCGGCCGTCTCGTTCGCCAGCGTGTTGAGCAGCTGCTGCTGACCGGCAGTCAGCCGCACAGCCGGCGTCTTCCAGTGCAGAGACAGGACACCGGTGCAATGCCGGTCGGCGGTGACCAGGGGAACGCTGGTGAGGGTGCGGGTGTGGGCGGTGAGCAGGGCGCGGCCAATTGCATGGTTCGCGAGACTGGCATCCGCTGCGACGTCGTCAACCGTTATCGGGGCCAGGCGCTGTTGGGCTTGGGCGCACACTGCCGGGGGGCCGGTGACGAGGGCGGTCTGGTCGCGGTAGGCGGCGTCCAGGTTGTGGTGCTGTTCGAGGAGCAGGGCGTTGCCGTGGGCGGGGTCGGTCAGGTGGATTTCGGCGGCGTCTGCGTCCGAGAGGGCGACGGCCTCGGTGAGGATGGCCGTGAGGACCCGGCTGCGGTCCTTGGCGTTGACGTCCCGGTCGCGCAGGAACAGGGCGTCCGGGTGCGGGGCGTGACCGCGCCGTCCCGGGAACCACGCGGCGTCGGCCATCGGTGGGGGCGCGGCGACCGCGGCGGAGGCAAGGACCCGCACGGGCACGTTCAGGTGCTGGGAGGCTGCACGGAGCATGTCGAAGGCGGCCGCGGGGCCGGGCAGGCCGTAGCGGGCGATCAGGATGCCCTGGGCGATGCTGATCAAGGCGCTGCTGCGGGCTTTGGCCCGCATGCCGAATATCTCGCTCTGCAGATCATCTTCCTTCGTCTCGGCGGCAGGGCGCAACTCGTCTTCCGCCGGCATGCCCGGGCCTGTGCTGAGGGATGGTGGAAGCGGAGCCAGGGCCGTCAGGGCGTCGGCAAGCGTGTCGCGGAGGCGGACCCCGGCGAGTGGGCAGCGCTCTAGGACTTCTCGCACCGCGGGCGCAGCGGCTACCACCAGAACGGGCGTCTTGGTGAGGTGAGCTGTGGCCTGCTGCAGGGTGCGGCGGGCCGCGGCGCTGACCGTGGGCACGGCTGCCAGATCGAGGATCAGCCGCTGACCCTTCCGAGCCGCTTCCCGCACGTGCCGGCCCAGTGCCCGTTCCAGCCTCGGGCAGGCTTCGGCGTTCAAGGAGCCGGTCAGACAGACGACCCGCGCCCAGTCATTCGCCGACAGGACGGTGACAGGTTCGCGGCTGGTCATATCCCCTCGCAGACGGATCGATGCACGCTGGGCACCGGTCGGCCCGTGGGGCGACCGGGGCGGCTGCTGCCTCACCGCTCACACCCACCCTGAACCCTCAGCCACGAAAAGGGCAAGGAGAAGACTCATTGGGGCGCCGGATGAGCGGGCGGCCTGCCCGCGGCCTCACCGGGACCGAGCCGCCGTCCTCGTTCTGCTCGTACCGCCAGCCGTGCTCCGGCAACCGACCCGCCCGAACAGAATGCGATCAGTCCTTCGCTGTCGGCCCGTCATCGGGCCCGGTGGACCTGGCGCGGTGGCTGGTGTCGCACCAGGGGAAGCGCCGGCTGCGCCGGCAGGTGCACAGCGCGACCCGGAAGCGGTCGGAGAACACCGTCGTCCCGTCCTCCAGTTCCACCTCCACCGGGCCCTCCACCAGGAGCGGCCCCCGCCGCTGTACTTTGACCCGGCGAGCGGCACCGGGCGTACGGGCCTCGTCAGACGGGGAGTTCGGCACGGACGACCACCAACTCCTCCTCGTTCTCGGCCAGGGACAGCAGCCCGCGCTGCCGCAGCCAGCGCTCCCGGCCGCGCACCACCGGACCGAACGCGATCCGCCGCCGCCGGACCACCGAGGCCTTCAGCCCCGCCTCGCGCAGCAGGGCGACGGTGCGGCCGGGGTCGCTGAGCCCCGACTGCACGAGCAGCAGCACTCCGCCCGGGCGCAGCAGGGCGGGCGCCTCGCGGCAGATCCGGTCCAGCACCAGCCTCCCGTCGTGGCCCGCGTCCCAGGCCCGGGCCGCGCCGCGCGGGCGACGCCCACCGCCCGGCGCCGGCACGTACGGCGGATTGGCCAGCACGAGATCGAACGACGCGCCGCGCACCGGGGTGAAGAGATTGCCGTGCAGGACCCGGATCCGCAGCCCCGCACGGACGGCGTTGAGCCGCGCGGCCCACACCGCGCGCCACGACACGTCCACCGCGGTCACCCGCCCGCCCCGCACCGCCGCGGCCAGCGCGAGGGCACCGGTGCCGGTCCCGACGTCGAGCACCGCCGCGCCCGGGGACAGCGACTCACCGGACAGCGCCCCGGCGAGCAGGGCGGTGTCCTCCTGGGGGGCGTACACGCCCGGCAGCACCAAGAAATGCACCGACCCCAGGTACCCCTCCCATCACCACTCAAAGGCAATCCCGCGACACTCCCGACCGGATCGGACAACGAGGGGCGCACGACCGCGGGTACCGGCTGCGATGCTTCACCGAGGACCAGGAGCTGGCAGCGGAGGCAGCTGGCCGGCCACTGAGCGGCTAGGTCGGTCCCCACCCACATATCGACCCGATTCGCCCGGCCGACGACCGGGCCGTTGCCAGCGGCCCGGAGGCGCACTCCACGTTGTCTTGCGAGGCGTGCAGCGGGTACCCGCACAACAGTGCCTCACTTCCGTGATGGACTGCTCACAGCCCGCGCTGACGCGCACGAGCAGGCAGACGACCGACGAGGAGCGGGTAGGCCGGCCCTGACCGGCTCCGGTACCGGGCAGATGAGGCAAGATCGGTACAGGGCACGGCGTCGGAGGCGACCGCTCGGAGGTGATGGCGGTGAGCGAGGGCAGAGAGCCCGGCGGCGATGACGCCGACGAGGAGACCCAGCAGCGCGCCCAGATCGCCCGCGAGCTCATCGTCAGCGTCCGCGGACTGCCCTCCTCCGACGTCCCGCACGCGCTGTGCCGCGCGTGCGCGGCACTCCTGCCGGAAGCCTCGGGCCTGTCGGTGTCCGTGCGAGGCGATGACACCGACGTCGGGGTGCTGCTCTTCGCGAGCGACGACGTCGCCTCCTACCTGGCGGACATCCAGTACACCCTCGGTGAGGGCCCGTGCACGGAGGCCGTGCGACTGGTGGCGCCGGTCTTCGCCACAGACCTGACCCGCGCCCCGGACGCCCGGCGCTGGCCCCTGTTCTCCCTGCAGGCGGCCAGGGCGGGAGCGGAGGCCGTGTTCTCTCTGCCGCTGACCGGGGCCGGCCGGGCGCTGGGCACCCTGGACCTGTACCAGGAGACCGCAGGCCCGATGAGCAGCGCACGAGTGCGGACCGCGCTGCTGGTCGCCGACGCCCTGACGCTCGCCGTCGCCGCCCTCGTCCACGCTTCTGCCGATCGGGAAGGCGTCGTAACGTGGTTGGAGGGCGCCGAGTCGGACCGCGAGGAGATCTACCAGGCAACCGGGATGATCATGGTGCAGGTGGGCGTCAGTGCCGAAGAAGCTCTCATTCGGCTGCGCGCCCGGGCCTACGCACTGGGCCGCACCTCGAGTCAGGTCGCACGGCAGATCGTGGACCGGACGATGGACATGCGCAATGACTGAACGGTGCTGCACCGCAACGACGCCGCCGGGGAGGCGAGCATGAACCGCGAACGCGAGCTGGCGAGGGCGTTCGTCGATCTGTCGGACACCTACGCGCCGCACTTCGACCCGCTGCACCTCTTTCACCGCCTGGTCCACGCCTGCAAGGAGCTGCTCCGGGTCGACGCGGCGGCCGTGATGATCGCCGACGCACGCGGCAGTCTGAAGACGATGGCGTCCACCGACGGCGGCGCCGCCTTCGTCGAGCTGCTGCAGAGCCAGACCGGACACGGTCCCTGCATGGACTGCTACCGCACCGGCGAAGCGGGCGGCTATCCCGACATCAACGCCGAACGGCAGCGCTGGCCACGCCTGGTCACGGCCATGACCGGCAACGGATACGTCGCCCTGCAGACCATCCCGGTGCGCTTTCACGAACGCCCGCTGGGCGCCCTCACCCTCTTGAGCATCAGGCCCGGACGCCTTCCCGAGGACGACGTGCACCTGGCGCAGTCGCTGGCGGACTCCTCAGCCGTGGCCCTGATGCACTGGTCCACCGAGCCCGCCCGCAGCGACGACGTCATCACCCGCGTGCAGAGCGCCATCGCCGCCAAGGCCACCCTGGAAATCGCCAAGGGCATGATCGCCGAATACGCGGGCCTGGCCGTCGGCGAAGCCGGACACCTGCTCACCGACTACGCCGCCCAGCACCGGGTCAGCCTCGCCCGCACCGCCGACGCCCTGCTCACCCGCGACATCGAACCGGCCGTCATCCTCGCCATACGCACCTGACGCCGTCGCACCGCCCGGCAACGGGCCCCTCCCCTACCCGGGCGGGCCTGATGCGCTGCGTGTTCCAGAGCGGCAGGCCGTTCGTGGTCGGTACGCGCGGCTGTGTCAGGTGCCACTCCTGCGCGGGCCCGGCGCCTATGGCGTGAGGCAGGCCACGGTCCGGGCCCCCAGCCGGTTGTCCAAGTCGGCGCCGAGGGCGATCGCGGCGCGCACTTGGGGTTGGCCAACGCTACGGCTGCCGCTGGAAGCACAGCCCGTCTACCCCGGCCAGCCAGGCTGGCTGAAGTCTGCCGCGCAGGCGGAAGACGGGATTGTAACCCCGGCGGCTGATGTGGCAGATGAGCGGATGGTTCTGGCTGATGTGCTGGCGGCTGCGGAGGATGCCGCGCCGGTGGCATCCGTCGATGTCGTCGCGGAGAATGAGCGCGACCGGTACGGCGCATGCTGCGTGTCGTTCCTGTGCGTCGACCTCGTCGGCCAGCGCCTGAGACGTGTGTTTAGACCGGGCCTTTCGGAGCCAACTGGACAAAGACTGGAAGCCGGGTTCGGACCTCGTGATCGGAAGCCAGTTGTCCCGAGTGGGTGCGACATGCCGCTTTTGGCGTAACAGGCGCGATGGGCTGGTCGGCCCCGTCAGGCTGTGCGGATTGATCACGGTCGTGTCGGGAGTCCGTGTGTACAAATCGCGTGAGTGGACGGTTGAGCGGATCCGTCGTGACCGCCGGTTGCATCCGGGGGTGTCGGGGCGTGCGTTGGCTCTGCGGTACACGGTGAGCCGCAATGCCGTGGCCGAGGCGTTGAAGGCGCCGGCGCCCTGGCGGAGGAAGAAGCCGCCGCCGGCGCCTCGCGATCGTGCTGGAGGCGACGCAGGGCCGTCGGTACCTGGGGGGGGACCGTGCCCGTGGAGAAGCCGCCCGGCGAGGAAGCGGAACTCGACGTCGTGGATGTGTGGCTGGACGTGGCGGGGCAGCGCGTGAGTGTGTGCGGCTCGTTGCCGGCCGGCCTCGGGAAGTCGGTGCGCTACATCACGACCGCGGCATTGGTGAACGAATTCGCGGAGGACAAGGCGGGCAAGCTTCTGACATCGGTCATCGCGCGTTACAGCAAGGGCGATCTGTTGTGTCTAATTGAGTTCGGCTCCCTGAATCTGGACGAAATGGGTGCCGGGCTGCTGATCCAGATTTGTACAGAACGTGAGGAGCACAAGGCCACAGCGGTGTCTTCCCACGCCCCGGTCGGGAGTAGGGCAAGACCTTCACCGACCCCCCTGTGCTCGGCCGTCGCCGTTCGCCTCACATTCAAGTTCACGCTTCTGCAGACCGGCACCGCCTCTCACCGGCCCAACGCCACCGAAGCCGAACACCGAGCCGCCTGGTGAACACCCCACCCCGCACGGCCTGCCAGAACACCGAAGGACGAGGAGGCCATGCCCGATGGCAGAAGATGAGCCAGAGTCGCACCGCGTTGACGAGGACCGGTCGGAGGGCTTCGGGGAGCGCCTGCTGGGTGTGCTGCTGGACCGCGCCCACGAGATGCCCCCACAGCTAATCGCCCCGCTGATCGCGGAAGAGGTAGCCACCATCGGAGGACGCGACGTATCCATCCTTCTGCAGGACTACGAACAACTGCTCCTGGTGCCCCTCCCCGGCAAGCGCCTGGCCGTCGGCGATCCCGAACCGATGGATGACTCCCCGGCAGGCGAGGCCTTCCTGAGCGCCAGGACCGTGGAGGTGCCGCAGGAGCAAGGCGTGCGGATGTATCTGCCGCTACTGGACGGCAGCGACCAGGTCGGGGTCATGGTCGTGACCCTCGATGACGTCGACGAGGACGACCGGCGGCTGCTGCGCCGCCTCGCCGGTCTGGTCGCCGACATGATTGTCACCAAAGACGCCTACACCGACCAGTTCTTCGTGGCTCGTCGCCGCGCCATCATGGATGTGGCCGCCGAGATCCAGTGGTCACTGCTGCCCCCGTTGTCGATGATCGTTCCACAGGTCGAGGTGGCCGGGATTCTGGAGCCCGCCTACGAGGTGGCCGGCGACAGTTTCGACTACGCCCTCAATGACGACATCCTCCACATCGGCATGATCGACGCCATGGGGCACGGCCTGAACGCCGCGACCATGGCGACCGTCGCCGTCGGCGCCTACCGTCACGCCCGCCGCGCCGATATCGAACTCCCTCAGATGTATGCGTTCATGGACCAGGCCATCGGCGACCAGTTCGGTCCCGACCACTTCGTCACCGCCCAGATGATGTGCCTGAACATCGCGACGGGCCAACTGCAATGGGTCAACGCCGGTCACCCCCCGCCGATGCTGATCCGCGACCGCACTGTGGTGGACCGACTGGAAAGCCCCACCACCCTGCCCGTCGGTTTCGGCGGTGAGCAGCCGCACGTCAGCACCCGGATACTGCAACGCGGAGACCGGGTTCTGTGCTTCACCGACGGGCTGATCGAGGAACACCATCCCGGTGGGGAAGAGTTCGGCGAGGAAAAACTCATCGAGTGGACCAACCGCACACTGCGCGACTACACCAAGGTGCGGGCCGTGGTCAGAAGGCTCTCCCACACCTTGAAACGCGAAAGGGGCGGCGTCACCAGCGACGACGCGACTATCCTCCTCATCGAATGGCGCGGTGGGAAAGCCGACCACCTCGCCAGCCTCGAATGAGCTGTCAGCCTCCCCGACGGCTCACCGCGGCCAGCAACACCACGTATGCCGCAGCATCCCCAAGGCCAGGCACCGTGCCGGGCACTCGCGAGCCGCGCCTCTCAGGGACACGGCGGGGACCCGGAGCGTCAGCACAAGCAACCTCCGAAAGGGAGTACAACCGACTGACCAGGTGGTAGCCAGCACACGCTTCCGCGACGTCGGTGTCCTGCGACGATGGCCGCCTAGACCGGCAGATCGGTCGGATTGGCCCTCTTGCCCACGGCAGCGGGACATCCGCAGCCTGCTAGGCGGAGGGCATCCGAGGGACCGTACGGCGTGTGCAGGGGGTCCGGCCGGACTCGACCGCGTGCGGTAGTGCACAGTCGGCTGTGACCTCGCGAGAGTAGGAGTAGCCGAGTGACGACAGCAACGGACGACACCACCGGTGAGCTGCTCGCCGAGTCGCTGCTGCAGGACATCGGCGATGACCGCATGCGTGCGGCCACCCGACTGCTGGGCGTGCACGGCAACGGGTACTGGCTGCGACGCTTCACCGAGGACCAGGAACTGTCCGAGGCGGCTGACCAGCCGCTGATCGACCGCAGCGGCACCCATCCGCAAATCGACTGGGACTCGGTCGGCTTCCTCCTGACGGCCCTCGACGCACCGTCGACCCACTCGTCGGCGAGCGAGGTCGCCGTGCTCCAGTTCGCCGCCTCGCTCATGGGCCGGTGCAACATCCAGCTGCAGCACATCATCGACGCGCTCGACCACGCGGAGCTTCAGCGGGCCGCGCACGCCCTGCACGAGGCTGCGGCTGCCGACAGCGACCGCGGCTAGCTCGACACCATCGCACTGGGTCGCTCAACTGCCGTTGGGCGAGGGTCCGGCCAAGGCTTCCCGGCCTCTGTCCGCCCCGGCGAGGAATTCACCGCCCGGTGCTGATCGCTTGAACGTCACATGGCCTGGTGACCGGCGTCGTCGCCGCCCGGGTCGTCGGCAAGCACGACAGCCGCGATGATCCGCTTGCCGACCGGTTCACGGTGCACGCAGAACGTCTTGCACACCGCCATCACGAGTTCCAAACCGTGCTGACCGATCCGGCTAGGGTCCGGGGCCAGCACCGACGGCAGGGTGGTCCCGCTGTCCCACACGCTCACCTGCACGGCGCCGTCGATGACCTCCAGATCCAGCAGACACGGCCCCGGCGCGTACTTGCGGGCATTGGTCACCAGCTCGCTCACCACCAACCGCACCATGCCCATCGCCCCTACAGAGACCGGCAGCCCATGATCAGCCTGCAGCGACGCGAGGAACTCGCGAGCCATCGCGCGAGCCTCCGCAATCCCCGCACTGCCCTCGAATGCGGCACCGACCGCCATCCGGACAAGTGACCCCGGGCCCTCATTTTGCGCAGCAGGGTCCATGAATCCGCCTCACTTCCGAAGCGCCATTACGTGACATCCAAATTTCCCCGAAACTTCAGCACATAACGCACGAGCTCTGCGCACGATGCCCAGGCAGCCCCACCCTTCCGGTGCCTGCGTCAGCGAATCAGGCACCGAACAGCGGCCACACGTCCGGGGACAGGTCCCCTCGCACACGGTGAAGGCGCACGGGGTGGCGCCGTCGACCGGCGGCATTACGGACGACGTCCACGCCGACCTCCACCACGAGCTGCGGGCTCACGAGCTCGACGTCCAGGACGTTGCGGCTCCCCCACCCGCGGTGAACGTCCGTCCTGCCCACGGGTGCGCCCGTCTCCTGAGTACGAGCTTCCGCGAGGACGGGCGCCACCGTGCGAGCAAGTGGTGTGGCGCGGTCGGCGTAGCGCAGCGCGCCCGTGTGGTCGTACCAGTCGAGCAGCAGGGTATGCGGCGCCGCGGGCAAGCCGGTGACCGCGCCGACGATGGCGTCAGCGATGAGACGGACCTTGTACTTGCCCCATGCCCTGGCGCCTGGTCAGGGCGCGCACGTGGTCGGGTGCCCCCCAGCGGCTGACGGCGGCGAAAGCGGGTTGGTAGAAGGTGGCTGCCATCGCGAGTCCGGCCGGCGCCCAACCGGCGTAGAGAGCTGGCAGGTTCGGGGCTGTGGCCATGATCAGCAGGCTGACCACGCCGAGCACGGAGCCGATGGTCATGACGGCGCGGGGGCCGCGTCGGTCGGGGATGCGTCCGACGCCGATCCCGGCGAGGACGGGGATGACGAGAGCAAGGGAGAACGCTGCGGTGGTGGCCCCGGCCGGCCAGCCGGTGGTGGGTTGAGGACAGGGAAGGCGTAGGAGACGATGCCCCAGCTCACGATCTGCGTGGCGCAGAGGGCGGGCAGGGCGGCGCGGGGCCGCGGCAGATCCCCTGTTCCGGTCGCAGCCCCGCTGCCTCAGGTACTGAGGTCGGTCACGAGCCGCAGCAGCCGCCCGCCGGGGCCTGCTCGGCAGCCGCCCCGACCGTGGCGGAGGCGCCGAGCTGGACGAGCTGCGGGGTGGGCGCGCAGCAGCCGCCGCCGGCCTCATGGGCGTCGGGGGTGTCGAAGAGGCCGGCGCCGCCGCAGACTCCGCTCTCGGGCAGGGTGAGTTCGACCCGGTCGGCGGACTCGACGTCACCGGCGATCGCGGCGGCGACGGAGCGGACCTGCTCGTAACCGGTCATCGCGAGGAAGGTCGGGGCGCGGCCGTAGGACTTCATGCCGACCAGATACACGCCCTGCTCGGGGTGGGAGAGCTCGCGGTGGCCGTGCGGGTAGACGGTGCCGCAGGAGTGCTGGTTGGGGTCGATCAGCGGAGCCAGCGCGACCGGCGCCTGGAGTCGCTCGTCCAGGCCCAGGCGCAGCTCGTCGAGGAAGGACAGGTCGGGGCGGAAGCCGGTCAGGGTGATGACCTCGTCGACCGGGTCGAGACGGCGGCCGTCCTCACCGACCAGGATCAGGCGACCCTCGGTGTCGCGCTCGATCGCCTCGGTGCGGAAGCCGGTGACCGCGTCCGCGTGGCCCTCGTCGACGGCGGCCTTCGCCGCCAGGCCCAGGGCGCCGCGTGCCGGGAGCTGGTCGGCCTCTCCGCCCCCGAAGGTGGAGCCCGAGATGCCCCGGCGCAGGATCCACACGCCCTTCGTTCCCGTGCCGTCCTTGGACTTGGCGAGGTCGGCCAGGTAGGCGAGCGCGGTGAAGGCGGAGGCGCCGGAGCCGGTCACGGCGATGCGCTTCCCGGCGTACCGGGCGCGGACGGCGGGGTTCTTCAGGTCCGGGACGCGATAGGTGATCCGGTCCGCGGCGGCTTTCTCGCCGAGCGCGGGCAGTCCGCTGCCGCCGGCCGGGGACGGGGTGGTCCAGGTGCCGGAGGCGTCGATGACGGCGTTGGCGAAGAGGCGCTCCTCGCGCCCGTCGGCGTGAGCGATGTGCGCGACGAAGGGCCGCTGCTCGCGGTCGGCGTCCACGATGCGGTCCCGGCCGGTGCGGGAGACGCCGGTGACGGTCGCGTTGTAGCGGACGCGGTCGCCGAGGACGGCGGCGAGGGGCTGCAGGTACAGCTCGGCCCAGTCGCCGCCGGAGGGGTAGGTCGCCGGGTCGGGCCGTGTCCAGCCGGTGGGGGCGAGGAGCTTCTCGGCGGCCGGGTCGACGACCTCGCCCCATGTGGAGAACAGGCGTACGTGCGCCCACTCGCGCACCGCGGCGCCGGCCCTCTGGCCGGCTTCCAGGACCAGGGGCTCGATGCCCTGGTCGATGAGGTGGGCGGCGGCGGCCAGACCGGCGGGTCCGGCCCCGATCACGACGACGGGCAGCTCGGTGGTGGCGGGCGCGTTCACGGCGACTCCTTGCATGTTTCGACATCCGTCGATGGCTTGCGCGGCCCAGCATGACACCTGTATTGATGAGCGTCAACATAGACATTCATCGAAACAAGGAGGCTTCTCCTGATGGAGCACATCGACGTCGCCGTGATCGGCGGTGGACAGTCCGGCCTCGCCACCGCCGACGCACTGCTGCGCCGCGGGCTGCGGCCGTTGGTGCTGGAGGCATCCGACCGGGCAGTCGGGTCGTGGCCGCACTACTACGACAGCCTCACGCTGTTCTCACCAGCCCGATACAGCTCCCTGCCCGGAATGCCGTTCCCCGGCGCCGACCGTGACCGCTATCCGCACCGCGACGAGGTCGTCGCCTACCTCACCGCCTACGCCGACCACCTGGACGCCGACATCCGCACCGGCTGCCGCGTCAGCGCGGTCCGCCGTACCGGCGAAGGCTTCGCAGTGGAGCTGGAGGGCGGGGGCCGGCTGTCCGCGCGGGCCGTCGTGGCGGCATCCGGGACGTTCGGACACCCGCACAGGCCGGCGCTGCCGGGCCTGGAGGAGTTCACCGGGCAGGTGCTTCATGCTGCCGACTACCGCGGCCCAGCCCGGTTCAACGGCCGCCGCGTGGTCGTGGTCGGTGCAGGCAACTCCGCGGTGCAGATCGCCGCCGAGCTCGCCTACACCGCACGCGTCAGGCTCGCCACTCGCGGGCCGGTGAAGTTCGCCGCGCAGCGCGTTCTCGGCCGCGACCTGCACTTCTGGCTGGCCCGCACCGGCCTGGACGCCGCGCCCCTCGGCCGGCTCCTGCCGCGCCCGCCGGCGCAGCCGGTCCTCGACGACGGCCACTACCGGGCGGCCCTGGCCGCTGGCCAGCCAGACCGGCGACCGATGTTCACCGGCGCGGATGGGGCCAAGCTTGTCTGGCCGGACGGGCGACGGGAGGAGGCCGACGCGATCGTGCTCGCCACCGGCTACCACCCCGACCTGCCCTACCTCGCCCCTCTCCACGACGCCCTGGCCCCCGACGGGAACCCCCGGCACCGCGAGGGCCTGGCCATCAGCGTGCCGGGGTTGGCGTTCGTCGGGCTTGAGTGGCAGCGCAGCCTGTCCTCGAACTCCCTGCGCGGCGTGGGCCGGGACGCGGATCAGATCGCCCGGCGCCTGGCCGCCTACCTCGCACTCCGGTGACAGCCCTCGCCTCGCTGGTTCGACATGTGTCAACATAGACGCATGTCGAATGCAAAGGTGCTGCCGCTGCTCGAAGCCGCCGAGGCCCAGCGTGTGGCGCCGTGCTGCCCGCCGCTGACCGAGCGCCCGATGACCGCCGAGGAGGCCGAGACAGCCGCGCGGATGTTCAAGGCGCTCGGTGACCCGGTCCGGTTGCGGCTGTTCTCCGCCGTGGCCTCGCACGAGGGCGGTGAGGCGTGCGTGTGCGACATCTCCGACGTCGGCGTCTCCCAGCCCACCGTGTCCCACCACCTGAAGAAACTGAAGGAAGCCGGCCTGCTCACCTCCGAGCGGCGCGGCACCTGGGTGTACTACCGCGTCGAGCCGTCTGTGCTCGCCGCGATGGGCAAGCTGCTGACGACACCGGCCGCCGCCTGACGAGCGGGCAGACGGGGGAAGTGGCGAGCGCGGAGCACATTGAGCGGGCCGCCCGCAGTCCAGGGATCACCTGATCGTCACAGGAGCTGTGCGACCGCGCGGGCGGCGTCACGCGCCGGGCGGCCAACGCCGATGAGAGTGGCGGAAGCCGGGCCGGTCCAGTCGCCGTAGCCGAGCAGATGCAGCCGCGGCTCGCCGAGGGCGCACGTGCCGTCGACGGGGATGTGACCGCGCGGGCCGCGCAGATTCAGCGGGGCTAGGTGGGCCAGTGCCGGGCGGAAGCCGGTGCACCATATGACCGCGTCCGCAGCGGTGTAGCTGCCGTCGTCCCACCGGACGCCGTCGGCGGTGAGCCGGGCGAACATCGGCATCGCGGTCAAGAGGCCGGCGTCGCGGGCGGCACGGACGGGCGGCACGGCGACGATGTCGCCGAGCGAGGCGACGCCGCCGGTGTCGCTGCGGCCGGCGTCAAGGGCGCGACGGCGGGCGGTGGCGACGTCGAACAGGGCCCGGCCATCAATGTCGTCGGCGAGGAAGCGCGGCGGGCGCTGGGTCACCCAGGTCACCTCGACACGGCTGTCCAAGGCGAGGTCGGCGGCGATCTGGGCGCCGGAGTTGCCGCCGCCGATGACAAGGACGTGCTGGCCTGTGAAAGCGACCGGAGAGCGGTAGTTCACCGTGTGCAGCTGTCGTCCAGTGAACACCTCACGACCGGGGACGGCGGGGAGGAAGGGCCGCGACCAGCTGCCGGTGGCGCTGATGACCGCGCGCGCCCGCCAGGTGCCGGTGTCCGCCTCGACCAAGAGCCGATCGCCGTCGCGGCGTACGGCATCGACGCGGGTGCCGTGCTGAGCGGGCAGGTCGTAGCGCTTTCCGTAGTCGGTGAGGTAACCGACCACGTGCCCGGCGTCCGGGTAGGTCTCACCTGCCTGGGCGGGCATGAGCCGGCCGGGCAGCGATGAGTGCTCGGCTGGAGAGAACAGGTGCAGGGAGTCCCACATGTGCTGCCAGGACCCGCCCGGTGCCGGGTCGGCGTCCAGGATCACGAAGTCCAGGTTCTGGCGGCGCAGGTGGTAGCCGACGGCGAGCCCCGCTTGGCCGCCGCCGACCACCACCACATCCGTGTACTGAGTCACGGGGCCGTGATGACAGCGTCGGCAGCGAACCTCCGTCGCCAGGCAAGGGCGACGTAGACCAGGCCGATCAGCACCGGGACCTCGATGAGCGGTCCGACGACGCCGGAGAGGGCCTGTCCGGAGGTGACGCCGAAGGTGGCGATGGCGACCGCGATGGCCAGCTCGAAGTTGTTGCCCGCAGCCGTGAAGGCGAGGGTCGTAGTGCGGTCGTAGGCCAGGCCCAGGCTCTTGCCGAGGAGGAAGGTGCCGAAGAACATGACCGCGAAGTAGACCAATAGCGGCAGCGCGATCCGGGCTACGTCCAGCGGCTGCGAGGTGATCGTCTTCCCCTGGAGGGCGAAGAGGACGACGATCGTGAACAGCAGCCCGTACAGCGCCCAAGGACCGATCTTCGGCAGGAACTTCGCCTCGTAGCCGGTGCGGCCCAGCTTCTGCTCGCCGATGCGGCGGGTGAGGAAGCCGGCCAGCAGCGGGATACCGAGGAAGACGATGACGTTCAGCGCGATGTGCCACACGGACACGTCCAGGCCCTGGCCGTCGCCGAGGTTCATCCAGCGCGGCAGCAGGTCGAGGTAGAACCAGCCCAGCAGGCCGAACGCAAGGACCTGGAACACCGAGTTCAGTGCGACGAGGACGGCTGCGGCTTCGCGGTCGCCGCAGGCGAGGTCGTTCCAGATGATGACCATGGCGATGCAACGGGCGAGACCGACGATGATCAGGCCGGAACGGTATTCGGGCAGGTCCGGCAGGAAGATCCAGGCCAGGGCGAACATCACCGCCGGGCCGACGATCCAGTTGATGACCAGCGAGGAAACCAGCAGCTTACGGTCGCTGGTGACGCGGTCGAGCCGGTCATAGCGGACCTTGGCGAGGACCGGGTACATCATGACGAGCAGGCCGACGGCGATGGGCAGGGAGATCCCACCGATCTCGATCTTCGCGAGCGCGTCGTTCATGCCAGGGATGATCCGGCCCAGGCCCAGACCGACACCCATGGCGAGCAGGATCCACACGGCGAGGTAGCGGTCGAGGGTGGAGAGCTTCCTGACGATCGAGTCGTCGCCGGCCGAGTCGGTGCTCTGGGTGCGGGCGGTGGTGGGCTCGGTGGAGGTCACGGGCAGGCCCTCTTGTTCTCGGCAGCGGTGCGGGCGGAGTCGGCCAGCTCGGCGAACTGCTCGGAGAGCCCGGCCAGGACCTCGGGCTTGAGCTTGTAGTAGATGAAGCGGCCGCACGGCTCGGTCTCCACGATCCCGGTCTCGCGCAGCACCTTCATGTGGTTGGACAAGTTGGTCTGCTTGGCTCCGGTCTCCTCGACCAGGTGCGTCGTGCAGAGCGTCTCGCGCGCCAGCAGGGTCACGATCTTAAGGCGGAGTGGATCGCCCAGCACCCGAATCACATCAGGATCGACTGAAGTCAGCATGCGCTGATACTCTCACATCATCATCCGCTGATACCAGCGGGGGCTGAAGTCATTGGCGGCTGGGTTCCGCCATGCGACGAGAGAGAACGATCACCATGGCCGACAAGCCGTCTGTCCTGTTCGTCTGCGTCCACAACGCCGGCCGCTCCCAGATGGCCGCCGCATGGCTGACCCACCTGGCCGGAGACCGCGTCGAGGTCCGCTCCGCCGGCTCCAACCCCGGCGACCAGGTCAACCCGGCCGCCGTCGAGGCCATGTCTGAGGTCGGCATCGACATCTCCAAGGAGACGCCGAAGATCCTCAGCATCGACGCGGTCCGCGAGTCGGACGTCTGCGTCACCATGGGCTGCGGCGACACCTGCCCCGTCTTCCCCGGCAAGCGCTACCTGGACTGGAAGCTGGAGGACCCGGCCGGACAAGGCGTCGAGGCCGTCCGCCCGATCCGCGACGAGATCAAGACCCTGGTCGAGGGACTGATCGCCGAGATCGACCCGAAGCCGGAGGCGACGGCGTGAGCGAGATGCGCGAGGTCGTCATCATCGGCTCCGGGCCCGCCGGATACACCGCC
Source organism: Streptomyces sp. NPDC056128 (assembly GCF_042263835.1). Classification (NCBI taxonomy): domain Bacteria; kingdom Bacillati; phylum Actinomycetota; class Actinomycetes; order Kitasatosporales; family Streptomycetaceae; genus Streptomyces; species Streptomyces sp. NPDC056128. The sequence goes on along the minus strand of NZ_JBHJVQ010000002.1, from coordinate 565,694 downwards.
GCCCTCTATACCGCCCGCGCCCAGCTCAGGCCCCTGCTGTACGGCAGCAGCATCTTCGTCGGCGGCTCGCTGACCACCACGACCGAGGTCGAGAACTTCCCCGGCTTCCCCGAGGGCGTCGACGGCCCCTTCCTGATGACCAACATGCGGGCCCAGGCCGAGAAGTTCGGGGCCGAAATGATCGACGACGACATCGTCGAGGTGGACCTGACAGGCGACATCAAGCTGCTCACCGACTCCGCGGGCACCGTTCACCGCGCGAAGACGGTGATCATCGCGACCGGCTCCGGCTACCGCAAGCTCGGCCTCCCGAACGAGGATGCGCTGTCCGGCCGCGGGGTGTCCTGGTGCGCGACCTGCGACGGATTCTTCTTCCGTGACCGCGACATCGTCGTGGTCGGCGGCGGCGACACCGCCATGGAGGAAGCCACCTTCCTCACCCGCTTCGCGAAGTCAGTCACTGTCATCCACCGCCGCTCCACCCTGCGCGCATCGAAGGTCATGCAGGACCGGGCCTTCGCCGACGACAAGATCTCCTTCGCCTTCGACAGCGAGATCGCCGAAATCAAGGAGACGAACGGCATGCTCGGAGGCGTCGTCCTGCGCGATGTCTTCACCGGCGCCACCCGCGACCTGGACGTGACCGGGCTGTTCATCGCCATCGGCCACGACCCGCGCACCGAACTCTTCAAGGCCCAGCTCGACGTCGACACCGAGGGCTACATCACCGTCGCCGCCCCGACGACGCTCACCAGCCTGCCCGGGGTGTTCGCCGCCGGCGATGTCGTCGACCACACCTACCGCCAGGCCATCACCGCCGCCGGCACCGGAGCCGCCGCGGCGCTGGACGCCGAGCGCCACCTTGCCGCACGTGGCGCGGCGAAGCCCGAGCCGACGACGGCCGTTGTCCCGGCCTGACAACACTCGCCGCTATTGTTCTCGGGTCAGCCGTTACCGGGGAAGCTGGAGGGGCTTCCGCGGATTGGCCAAGCACTGCGCGAACGCGGTCGTCATGTCCGTCAACACACCTGCTCGCCACAGATCAACCGGCTCGCAGCGTCCTGCCCCACCGCTCTACGGCCTGCTAGTCGCAGTACTCACACAGCGGCGAGTGCGCGCCCCGGCCACACTTGTGGGTCGGCCGACGACACGTGGCACACAGTTCCGATCTCATCGCCGTGGGGGCATGCGGATGTGTCCGCCTCGTTGATGGGCGGCTCGGGTACCGGCTGTCGGCGGGCGGCGTGAAAGAGCTATTCGCAGGATTGCGTTCCGGCGCGCCTGCATCCAGCGCCTGTCCGTGAGGGGAACCTAGGCGCGAGGGGCTCTCCTCGGACACCCCCTCGCCGCCCCCGGTGCCGCTGACGCATCCCCTACCGGGGGCGGCCTCACGCATCACGCCCCAAGGCGGCGAGTCCGGACGTGCGCCCGCCCTCAGCGGCTGGCCTTCGCCGGCTGGGTTAGTCGATCACGTCCAGTGGGACGTCGGGGTGGCAGTGGCCGCACAACCCTCAGACCGGATGCGATGCGTCGCGACTCGTAACGCTTCACGGGGGCCGTTTGCCCGCCATGTAGCGGTCTCCGACTATGGTTCGAGGGCCGAGGGACGAGGGCCCGCAAGCAGCGGCGGTGCTGGGCGACGGCCCGATCGGCGGCTTCGCTGAGGTTGCCAGATCGGGTCAGGGCGCGGTTCCCGAATTGCTCCAGGACCGTTCGCCCGCCCCCCTCCGCCGAGCGGTGGCGAACGCTGGCCTTCCGTCCTGCTCGTTGAGGTGGGCGCAGGCGCGCGACGATGCTGAGTAACGCCCAGGGTCTGCATATGCCTATGCCGTGGGTCGCTTGACGCTACGCAGCGGCCTGGACTGTCTGAGGTCGAGCGCCGAAGTTCTGACCCAGCGCGCGTTCGACCGAGACCAGTACGACCACCCGCTCAGGATCCGGGGCCGGCGTACGACCGTATCGCTTTCCGTAACGGGTCACCGCGTCTTCCACCACAGCCTCGTCGGTGCACACCTCCGCCACCCCTTCGAGCGTGGCCCACCGGCCTCCGTCGACCTGGCACACGGCTACGCGAGCTTCGGCTCCACCCGCGAGAACGTTTTCTACTTTACGACTCGATTTGCGAGTGATAACTCGGGCAACGCCAGCGGCAGCATCCACCGTCACTCCGACCGGCACGACATGCGGTCGCCCATTGGGCCGCAGCGTGGTCAACGTGCACAGGTGGTACTCGTCCCAAAACTCCAGGTAGCTGTTCGACTGGGCGGATATCGCGTTCGGCATGACTGAAAGCGTAAACGCGGGTGACCGCCACCACACCCTCCCTGATCAGCCATTTTGTCCATTTCACGGACGTTTGCGAGAGAGCCGGGACCGCCTCAAGTCTCAGATTGATAACAGAGTCACCCGGCGACTTGCAAAGGTTGATCCGTTCACGCCAGACCATAAAATCGCAGTTCAAAGCCCCGTACGAGATTGAACAAGGTTGATTTACATCGCTTTGACCGGTCGAAGTCACCTGCTGCCCACATGAATCGACCGTAATTTCTAGGCGACGCCCTGTCGGAAGCGTCACGTACTGTCACAGAGGTTCCCGGGAGCTCCACGGGGCAGCCCCCGCTCGGGGCGTCAGTGCGTGTTCGCGTACGTGACATCTGAGCAGACGGGAAGCCCTGGATGCCCTGGCATCCCTCCCCTTGCGAGGGGGTTCAGTGGGGCGCAGGCGCAGCCGACTGCGGTCGTTTCCGGCGCCGGGAACCGGACGTCATAGACATGGGCGCGGTGTCGCCCGGCTCAGAAAAGCCATCACAGCCGGTTGGAGGTATTACTCAGTGTGGTCGGATAAGAGTGGTCGAGACGCCGCGGAGCCCTTGGTCCCCACTCAGGACGGAATCACCCGCCGTCGCCTTGGGCGCTGGCGTAAATCCGCAGCCCGGACGGTGGAGAAGGATCTGCACCGACTGATTAGGCGGGAGCTGCAAGACCTCGGAGTCACTCCCCCTCTCGACGTTCATGATCTTTGCGAAAAGCTGAGCCAACGGCGCGGGCGCCCTCTGTACCTGCGCGAAGCTCCGCTGCCCAAGCCGGGCCCGTCGGGCATGTGGGCGGAGTACGACACGTATGACGTGATTCTGTACCAGCAGGAGACGACCGACCTGCACCAAGATGGGATCATCCTGCACGAGGTCGGGCACATCCTCGTGGCGGAGAACGAGGAGGCAGCCAAGAACTCCGCCCGCGAGGTGCAGGCAGACACGCCGGATACCGCCCCTGATGACGACGCGGGGGCCGTCGACGTGGAGGGGTGGGCCACCCTGATGCCGGCTTTCGGTGCCGAGGCGGTAAAGCGCGTTGCCCAGCGTTGTTCGTACGACGACGGCGAGGAGTGCTCCGTCGAACTTGTGGCGACGATCATCCTGGAGTGGTCTGCCGTGCTCGAAAGCTCCACTCCTCCGGCTGATGACCCCGCCCTGCGACGGGTCGAGGCAGCTCTTGGTGACCGGCGAGGATGGCTGTAACTCGTGGAACTCCTGCTCCTGGGGCTCCTGGCCGCTCTGGTCTGGAAGCTCTATCAGTGGAAGCGAAGCCCGCATGACGCACCTCTTCGCTCGGTCACCCTCTGCCTGCTCTGTGCCGCGCTCTCGTACCCCGTAGCGATGCCCGGCGGCGCGTCCGGCGTCGACACCGTCGCCGGCCATGGAACGGCGAAGCTGATCCAGAACGTACTGCTCCTTCTCGCGGTGTACTTCCTGATGTGCTTCTACCTCTACTCCGCCGCCGACGAGGATGCGGGGCGACGCAGGGCCCGGGAGGAAGCCGTCGTTGTCGCGGTCGTCGCGGTGGCGATCACTGTGGCAGCCGAGTCTGTGCCGCACGAGGTCTTCGCCGGCTCCTTCAGCACGGCCGACATGACGACTCCGCAGATCTCGTTCTTCTACGGCGGCGCTGGCCTCTACCTGATGTACGCGCTGGGCATGGCGTGCCGGTGGACTCGCCGCTATGCCCGCATGTCCCGGCGCCCGCATTCCACTGGGCTCTGGATGGCCGCCGTGGGTCTGGGGACGATGGCGGTGGCCTGCGCGATCCGCGCCGTCATCGTCACCTTTCGCGCGGCCGACGTGCAGGTATCCGAACCGCTGATGGCCGCCGTCGCCTTCCTCCTGGTGGCGTCCATCCTCACGTTCGCGGCGGGCATCACGTACTCCGGAGCCCGAGCCCGGATCTCGTCCATCCGCCTCTGGCTCCAGCACCGACGCGATCACCGCCGCCTCGCGCCGTTGTGGGAGCTGCTGGCGGAGACGTACCCGGACAACGTGCTGCGGCCGGCGTCCGCGGCGGCCCTGGACCGGTGGCGGGCCCGCGGCGTGCACCGGCGCTACCACCGTCGCATCGTGGAATGCCGTGACGGCCTGGTGGACATCAGCCCGCACCTGCTGGACGAGGGCGACGACAGCACAGTCCTCAACATCGACTCCGCCGAGCTTGCCGCGCGGCTCCGTCGGGCCTCCGCACGGATCGAGAAGGGCGCCCCCGCCCCCCGCCGTGCGGTTCCCCTCGCAATGGCGCTGGGCAGCGACCGCGAGTCGGATGTGAAACAACTGATCGCGGTATCCGACGAACTGCGCTCAGCCGCATGACCTCGCACGATCAAGGAGCCATACGATGCTGATTACCTGTGGACGAGTCCTCGTAGACTCGGGGACCTACCTGGAAGACGGCGCCGTCCTCATCGAGGGCGAGTCGATCACGGCCGTAGGGCCGCGCGAGGAGATCGAGGAGCGGGCTGGGGCCGACATGCCCCGGTTCGAGTTCGGCGGAACCGTCTTGCCTGGGCTCATCGACGCCCACGTTCACCTGGCTTTCGACGGCGGGCCTGATCCGGTTTCCACCCTTCAGGGCTCGACGGATGAAGCGCTGCTCGAGGACATCCGGCGTCGCGGCGAACAGCTCCTGCACAGCGGCGTCACGACCGTCCGCGATCTCGGTGACCGCGGCGGACTGGCGCTTCGTCTGGCGGCCGAGATCAACGATCGCCGTACACCGGGGCCGAGGATCGTCTCTGCGGGCACCCCGGCGACCACTGTGGGCGGGCACTGCCACTTCCTCGGCGGCGAAGTCTCTGGCGAGACCGAGATCCGCGACCTCGTACGGCGCAACCTCGCGGCCGGGGCCGGGGTCATCAAGGCGATGGTCACCGGTGGCGGTCTGACGAAGGACGGCCCCAAGAGCCATCAGTCGCAGTTCACGGCGGATGAACTGGCCGCTCTGGTCGGGGAAGCTCATAAGGCGGGCGTGCCCGTCGCGGCCCATGCCCACGGCGCCGACGGCATCGCCTCCGCCGTCGAGGCGGGCGTCGACACCATCGAGCACTGCACCTGGATGGCGAGCGATGGCCTGGACTTTCGGCCCGACGTGGTTCAGCAGATCATCGCGAAGGACATCACCGTCTGCCCTGCCGTAAGCCCGCACTGGCAGATGCTGCCGCGTTTCTTCGGCGAGGAGCGCGCCCACGCCATGTTCGACCTGGTGCGGCAGATGGCCGATGCCGGGGTCCGCCTGATTGCGGGGACGGACGCAGGCGTGCAGCGCGCCGGCTTCGACGGGCTTGTTCAGGCTCTGTCGTTCTACTCGCACCTGGGTCTGTCGAACGCCTCGATCATCGACATGGCGACTTCACAGGCTGCCGCCGCCCTGGGTCTGGGCGAAATCACGGGGAAGATCGCTCCCGGCTACCGTGCGGATCTCCTCCTGGTGGACGGTGATCCGCTCGGTGATCTCTCCGCACTGAGCGGGGTCCGGGCCGTGTTCGCCTCCGGCCTGCGTCACGAGCCGAACGTTATGGGGCAGTAAGAACCTCACACTGGTGCCCTGCATCCCGACCCTCGCGGTCCGGGGAGCAGGGCACTAGTTGTTGGTGCCGGGATCGGCCTTCTTGTCCAGCTCGCTGGCAAGGTCGTTCAGGATTGAGAGAACATCGGCCGGCAGGCCCTCGTCACTCATTCCGCGGGCCCGTACTCGGCCCACCTTGCCCTGCTTGGCCGCCGACATGAGGCGGAGCCCTTCGTAGACCTGCCGGGCCACGGCGTCATTCGGCTCGAAGTACAGCTTGGAGACGTCGAAGAACTGGGCCAGACCTTCGAGGACCACGGGCACCGGTGTGTCGTTCTTACCCGTCCGCAGGGCCTCGATGGCCTCGGCTGATGTGACCTGCGAGCCCGCGTAGGCGTTCACCGAGTCCGCGATCTCCTGGTCCCTCGGCGCGGTTCGGCCCGGGTAGGAGCGCACCAGCAGGAGAGTGATCTTCTCAGCCAGCGTCTCCGGCACCCTCTCGGCCTCGGCGGCGTCCTCGACGCCCTCTCCGAAAGACCGGTCCTGAGCGCGCTTCAGCTCGTCCTCCGTCACCCTGTAAACAGCCGCCAGGAGAGGGACGTAACGGTCCTTGAGCCGTCGGATGCCCTGTTCAGCTCCAGCCACCGGCCCATCGCTCTTGGTCCCGATGACCGCCCGCGTCTCGTACCGGTAGAGGCCGGCGTCGCATCGCAGGTCGGTCAGATCGGGCAAGCCGTCGCGCGGGAAGAGGTCGTCCAGCGGCCGATTGAGCACTCCGGCGAGAGCAGGCAACTTCTCCTGATCGGGTGTCGTCGCTCCCGACTCCCACCCCGCCACAGTCGAGTCCGCAGCACCAAGGGCGGACGCCACGTCGGCCTGCGAGACGTCCGCGGCTCGACGTACCGCGCGCACACGTTCTCTGTCGAAACGGCGAGCTGGCATCGGACCTCGTTTTTTGGGTAACCCGAGGAAACTTCGGACTGTTGACTTTTTATGCGAACCAAGATAGCTTCATCTTAGCGAAAAACGAGAGGGTTCGCACCCCTCTCAACTTTCGCCCACCTGCCGTTCCCATCGTGGACCGGTCTGGCGGGAGAGGGGATACCGCGCATCACTCGGGCACGGCCCTCCCCCTCAAAACGCCATCGGCGTCCGAGAGTTCGCACCTCTCGGACGCCAGACAGCTCGTGATCCGCGGCCCCTGACAAGGGCGCTGGTCACTCGCACGGCCACTCCGTGTCCTTTCGCACGGCACGACGGAGCGGCTACCACATAAAGGAGTGTCGCATGTCCCCTACTACGGACTGCAACCCGAGGGCGGAGATCCCTTCGGGCCCGGCCGAACAGCTGGCGGCGCAACTGGCGTCCATGCTGCCGGAGGCCGCCGTCGTACAGGTGCGCCTTCAGGGACCTCGGACCCTGTGGCCCCACCTTGGGCTTACCGCCGTGAACAACCGCGGACGCACCCTTCGTGTCCCTCGGGCGAAAGCGCTCACCATCGCCCGGTGGATCATCCGCTCGTTCCCTCAGGCCGGGTGGGCGGCCTCCGGCGGCCATGCCTTCGACCTGCGGACGGCTGAACTGCGCGGGTTGGAAGCGTGATGGCGGCCGTGGCACCGGCGAATGCCGGACCGGCCCTGGACTTGCAGGGACTCGTAACCGTGGTCGACCTCTTGGATCAGGTCGGCGGTCTGGATGCCCTGATGGGCAATCGGGCGACGGATTCCCGTGATAAGCGTCTACACATCGGGTACAGCGAAGCCGCTGAACGGCTGAACATTCCGGAAAAGTGGCTTCGTGAGCGCATATCTACGCTCCCACACCGGAAGTTCGGGAAGTTCGTTCAGTTCACGGAGGAAGACCTCCACGCGATTTCCGATATGCATTTCGTCAGCCCTGGCGCAAAGACCCAGGCGGATGACGAGTCGACGCTGATGGCACTTCAGCCTTCCAAGCGCTCTCGTAAGCGTTCCTGATCTCCTCTCCCGCCCGGTTGCAATAATTCGTGGCGCTGCGAACATCGCGAGATACAAATGAGCACTAATATATCCAGCCTCATTGAGGCTGCGCACCAGGGAAACTGGCTGCCCCTCATAGAAGAGTCTAAGAAGGCTCCGGGTAAGCACTGGGCCGAATCTGCACGATGCACGAACCAGGACATCAACATTTTCGTTCCACTCGCAGACGGCCCATGGGAAGACCCAGAATCGGTGAAAGCCAAGTTGGGAATCTCCCTCAACCGTCCTCGCAATCTCTGCGCGTCATGCCCGTTGGCCGTCGCTGCCCGGTGCCTGGTGGAATCCCTCAAGGACGACGACGAGTACGGAATCCGGGGCGGTCTTCTGGCTTCGGAGCGTTCAGAGCTGCGGCGTGCATGGCAGGACCGGGACAGCGAGAAAGCCGTAGAAGGCGCGCTTCGAGGGTGCACCGCGGCCTTGACCAAGCCCGCCCGGGACGCCGTGATTGCGCGCTTCGCCACTGATCCCTCGCTGGACGCTACAGCCGTCGCTCGTGGCCTCGGCGTAACGCACGAGTACCTGCTGAAGCTCGCCCGTCGCTACCGAAAGTCCCAGGCCGGGCGGGGCACGCCCTCGGTCCACGTCGTCTCAGACGCGGCCTGACGCGGCCCCGCGGAAACGATTCTTCCGCACGGCGGACCCTGCGTTCACGGGAGTTCTCCCCATGCTTCAGAACAACCCCTCCGGATATCGGCGCGCAAATATCAGTGCCGCGATCCGCGAGATTGCACCTACGACCCTACTCGTGCGGGTCTATCCCGAGCACCGGTCTGTTACCCACCTCTTCGAATCGGGCTTCTACCGCATGCTCATCGACCGCAAGACCGAAGAAGAAGTGGCGCGCATGGTCAGGCGCGGATTCGACAAGGTCGCAGACTGGCACCTTGCCCACGATTTCTACCTCCCTACCGAAACGCTGTACCTCACTCCGGAGCCGCACCAGAACGGCTACGTTCCGGAGGACGACCACTCTTTCGGCCTTTCCCGCCACCGTCGAATAGCGATAGGCGGTGAGCACGGATGAGCGACATAGCGACCGAACTGGTCTGGTCACAATCAAAGTCGTGCAGGGGCTCCCGCCTCGTCATGCTGGCGCTGGCCCGTGAGGCGGACGCCGACGGCAAGGCCACGCTGACCTTGGACGAAATATCCACGCTTACCCGTCTGACGCCTCCTCGATAACGAAGTGCCTCGGAGAGCTGGCAAAGCTCGGGGAACTCAGCCACGAGCGGGGAGGGGGAGCCTGTAACCCGAACACCTACTCGATCCTGCTGTGTGGCAATGGATCTGGCAGTATCGGTTCAGAGAATGAACTGCTTACTCCCAACCCTGAAGATTCGGAAGAGGGAACTAGGTTCCAGGAAGCCCCTTCCCAGAACTCCGCTTCGGAAGCCGAAAGTGGGAAGTTTCAGCACACAGATTCGGAAGTTCCTTCCTCGCACGTACGTGGTGGTAATACTCCCTACGGGAGTATTACCACCACCAAAGAGCAAGCTAGCTTGCTGAGGTCACGTCGAGAGAACACCACCGGCAAGCAGGAATCGGTGAGGGTTCCCGACGGAGCCAAAAACCTGGTAACAGCCATAACAAGCGCTGGAATGCTGGTCGGCTGGCGATTGACCGAATTCGAATGGGATCGGGTAACAGCTCTCGCAGCACGCTGGGGAAATGAACGGCTGGTCGAGATGGTGGCGCGGCGGTGGAACGTCGACCGCCCGCCACAATCCGCCCGTTATCTGCTGCGCATCTGGGCGGATCTCCCGTCGCACGCTTCCGCAGCAGCCTCCCAAGGCAATGTTGTGCCGTTGCGACGGCAGTCCCCAGGATGGATTCCCTTTCAGAACACCGCTACCCCCAGCGCCTATCAGAACGGATTTTGATCATGGCAGAGCCGGAACGCGCGGGCAGCGCCAGGTCAATGCGCGCAATGGAACGAATACTCGCTGCGAAAGGGCTTCAGGTCGTGCCGGACTTCGACCCTGCCGACGAGGCACCGGAAGAGAATCCCGGAGACCGCGAGTGGCACTGCCGGGCTCGGGCCGACTACGCCCTGAGCCGCTGGCAGAGGGCGACCCCTCCCCGGTTCCGTGACGCTGAGGCCACGCTGCCGGAGGTCGTCCAGTGGGCCGAGCGCGCACTCGCGGACAACGCCGCCGCTGGCGCTCTGCTCCTCACCGGCCTCACGGGGACGGGCAAGACGCACCAGGCATACGGGGCCTTGCGGAGGATCGCGGCCGGCGCACCGGACCGCTTCGAGTTGATCGCCGTGAACTCGGCAGACATGTACGGCAATCTGCGCCCTTCCCAGGTCATGGGCGCCGCGGAACACGAGCTGCAACGACTCAGCCGGGTCCAGTACCTATTCCTCGATGACCTCGGTACGGCGAAGACCTCGGAGTGGACCGAGGAGGTCACGTACCGGCTGATCAACTACAGGTACAACCACTGCCTGCCGACGCTCATCACGTCCAATCTTCCGGCCCGCGATGAGAACGGTCCGGACCTGAGCGACTTCGTCGGGGCGCGCGTGGCGAGTCGTCTGGCGGAGATGGTCACGACCCTCGTGCCGATGATCGGCGCCGACCGGCGCCGTGGCGGGAGGGCGGCCTGATGCCCGTCCGCCGTCGCGGAGCATCCCGCGACGCCGCAGCACTGTCCCCAGCGTGTGCATACGTCGGCCCGTGCAGCCGGTATGCGAACCCGTTCACAGCCGGTGCTCGCTCTCCGCTTGGTCCTCCGATGGACGCTGCGGAGTCGGTGGATCTCTTCGCGGCCACGCTCCGGGGACCGATCGGGCGCCACTACGCCGCTCGCTTCGGCCGAGCGCTGCGGGGGCTCGACCTGATGTGCACCTGTCCCCTTGATGCTCCGTGCCACGCGGACGTCCTCCTCCGCCTCGCCAACGCGCCCGGTGACGGCACCGCACCGCGCACCACCGATCTTCTTGGAAGGCCCCCGATGAGTCACCCGATCATGTTCGCTGCGGCCAAGCACATCACCACCGCGGAATACCGGCGCAAGACCGCTCGTGAGGAGGCGTTTCGCACCTGGGGTCCACGGTCGATAACGGCCGCGTCGAAGTACGCCCGCGTCCTCCTGGGGGACGCCGCAGTCACGCTCGACTGGGAAGTGCTGGGCCTGCTCAGCTTTGAAGAACACCTGCAAGCTTTCGCCTCGCTCGACACGACCGGGGGCCAGCACCTGGAGCTCTACTACACCGACCAGGGCGGCACGGAACGGATCTCGCTGCGGGTCTCGTGCGTGAGCTGCCCGAGTCAGCACGTGCACGAGGTGACGTCCCTGGAACAGCTCGGACAGCTCCTCTCGCAGACCCCGGCCTGGCAGGACATCGCGCCCCGCGACGGGGGCAACCTCTGATGTCGCACGCGCACATAGACACGGTGGCGGGGACCGAACGGCAGGGATACAACCTGCGCGGCATGACGCCCTGGGACCGCAGTGCGATCATCCTGCTCGGGGCGGCCGGCTTCGCCTTCTCGTACGACGCCCTGCGTCAGATCGCCCTCGCCATCCACGCCAGGGAGAGCCTGTCCTACCTGTTCCCGGTGTTCATCGACGGGTTCATTGCCTACGGCGTGCGGGCGATCGTTCTCCTGCGTCACGAGCGGTTCGCGGCGCGGTTCTACGCGTGGGTCTTGTTCCTTTCGGCGACCGGAGCGAGCCTCGGCGCGAACGCTCTGCACGCGATTACGCTGAACGATTCTCCGGAGGCCGGACGGTCCGCGCTGCACCTGGCGGACAGCGTCGTGGGGGTGCTTTCGATGCTCGCGCCGCTCGCGCTGGCGGGATCGGTCCACCTCTACATCCTGATGGCGCGGACGGCTGAGCGGGCGGTCCCGGACGGGGCTGAGACTGGTCCCGGACCGGTCCGGGAGGAGAATCCGACGCTCGAACGTGTCGCGGTCCAGCCGCGTCCTCGTCCGCTGGAAGCACCGGCGTCGCTGGCTCCACGCCCGTTGGCGGGCGGTCCGTCCGTACCGGCAAAGCCCACCGCAATAGCTGTTGACCTGCGGAAAGTAGCGTTCCAGCCCGAGGACGATGCGCGGGCGGACGGCGCTGCGGTCCACCCGTCCGCGGGCGGGGAGGCGGAAGGCCGGACTGCGGACGGACCGGTTCTTGGCTCGCCGGATCAGGACCCGGCAGAGGCACCCGCGCCCGCGCCCGATCCGTCCGCCCCGGAGGCAGTCCGCGCCGCTGCGGACGGCGAAAAGCCGTCCGTCCCGGACGGCGCGGAGGACTCGCAGGACCGGGAAGCGGACGACGAATGGTTGGCGGAGCTGCTGCCGATTGCGCGGGCCGCGACCGAGCGGGCCGGACGGACCAGTCGTGAGGTCGTAGGGGACGCCGTCCGCAAGCATCAGGCGATCAGTAACGACCGCTTGGGTGTGCTGCTGGCGCGGCTGAAAGAAGAGGAGGAAGAGGCGGGGAGGACACCCGCCGCTGCCTCCAGTGCCCTCTGGTGATCTCATCGCATGTGTGCCCCGGGGCCTCTACTGCTCTCGCCGTGGAGGCCCTGGACGGCCCGCTTGTTCAGGAAGGAATGACCATGTGGCTTCGCCGACGAGTCCGAGCGGAGGACACAGCTCGGCCCGACGCCGCGCAGGCGGCAACTACACTCGCGCTTCATCTCCAGAGCGGCGGCAGACTTACGCCGATCCAGGTGGACGGCCTTCCTCTCGCGGACGGGGAAGTCGCCTTCGCGGACGTAGCGTGCTCAGCGGCCCGTTTCTACGGAACTGAGGTCGTCTACCCGCGCCCGGCCGGCTACTTCGAGAACCACCCGACGTTCGGCCAGCAGTGGGTGCCCAACCGACGCCTCGATGGCCGGCGGTCCCGAGAGGCGGAGGACGCCGCTGTGCCGCAGTGGCGCGATCACACCGCGGCACGAGTGGTGCTCACCTCTACCGGGGTGCGTCTCAAGCCGACCGGGTCGCCCACCTGGCTGCCCTTCGACCACGCCCTCTTGACCGTGGTATCGGCGGGACAACCCGAAGCAGTGCTCTCGTACAGCGTGTGCGCGCCCGTGCTCCTCTCCGGCTGGGCGGCGCCGTGGCTCGGCGTAGCCATCGAGCACCTGCGCCGTTGCCCGTCTGCATAGGGGCCAGAGCGACCAAATAGCCTCTCCACCACAGAAGTCGGAACCTAATTCCAGGAATTAGGTTCCGACTTTTTTGCTGATTCGAGTTGTCCGCGAACCCCTGCAAAGATTCAGGCACGGCCAACGCCACAAGGCGCTTCCTGGTCGTGGAGCTTCGTTTGTCGAAACTCCCCTGCACATGGAGAGGGGCTGATGGCCTTGATATGAGAGACAGCTCTAGCTGCGGAATCAGCCAACTTTCGCTCCACCGCGATTAGGGCGTATTCGGCGATCAGTGCCGCTTACTCAAGTCGCCGCATAGCGCTTCCATTTCTCCGGCAGATGCCGGTAAAAGCCGCAGGAGTGGTTCCCCCTCTCTCCTGCGAAGGGGTGGTGCGGCCCCCCGAACTCCCCTTGCAGGCCTTCCGCATTACGCCGCTGCTCGCTGGTCTCGACTGGCGGGTGTCCGCTCGCGACCCCAGCGGCGGCAGCTCGATCACCCATGAACCCAATCTTCGTAAGGAACAACTCCGTGTTGGCATCCGGCTTCTTCAAGCGCACCCTGCCCATCGCCCTGGGAGGCGCACTTGCTGCCACCGCGCTCTCCACCGCAACAGCGTCCGCGAGCTCCGGCTGGTGGGCCTCCAGCGGCGGCGGCGCCGAGGGCTACTACAACCACGTCAACGACCACGTCACCGCATGTGACATCAAGACGGACGGCTACAAGGCAGCGGTCCAGATCCTCGCGAACGATGGCCGCTTGCTCACCACCGTCACGGACTCCTACAACAACGGCAACTGCTCTTGGCGGACGCCGACCCTTTTCCAGGGCACGCACAAGATCAGGGTCTGCGTGGTGAAGGGCAACGCACGCCCCGTCAAGTGCAGTGCGGCCCACACGTTCTCTGTCTGACCTCTCCCACCCCCTGTGCAAGATTGTGGTTCCCGCATGCCTTGTTACAACCGATTCATACCTATATCAACGGTAATAGGCGTAGCGGCTTCCGTTGCCGCTCTGTCTACCGGCTGCTCCAGCTCGACCGTTGGCCAGTCCAAGACCGCGACCGCGCAGCCGCACTCCGTCTCAGCAGGCATCACCGAGACGAGCGCGCCGAGTGCGACAAGCAATGCTCCTGCGCCGAGCGCCGTGCTGCCGAAGAATGTTGAGCACACGGCCCGGGCGTTCACGATTGCCTACGCCGAGCACGATGCACGCGACGACCGGGACGGCTCCTACGCCGATGCCGGCGCTCGGGCGGCTCGACTCGCCACGGGCGAGCTGGTGGGCATCCTGGGCCAGAAGCGGCCAAGCCAGGACGCCCCATGGGCCGCGCTGCGGGCCGAGAAGGCGTGCCAGACAGCCAAGATCACTTCGGTCGTGGTCCCCGACGGTGCACCAGCCGTGACGCCGTCCTCCGCTCTCGTTCGGGTGGGCTACACCCTGACGACGACCCCGCAGTCCGGGCATGCGCGCCGCAGTAGTGAACAGCTCGCTCTCCGCCTAGAGCACACCTCCGAGGGCTGGCGCGTCGCCGCCCTTCCGTGGGCCTGACGGGGCCGCGATGAACAGGGGCACACAAGCTGGCCTGGGGCTCGTCACGGCCGGGCTCATCTCGGGTGTCGCCCTGCTGACCACGTTCGGCGGGGCCGACAGCGCCTCGGCACAAGAGACCGGCCCCGGCGGCGGCATCACCACCGACGCGCCAGTCCCCGGATGGGTCCGTGCACTCATCAACAAGCACGCGAGCGAGTGTCCGCAGCTCACGGCCTCTCTCCTAGCGGCCCAGCTCTACACCGAGTCCAAGTTCGACTCCGGCGCGAAGTCCCCCGTCGGCGCTCTCGGTATCGCACAGTTCATGCCGGCGACCTGGGCTCAGCACGGCAAGGACGGTGACGGGGACGGGGTCAAGGACATCAAGAACCCGGCCGACGTCATCGCCGCACAGGCCGCGTACGACTGCACGTTGGCCAAAGAGGTCAAGCGCGTGCCCGGTGACTCCACGGACAACATGCTCGCGGCCTACAACGCGGGCGGCGGCGCGGTGATCAAGTACGGGGGCGTCCCTCCGTACCCCGAGACGCGCGACTACGTGCGCAACATCCGTGCGCTGGCCTTGAAATGGGCTGACGCCGTCCGGCCGGACGCTCCGGCCGGAAAGGGTGCCGCTCGCGCGATCTCCGCTGCGAAGACGGCGCTGGGCACCTGGTACCGGTGGGGCGGCAGCTGCGTCATGCCGTACGAGGGCGTGGGCGGCTGCGACTGCTCCTCGCTCACCAAGATGGCGTGGGCCGCGGCGGGCGTGAACCTCCCCAGAGTCACGTACGACCAGGTCCACGCCGGAACCGCCGTTAAGAGCGTTTCCCAACTCTACCCGGGCGACCTGCTGTTCAGCGTCCCCGGCAGCGCCGGACCTGAGCACGTCGGCATGTACATCGGCGGCGGCCAGGTCATCGACGCCCCGCACACCGGGGCACAGGTGCGAATCAAGCCGCTCTCGTACTGGAAACCGCAGATCATCGCGATGCGACACGTCGGCTAATCATGCCAAAAGATCCAAAACAATCCTTTAGAGCACCAAGGGGCTGAATATGCACAACCTTCTGTCTGCCGTTGCCGATCCCTCCCTGCACACGACCCTCGCCGCCGGAGCCGACGTCGTGTCCGGCGTGAAGCCGGACTGGGGCCCCTTCGGGAAGCTCGGCACCACGGCGAAGGTGATCCTCGGCGTCATCGCGGCCGTCGTCCTTGTCGTCGGAGCCGGCGCGTTCCTGGCCGGTGTCGGCAAGAGCAAGGGGTGGTTCGGTGAGGGCCACTCCACGATGGACAGCTCGCGCGGCAAGGGAATGATGGTCGGCGGCCTGACCTGCGTCTTCCTCGTGGCCAGCTTCGGCACCATCTTCGCCATCACGTACGGCATGGGTGTGTGACCTATGGCTTCCCGATCCCGGAGGAACGTTTCCTCCTCGAAGGCCAGCGGAGCGCGCCGCCCGTCGGCAAAGCTCTGGGGCATCGCCGCCGGCGGTGCGGCGGTGGTCACCGCGGCCGGTGTGCTCGTCAGCATGGCGACCGGTACCCCTCCGGCCACGGCTCCCTCCGCGTCCGCACCCGCTCACTCGGCTCCGCAAGCGAGCAACGAAGGTGTGCGCGAGCTGCACGGCGTCCCCGTCGGCTACCCGCACACTCGCTCCGGCGCCAAGGCAGCGGCGGCCAACTACACGACCGTTGCTGCAAGTTCGCGGTTCCTCACGGACAAGGACGCTCGGCACCGCGCGGTGGCTGTCATGGCGGCCAAGGGCACGGCCGGAGCGGCGGTGAAGAAAGCCGACCACGCGGCCGGTGACGCGGTCGGCTCTCTGCGGGGGGACACCTCCAAGGTCTCCGCCAAGAAGGCCATCGCCCGTACCGGTGTCCTCTCCGCTCACGTCCTGGGCTTCGACGCCCACGGCGCGATGGTGCGGCTGTGGACGACGACGGTTCGCGGCAGCACGGCCGGGCACGCGACGCCGAAGACGGGCTTCCAGTCGGTGACGGTCACGCTCACCTGGGAGTCGAACGACTGGAAGCTGAAGGACAGTTCGGCCTCGAAGGGGCTCGTCGCTCCGATCGACGTACGGCAGGCGTCCAACGTGCCGGGCGACTTCTCGGACTACGTTCCGGCCGCTGCAGAAGACCCCGTGCTGAGCGGTGCCGCCGACCAGAGCGGCTTCCCGGCACCGTACGGGCACAACGAGCGCGGCGCGCGTGCCGCCGCCGTCAGCGCCACCATGCTCTACGGCGATCCCAGGTTCTTCACCGATGAGGACTGGCGGCACCGGATGCTGGCGGCCACGGCCGCGTCGAGCGTGCTGCACTCGGTCACCTCGGACACCGACTCGACGGCTCGTCTGGTCATGGAGAACCGCGGGGTCGGCTCGGACGGGACGACCGCCGACGGCAGCGAACTGATCACGCGGACCGCGGCGCTCGCCACCCGCTCGATCTCCTACTCCGACCAGGCCGCGAGCATCGAGCTGTGGACGGCGTCGGTGGGCGGCGTCGCCGGGAAGGACGAGACGCAGCGCCCGCAGGTCGCCTTCCTGCGGATGACCGTGGATCTGGTCTGGGAGGACGGCACCTGGAAGACGACGGCCGTCACGCCGTCCGAACCGCTCGTGCCGTCGCCGCCGGTAATGCAGGAGGCGGACCCGGCCAACAGCTTCGCGGACGTGGGGGGTGCCAGCAATGCGCCTGCGACTGCGTGACGACGCCCCCGGCCTGCTGACCGTCGAGCGGGGCACGCCGGGTCGCTGGCGCCGCCGCCTCCGGGCGGTGGCGATGGTCAACGTGATCATCGGGTTCGTGTTCGTGCACTCTGCGGTGGCCAACCCCTTCTGCTACATCCCGATGGTGTGCGAGGCGAAAGCGGCCATCGACTTCGTCAAGGACCCGCTGGGGTTCCTGCTCCAGAAGCTCACCGAGGCGAACATCTGGTTCCTGCGCAAGATGCTGGAACTGATCCAGAACACCACGAAGATCGACCTCACGAGCCCCGGCTTCCTGAAGCAGTACGCGATCATCTTCGCGGCCTCCAGCCTGCTCACCGTGGCCCTGTGGCTGATCGCCGTGGCCAAGCGGGCGGTTCGCGGAGTCGCCGTGACCACCGCCGTATCCGAGGCGATCGGCTTCCTGCTCCTTCAGTTCGTGGTCAACGCCATGACGCCGGGCGCAATCGCGCTACTGATGAAGGCCATTGACGAAGTCACGGCCATCTTCGAGCCCTACGCGACATCGAACTTCAAGCCGTTCCTGGAGAACATCCTGAAGGTCATGGCCGGAAACCCCACCGAGGGCGTGGGACAGCTGCTGGTCGTCAACCTCATCATGATGTGCGGCGCGCTGTTGATGTGGGTTGAGCTGCTGATCCGCAGCGCGGCCATCTACGTGGCCGTCGCGCTCGGGCCGATCGTCAACGCCGGGCTGGTCGACCGCGACCTGTGGAACAAGAGCAAGAAGTGGCTCGGCGCCATCTTCGCCCTCGGCCTGTCCAAGCCCGTGCTCTTCTCGCTGCTGGGCCTCGGCGGAGCGGTCCTCAGCGACACCTCGGGAAGCATGTCCGACGCGGTCTCCAAGACCCTGGTGGGCGCATTGATCCTCCTGCTCGCCGTTTTCGCGAGCGCCACCCTCTACAAGTGGGTGCCTGCCTTCGGCGACGAGATGGCCAGCCTCCACCACGACCGGAAGAGTGCTCAGTCCTCCGGCCCGGCCGCCGCGATCGACGGTCCCGGCCAGCACGCCAACCGGGCGATGGGCGCTCGGGTGCAGGACTCCTTGGTCGGCGGCTCCAAGAGCGCTGGTGCCAAGACCGCTGGCGCGAAGATGGGCGGCGGAACGGCTGTGGCCGGACCGGTCGCGGCCGGGGCCACCGTCGCCAAGGCCGGCGTCGACGTGGCGAAGAACAAGGCCACCAGTTCCCCGGGCGCGCAGGGTACCGACGCCGCAGGCGGCGGCAAGCCCGAACAGCCCGAAGGCCAGCAGGGTGGCGACGACACCACCGGGACGTCCGGCGCACCGGCCGCCTCCCGTCCGCAGGGAGCGACCTCCGACCCGGTCGTCAGCTCGTCTCCCGACTGGTCCTCGGCCGGTGGCCACGCGTCGGCCGGACGCCCGCCGGGAGCCAGCGGCGCTCCGAGCACGGCTCAGCCGCCCTCGCCGCCGGCGCCCGGCCCGGGAACCTCGGGCCCCACGCCGCCCACCTCTCCCTCCTCCGCATCAGGAACCACCTCGGGCTCCGGACCCTCCGTCACGCCCCCGCCGCCGTCGCGGCCCTCGGGCGGCCAGGCACCTGGACGACCGAACCCCAGCAAGGATCAGTGACCCTCATGTCGACTCGTACGTATCAGTTCGGAAAGCACCGCCCGACCGGGCTGGTGGGCCGCCGCGACCTCGGCGAACAGGTCGTCCTCGGTGGCGGCGCCGTAACCGGCATCCTGTTCGGCTACCTCTTCAACGGGGTGACGGCCATCGCCGCGACGTGCCTGGTCCTGCCGATCCTGCTCGCCCTGGTCATCGTGTATGCCCCGTACCGGCCCAAGGGCACATCTCAGCGGCGCACGCTGTACCGCTGGTGGCGGATCAACCGATACCACCGCAGAGCGCTCCGCCGCACGGGCGGCGTCTGGGTGTCCCCGGCTGTTGAGGCCGGCGTGCGCGCGAACGGCACGCCGCCGGACGCGGCCCTGGTGGAGCCGGAGGGCGTCACTGGCATGACGTGGGTGCCGGTCACGGTCCGCGGGCAGCAGGCCGTAGTGGTCCTCCAGCCGGAGGCCGGGTGCGTCACGGCCACGCTGGAGATCGCCTCGCCCGGCCTCGGCGGCAAGGAGGTCGGGGAACAGGTCGTCGCCCTGGAGCGCTGGGGCGAACTCCTCGACGCCTTCGGCAACGTTGAAGAACACCCGGTGAAGCGGGTTCAGGTCCTCGCCCGGCAGATGAAGTCGGACCCCTACGCCCACCAGCGGTTCATAGGGCAGCGCGACGAGTCGGCCGCGACGTCGGACGCGCCGCAGTGGCTGAAGGACTCGTACGACGTATTGGCCAACGCCGTGTCCACCAGCGCGGAGGAACACCGCTACTACATCACCATCCACGCGAAGTTCACCCGCGACCTGGCGGCCGAGGGCGCCGCCCGCGGAACCGGTGACGAGGGGATCGCCGCCGCGATGGCCGCGTACCTGGAGGAGCTGTGGTCCCGCGCGGAGGACGCCGACCTCTCGGTGATCGCGCCCCTGGACGCGGGCAGGATGACCGCGTTCATCCGGAACTCCTACGACCCGGACCACGCCATCTGGGACACCGACCTTCGGCAGGCGCACGCTTTCCCCCGCAACGTCGACGTCCGCGACGGCGCCCACCTCTCCACCCGCGCGGCGGGCTCCACCGAGAGCTGGTACCACGCCACGGCCGCCGTCGTCGGATGGCCGACCACCCCCGTCGGCCCCGACTTCCTCTCGCCCCTGCTCATCGGGATGCCCGACGTCATCCGCACCATCTCAATCACGCAGCAGCTCGAACCGAACGACAAGGCCGTGGAACGGATGCTCGCGGAGGACACGAACAACCAGGCCGAGATGGACCGCGACCGCAAGCGCGGCAAGAACATCGACCCGCGCGACCAGATCGCCGCCACCGCCACCGGATCACGCGGCATGACCCTGGCGTCGTCCGGCGCGGCCGGCTCCGCCGTCGTCGGCTACATCACCATCTCCTCGCGCAGCGCCGAAGAGCTGGAGCGCACCAAGCGCACCACCGCCTCCCGCGCCCGCAACGCGCACCTGCGGATCGAATGGCTCGACCTCGAACACGCCCGAGCCTTCGCCACGACCCTGCCCCTCGCCGGAGGCATCAAGTGACTGACCTCCTCGGCCTCGCCCCGCTGTCGCCGATGCACGAGACGGTGCGCCGTCCCCTCTACACCGAGACGACCAACAGCCAGGCCCTGTACTTGCCCATCGCCCCGCCGACCCTCGGCACGGCGGGCGCGATCATCGGCCGCGAGTTGTACAGCGGCAAGGCGTTCATCTACTGCCCCTTCTCGGCCTTCGGTGACGGCCTGCCCGGCGGCAACATGATCGTGATGGGCGACACCGGCCGGGGAAAGTCGGCCCTGACCAAGACCTACGCCGCCCGACAGATCCGCCTCGGCCGTCAAGTCGTCGTCCTGGACACCAAGGAACAGAAGGAGCGCGAAGAGGGCGAGTGGGCCGCACTGGGTCGCTCGCTGACCGGCAAGCCACCGGTGAAGTTCGCGCCCGGCGGCGGCCGGGGTGCCTCGTGCATCAACCCGATGGACCCCGCCATCGCGGGCAAGCGGCAAGTCGAGCTGGTGCGCACGATCGTGGAACTCGGTCTGGGGAAGAACCTGGACGAGTTCGCCGGCTCCGCGCTCCGCATCGCGATCCGCCGGGCACATCAGCGGGCCGGAGACCTCGGCCGCACCCCGGTCCTGGCCGACGTCGCCGCCGCGCTGCGGTCCCCGGAGGAGTCCGACGCGACGGCCAAGCAGCGCACGCGGGACGAACTTCTCAGTGACGGCCTGGAGGCGTCCTACGTCCTGGACCGCCTCTGCGGAAGCGAGCAGGACGCGACCGGCGACCTCACCGGCATGCTCGACGGCCCGACCAGCCTCGGCGTGGACCTCGACGCCGACATGATCGTCTTCGACCTGACCAAGGTCCCGTCCGGCGGCGTCGCCATGACCATCCTCGTCGCCGTCATCAGCGTGTTCCTCGAAGAGGTCTGGCTTCGACCGCTGTGCGAGTGCGGAACAGAGCCGGGAGCGCACGACCGCATCGTGGTCGACGCGAGCTCCGGAGCCTGGGAGCTGGGCCCGAACCCGAACACCGGCTGCTGCCGCTACACCCAGCGCAAGCGCATCCTCGTCTGCGAGGAAGCCTGGCACATCCTCGGGACACCCCAACTCGCCAGCCTTCTGGAGAAGTTCCTCAAGTTCGCGCGTGGATACGGCCTGTCCTGCATCTTCATCGTCCATCACCTGTCGGACATCGACGACAGCCCGGAGACCCAAGCGGCGCTGAAGATGGCCGACACCATCGTGATCTACAGCCAGAAGAAGGCTGAGGCAGAAGCGACGGTGGCCCGGCTGGGCCTGCCGTCCTGGACGGCCGAGCACATCATGCGCCTGCGCCGCGGGATCGCGCTGTGGAAGGTCGGCGAAGTGATCTACCCCGGCGTCCAACACCTCCTGGTCGAGGCCGAGCAGCACCTGTGCTTCTCCTCCGGCTCGATGACCGACCTGACCGCTGCCTCACCTGACGCCGCGTGAACGCGTACCGCCACCTCTCCGCCGCCGACCCATTCCACGCAGATTCGGAACGAGCCACCTCCATGACCGTCACCACCGACCACACCACGCTCCCCGCCGACAAACACAGGGTTCGTCAGGACATCGACCAGCTGCACGCTGACACACTCGACCTCGCCCGGCGCGCGAAAGAACTGGCCCTCGTCCTGGACCACGGCGACTACTCCGCCGCCGGAGGACGCGTGCGTACGGCCGTTGCCTACATCTGGCGAGCCGCCGAGGACCTGCACAGCGCCTTCCACACCGCGCCCCCGCGCTGTGCCGGGCCCGACGCGTCGATGTCGCGGCTGTGTGGCCGGCGGATGCGTTACCTGGCGGCCCGCGTCGCCCGGAGGGCCGAGTAATGGACATCATGCCCGGCGGACTCTCGCTGGCCCTGTACGCCGTGACGGCCGTACTGGCGCTGGCCCTGGTGACGCTCTGGTTCCTGCTGAACCGCGGACGGCGCAACGCCGGATTCGCGAGCAAGGGACAGCTCAAGCGCCAGATGTCGGCCAAAGCAGTCCTGAAGGCCACCGAGATCCGGCCCTCCCTCACCAGCGACGACAGCCAGCACAACCGCGCAGCCGGGGTGAACTTCACGAAGAAGCGCCCCGCCGCTCGCTGACCCTCGCTCCTCGTCGCCCACCTCGCTCCGGAGTACGTCATGCACCACCCCCTCGATCCTCACGATTTCGGCTACTCGCTGGGCACCTCGCAACGCCCGAAGGGCGTCGAGCTGTGGTCCCGCGCCGATAAGGCATGCCGGGTCATCGGCCCGATGGGCAGCGGAAAGACTCTGCGGTTCTTCGCCCCGCTCGTGCGCAACTGGGCCGGTCCGGCCCTAGCCACCTCGACCAAGCCCGATCTGGTCGAACTGACCCTCGACGAGCGGCAGCGGGCCGGGCGTCCCGTCGCGGTCTTCGACCCGCAGAACATCGCTCCGAGCCTCCCGAAATTCCGGTGGACGCCGATCAACGGCGCAGCCGACACCGAGGTCGCGATGATGCGCGGGAAAGCGTTCGTCACGGGCTCGCGCACCCCCAACAGCGCGGCACAGTCCAGCGAGGGCAGCGCTTTCTACAAGGGGCAGGCATCTAAGATCCTCGCCGCCTTCTTCCACGCCGCCGCCCTCGACGGCGCGTCCCTCGACTGGGTGCTGCGGTGGGCACGCAAGCTGACCGACCCGGCACCCCTCGGCATCCTCAACGCCCACCCCGGCGCCGGCCCCGGCTGGGCAGACATGCTCCGCACGGCCACCACCGGCGACAGCCGCACCGTCGGCAACACCGCCAGCACCCTGGACGCGGCTCTCGAACCGTTTATGCACCAGTCGGTGATCAACGCCCTCCAGGGAGACGGAGAGGACCCCACGGACTTCGGCTCGTTCCTCGACGCCGGGGGCACCCTCTACCTCCTCGGCAAGGACTCTGAGGTGAACAGCGTTGCGCCGCTGACCACCGCGATAGCCGAAGACCTGCTCGACCTCGCGGAGGCGCACGCTCTCGCCTCCCCGGCCGGGCGGCTCGACCCCGCTCTCCTCGCCGCCCTGGACGAGGCGCCGAACATCGCGCCCATCCCCAGCCTCCGCCAACGCGTGGCCGACGGCCGGGGCCGTGGCATCACGGTCGTCTACGGCCTCCAGGCGTGGGCGTCTGCTCGTGCCCGCTTCGGCGAGGACACCGCGAAGGAGCTGGCGGCCTTCACCAACAACGTCGTCGTCCTGCCCGGGGACAAGGACCCCGACTTCCTGAAGGACATGTCCGATCTGTGCGGTCAGGTCGAACGGGAGCGCACGACGAAGACCACGTCCGGCGGGGACCGCGGCGGCCACTCGACGGCCACGCACATGGCGCTCGAACCCGTCCTTCGAGGAGACGAGATCAGGCGCCTGCCCGAGGGACATGCCCTGGTCCTCGCGGACAACTTGCCGCCGATCGTCACCCGGCTCGACGGCATGTGGACCTGGGACTCATGGGCCGAGATCGAGGGTCACGTCCGGGAACTGCGAGACGCCAACGAAGCCGAGCGGACCCGGCGGGCCACCGAGAAGAGGAACCAGGCCAAGGCCCACGCCGCCGCGTGGGCCGACCGTGAAGGAGCGGCTGCCGCATGACCGAGACCCTGACCCACTTCGAGCCCTTCCCCGAGCCGCCCGCACTGATCCTGGCGTACATCGCGGAACGGAGCACGGAGGAGTCCGTGGCCGCCGATGGTCCTGCCCCGTGGGACCTCGGCGCCCCGTCAGCGGAGTTGATCGAGCCGATGCCCGCCTGGCTCGATTCCGTGTGCCGCTGGCTGAATCGGACGTACGCCTGGCAGCCACAGGACGTCATCCCGCCCTGCTGGGCGAAGCACGAGGGCCTGACGTACGAGATCGCGGCCCTGGCCTTCGCCCGGGGCGACGCGTACGCGGAGGCGGGCTCGTCCGTGATCTGGCACGAGCAGTACGACCGCTTCCTCACCCGCATGAACAAGGCGCTGGGCAAGGCAGGCGACGAATGCCGAGTCGGCAGGCACGACGACCGCCCGGCCCGTTTCCAGCTCGCGGCCTGGCCCACGACCAAGAGTGAGGAGACGGGAGCTGCGGGACGGGTCGAGGAGATGGCCTGATGATGACGAACCCGAGCATGGTCTTCTCCACCGACCCGCGTCACGGACTGGTGGCGCGAAGCGGCTGGGAGCAGGAGGAGGCACAGACCGTGCTCCGTGATCTCGGATGGGAGTGGGCCGAGGAGCTACACGCCCTCGTCCCACCGGACCACGTGTCGGAGGTCGACGCCGGCCTTCAAGCAGTGGAGGAACTGCACCTGCACGGACACCGGACCGGATACGCCGTGGGGCCGTACGGCACGATGCGGTTGACTCTCGCTCGGGCGGAACAGGTGTTCACGAAGGCCACCGCTCGGGGATCTGCTGCGACGGGGCCGGAATCGGCATGTGCAGCGCCGCAGTCTGCCTATCCTGGCGCGTCGGCCCCAGAAGACCTGGAGAGCGTCACGATGGGTTCCGATCCCTCGCGAATCTAGGCGCCCAACCCAAGCCCGTCGGTTTGCGTCCCGTGCGGTCTGATGCCCTCTGCCGGAGCGTTTGGCACATGTGCCTCGGTCTTCCGCTCAGTTCCCCAGAGCCAGCAGTACGGCGGTCCTGCCCGAGCCCAGCCGTCCCCCGCGGAGACCTGAGCAGCCGGTCAGAGAATTCCCTTCCACGACCACGGCCGCGGACCGGATCGACCGCGCAGGCAGTCGATCCGGTGCTGGGCCTGGCTGATCCACTCCTCGTTGCTGGCCGCGTGCTGGGCCGCGTACGTCGTCATCCGCAGCTCGCGGGCGCCCGCGAGGACGCGATAGCCCTCCCACTCCGTCACGTCGTATCCGTACGTCGCACAGAACTGTGCGTACTCGTGCTCGCGCACCGCGCCCGTGGTCTTCGCGCGTACCGCGGTGGACACGAGATCCCACTCCGGAGGCCCGACGGAGAAGCGCTCCAGGTCCATCATCAGGACCCCGTCGACCGTGCGGACGATGTTGCCCGGCCAGGCGTCACCATGCACAGCCCGGTCGGGCAGACCGGCTGGCCGTTCGGCCCAGGCCGCTTCGAGATCGCGGTGCAGGCCATGCAGCCACTCCCGGTCATCGTCGCGGATCGTGGTGGCCGCTTCCAGTCGTTCCCTGACCCGGACGAAGGGGTCGAGATACCCGAGGTCGATGTCCGGCGTCGGCAGGGAGTGGAGGTGCGCGAGGAGTTGGGCGACCTCCTTCACGGAGCCGTGCTCCTGCGGAGGGAGCTCCACCCAGAAGGTCACCGGCCGGCCGTCTGCCTCGACCGGCTGCTCCACATCGACCAGACGGACAGCCGGGACGTTCTCCTGGGCGAGCCAACGCGCGACGCGCACCTCACGTGCCGCCGCGGCATTCTGTCCTTCCCGGGCGACCCGTACGATCACCCGGTGATGCGGCAGCCGCCATATCTGGTTCTCGGCCAGGCGTAGCGGTTCCGCGCCGGCGGAGTCGAATCCCGCCGCGGAGCATGCCTGCTCCAGGACGTGACGCGCGGGTGCGGCTGCCGAGGAAGTCATACGGAAACCGTAGCGGCGATCCGATCTCGTAGGGCCATAGCCTCTTGGACAGTTCGGTGCTTCGAGGCGAACCGGCCGAGCTGCCGCAGGTCGTCGGCAGCTCGCCGGGAGGTGAGCCGGCCTACCTCGTTGAGGGCGTCGTGGCCGAGCGCCGCCGCCTTACGGGGGTCGCCCTTGGCCATGAGCAGAGAGGCCAGCTTGGTCCGCGAGATCGCCCGGGACCGTTTGTAGGCGTCTGTGTGGCCCTTCACCGCTGTGTCGAATCGGCGCGCGGCCCGGCCCGGGTCCTGCCCGGCCAGGATCGCGAGATCGAACAGGGCGTGAGCCGTGTCCCCGTTGTGCTGCGCCTCGTCGTAGTAGGCCATCCACGGCGAGTCCTCGGCTGGCCGGGCCCGGGTGAACGCTTCGTCCGCGGCGCCGACGGCCGCCATGGTGTCGCGGACGTTGCCCATCTTCCCGAAGGCCCTGGCCCGCGCCGTGTGAAGCATCGCCTGCTCGGTCGCCGTCAACCGGTCGGAGCGCACGAGCCCCTTCTCGGCGTAGGTGAGGCCGTCATCGGGGGCTCCGATCCATACGGCTTGCCGTGCGAGGAACGAGTACGTCTTGGCCCGCAGATGCCAGTCGCCGGCCTCCTCGGCGCAGTCCGCTGCGAACCGGAACGTCTTGGTGGCTTCGTCATGGTGGTAGGCGTCGAAGGCAGAGGCGCCGACCACGATGCCGAGGCGCGATACGGCGGCGAACAGGTCGGTTCGTAGGTGCTCGGGGAACTGGGCTTGCAGCAGGCCGGCCGACCACTGCATCGCTCGGGCGGCCACGTCACGTACCACGCCCCCGCCCCCCAGCTCGTTGTCCATGCCGCTGAGAGCGTTGGCCGCGGCCAGGACCTGGTCTACGTGGCTCGGGTTGACGTCGGACGGGAGAGACAGCTCGTCGGGCGCGAAGACGTCGGCGAAGTTGAGAGGGGCTATGACGGCGAGGCCGCCGATTCCGAGGAACGAGCGTCGAATCACGGGCTCATGGCTCCCAGAGCGAAGAGATGGTTCGTCTCTGCCCAGGATGCGGCCTGCCGGCGCCTGAACGCGCACCTCCCCCCGGCGCGTAGAAGCCTTATCGGCATCAGCCCGCTTCTTATCGGCATCACGATTGCCGAAGACCATCGTCCACGCCCGATCAAGGAGCCCTCCCGTGCGGAGGACGTCATCGAGCCGCTGAACCACATCACGACGACAGCTCGGGTACTTGCCCTTCTCAATCGCCAAGATCATGTCGTCGCTGACCTGCACTAACCGCCCCAGCTCCTTGGCCGACAGCCCTTGCTCCAGACGCAGTCTGCGCAGCTCGTTCCCGAACCACTCCTGGGGCGACGCCCCCGGATCGAGCTGCTTCATTGGCTGCGGCATGTTCTGCCCCCGAAGTCGTTGATGCCGAACTCTGCACCTCTCGGCATCAGGCTCTGCACGTTCTCGGTGCGCTCTGCCTAAATGGTTGCTGATCGGTTCCAGTCCAGTACACACCGCAACCCACCCCTGCTGAAGGGGTTCTGGCAGAACGGAGGAGCAGCGATGGAACTACTCGTCGACACCCGCGAGCGGGATGCTTCTGTTCGAGCCACGTCCAGGAGCGTGGCGGGTCAACTCGACATGAGTTTCGACGTCCGGGCTGAAAACCTGGGAACCGTACGGGACATCGTCGCAGCGCACCTCTGCTGGTGGGGCGTCGACAACGGCACCGCGTTCCGCATGCTGACCGTGGTCAACGAACTGCTCACCAACGTCTTGCAGCACACCCCCGCAGACGCCGACGGGTGCCGGATGGCCAGCCTGCTGCTCCAGAAAGTGCCGGACGGTGTCACCGCCATCATTCGCGACCAGGACCCCCACCCGCCGGTGTACTCGTCGCCAGACCCCCTGGCCGAAGAGGGGCGTGGGCTGATGCTGCTGCGTGCCCTGGCCGACGACACGTCCGTCTCCGTGACCTCAACGGGCAAGGACGTCTGGGTCTTCATAGGGACCCCGGAAACGACCGAGCACTTCTAGCCCCCACGGCCGGCACTTGGCCCTCTCCAGGAGTTCCCGATGTCCCTCACCGCTCTGGTTCCGGAGAACGACGTGGTTCCTCCGTCAGCCGACGGGCCCAGCACACCGCAGTGGACCCCTCCACTCGACGTAGAGGGCTTGAGGTCCGTCCTGGACCGGATCAGGAACTGGGAGCCGCTCAACGTGGAGGAGGTCTTTGACGACCTCGACACGGCGATCGGCAACCAGCCCCCGCCCGTCGCGACGACCAGCGCCCTGGTTGACCGCCTCCGCAGCCACCTGAAGCAGCTCAGCGACATCGCCGTCGCGGACGATCGGTACCCGCCCACCGAGGAGATGATCCGGCTCGTTGAGCGAGGTCGTCCCCTCCGAAATGAGCGCACGCCGGCCGACTACCAGCAGGCTGTCGGCCTCGCGCGCCGCGTGGCCTTCGTGACCGCCGACCTAGTCGAAGAGCTGATCGAAGCTCACTACATCAAGGGGCAGGTCGAATGCTGACCACCGCCACGACGCTGCCGCGCCACCCCGCCGTCTCCCTTCGCCCGGCCGCAGAAGCGTACGACTACGAGCACTTCCGCAGTCGGCTCGCCGAACCTTCTCTCCTGGCGGACGCCGTAGCAGTCCGGGTTTTTCGGGCGCCGCTCCTCGCGGTTCCTGTCGGCGGGCCGCGCCGCGGCGGATACATGTCCTTCGACCTGCTGACGCACGCGACGGCGACGCACGTCCTCCTCACGGAGCAGCCCGGCTTCCCGGACCTGCGCGTTCGCTGGTCGCCGTACCGCGACACCTGCCACACCGTCGAGTGGGGCGACCGCGCTCCCCAGTGGTGGGAGGGCGACGAGGTCTTCGGACGCTTCTACGGCTACAGCGAAGCCGCCATAGCCGCCTTCAAAGGGCGGCACCACCAGACGCCCTCTTCGGCCGTGCCCACACCGTGTTCCCCCACGGCACCGTAGCTCGCCGAAGAGGGCCCAACTTCCCACCCGAGAGGACGAGCACCATGTGTGCGCACACCCCGCCGTGCCCCACGGCTGAGGCTCCCGACAGGGAGGCCGCGCGTCCCCGCGCGCAGCGGCCTGAGCAGGGCTGGAGCCTGCTGTGCAACGGAGTGCTGCTCTTCGAGGACACTTGCGAACTCCTTCCCGACGGCCGGATCGTCGCCCCGCACCGGTCCCTCAACCTGGCGAGGGCAGCCGCGTGAAGCGGACCAGTGCCGCACCCCGGCTCGTCCCGTACATCACCCAGCGCGAGGGCGAGTACGGCGGGCTGGAGTCGGAACTGACGCTGAGCATGAACGCCTTCGGCGCCGTCCGCCTCGTCTATCAGGAGGAGACCCCCGCTGACCGGGGGCCGCGCGGTGAGCTGTGGGCGCGGTGCTCCCAGTCGCTGAACGCGGCCGGGAAGCCGACGGGGAAGCCGCAGTGGCGCATGGTCAACCCCGCCCGGCAGCGGGAGGCGATGGAGCAGCTTCGGTGCCAGGTCAGCTTCTGCCCGGCCGAGACCGATCAGGGGTACGTCTTCCTCGCCGGGGACGTGGAAGACGAGTCACACCGCGCCGGCGGTCCGGTGAGGACGGCCCAGCCGCCGGTGTGCCTGAAGCACCTGCGGCCGGCCATAGAGCTGTGCCCGCACCTGCGGAAGGGGCATTTCGCCTTCCGCGCGCGAGCGACGTCGCCCTGGGGCGTCATCGGCACCCGGTACCGCCTCACCGCCACCGGCCTGGAGCCGCTTCCCGCCGATGACGACGACGCACCCGTGCCGTACGGGCACCCCCAGTTGGGTTGGTTCCTGGCGAGCCAGCTCGTACGCGAACTGCGGGACTACGAGGTCGTCAATCTGGACGATCTTGTGCCCGACACCTAGCCGGCCGCCCGGCGGCCCTGGGTGATACGGACAGGGCCGCCGGGCGGCTTACCACCGGCGCTGAGCCCTCGCGTGCCGGCCAGTACGAACCCGCCAAGCTTCGGCGGTCCGGCCAGAACGGAGAGCGTTCGCCGATAGCCTCCCCGCCCGCCGGCGCGTGTGCCGGCCTACCTCGCCCGAACACGAACGACCGAAGGAAGTCATGACGAACACGACCGTTGAGCCCGACGAGGCGAGCCGCCTGCGGAACAAGGTGGTGGACGAGTTGTGCGCGGACGGCAACATCTCCTCCTCGGAGATCGAAGCGGTGATGCGCACGGTGCCCCGGCACGAGTTCACCCCCGCCGACACTCCGCTGGACAAGGCGTACGACACGTACGCCGCCGTGATCACCAAGACCGACGAGCACGGTGTGCAGATCAGCTCCGTCTCCGCGCCGCAGATCCAGGCCATGATGCTGGAGCAGGCCCAGGCGAAGCCCGGGATGCGGGTCCTGGAGATCGGCTCGGGCGGCCTGAACGCGGCCTACCTCGCCGAACTCGTCGGTGAGGACGGCGAAGTCGTCACCGTGGACATCGACCGCGAGGTCACCGACCGCGCGCGCCGGCTCCTGAACGAGCACGGCTACGGCCGGGTGCACGTCGTCACGGTCGACGCCGCCGAGCCCATCCCGGACCTCGGTGAGGTCGACGTCGTGATGGTGACCGCCGGAGCCTGGGACATCTCCCCGGCCTGGACCGCGCAGCTCAAGTCCGGCGGTCGGCTCGTGGTGCCGCTGCGGATGCGGGGCCTGACCCGGTCGATCTCCTTCACCCAGATCGCGGGCGCGCACGGCCCCTACCTGGAGAGCGAGTCGGCGAAGATCTGCGGCTTCGTTCCGATGCAGGGCTCGAACGCCCACCGGGAAGAACTCCTCCTCGTCAACGGCACCCCGGAGATCGCGCTCAAGTTCGACGACGGGCTGCCGGCCGACCCGCACCGGCTCGACAACGCCGTCACGTTCCCGCGCCACGAACTGTGGACCGGCGTCACCGTCCGCATCCAGGAACTCATCGACACGCTCCAGATGGCGATGGCGATCAGCCTGCCGGGCTTCTGCACCATGTCCGTCGATGAGAACTCCGACACGGACCTGGTCGACCCCGTGAGCAAGCGGTTCGCCCTGGCGGCCGTCGAGGACGACACCTTCGCCTACCTCGTCACCCGCCGCACCGAGGACAACAAGCACCTGGAGTACGGCGTGCACGCCCTCGGCCCGCACGCGGAGCAGTTCGCCGACAAGATCGCCGACGTCCTCCGCGACTGGGAGGCCAACCGGCGCGGCGGCCCCAGCCCGGTCATCCGGGTCTACCCGGCCAGCACCCCCGATGAGCAGATCCCGGCCGACCGGGTCATCGACAAGGTGCACAGCCGGATCTCGCTCTCCTGGCCCTCGGCGTAACACCCGGGAGCCAGGCCATCCCGCACCACCCCAACGAGAAGAAGGGCACATCATGACGAGCGCCACTCTCGCCCCGCCTCCGGTCGCGCCCGCGGCGGACCTGGAGGACGACTTCGCGCCCCTGGACGTGAAGGTCGTCATCGCCGAGCACTCGTACGGCCACCTCATGTGCTCCACGGGCGACGGCTGCGGCACCACCTGCGCGACCGGTGCCTCCGCCTGCGGTTCCTTCACCGAGGACCCGGCCTGATCCACCCGGCCTGATTCAGGTCGACTCCCTCACCTGTGGGCCGGGCGAAGCGCTTCGCCCGGCCCACAGGCCCCTCCCCCCTCCCCGCGCCGCCTCATGGAAGGGCCTCATGGCTTCCCGAGCAGCCGCCGGATACCTGTGGCAAGGCGTTGCGATGCTGCGCGCCACCACCAGCCCCGGGCCGGCAGACATCCCCCGTACCCTCGACCTGGACGACGTGGCCGTCACCCGCGGATGGCTGAACCGCATATGGCAGCGCGAGGACTTCCGCAGCGCGCTGGAGCTGGCCACCCCTGTCCTGTCCGACGCCATCGAGGCCGTCGTCCGGGGCCGACAGGCCGAGCCCCGGCAGGTGCGCCGCACCGCACTGTCGACGGTCTCCTACCTCCTACGGTGGCAGCACCGGCCGACCCCGCTCGGCCTGTTCGCCGGCACCGCCCCGGTGTCCGTCGGGCCCCGGGCGAGCGCACGGTGGCGCGACAAGCACCGCGCGGTGATCCGGCCGGACGCCGAATGGGTCACCGACATGGTCCTCCGGCTTCAGCGCACCCCGGCGTTGCTGAAGCGGCTACCGGTCGTCGCCAACAACGCCGCCCGCGCTCGCGGTGACCGGCTCGTGGCGCCCGGTCCGCCCTCCGACGGCCACGCCGTCCTCCTGGCCCCGGTCGAGATATCCGTCCGCAACGCCCGGCCGGTGGCCGCCGCCATAGCCGCGGCCTGCACCCCCGTCCCCTACGGCGGTCTCCACGGCCACCTGCGCGCCCGCTTCCCGCAGGCCACTCCGGAGAAGATCGACGCGCTTCTCGCCAGCCTGGTCGAGCAGCAGTTCCTCATCACCAGCCTGTGGGCGCCCATGGCCACCGTGGACGCCTTCCAGCACCTGTGCTGTGAACTGGACCGGCTCCAAGCGGAGAGCATCCCCGAAGTGCGGGACCTGGTCCACGCGCTGTACGCCCTACGCGACGAGCTGTCCGCCCACCAGCCGACCCTCTCCGACACCAGCGTGAGCGCCGTCGCCGCGCGGATGCGCGCCCTCACCCCCGTCACGCCGACACCGCTGCTCATTGACACCGCCCTCGACTGCGAGACCCAGCTCCCGCAGGCCGTGATCGCGGAAGCGCAAGCAGCCGTCTCGGCCCTCTACCGGACCACCCCACAGCCCTACGGCTACCAGCACTGGCGCGACTACCACCGCCGCTTCCGGGCCCGGTACGGCGTCGGCGCCCTGGTTCCGGTGCTGGACCTGGTAGCCGACAGCGGCCTTGGCCTGCCCGCCGGATACGTCGGCTCCGAACGCGGCGCCGCCTTGAAGGTGCGCACCGACCGCGACGAACTGCTGCTCGCGCTGATGCAGCAGGTCCTCCTGGACGGCGGCCGTGAACTGCGGCTGACGGACGACATGGTCGACGCCTTGGAGAAAGCGGCCGGGACGGACGAGCGGCTGTTCGTGCCCAGGGTGGAGGTCGCCTTCGAAGTCCACTCCCCCAGCACCCGGGCGCTGTCCGGCGGCACCTTCGTCCTCCTACTCACCGCGGTCCCCCGCCCCGGCAGCAGCATGGCCGGCCGGTTCACCCACGTCCTGCCGCCCGAGCATCAGGACGCGCTCGCCGCCACGTACGGGGCGCCAGACGGCCTCACGGCGCAGCTCGTGTTCCCGCCGCGCCGCCACCGCAACGAGAACGTCACCCGGACACCGCGGCTGCTGCCGAACGTCATCGAGCTGTCCGGCCACCAAGAGACGGACGAGGCGACGATCCCGCTCGCCGACATCGCCGTCACCGCGGACCCGCGCACCTTCCACCTCGTGCAGCTCTCCACCGGCCGCCGCATCAACGCGCGGGTCCTGCACGCCCTGGAAGGCGGGACGCAGACCCCGCCCCTGGCCCGGTTCCTCGCCGAGGTGGCCCACGGGCGGTTCGCCGCCTACAAGCCGTTCGACTTCGGCGCCGGCTCCCGGCTCCCCTTCCTCCCCCGCGTGCGCTACCGCCGCACCATCCTCACGCAGGCCCGATGGCTGTTGATGGCCGACGAACTGCCCGTCCGCAAAGCCCCGACCGAGGAGTGGGAGAACGCCTTCGCCATCTGGCGGGACCGGCTGCACGTCCCGCCGCAGGTCGCCATCATCGAGTACGACCAGCGCCTCCCCCTCGACCTGTCCCACCCGGTCCACCGCCGAGCGCTGCGCGCCCACCTCGACAACGCCCGGCGCCTGGAGCTGCGAGAGGTCCCGGACGCCGACGCCCACGGCTGGATCGGACGCGCACACGAGATCTGGCTCTCCCTGGGCCGGTCGCAGCCGGACACCGCCGTCGTGCCCCGGCCGCGCCCCGCGGCGTCGGCGGCACCCGAGCGGCACCTTCCGGGCGCGGGCGATGTCCTGCTCGCACAGCTCAACGCCCATCCGCGCCGCTACGACGAGATCCTGAGCCGCCACCTGCCCAGCCTCCTCGCCGCGTTCAGCGACCTCCCGCCACTCTGGTGGTTCACCCGACACCGGGAGATGGCCCGCCCCGAAGCCGACCAGCACCTCGACCTCACGCTGCACCTGTCGCCGGACGCATACGGGGCCGCCGCCCAGCACGTCCGCAGGTGGGCGGAGAGCCTGCACGAGACCGGTCTGGCGGCCGGGCTCGTCCTGGCTCCGTACCAGCCGCAGACCGGACGCTTCGGCCACGGGCCGGCCCTGGACGCCGCGCACCAGGTGTTCGCCGCGGACTCCGCCGCCGCGCTCGCGCAGATCCAGCTCACCGAGCGCATCGACGCCCTCGCCCCGCAGGCCCTCGCCGCGGCCAGCGCCCTGCACCTCGTCACCCCGCTGGCGCCGGGCACCACGGCGGCCGAGGAGTGGCTGGTGCGCCACCTCCCCCAGGGCGCCGGGCGACTGAACCGGGACCTGCGTACCCAGGTACTCGAACTCGCCGCGCCGAACAGCGCCTCCGTTCTCGCGGCCCTCCCGGGCGGCCCTGCGGTCACCGAAGCCTGGCGGGCCCGCGCCGCCGCCGTGGACAGCTACCGGACGGCCCTGGCCGGTCAGCGTGATCCGCTCGACGTCGCCAGGTCGCTGCTGCACCAGCACCACGTCCGCGCCCTGGGTGTCGACCCGCGCGCGGAGGAGACCACGATCCGGCTCGTAAGGACCGCGGCCCTCCAACACCGGAGGGCGGCCCGATGACCGCGGCGGCCGTCACCACCGCGGCGATCCTGGAGCAGTACACCGACCGACTCGCACAACCCGCCCCGCCGCCCCCGGACGAGCCGTGGGCGGTGCAGTCCCTCGCCGACGGCGCCGCCGGGATCAGCCTGCTGCACATCGAGACGGCCAGCCGGCACGGCGGCTCTTGGCGCCCCGCCCACCAATGGATCACCACCGCAGCGGCCGGGCACATCAGCGCGGCCGACACCGCGGGGCTGTTCATCGGCGCCCCAGCCCTCGGCTTCGTCCTGACCGCCGTCCCCGCAGCCTTCCAGCACCTGTACGAACCGGCACGCCGGACCCTGCACCAGCACATCACCGACCTGACCCACCGCCGCGTGGACGCCGCCCTCACCCGCATCCGCAAGGGCGACCTGCCCACGTTCGCCGAGTACGACCTGCTCTACGGCCTGACCGGCATCGGGGCGTACTTCCTGCGGACCGACCCCGACGGGCTGCCCCTGGAACGAGTCCTGAAGTACCTCGTCGCCCTGACCCGCCCCTTCGTCCCCGACGGCCGCGGCCTGCCGGGCTGGTGGGTCCGCCACGACCCGGCCCGCGGTGAGTCCCCGCATTTCCCGGGCGGCCACGGCAACTTCGGCGCCGCCCACGGCATCACCGGCCCGCTCCTCCTGCTGGCCCAGGCCATGCGCCGCGGCATCACCATCAGCGGCCACCGAGAAGCCATCTGGAGCATCTGCGAACACCTCGATACCTGGTGCCAGCTCAGTCCCTCCGGTCCCTGGTGGCCCGAGCACATCTCACGCCGCGACTTCGACCGCGGGCGCCCCCACCACGACGCTCCCGCCCGGCCGAGCTGGTGCTACGGAACCACGGGCATCGCACGAGCCGGGCAACTCGCCGGGCTAGCCCTGCACGCACCCAACGTCCAGGCGTTCTACGAGGACGCCCTGTACCGCGCCCTGACCGACCCCCAACAGCTCGCCCAGGTCACCGACTCCGGCTTGTGCCACGGCTGGGCAGGCATCTACCA
This sequence comes from Streptomyces sp. NPDC056128, assembly GCF_042263835.1. Taxonomy (NCBI): domain Bacteria; kingdom Bacillati; phylum Actinomycetota; class Actinomycetes; order Kitasatosporales; family Streptomycetaceae; genus Streptomyces; species Streptomyces sp. NPDC056128. Next base: position 530,057 of record NZ_JBHJVQ010000002.1, on the reverse strand, counting down.
GACCGCCACCCGCGCCGCCGCCGATGCCCTCGACCCCCGTCTTCAGATCCTCCCGAAGAGCCTCGGCGACACCCTCGCGGCCAACGCCCAGCCCGGCCTTCCCGGACCTGGCCTGATCAACGGTGACGCCGGCACCGCGCTCGCCCTGACCACCCACGCCTCACAACAGGCCCCGATCACCGGATGGGACGCATGTCTCCTGATCAACTGATCCTGACGGAGCCGGGCCCGATCCAGCGCGCGGTCGCCGCTGCCCTCACCGGCCTGCCGGTCCCCGAGGTCGCGGCCCAGTACGGGATGGAACCGACGACTCTGTCCGACGCCGTGGCGGTCTACGACCAGGCCGGCCGGGAGGCCCTGGCCCGGCACACCCCCAAGGTCGACTGGTGGCAGGTGTACCTCCACTTCACCGACTGGGCGAAAGCCGACGAAACCTTCACCGCCCACGTCCTGCCCCTCCTCCACGAGGGGGAGACCTCCGGCCTCATCGGCGGCTGGTGGTACACCAGGAAGCACCCCTGCTGGCGCCTGCGTCTCCGTGTCCGGCCCGGGATCGGCGTCCAGCTCGGCATCGCCGAGGGCCCGGACCGACTCGGCTTGCACCGCCTCGTCGCCGACGGACACCTCGTTCGCTGGTGGCCCGGGATCTACGAGCCTGAGACCGCAGCGTTCGGAGGCGAGGCCAGCATGACGGCCGCGCACGCCCTCTTCGTCACCGACAGCCGAGAGGCACCGCAACTCAGGCAGCGCACGGACCTGGCCGTGGGACCACGCGAGCTGTCCGTTCTCCTCTGCACGATCATGATGCGCGCCGCCGGCCTGGAGTGGTACGAGCAGGGGGACGTCTGGCACCACGTCATCACGAAAGAGCACCGCTCGGCCGTCAGCGACGTCCCCCAAGACCGGCTCGACGCCCGTGCCCAGGAGATCCGGCCCCTGCTCTTCGCCGACAGCGACGTCCTGCTGCGCCCCGGCGGACTGCTGGAGCCTGTCTCCGCATGGGCTGGCGCCTTCCGCGGCACAGGGCAAGAACTCCGCCGTGCCGTTCAGACCGGGACGCTGGACCGCGGCCTCCGGCAGGTGCTCAGCTACCACGTGATCTTCCACTGGAACCGGCTCGGGCTGTCCATGCGCGGGCAAAGCATCCTGGCCTGGGCAGCTAGGGCGGCCATCCTGCACCAAGACGACCAGACACAGGCCTGCTGAGCGGTGCGGCCTTCCCCCCCGCGCCGACCGCGAGAGGCAGTCAGTCATGAGAACGAGTGAAAACACCGCGTCAGCAGCGGGATCGGGCTCCGCGGCCCATAGCGTCAGCGCGGTGAACACCGACGCACTCACCGCCCCCGGGGCCAACGCCGAACAGCTCCGCAATGCGCTGGTGGACCAGATCAAGGCCGACGGCCCCGCCCGTACCTCCGCGGTAGAAGCCGCCCTGCGCACCGTGCCCCGGCACCTGTTCGTCCCCAACGCCCCGCTGGCCGACGCCTACGACAACAGCCCGGTCAACGTGAAGTACGACCCCGAGGGCACCTCAATCTCCTGCGCCTCGCAGTCGGCTGTCGTCGCCCTCATGCTGGATCAGCTCGATGCGCAGCCGGGCGAGCGCATCCTCGAACTCGGCGCCGGGACCGGCTACAACGCCGCCCTGATCGGCCACCTCGTCGGCCCGAGCGGAAGCGCGACGGCCGGTGGCAGTCGGTCGGCTCGAAGATGAACACCTTCATGCCGCTGCGCCGGGGCATCGCCGACGACGACCGCCGCGTCGTGCCGCTCAGCACGGACGGCGCCGTGCGCCTCCAGGCCCCGGCCGGTCTGGCGATCGACGCCGACGCTCTCGCCGGTGTCCTCGACCAGCCGCGCGTCGAGGAGTGGACCGGGATGACGGTCCGCGCCGGGGAGTCACCGGAGTGGATGGAGCTGTTCGTCTCCTGCGTCATGCCGTCCGGGCTGATCCGGATGCTCTTCCCCCAAACCGCCAAGGCCACGGTGCTCACCGAGGACCTCTACCCCTCGGCCACGGCCGCCGTCGAGAAAGGCACCATCACCTACCTCGCGCGACGTCCCTCCGCGGAGAAGACTCCCGAGGCCGACAAGCTCTGGGAGTTCGGCGTCATCGGCCACGGCCCCGGGAGCGACGAGCTGGCCGCCCGGGTCGCCGACGCCGTCCGCACCTGGGATCGCGAGTACCGCGGCCGGGACGCCTCCTTCGAGATTCTGCCGCTCGACACGCCCGTGGTCGAGCAGCCGGGTGCCTTCGTCCTCGACACCCCGCTGAACCGCGTCCGCGTCACCTGGCAGTAGCTGATCCGACTGCGTGGTGCCCGCCGATCGGCCGGCGGGCACCACGCGGCCTTCCCCGCACTTCGTCGTCTTAACGCCGGGGGATGTCATGGACCCGAACGGACCCATAACCCAGCGCTTTGCGACAAATCCAGATCGCGAGACCTTCAATTACGCCCGACTTACGGGCAGTCGATGTCATCACAGCAGAAGCCCCGTGGGCGGCTGGTCTGGCCCCTCTTGCCCCTGATGTGCATGCACGTCAGCCTGCCCGATGTACGGAGAGGAGAGAGCCCGATCCCGCCCGTACCGGCGAGGCCGCGCGTCACTTGACAACGGCGCCTTCGCTTCAGCTCGTGCCGACAGCTCATCCCGAAGACCCTCTGCCCGGTACGCCGCGCCGTAAGCAGTGCTTCGAGCCTTGATGGCTTCGGCCCGGAGCTGCTTGGCTGCCTCGTTGTCCTGGGCCTTGGCCCGCCGGAGCAGCGCGACCTTCTCCTGCTGCGGCATGTCCGCTTCCGTCAGCACAGCTTCGTACTCGTTGACGGGTCCGGCCTGCCGGGTGACGTCCTGGAGCAGCGTGTCCATCTGCTCCAGCTCCTGGACGGTCTCCTCACGGGTACGAAGGAGTGCTTCCCGGTCCGCCTCGACCACAGCACGCTCGTCACCGCGGAGTGCCGCCCGCCCGAAGCGGCCCGGCGCGGCCAGCTGCTGTTCGAGACCCTCGATACGGGCTTCGGTGCCGTTCAGTCGAGCGGTGCTTTCCGCGATCGTGCCGTCCAGCAACCGGACTTCGCGGATGGCCACGGCCCGTTCGGCAACGTCCTGATGACTGCGCTGGTGCGCGAGCGAATTGGGGCCTGCACCGGCAGCAGCCTCCTGTTCGGCACGATCCGCGGCGGCTTCCGCTTTGTCGGCCGCCGTCGTTGTGGCGCGGGCAGCGATGGCGGCCTTGCGCACGGCGTCACGCAGTGCCGAGTTACCGAGGTGAGCGTATGGACGGTCAGCCGTCGGGGCGGGCCCCGAGGGTGTGGCCGGCGCCATGGTCGGCTCGGCGTCCGTCGGTGCGGGGCGGTCCTCGTGCTCCGGAGCCTCCTCGGGAGTGTCTGCGTCGTGGTGCTCGTCGGCGCCGGGCGCGCGCGGGATCGGGAGGTCCGCTACTACCTGGCGGACGTGGGCAGGGACCGCGTTCTCCGGAAGTTCGGTGAGGATCATGCGTTCCTCGGTGCCGTTCTCGATCTCGCGAATGAGGCCAGCGACGGCGCGGTCAAGCTGCTCCTGGTCGGTGAGTGCGTCGCCGTGGCGGGCGCGGTCGGCGTCGGTCTCGTAGACAGAGAGCGGCAGGAACAGGTGGGACTCGGCCTTGTCCCTCGACATCATGGTGTACAGGGCATTCGCCTGAGCGCCGGGTCCGTAGACCAGAGCCTCTTGGACGCTGAGGCCCTGCGACTTGTGGCCGGTGATCGCATATCCGAGGCTGAGCCCGCCCTGTGCGATGTAGTCGGCGTCCACCCATTCGGCAACGTCACGGCTGCCGTCCTCGGTCTTCTCCCGCCACTCGACCAGAACCCGGCGTTCCTCGTCCACGGCTCGCACGATTCCGCGGTAGCCGTTCAGGACGTCTTCGTTCTGCCCGCGGCTCTTCTTGCCTCGGTAGTCGTTGACCCGTATTAGGACCTGGTCGCCGACGGACAGGATCAGCTCGCCACCACCGGGCAGCGCGTATGAGTGCTCGGGACCGGTGAGGTCGCCGTTCTCCTTCCGCAGTGCGCGCGCGCCAGTGTTCAGCTCTTCCACGATCTCGTTGGTGGCGGCGAGCATGAGGAGCTGCTGCACGGCGGTGTGGTCGTCGTTGTGCGCGGCCCGCTTGTCGGCCCAGACGGTGAGCATCGCGGCGAGGGTTGCGTCCTTGTCCGCGAGAGCGTGCACGCGGCCAGTCCCGGCGAAGGTACGGAGCGATTCCACGCGGTTGTCGTCGCGCCACAGCTCCAGTGCCCGGCGCTCGACCATGTCCTTCTGGCGGAAATTCTGGCTGAGGGTGAGCCCGCCCACGAGGTGGTGCACGGCGGCGAAGCTGCCGCCGATGCCGGGCGAGTGGAGCTGCTTGGGGTCACCGATGCCGACGACCTTCGTGCCGGTTTCCGCGGCGTGGGTGAGGAGTTCGGCGACGTCGCGGTCATCGCACATCGCGGCCTCGTCCACGACCAACACGTCCACGCCGGAGAGACCGGAGCCTCCGGTGCGGATGCCGGTCAACCAGGACGCGACGGTGCGGGACTCGATGCCCGCCTCGGCCTTCAGGTTCGCGGCGGCGACGGCGGCCGTGCTCGCGCCGGCGATGACGAAACCGTGCGCCTCCCACGCCTGGCGCGCGGTGTCCATGATCGTGGTCTTGCCTGATCCGGCGATGCCCACGACGGCGTCGATTCCGTGCCCGGCCGTGAGCAGCCGTTCGAGAACGGCACGCTGTTCGTCGGAGAACGTGAAGCTGCCGTCGTGCTGAGCCTCGACGGTGGACAGCGTCATGTCGACCGTGTCGCTGCTGACGGCGGTGACCTGGGTCCCGAGCCGGTTCGTGGCCTCGGAGACGATCAGCGCTTCGGCCGCCACGACATCCGCCGTGGTGTACCGGTCGGCATGCGCGAAGTGCTGGGCGCCCTTCGGGTTCAGCTGGACCGCGTATCCGGCGTGCCGGAGTACGGAGTTGGTGAGCTGTTCGGCCTCGGTGGCGTCCGCGACGCCGTACGGGAGGGCATCCAGCACGGCGGCGATGGCGGCGGCGTGGGTGAACTCCTTGGAGTGGCTGGTCAAGCCGGTCTTGGGGTCGAAGACCTGGGCGCACAGCTCGTCCAGGGTGGGGGTCTGGTCGGCTCGGGCCTGTTCCATCGCGCTGGCTGCGATGGCGTCGGGGTCATCTCCGGCCGCGCGACCTTCGGCCTGCCAGTAGGCGCGGAGAACATCGTCCCCGACCCCGGCAGCCTCGCCGTTCTTCGCGGCCTTGGACGCGGTGGAGGCGGCGGTGCGCTCACGGGTCGTGGCGCTGTCGTAGTCGATGCCGAGTTTCGTCAGCAGGTCCCGGACCTGACTGTCGCGCTTGCTGAACAGCCGGATCGTGGCCTCGGGAATCGCTGCGATCTCCCACGCTCCCGTCCGCTCCTCACGGCGGAAGCTGATGCCGAACTCATTGGTCAGCGCGCGGCGGATGCGGGCGTTCATGAGGGACTGGGTCGCGCGGGTGTGCCGGTGGAGGTCGCGGCCCCCGCTGGCCATCGTGGACCACTTGCCGTCGGCGCCTTTAACCATGTTGGCGAGGGTGAAGTGCAGGTGGAAGTGGGGGTCTCCGTACGGGGCGCCGTCGACGGGGCGGGCGGCGCGGTGGACCATCATCCAGCCGGAGAACCCGCTCGTTTTCACGGTCTCGGCCTCGTCGCCGTCGCCGTGGTGGCCGCGCATGGCGTACGCGGTCCACCGTTCCAGGGCTCCGATGGACTCGCGGCCGGCATCCTTGTAGATGCCCTCGACCTGGGCGGCGATCTCCTCGGGCGCGTACGCGAGGAACGCGGACTTCGACTTCGCCAAGTCCAAGGTGACGTCGGCACCACGGTTGCCGACTTGCACGCGGCCTTCGAGGAGGGCGCCCTTGATCTCCTCGGCGTCCCACACGTCCTCGGGCGCGAGTCCCGCCGCCTTGGCTATCGCGACAGCTTCGCGGACGTCCATCGGCAGGTCCCGGAGACGACGTGCACCTTCACCTTCGGTCTGGGCGTACCGGCGCTTCATGGATGCGGCGTCGAACAGGTCGGCGGGCTGCTGTCCGGTCTCGGTGGCACGGGCCTCGACCGCGCGCAGGAGCGCACGGGCGTCCAGGTGGCCGCCCGCCTCGGCGGACACGGCCTTCTCCACCACGTCCTCGCCGTAGAGGTCGACGGCGTCGATGCCGACGGCGTCGGCGAGCTTCAGCACCGTCGAGACGGGAACGCGGTGCGACTCACCGAACCGCTTGAGCTGGCTCTCCATCCGGCGAAAGGCGTCCTGCTTGCGCTTGGAGTCCAGCAGGGAGACGGGGTTCACGCTGCGTTCGGCGGCGGCGCGGCGGATGGCGCGAGCCAGCGGGGCGGCGGGGAGCTTGGCGGCCGGCGCGATGGCCAGCTTGGATTCCACAAGGGTCTGCCCGGTCCGGGGATCTTCCCCGTGCATGAGGCGCCGTGCCGCCGGGAACTGCTCGGGGGCGAGGACGCCGCCGGGCGTGATGTCGAACTCGGTGAGCCCGCCGCCGATCCAGACCAGGGGCCGTTCGCCGGCGTCCAGGTGGTAGCCCACCTGTCCGTCGGTCGGCCGTGAGGGAAGGACCTGTTCACCGTAGAGCTCTCGGGCGTCGAGTCCGGCTGCGGCGGCGACTTCGACGGCGTCGAACCCGGTGAACCGCGCGGTGCCCTTACTGCGGATGAGCCCGCGGGCGCGAAAGAAAGCGCGCTTGGCCTCGCGGTTGGCGAGGAGGGAGGCGACGGGGGCCCCGGCGGCTTTGGCCTCAATGGCGTCGATGAGGGGGGCGGCGTGTACCGCAACGGACTTCCCGCATCCGTGGCCGCCGGTAAGGCGGTACTCAACCTGCTCGTCGGAGGGGCCGATCATGGTCACCCATCCCATCGGCCCGCTCACCCCCCGCTCTCATCCGGTCAGTTCCGATCATCTTGGCTGATTGTATCGTCACGAAGTGACGATACCTTGGTCCTTGAAATTCAAGATCATGATCAACGAGGGGGCCTCGGGCACTCGGGGCGGCTGTCCTGTGACTTCAGAGACTGCGGATTGAAGCTATACATTGCGGGGGAGCTTGCAGGTTGAAGAGTTACCTTGCGGCGATGGGTGGGTTAGACAGACGTGGTCCATGCGTTCTGCCGGAACGCCGGCGACTGAGTTCGCGGTCGCTTACGTCGCCCCGGACGGGACGGAGTTACGGCGTCCGCTGCCGGAGGTCTGGGCTGTGCCGTTCGAGCACGCCCTTCCCGTGCGCGCCTTCGCGTCGTACCGCCGGCAGCGCAACCTGCCGGGCCTGTGGTGGTCGGCGACGACGGGCGGGCATGTCGGCTACGAGTCCTGGCTGGAGCGCGACCATGTCATGCTGCTGGACATCGACCCGGCGGTGGTGGGGATCACCTCGCAGCCGTTCTGGCTGTTCTGGTCGGCGGCGAACGGGCGGGCGGTCTCACACGCGCCGGACTACTTCGCCCGTCGCGACGACGGGATGGCCGTGGTCATCGACTGCCGCCCGGCTGACCGCCGCGGCCCGCGGGATGTGGCGAAGTTCGAGGCGACGGCGGTGGCCTGCGCCGAGGTGGGCTGGGAGTTCCGGCTGCTGGGCGCCCCGGAACCAGTGGTGGTCCGCAACGTCCGGTGGCTGGCGGGCTACCGGCACCCCCGGCACTGGGTGGAGCCGGCCGCCTCGCGGCTGCGGGAGGTGTTCGCCGAGCCGCTGCCGCTGATGGATGGGGCCGCGGCGGCGGGTGAGCCGCTGGCGGTGCTGCCGGTGCTGTTCCACCTGCTGTGGTCGCACGAGCTGACGGTGACGTGTCGGTGCCCCTGCACGGCGGCTCCCTGGTCTCGCCGAGGGCGGGCCGGTGACCGCGGGCGGGGGCTCGCTGCTGCGGCCGGGCGACTGGCTGACCTTCTAAGGCGGTGAGCATCAGGTGGTGGCGCTGGCCGGGACGGCGGTGCGGCTGCGGTCCGCTACCGGGGCGGAATCGGTGGTGCTGGCCTCGTATCTGATGGCGGCGCCGGACTTCGCTGTTACCGGCACCGAGCCGCTGCCGGTGCTGGAACCGTTCGGTCTGCTGGGAACGCTGCCGGAGCCGGCGCGGGCGGCGGCGGTCGAGTGGCAGCGGCATGTGGTGGAGGTGGGGACCGGGCTGCCGCCCGGTGCCGGGCTGGGAACACCCGCGCGGGACGAGTACGACCCGGCGACGCGGTCGCTGACCGAGCGGATGCGGGCGAAGGCGACCGAGCTGGACGTGAGCCTGCGGACGATGGAGGGCAAGCGGTCGCGCTACATGAAGCAGGCGCTTGGGGGCTGGTGGATCAGCGCACGACGCGGAGGTGGGAGGCGACGGGCCGGGCGGATGCCCTGCTGGTGGCGGCGATCCGCGAAGTGCTCGACAGCGAGACGCACGTCTCGACCGGCACGCGCTCGCGGCTGATCCTCCGCGTGATCAAAACGGTGGAGGCCGCGCACGGTGAGGGGGTGGTGCCGTTGCCGAGCACGCGCACCCTCTACAAGCTCATCGACGTGCTCGCGACCGGGCGGCACGCCTTCGGGTCGGCGGTCACGCGGCGGCAGACGGCGAACAGGCCGGCGGGCCGTTCACGCCGACGTTCGCGGACCGGCCCGGGGAACAGGTGCAGATCGACTCCACCCCGCTGGATGTGATGGTGGTCCTGGACTCGGGGGTGACCGCGTGGGCGGATCTGACGATCGCGGTCGATGTCGCCACCCGCACGATCTGCGCGGCGGTGCTGCGGCCTGTGGGCACCAAGGCGGTGGACGCCTCTCTGCTGCTGGCGCGGATGCTGGTCCCGGAGCCGATGCGGCCGGGCTGAACGGCGTCGCTGCGGATGGCGGCCTCGCGGATGCCGCACCGGCAGCTGCTCGGCATCGACGCGCGGATGGAGCAGGCCGCCGCGAAGCCGGTGACCGTGCCGGACACCGTGGTCATCGACGGCGGGAAGTGTTTCATCTCCGACACCTTCGTTCGGGCCTGCGAACGGCTGGGCATCTCCGTCCAGCGGGCGCGTCCGCGCACGCCGACGGACAAGGCGATCGTGGAGGCGACGTTCTCCGCGGTCAACACGCTGTTCTGCCAGCACCTGGTCGGCTACACCGGCCGGGACGTGACCCGCCGCGGCGAGCGCGTCGAGCAGGCCGCCGTCTGGACGATCCCCGAACTCCAGGACCTGCTGGAGGAGTGGCTGCTGGCCGGGTGCCAGACGCGGCCGCACGACGCGTTGCGCGACCCGCTCCGTCCGGGAAAAGGTGATGTCGCCGAACGGCAAGTACGCCTCCCTGGTCGCGGCGGCCGGCTACCTGCCGCTGGTGCTGCGCGGGGAGGACTACCTGGAGCTACTGCCGGTGGCCTGGCGAGCGGTCGACGACTACGGCACCCGCATCGGCCACCGCACCTACGACGCGCCCGAGCTGGGACCGTGGCGGCGGCAGCACTCCGGCCACGCGGCCAAGAAGGGGCTCTGGGAGGTGCACTACGACCCCTACGACCTGACCCGAGTCTTCGTCCGCACCACCGGCGGCTGGATCACCGCGCCCTGGGTCCACCTGCCGCTGGTGAACACCCCCCTCGCGGACTTCACCTGGGACCACGCCCGGCGCCTGGACGCCCTGCTGACCCGGGCCGAGCACGGACCGGACATCCGCACCGCGCGGGTCATTGGCCGCACCCGCGCCGCCGCCCTCCCGGCGCCCGCGGCGGCACCCGAGACCGAGAACCTGCCCGGCCCTGAGCCCGACTCCGCGCCGTCTGCGGAGGTGGTGCCCTTGGGGGTCTTCGACGCCCATGCCGAAGCCGAAAGGTGGCTATGAGTACGCCCGCGACCGCACCGCCGCAGCCGGACATCGACGAGCAGGCGCCGCCGGACTCCCCGCTGACGACGAAGGAGGGCTGGCGCCGCTACGTCGAGCACGAGACCATCCCGCCGAAGCTGCAGCCCGCCTCCGAGCGGGCCGCGCTGACCGGGCGGGAACGGGCCCAGGAGGACGAGGTGCGGCGGGAGTATCACGCGGACCTGCCGCTGGTGAACACCCCGACGATCCGGAAGGTGATCTCCACCGCCCGGCTGCTGATCCAGCTCAACCGCCACCAGGTCTCCGCCCGCCGCGGCGTGATCCTCTCCGGCGCCTTCGGCACGGGCAAGACGACCGCGCTCACCCAGCTGGGCCGCGCGCACGAGATGGCCACCCGAAAGCGCCACCCGCACGACCGGTCCCGGCTGCCGGTCGTCTATGTCACCGTCCCGCCAGCTGTCGGCGTTCGCGCGAAAGTACCCAGCCGGGTACGGATGATGAACGTGCCCAGTTTGCCGGCCGCCGCGGCACCGGAGCTTCCGATGGCTCTCCCACTCATGGGGTGGGGCGCTCCAGGGTGAGGGCGCAGCTCGATCGCGAAGCGACGCCCGCTGCGCCGATGAGTTTTCGGGGCGTGCTCGGTCTGCACGGGTATGGAGACTCACACACTTGAGACAGCTGGCGCGGACCTCGTCTATGACGTTCGCGGGCCGCTGCCGACCGCAGATGGACGCCCACCGTTGTTCATGATCGGGCAGCCCATGGACGCCGGCGGCTTCGCCGCGCTCGCGGCGCGCTTTCCCGAGCGGACCGTTGCCACTTATGACCCGCGCGGGCTCGGTCGCAGCACCCGTAACGACGGGCGGGTCGATCACACGCCGCAGACCCAGGCCGACGACGTGCACGCCGTCATCGAGGCGCTTGGGGCCGGGCCGGTTGAGATGTTCGCCAGCAGTGGCGGAGCGGTCACCGCGCTCGCGGTCGTGGCGAAGTATCCCGCAGACGTGACCACCCTGGTCGCGCACGAGCCGCCGCTCATCACCCTCACGCCGGACGGCCCGGCAGCCGTGCGGGCCCGGGCCGGTGTCCGGGAGGCGTACGAGCAGCGGGGGTGGGGGGCCGGGATGGCGGCGTTCGTGGCCATGACCTCGTGGCAGGGAGAGTTCACCGACGCGTACTTCGCACAGCCAGAGGCCGATCCCGCCGATCTCGGGCTGCCCACGGAGGATGACGGCTCGCGCGGCGATCCGCTGCTGTCCGACCGGTCTTGGGCGGTCAGCAGCTATCGGCCGGATGTCGACGCGATCGCCGCTGCGCCGACCCGCATGGTGATCGCTGTGGGCGAGGAGTCAGAGGACCTCCAGACCGGACGCACTTCCGTCGCGACCGCTGAGCTTCTCGGGCAGCGGGTGATCGTGTTTCCAAGCCATCACGGCGGGTTCTGCGACGGAGAGTTTGGATATCCGGGGAAGCCGGACGAGTTCGCGAATCGACTGCGGGAGGTCCTTGACGGCGCCTGGTGAGCCAACCGCTGGACGAGTAGATCCGAGTACCTCAGCAGCGGAGGCCGCGAGGTTGTCCGATATGAGGTTGTGCCATCGCCACCTGGCCCCTGCTCAAGAGAGTCCACTCGGGCCCGCGATCGAGATCCGAACTACTCGTCCAGGCATACCCCGGACCTTCCCGCCTCAGGGCGCTCCGACCCTGATCACCATGAGCGCTGGGTACGCGCGGCTGTACTTACCTGGGGAGGTTCGGGCGTACGCCGACACCGGCGGCCACACCGAAGATGCTCGCGATGGAGTTCGCCCGGTTCTTCGGGCTGACCTTCCCCGTCCGGGCCACCCACACCGACGTCGTCGACGCCGTCTGCGCCACCGCCGCGCACGTCCACGTCGACCTGGTCCTGGTGGACGAGCTGCACAACCTCAACCTCGGCTCCCGCTCCGGGGCGGAGCCTCCGACCAGCTGAAGTACTTCGCCGAGCGGCTGCCGGCCACGTTCGCCTACGCGGGCATCGATATCGAGAGCCAGGGCCTGTTCGCCGGCACGCGGGGACGGCAGATCGCCGGACGGTTCGGCGTCATCCCCGCCGCCCCGTTCTCCTACGCCACCACCGCGGACAGGACGCGTGGCGGGGCCTGGTCGGCACGCTGGAATCCATGCTCCGCCTTCACGAGCACGCGCCGGGCACGCTGAGTGCGATGAGCGACTGTCTCTTGTACCGCACCGGCGGCATGATCGGCAGCCTGTCGCAGCTCGTCCGCGGCGCCGCCGTGCTGGCCATCGAGGACCGCGGCGAGGCCATCACCGAGGAGCTGCTGGAGATCGTCCCGATCGACTTCGCCGCCGAGCAGTCCGAACGGCTCACCGCTCTGACCAAGGCGACTGGGCGGCGGAGGCGCGCGGCCTCATGTCCCGCACACTCCCCGACCCCGTTCCGCCTGCCCGGCACGAGATCTCCCCGCCCTACGTCAGCCGCCTGGACCCGCTGCACGGCCTGGACATCAACGGCCTGTGGTTACAGGTCACCCAGCCCGCCTATCCCGGAGCCGGCCGCCGCGTCGTCGTCCCCGAACGGCTCGCCGCGCTCACCGGCCGCAGCGTCCACGCCCTGGCCGGGGCGATGCCGGAATTGCGCGACCCGCCGCCAGAACTGGGAGATGTTCCGTCACCAGCCGCAGACCGGCTGCCACCTCTGCGACGCCCGCCACCCCGGCGGCCGGGTGGTCCGGCTGCTGCCTCACCACACCTACGTCTGCCTGCGGCACGGAACCTGGATCGGGCCGCCCGACATCGACCACCCCGCCGTCGATCTCGCCCGACTTCCGGACATCATCGACGCACAGCGGCGCCACCTGCTTCTGCTGCGGCGCTACGGCTGGGCCGCCACTTACGACGCGGTGCTGACCGGCCTCATGCTCTGCGCGCACATCTGGTCTCCGGAGGGGCGCCCGTCGCCCTTCGGCTCCTGGGACGCCTGGGACGACCGCCTCGACATCCTTATCCCTTTCGACCGGGAGAAGCAGGACTACGTCGGCTTCAGCACCTCGCGGCTGTTCGCCGCGGTCTATCCCGAAGCCGTCGCCCTGGCACCGCTGATCGTTTCGCCCTACTGGCGGCGGCTGGCCGGCGGCACCGAAGCCGAGCAGGCCCGGTTCTTCGCGGAGGTCGCGGGCCGCGTCACCTACCCCTACAACCCGCCCGACCGGAGCGGCGACGCCATCGCACACTGGGCCCTCGCCGACTCCTGGCGACCGCCCAGCCGGACTCTGGCCACCTACAGACCCGGCCGCGCCCGAGGCACCCTCCCCGGCCTCGCAGCGAACCGCCTCGCCCGGCACCAGAAGAGCGCGATGTGGTTCAGCCGCCTCCGCCGGAACCAGGGCCGCACGCTCCTCTTCCACGGCCACCTCAAGCCGGTTCTCCTCGGCGACCGCGAACCCCAGTACGTGAAGTGGGAGGGCACCATCGGGCAGAGCACACGCACCGACGAGCAGATGAAGGAAACGGCCGCGAAAATGCGCGCCGCGCTCGAAGGAACAGACCCTCGCCAGCCACACCAGCACACGGAAACCGCAAGATCGACTTTCACACAACGTCCCGGCCGCCCGCTGCCCGAACGTTCGTCACCGAGGTAGTCAGCGAGCACACCCGCCAAAACGAACTGCAAACGGGCAGCCTGGAACAGCACGGCCGCGTCCCGATTGCTGAGGACGTCGCGCTGGAGCGGCCGGTGGTACGGATCTCGCGGGCCGCGCTCCGTGGAGAACGTCTGCTGCGCGGCCTCCTGTGGGCGTCGCCGCAAGTGACGTCGAGGGCATAGGTGATCCTTCAGCGCGGCCACGATCGCGTCAGGGTGTCGCGAAGCTCCACCACGGTCGCGGGCCCCAGCCTGCTGCCGAGCTCCTCTTCCAGGTCATGAAGAATTCCCAGGGCGACGTCACGGCGCCGGCATCCGGCGTCGGTCAGCCGGATGAGGGTGCTGCGCGGAAACCCGGGCCCCGGCGTGCTCGTCAGGAGACCTTCGTCGATGAGCTGCGTGACGGCGCGGTGCATCGTCTGGCGGGTGACGCCGGCACGGCGGGCCAGCTCGGCAATGCTCAGGGACGCGTCGTGGCCGAGATGCGCGAGCACGGTCGTGTGCGCCGGCGTCACAGGGGCCACTTGCGCGGCCTCCAGGCGCGCCACGAGCTCCTCGGAGAACCATCGGACACCTCGTTGCAGGAGTACGGGCAGCGGCAGATATGCCTCCGAGCAGTCCTCAGCCGTCATGGTTCGCGGGTCTCCTCGCTCGTGATGTACCGTCCTTGTGTCAGCAAAGCTAACGCAGGGAGCGTGGTGGGATGACAGGCTATGACGTCGATGTTCTCGTGGCCGGGGCCGGTCCAGTCGGACTGATGGCGGCATCCCGGCTGGCACGGTCGGGGGTGTCGGTTCGCCTGGTGGATGCCGCGACCGGTCCGGCGACCACCAGCCGCGCGCTGGGCTCCCACGCCCGGAGCCTGGAGATCTACGACCAGCTCGGGATTCTCGGCGAGATCGCACCGCACGGAACGCGGATCAACACGTTCGTCATCCATCAGGACGGCCGTCCGAACCGGCTCGATTTCAACTTCGACGGCCTGCCGACGCGCTTCCCGTACATGTTCAACGTCGATCAGGTGATCATCGAACGCGTCCTTCGTGGAGATGCCGCGTCAACCGGGGTCGCGGTGGAGTGGAACACCAAGCTGGAGTCGTTCCAGTACGACGACGACGCCGTCACGGCCGTGCTGCACAGTGGCGACGGCACCGAAGAGACCGTGCGCGCAAGGTACTTGTGGGGCTGTGACGGCGGGCACTCGACCGTCCGCAAGACCCTCCAGCTCCCCCTGACGGGCGAATCCGCCCACGCGTGGCTGATCGCCGATGCGATCGTGCACACCGATGTGGACATCGACGGGGTGCACTGGCTGTTCCCGCCGGGCGGCGCGCTGATGCTGTTCCCGTTCCCGGAGCCGGGCAAATGGCGGCTGCTGGACACGTCCGGCGAAGGGCAGCCGGAGAACCCTGAGCAGATCGCCCGCCAGTTCAGCACCAAGCTGACACAGGCCCTGGGGCGCGACACCGTCGTGGACAGCCCCAGCTGGACATCGAAGTTCACCATCCAGCAGCGCGCGGTACCCGCGATGCACGTCGGACGGTGCTTCGTCTCGGGGGATGCGGCCCATGTCCACTCCCCGGCATCCGGACAGGGCCTCAACACCGGCATCCAGGATGCGCACAACCTGGCATGGAAGCTGGCCATGGTCATTCACGGCCACGCCGACCCCACGCTCCTCGACACCTACGACGCCGAACGCGTGCCCATCGGCCAGGCCCTGCTCACCTCCACCAGCGAGGTCATGAACACCGTCATGGTCAGCCAGACCCGTACCACCCAAGGCTCCACGGGCTCCATGGACTCCGTGGACTCCGCTCGGGGCTTCCAACGCCAGCTCATCCGGAACATGTCGGGTCTGGCCATCTCCTACCCCGAAAGCCCGCTGACGGTGCCCGGCGACAAACCGGGCGAGGGTCCGCGACCCGGCGAGCGACTCACGCAGCTCTCAGCTGCCGACGCGCAGTCACCCGGCTGGACGATCCTGCGGGCCAAGCTCAGGTCGCCTGCCTGGCACCTGCTGGTCTTCACCGGGAGCGAGGACGCCACCGGGAAGGATCACCTCACCACCGAGACCGGGTCGCTGCCACCCTGGGTGAACGCCGAGACGATCAGCCAGCAGCGCCCGGACGACGACCACGGCGTGTGGGACCCCGACGGACGGGTCCACGACACACTGGCCGCGACCGACGGGGACTGGATCCTCGTCCGCCCCGACGGCTACCTCAGCGCCCGCGGCACCGGAGGCACCAGCCTCCACGCCGCCCTGAACCGGCTGACGAGCCTCCACACGTCGGAGCCGGCACGCGCATGATCAACGGATACCGCCCTCCGAGCCGCAGGGACACGCGGGGCGGGTGAGTTCGGTGGGGCTTCGCCGCGGGACGATGCCGCGGCGAGGCCCCACGACAAGAGGAAAGAGACTCGGATGACTGAGAACGATCTGCCTCTCAACTGGGGGCGCTGGGGTGACACCGACGAGATCGGTGCGCTCAACCTCATTGACGACGCGGCGCGTTCACGCGCCGCAGCCGAAGTACACGACGCGACCTCGGTGAGCCTCGCGCGTCCCACTGCCCCCATACCGCTCACCACTGGCCTCACGCCCGTCGGGAGTCCCGCCACGATGCCCGCGCCCGTCATGCAGGTCGTGAACTTCAACGGAGCCCGGCCCATGGCCCTCACGGACTCCCTGCTCATCAACACGCACAACGCCGGACTGACGCACTTCGACGCGCTCTCTCACATCCCTGTCGGCGACAAGGTCTATCCCGGCGTCCCACTGCAGGACGCCATCACACCAACCGGGGTACGCCACGCCTCCGCCGACCGCGCCGCCGGAGGCATCGTCACGCGGGGCATCCTCCTGGACCTGGCCCCCGACGGCGGCAGTCTCGACGGGGACTACCTCGTCAGCGCAGCAGACCTCGACGCGGCGCTCGACCGAGCAGGTACGTCGGTGCACCCGGGCGACGCGATCGTCGTCCGCGGTGGCTGGGACGTGAACCAGCCCGTGACGCAGCCCGTCCCCGGGCTGGATCTCAGCGCCGTCGACTGGCTGGACAGGCACGGTGCGGCCCTCTATGTCGGCGACATCAGCGACGCCCGCCCACCAAGCTTCCCGATGCCGATGCACCAGGTCGCACTGGCACGGCTCGGACTGCCGCTGGTGGACGCCGCCAACCTCGACGACCTCGCCGAACGGTGCGCCTCCCTACAGCGGTGGAGCTTCATGCTCGTTCTCGCGCCACCGCGCGTCACGGGCACCACGGGGCTCGCGGTCAATCCGATCGCGATCTTCTGATCGCGAACCGAGCTCAGGTCCACCGCGGATCCCTCGTGAGTGCGTGGGCGTCCCATAACACCGACTCTGCGCCCGGCAGGCCGTCCGGACGAGATCTGCACGCATGTCGGCGGCTCCGTGAAGGCACATCTTTCGCTCCGCTGGTCGCCCGCAGCCAGCGCCCTAGCCTCCATCTGCACCGGACAGGCGGCCTCGTCGCTCCTGCGGATCAGGCTCCTCGGTCCTGATGTCCTCTTGGACTGCTACCTCTGTGCGAGGTGCGCGAGCCGTGCGGCCGTCTGGACCGGTCTGCTTCGTCCTGTATTCCGCGGACAGCGAACCGCGGGCCCGTGGACTCGCCGCGCTGCATGCCGCCTTTACGGCGACCTCTAACCACTGGCCCGCGCCGTACCCGAACCGTGACACCGCCGGATTGTCTGCCGTCCGGGCTCAACCCTCCCTCCGAGCTGCCATCAGAACGTCAGCGGCTGCTTCCACTGGATGTCAGTGGACCTGGCATATTCCCGATGGGAAATGAAGGGGGTTCGGAGGACCTGACGAATCCCCAGCGGATTCCCGGTGCCTTCTCCCGAAGGTGGGGCCGCGCTGTAGCGGGCGGGTGGGGCCACCGGCGAGTATGACGGTCATGGCCACCGACCAAAACGTTGTCGCTCTCCGCTCGACATACTCCGTGCCCGTCGTCTTCGGTGCGGGAGCGGCCATCGGTCTTCTGGGCGGGATGATCGGGCTGGGCGGTGCGGAGTTCCGACTGCCTCTGCTGATCGGCCTCTTCGGATTCGCCGCGCTCTCCGCCGTCATCCTGAACAAGGCGATGAGCCTGGTCGTGGTCTTGGTCGCGCTGCCCGCCCGGCTGGCGGCGGTCCCGGCCGCCGAGGTCGCCGCGCGCTGGCCGGTCGCGGTCAACCTGCTTGCCGGGAGCCTGCTGGGCGCGTGGGCTGGAGCCACCTGGGCGGTGCGGATGCGCAGCTCCACCCTCTACAAGGTGCTGGCCGCCCTGATGGTACTCATGGCCGCTGCCCTGCTGGTCACGCACACCACCACGCTCGGGACACTCGCCCTGCCGCTGTGGGCTGAGGTGCCACTCGGGATTGTGGCCGGCTTCGGCATCGGCGTGGTCGCGGCGATCATGGGCGTCGCCGGTGGTGAGCTGCTGATCCCAACGATCGTGCTGTTGTTCGCGGTGGACATCAAGACCGCGGGCAGCCTCTCCCTGCTGGTGTCGCTACCGACAATGCTGGTGGCTTTCGCTCGCTACAGCCGCGACGGCAGCTTCGCGGTGCTGGGAGCCAACCGCCGCTTCACCCTGGTCATGATCACGGGCTCGATCGCCGGGGCCGTGCTCGGCGGGCTGCTGCTCGGCGTGTTCCCGGACCTGGTGCTCATCCCCGCGCTGACCGTGATCCTGCTCGTCTCGGCATTCAAGCTCGCCCGCCACGACTGACCCGGCCTGACGACAGGCCGCACCACCGGTGGCACCCCGGCCCGACATCTTCCTCGACTACGGTGCGCCGAGCGAAGGCCCGTGCGAGAAGGAGTTGCTGATGAACACGGTGGGAGCCCCGACGGGCGCGATGAAGCGTCGTCTGGGCGTGTCCGACGCGGTGGTAATCGGCCTGGGTTCCATGATCGGGGCCGGGATCTTCGCAGCCCTCGGCCCTGCGGCTGGCGCCGCCGGTTCCGGGTTGCTGCTCGCCCTGGCCCTGGCCGCGGTCGTCGCTTACTGCAACGCCACTTCCTCGGCACGGCTGGCCGCCCTCTATCCGCAGTCCGGCGGTGCCTACGTCTACGGCCGCGAACGCCTGGGCGACTTCTGGGGCCACCTCGCGGGCTGGGCGTTCATTGTCGGCAAGACCGCCTCCTGCGCGGCCATGGCCCTCACCGTCGGCACATACCTGTGGCCCGGCCAAACACACGCGGTGGCGGTGGCCGCCGTGGTGGCACTGACCGCGGTCAACTACGCCGGGGTGCAGAAGTCCGCTCTCCTCACCCGCGTCCTCGTCGCAATCGTGCTGGCCGTCCTCGCCGCGGTGGTCGTCACCGCCCTGACCTCCGCTTCCGCGGACACCGCGCGGCTGAACATAGGCGCGGACGCCACCGTCGGCGGCGTACTCCAGGCCGCGGGCCTGCTGTTCTTCGCCTTCGCCGGCTACGCCCGTATCGCCACCCTCGGCGAGGAAGTCCGCGACCCCGCCCGCACCATCCCCCGCGCCATCCCGATCGCGCTCGGCATCACCCTCGCCGTCTACACGCTCGTCGCCGTCGCCGTCCTGACCGTGCTGGGCCCCGGCGGACTGGCGAACGCCGCTGCCCCGCTGTCGAACGCCGCACGGGCGGCGGGTGCCGACTGGCTGGTGCCCGTCGTCCGCGTCGGCGGCGCCGTCGCCGCGCTCGGCTCACTGCTCGCCCTGATCCTCGGGGTCTCCCGCACCACCTTGGCCATGGCCCGCGACCGCCACCTCCCGCACGCCCTGTCCGCCATCCATCCCCGCTACGGAGTTCCACACCGCGCCGAACTGGCCGTCGGCGCCGTCGTCGCCCTGCTCGCCGCGACCACCGACTTGCGAGGGGCCATCGGCTTCTCCTCCTTCGGCGTCCTGGCGTACTACGCCATCGCCAACGCCTCCGCCTGGACCCTCACCCCCGAAGAGGGCCGACCCAACCGCCTCGTCCCTGTCATCGGCCTGGCCGGCTGCGCAGTCCTCGCCTTCGCTCTCCCCCTGAGCACCGTCATGTCCGGCGCGGCAGTCCTCATCCTTGGGGCCGGCGTCTACGGCCTGCACCGACTCCGCCGGACAGGGCATTGACGCGGTCCGTCCGATCCGCGACCAGAACCACTGACGGTGTCCCGGCACCGACAGCGGGCTGGGTGCCGTACGCGCTGGCGGGCGATCGGCCGGAGGGGGAAGCGGACTCCCGATCGGCGGGGGCTCATGACCGCCATGCGTCGCCCCTGCTGTTGGGTCGAGCGGTCTTGGTTGATCCCTGCCCGACCCAACAGCGCCTGGTGACATGACGAAGGTCCCCGCTCAGAGCCGGAGCGGGGACCTTCGTCATGCTGGCCGTATGGCCTCTCGGCCGACGGCTATGCGTTCAAGGGCCATTCACCGAACGGCACCGGCGCCTGGCCGTGTGCTTCGAGCACGGCTTCCTCCGAACCGCACGGGGTACAGATGGAGACCTCGCGGTCGCTGGTAAGCCGGGAACGTGCGGGCCGTTCACCGAGCGGGCCGACGCAGCGAGGACAGCGAGTGTCGGGCACGGGTCACTCCTCGGGGTGCTCGCGGGCGGACTTGAGAATCAGGTTCCAGGTCGGGCGGGAGTAGGTCTTCTCCGTCTGCCCCTGAAGCTCGGGGATCAGCTCGGCGTTCTTCGCCCCGGGGTTCGCCGCGATGGCCTGCCGGGCAAGGGTCAGCCGCTCGTCTCCCTGGTAGGGATAGGACAGTCCGCGGCGGCCCGCGGGCCGTCCGCCGGCGTGCCCGCGACCCTTGCGGTCAGCGAGGTACTGCCACAGCCGCCAGCGCTTCCACTTCGGGCGGCGCCGGGTCGGAAGCTCGTCCCAGTCGTCCGGTGCCGGCCACCCCTCGGGCGGGTTCTTTACGTAGTGGGAGACGGTGGTGGAATCGGCGAAACCGCAGACCTTCGCAGCTTCGGCGGGGCCGACCATCTCTTCGGGGTCGCCGTCGAGCTTCGGCGGGTTGGTGGTGCTGGCGGCGGCGCGCTGCCGCTGAAGCTCGTGGTGCCACGTCGCCCATACGTCGCCGTCCCAGTGCATGACGCCGTCGATGGTGTCCGCGACGGGCGGGTGCCCATTGTTCTCCCGGTCGGTCCAGAGGTTCTGAAGCGTCGACTCGCTGATGCCGTGGACCTCGCGCAGACCCGCGCGTGAGTAGAGCGTGCGGCCGGTCTTGCTGGACACGGTCGCCTCCTGTTCTTGGTCGGGGTCGTGACCGCTCAGCGCGGTCACTGAATGTCGTCCGGGTCCGGGGCCGGCGCCCACGTACGGCTGCCCGCCGGTTCGAGCCGGGTGAGGGTGGCTACGTCGGCCAGGGGGACAGCGCCGGCCCAGTCGGCGCGGCCGGGGTGGTCGACGGGGAGGTTGAGTACGAGGTGCCGGCCGGTCGGGGGGAAGTCCTCGACGATGACGAAGGTGTCGTTGGGGTGGGCGCCGATGCTGTTACCCCTGGTGAGCTGGGCGATGTCGCCGGGCTGGGGACAGTCGGGGTGTCGGTCACATAGCATGGTGTGGTCTTTCTGGTGAGAGAGACACCGACGGCCAGCGCCTTGTTGCCCTTGTGCGCTGGCCGTCATCTTGTGCGTGAGGTGGGCGGCGCCCATACGGACGCTCGGCCGGTCGGAGGTTACCCGCCCCGCTGACGGCCGAGTAATTAAACCACCTTTAGGTTGAGCGGGGCGGGCCCCTGATCCGGAGGACGGCGGTCATCAGAAGAGGGCCCCTTGACCCGCGGGGCGGTGGCCCCGGCCGTGCGGTGGCCGGGTGATGCGGAGTTCGTAGCGGGGACGTCCCGCGTGCGGCGGGGCGTGAGCTTCGCGGCGGTGTCGGCGCCAGGTCACGACGGGGGCGCCCTGGTCGATCCATTCCGCCGGGTACCGGGCAATGAGCTGTGCCCAGCGGCTCCGGCTCCGCGGGACGGCCCACCGGTCCTCGACCGTGGTGATCGGTGGCAGCGTCCGCCAGCCGGGAAACGCATGGTCGTGGGCGTCCGCCACCGCTTCGTTGTCACCACTCCCGAACCCGTCGCCGGAGTGCACGAGGCCTTGCCACTCGCACGCGAGACACCCGCCGCGGAACTGCTGCTCGTCCCGCCGGCGGCCGGTCGGCCGACTGCGGGAGAGCAGGGTCGGGGCGTGGTGTACGGGCGGGCCCAGCTCATGGCCGAGGTCGCAGTACGCGCCGCCGGGGTGTCCGGACTGGATGTGCCACGCCTGCCCGGCGTTCTCGGGTCGGTGGCGTGTCCGCGCGTTGCGCACTCGCCAGTAGTAGCTCTGCCGTGCTCGTGCTCCGGGCGGCTCGGCTACGGTGATGGTCACGACTTCCTGCTTCCGGCCGCGAGGACTTCGCGAAGCGGGTCCGCCAGTGCGGCCTGTTCGTCGGAGGCGTCGAGGAACCGCGGCGCGTACGCGCGGCGCACCGCGCGGCGGGCGTCCTGATGGCGGTCGACTTCCGGGTAGTACGGGGACCGGTCGAGGACGCCATAGCCGTGCTGGGTGAGCACGTCGGCGATGAGCGACCGGACGCGTACCGGGTCGAGGGCGGAGAGGTCGTTTTCCCCCGGGGCCGCGAGGAGTACGCGGATCAGCTCGGTCGCGCTGAGCCGGGGGTGGAGGGGAACGCTGACCCGATGGACGCCGTCCCGGCTGGGGGTGGCGGCTCCTCGGCGGCTCGGCGTCCTGGTGGTGCTGCGGGATTCTGTCGTCTCGTCCATCGTGCCGGCCTTCGATGACTCGGGATGTTGGTGGGCGTCGGGTGTCAGAACAGCGCGTGTTCGGCGCGGGCGGCGGCGGTGCGGAACGTGTGGGCGGCGTCGACGGCCTCGACGGACGGAGGGGTGAAGGTTTTCGCGAGGATGCCGAACGCGTGGTCGCGGGCGTCGTTGATGCGGTCCCAGTCGTACGTCCAGCCGGCTTCTCCCCGCCCGTGGCCGGCGGCGACTTCGAGGGCGCCGCACGGCCAGCACGGCAGCGTGACCGTACGGCCGGGAACGGCGAACAACCGGGTCCCCTGGTGGATGCCGACGTGTTCGATGTGGCGGGCGGCCCTTTCCAGGATCTCGGCCGGGGTGTCCGCGATGACGATGCTCTCCGGGGTGTGGCGGGTCGGCACGGTGCTGTCCCTCGGGAAGCGGGGGCGGCAGCGGCGCGCTGCTGCCGCCGCCCCTCGGTCGGGCCGCTAGTCGTAGGCGGGGATCAACCGGCGGACCTTGTCCTCTCCGATGCACCCGCCCTTGTGACGGCGCGCGCTCGGCGGCTCTCCGTTGCGCCCGCGCAGGTGCGACCAGAACTTCGGGCCTTGCCAGTCACACAATTCGCAGCTGAGGAACCAGTGGTTATCACTGCCGGGGAACCCGGTGAGAACTGCCCGCCAATAGTGGGCCGTGATTCCCGCGAACGCGATCAGCGCGCCCTCGATGTTGCGATCGTTGACCGGCATCCGCGGGTGCAGGAGAGGCACCGGCCCGCACGACGGCGTGGGGGCCTCGGCGAGCACCCGGTCCAGGGGGAGGGCGCCGATCCGACCGGCGGCGTACTCCTCCGCGAGATGGGCGGCGGCCATGTCGGTGCCGGGGGTTCCCTTCGGCGGGCGGCGGAGGTTGCGTTCGCCCTCGGTGGTGAGGACGAGCCAATCCCGGTGCCACCTGTAGGCGCGGCCGATGACCTGGTCTTCGCCGATGATCACGGGGTATCGGCGCTGGATGTCGGGGGCGCCGACGCGGTACGTCGGGACGGTGGTGCTGCCCTCGGTCGCGGGGGCGATGAGCCTGCCCGCTTCGGTGTCGGGGACGGTGATGGTCGCGGGTCGTTCGAGGAGTTGCGTGGTCATGGTGGCGCCCTGTTCTGGTGAGAGAGGGACCCGCCCCGGCGTGCTCGGCCGCCGGGGCGGGCGGGGGCGTAGTTACGCGGCCTCGGCCGGGGCCTGCGGGGAGGCGGTCCAATCACGGCACGGGGTGATGCTCAGGTCTGCAAGAACCTGGTCCAAGCTCCGGTTGTCCGGGACCCATTCCCAGTCGGCGCCCTCGGTGCCGGGCCGCTCGGTCCAAGTGAGCATGTACGAGCGGCCGGAGGTGCGGGGGTCGCCGCACACGGCCTGTGCCTCGCGGCGAGTCATCGCCCACAAGGCGCGCTTGCGGGAGCGGCTGGAGTTCTTCGAGGCGATCAGCACCAGCGCCATGCCCTCCTGCCAGTTCGCACCTGCGACTGGGGCCGCCACGGGGGTCGGCTTCTCCGCCGGCACCGGCTCCTCGATCGGCGGGGACTGCTCGGCCCGCTCCTGGTGTTCGATGGCCTCGGCCTGGTGCGTTCGCCGCATCTCGTCGGCGCTCTTGCGCCCGGACACGTCGTCGTACGGGACGGTCCAGGTCCAGTCGTCGTGTCGGTTGCCGGTGGCACGGACGATGCGCTTGTCGGCGCCGTTGTGGATGTGCGGGATGGTCACCGTCTTCGGGTTGACCCGCAGGGCCTCGTACCAGGTTCCGCGGTGGAGAACGAAGTCACCACGCGTGAAGTCGGCCTTCGACCAGACCTTGACGCCTTCGGCCTCGGCGTCCTTGATGATCTGCTCCCAGTGCTCGATCTCTTCGGTCAGTTCCGCGTGCCGGATCGTCAGCTCGGGGTCGTCGGGGTTGCGGGACTGACCCTTGGCGGACTCGCCGCGCTGCCACTTCCCGACCGCGCGGAGGTCGGCCCGCAACTTGCTGAGACGGCGGAGCGTGCGCCCAGGGTCCTTCTTGAACCGCTCGTAGTTCGCAGCGGCCTGCGCCCGGCCGGTCCAGTGGTCGGCGCGGTCGCGGTCGCCGATGCTCTTGCGCATCGCGTCGTCCATCCGCGCGTGATCACGGCGGGCCCGGCCCTCGGAGTGGTGGCCGACGAGGATCGGCTGACTGAAGGCGAACCGCTCGGATATCTCGTGACTCGACTTCCACGCGGCCTCGGAGTTCCGGGCCGCGCTGGCGGCGTACCCGCCGAACCTCTCCGCCCGGCCCTCCGCCTTCTCCTCCCGCTCCTCCTCGGCCTCGGAGAACGAGCGACGGTCGGCGTTGTCGATGGTCAGCGTGACCTCGAAGCCTGCGCCCTGGAGGCGCTGCTGAAGGAGTTGGAGCGAGGGCGTGTAGGTGGCGTGGTCGCGGCTGTGCGGGAGGTACCAGCAGTCAAGGTTCCTGCTCCAGCGGAAGGGCTGGCGCTGGGTGCGACCGTACTCGCGGAGTCGCAGGATCTTGGCCGATCCGTCGCCCCGGCTGGTCCCCTCGATCAGGGTTCCTTCACGGCGGGTGTGGGTGATCTCGATAGTCACTGAACTGGTCTTTTCTGGTGAGAGATTGTGGTCCGGCCGCAGGGCGGACCGTGTGCTGGCAGCGGCGCTGCACCACCGACGCGGGCCGTGAGGGACGATCGGCTCGCGGGTCGTCGCGCCTGCGCGGCGACAGGGGGCTGCCGCGCCCCCGCGGGGCGCGTCCGCTGCGGTCCGGTGCTCGTCGTCGGTCGGCGGAGTCGGCCGGCGGCGGTGAACGCACCGGACCTGTCCTGCCGGTGTCCGCTTGGGTGCTGGGGGCCTGCCGGTCCGGGCGTGTTGCCCTCCCCCGGACCGGTGGGGCCTTGGTGTCAGCTGCGGTGGAGCGTGTGGCGGGCGGCCGGGTCGGCGTCGGCCAGTCCGGTCCGGTCGCGCCATGCCTTGCGGACGGCGGCGCGGAGCGCGTCCCCGTCGTCGTAGGCGAACCGGCCTTGGCGCAGGCTGCGGACGATGTCGCGGAAGGTGTCGCCGTGCATCGTGGTGAGCGTGTCGTCCAGCGGGGTCAGCTCGTGCGGGAACATCGCCTGGACGCTGTCGCCCGGCTGCGGGGCACCGAGGGTGAAGAACCAGACCACGGACATGGTGGCCTCGTCCGCGAACTCCGGCCCGCCGAACGGGCCGACCACGACGGCCGGACGAGTGTCGAGCTGATGGCCCCGGTGCCAAGGTCCGCCGATCACGAGCGTGGCGGTGGGGAAGGCCTGGACTGTGGGCTTCTGGTCGGTGGTGAGCATGTCGTGTCCCATCTGGTGAGAGGTTCCGCCGGGGCCGGTCGGCCCCGGCGGGGGTGTCGGTAGGGGGGTTGCCCTCCCCCTACCGGCACAATTAATTAAACCATGTTTTTGAGTCTGGGTCAACCAGTCATGGCAAGTTCGCGGCGGCGCTCGGCGGCCATCGTGACGGCGCGGACGATGGCGCGGCCGGTCTCGATGGTCCGTACGGCGGACTCGTGAATCGGGGGCTTCTTGTCCTGGGTGATGATGCCCGCGAGCGGCGGCATGACGGCGGGCCCCGGATCGATGTTCAGGATGAGCGCGGCAACGTGGGCGGCTGAGGCGACTTCGGCGGCGTGCTGGCCGGGAAGGGGGGCGTCCGCCTCGGCGATGCGCCGCCACGCGTGGCCGTACAGGAGGATACGGATGGCGCTGTCTGGGGCTTCCTGGGTGAAGTCGAACCCTCCGGCCTGCTCGGGGTCCTCGCGGTACTGGTCGCGGTACTGGTTCACCAGGACATCGCGGATGACCTCGGCGGCGAGCGGGGCGGCGGCGGGCGGCTCGTAGGCATCGCCGTCGGTCTGGCTGATGTCGAAAACCGGCCCGGCCTTGAAGCCGGACACCTTGCGCACCTCGCCCTCGGCGGCCTCACCGGCGGCCCCTCGCTGCCCGCCGCCGGCGACTGCGGCCGTGGCCTCCTTGCCACCGTCGGGCCGCCGCTTGATCGGCGTCCAGATACGGAGGGAGGTGGACCCCTTGACCGGGAAGCGCCCGACCTTTCGCCAGTCTCCGGAGCTGAGTACGTGAGTGGCGTGCGGGCACTGGGCGGCGACGGCGATGCAATTGGCGGGGCTGCGGTCGTCGCGGTCCGGGTGGGTCAGCTTCGCGGCCGTGCGCATGACGGTGGCCCAGAATTCTTCCCTTGCGACCATCGCGCCGTACGCGCGATCCATGACGGCTTCGAGTTCACCGCGCATCTTGGCGCTGTAGGCCCGGCGCTCTTCGTCGGTCATCTTCGGCTTACGGGACATGTCGCGGTCCTCCTGATGAGAGATCGACTTGCGGGGCCAGCTGGCCCCGCAATGCTGGTCGGGGGGTTGCCCTCCCCCTTCCGGCATCACTAATTAAACCATGTTCTAGGGGTAGGGTCAACCCGCATAGGGGAAGCGACCTGCCCTTTTCAGCTACTTGCCCGCACCCGCCCGGCCGGGCTCGGCCACAACGGGCCTGGGCGGGGTTCCCTCCTCGGTCGGACAGCTCCGCCGTATCAAGGTTCCGGGCGCGGTGTCCTGGCTCGCGCAGCGACCGCGCAGCGGCCCGGCCTGGACACCGTGCCCGGGTTCCTGGTACGCCCCCCGGGTGTCCAGCCGAGGAGGGAACTCCGCCTCCCCCACCCGCACCACAACGGCGCGGCACCCGACCAACCAGCCCCCACCCCCTCCGAGGAGGACCCGCCGGAGGCTGTTCTTGGATGGCCGGCACCCACGGTCGTCGACCGCGGGCGCTCCAGACCCTAGGCAGGTCAAGAGGTAGGTCGACCCCGGCGTGCGCAGTGCAATGCCGCCCAGCCTGCTGACCGCTGGCCTTGCCGTTGCGGATGAAACAACACGGCCGACGACAGATGGGTCAGCCTTCTGCGGAGTGCGGTGCACGGGTACGCGGCGAGCTGCCGGTAGGTGGCGTGCCACTCGTCTTGGGCACGGTGCAGATCGTCGTCAGGAATCGTCTCTCGATGCCCGTGCCTGAAGCGCGGCCTACACCTTGGGGTTGGAGCCGTAGACCTCGTCTCCGGCCGCTCAACCGGCCCAGGGCCCGGCGTCAACGAACCGCTCGATCATCGCAGTGGCCTGCTCTGGAAGGTGCGCTCGTCGTCGAGGCCGGCCGCCGTACAGCGGGTAGGGTCTGTCGTCCACGAGCGTGGGATGTACAAATCCCGGTCCAGCGCGGCGTGTCCGCGGGTACCGGCGTAGACAAGACGGACGGCGACCTGGGAGCTCTCGATTCGCTTGGCGGTGCCGGTGTACTGCCGTTGGAGGCCCCCCGTCTGGCGGCCCTTCTTCACCTCCCCGGTCTCGTCGACGACCGGCACCGCCGCCTCGTCGGCCAATCACGCAACAATGTCGTCTCGCACCGCGTCGGCGTCCCAGGAAGCCCGGCACGGGAGGTCCTGCGTGCCGTGTGGGGTGGCGACCCCGGTCGTCCTTCATATCCGGGGCCGGCCGGGCTTGTCGTCCGCGCTGCTCGGCCAGGTACCGTCATTCCTCTTTGCCCTCAACCTTCTTCGGCGCCTGGCTGTCCTGCTGCGACCCGTTGTCAAGCGACTGCCCCGGCGCTCCTTCGTTCTTCTTCGCGGCATCCGCAGACTTGCCCTTCTCCGGCCCTGTTGGCTTGGCCGTGTCTCCCGTCAGCCGGGCACAGTAAGCGGCGACCTCAGCCGCGCCGCCGGCTTTCTCCTCCAGGCGCTCCATGGACCGGCCGCGAGGCGCGATGCCGTTACGTTCCACTGCACGCAGGTACACCTTGCAATGGGCGCGGGTGTCAGCGTGCTCGGCATCGGGCTCCGGCCCCGGGTGTCGCGAGCGGCCCACCGACGGATCCGGATGTGGTGGTACGGGCAGCTGACCCTCCGGTGTAGTCCGGGACGGTGGGTCACTGGGCTGCTGTGTCGTGGGCGCGTCCTGCCGCGCGCCACCGCCGCGCTCGAAGGGCGAGGGAATCACCCCTGTCCCTGCCGCGACAGCCACGCCTCCCAGAGCGACGGCGGCGACCGCCGCCGCGAGCAGCACCTTGAGCGAGGGCATGCGGAAGGGACCGGCCGCGAGAGGGCGCCGTTCGGCAGCCCGCCAGTCGTCCTGGGGCCGCACGTCCGCGGCACGATCGAACAGGCTGCCGTCGTCCCGCGCAGCACGGAAAGCCCTGAGCGCCTGCTCATGCGCCGCGGGGTCGAGTTCACCGCCGCGGGCCGCCGACTTCAGGAGTGCGGTCAATTCTGGGGTTGTCGGGTCTTCCCGTTCCGGTGCCATGCTCATCCTTCGCGGCGGTTCATCGCTGCGACTCGTCCCGCCAGCCTCTTGAGTCCGCGGTGTGCTGCGGATCGTACTGCGCCCGGGCGCTTGCCTAGCACGCGCGCGGCCGAGACGCCGTCCAGACCCACGACGACCCGTAGCAGTACGGCCTCTGCCTGATCGCGCGGAAGGCCGCCGATCAGGTCCAGCGCCTGACGGGTGGAGAGGGTCTCCAACACCGCCGATTCGGTGTCCTTCACGTCCGGCACCTGAAGCACGTCCGCCTCGATCACCGAGATCCGCGGGCGCCGTCGTTGTCTTCGCAGGTGGTCCAGTGCCCGGTGCCGGGCGATGGTCACCGTCCAGCCTCGGAACCCCGCGCCGTCGCCGCGGAACCGGCCGATGTCGCGGGCGATCTCCAGCCACGCCTCCCCGGCCACGTCCTCGGCCTCGTCGCCGACCAGCCCGCGCAGGTAGCCGAGGAGCCCCGGCTGCACGAGTCGGTATGCCGTTGCGAACGCGTCCTCGTCGCCGCGCTGCGCGCGCTCGACAGCCGCGCCCAGCTCCGCGTCGTACTCCCCCACGCTTCCCTCTTTGTGCTGCCTCGGCACCGCACACCGTGCCCCGTGTCGCAGGGCGAGCCCCCTTGAGATCTGCGTACACCGTCACGGAAACGTCACACGGGGCAGGATCTTCGGGCCGTCGTGACGGTCCGACGGCCGTGCAGCATCAGATAGAGCCGCTGGACCGACTCCTCGGGCCCGCCGGTCTCGAAGCGGTTGACCACCTTCCCCAGTGGATTCCACACCCGCCCGTCAGGCATCCGGACGCCGACGGGCTGCCCGAACAACTCCCGCTGCTGAGGGCTCAGATCCACCCACTGCGCGCCGCCCCTGCGGACGATGACCTCACCGGTGTACGCACCGAGGTTCTGCAGGAGAGCGATCGGCCGCACCACACGGCCGGAACTGCCGCGTCGCGCTCCGTCGATGATGAAGTCGACGAGGCGCAGGCTGGCGACGGAATAGTCGAAAGGAAGCCGACTGCGGGCCGCCAGGCCGCCCACGACCGCGTTCACGTATGCGCGCATGCCGGACGCGCCCGGCAACTCTTCGAAGTCCAGATCCATATAGATCCCAGCGACCTGCTCGGGGCGTACATCACGGGCACCGGATGTGACACCAGTCACTCCGCCCGCTCCCGGCTCGCCCGACGGCGCGCCGACGGCTCGACCAGCCCATTAACCGGTCCATTGTCGCGCGTGGAACGGACACGCAACCGGCCGACTCGGCCGGCGCCGTGTCCGCGGGTCACGGGACCGCTGGGCCGCCCAGGTACGCGCCGGACCGGTTGTAGGGCCATGCGTTGGCGACGCAACCCTTCAGGCCCTTGATCTGCTGCATCATCGCCGGGGCGGGCTCGCCCGGCCCCGGGCAGGTCTCGTGGCCCCGGCCAATGCCGTGGCCGACCTCGTGGTTGATGATCAGCGCGCGGTAGTCGCCGATCGGCCCGTCGAACTCCGGCGAACCCAGCACCCAGCGCTTGAGGTTGACGACCACGTTCTCCCCTACCCGGCAGTTCACCTCGCCCCTGGTCAGGAGACCGGCGGCCCCGCAGATCCGGTCGACCGTGCCGGGCGTGGCGATCTTCACCGCCAGGTCGTAGGACCCGGAGCTCACCAGCCGGAACGAGTGCGTACCGCTGCGGATCCAGCCCCGCTCGTCAGCGAGGATCGAGGAAACCTCGGCGGCGGCGTCAGCAGCCCGGATGTCGATGCCGTCCTCGACCATCACCATGTAGCGCACCACCCGGCTTCCGCTGCCGATAGCCGCCCCGTCGGTGCGGGCCATCGTGAACGTACCGGGGCCGGTGGCTGGAACGTCGATGGTGTCGTCCTCCGGGGAGGACGACGGTGACGGCGACGTGGAAGCAGCGGCCTTCGGGGACGGACTGCTCTTGAGGGACGGGCTGGGACTGCTGCTCGGGGACGCGCTGCCGGAAGAGCCCGGCCGGGCCGTCAGGGGGGTGGCGGTGTCCTCGGCCACCGACTCGGCCTGCGTGTCCTGCCAGTGCGCGACGGCTGCTCCCCCGCCCAGCATGGCGCAGAGGAATGCGCCGGTGGCCACCCCGCGTGCGGCACCGCGGTTGCCCGCTTGTCTGCGGCTGCCGGCACGCGCGCGGCGTCTTCGGCCGCCACCGCCGGATGGGACCAATCTGCGCCGACGCGGTGCTTGCCGACCCACGGCACACCATCCCCCCTGGCTGAACGGCGCTGCGCGGCACTGTGCGGTGCGGCGGGCCGATGAATACAGGTGGCCCGGACGGCCCCAGGCGCCCGGCGATCTCATGTCCCCCGCCCGGCGTGAACCGACGCGCCCACCCTGACCAGGAAAGCTTTAGTCGCACAAACAGACGACGGTCAAACCAACGGACTAACGGGGCATTCCTCGCAACCTGCAACGCGCTCCGCACATCCGCGCCGGCCTCCCCTACCCGGTACCCACCCGGCACTCCACTCGCCGAGCCAACCTTCGACGACGTCCCGGGTAATCAGCGCTTCCCGCTGCGCATCAGGCGTAGACCCGCTTGGCCACGGCCGCGTTCGCGGCGGCGGCCCTCCGGTAGAGCTGGCGAGGTACGCCGATGTGCCCCACAAAGCCCTCGACCATCCAGTCCGGCGCCGTGCCGACCGCCCTGCCGTCCAGTCGGGACCGGTGCCGGCGGAGCAGGTCCTGGTCGTCGACGCCGTCGAGGAACTCGTACGCGGCCCTCACCCTCTCGAGGCTCTGGAGCAGCAGGTCGTCGTGCTCGCCCAGGGGCGCGACGTGTTCCCTTCCGGGGACCGGCAGGGACTCGGCCCCCGTCGGCGGGGAGTCCTCATCACCCGTGAGGAGGACGTTTCACCATCTGCCAGTCCTCGCCGAGGCTGCACAGCACCCCCGAGTTGACCTCCTCCTGATACCGCTCGTTGTCCAAGTGCCCGGCGAATCCCTGCTCCAGGTGATCCACCCCTTTCTCCACCTCTCGGACATGAACGCGGCGCATTCGCAACGAGTACCCACGCTCCTGCTCCATTCCTTCGGAGCAGCATGAGCCTTGAGACGCTTCACGGCCCGACGCACGGGCCGGCGGGCCTTGACAGAAGCCGGGCTAGAAGCCGTTGTCTTTCCGAGAGTGGCGGGTGTGTTCCCGCTGGTGAGGCATAGAGCCGTGACGCCGGCGGCAGAAACGAAGTGCCATGTCGTCTGTGCAGTGGAGGTGTCGGGATGCCGTCTGTAGTGGGGCTGTTGCAGGAGCGCGAGCGTGCCGCTCGGCAGCGGGTGAAAGCTCTTCAGGCCGAGCTGCGCGGGGCGGAAGCCGTGTGGGAGCGGTTCGTGATCGCCCGGGAGACGGTCGGACTGGTCCTAACTGAGGCGCGCGGAGGCAATGAGGTGCCGCCGGCGTGGCAAGCGAGCGGCGGGTGCGGACCGCTGCGGCTGTGCCGGGATCGGTCGTGCCGGTGTGGAGAGACGGCCCCGATGTCGGTGTGCTTGCGCCGGACTACCGCCGCCTCGTGGATGTCCTGGCTGGCGGGACCGGGGGGGGTGGGGAGACAATGGGCTGTCGGCAGCTGGCAGTGGCGCTCGGGCTGGACACGGTCCCCGCGAAGGTCGAGGGGGTGCGGTCGAAGGCGAAGCGCCTGGTCGCGCGAGGCTGGCTGGCCGAGGAGCGCCCGGGGGCCATTATGGTCGCCGGGCAGCTCGGTGGCTCGTAGGCTACCGGGGCGGGGTTCCGGCCGGGACGCCCGGAACCTGGGAGAAGGGCTCGGTGGTGGCAACGTTTTCGGAGGTCAAGGCCCTGTTGGGTGAGCCCTGGTTCAACTGGTCGGATCCGGCGCCATGGATCGAGATGGAGCGGGAGTTCGGCATCGAATTCCCTGCCGACTTCCGCGAGATAGTGAACGCCTACGGCTCGATCGAGATCAACGGGCAGCTGTACCTGGAGCACCCCTCCGGCCATCTTCTGCACAGCCTAAGAGAAACCATCAGGGGGGATCTCGAGATGTGGCGAGAGGAGGACATGGCGGAGTTCCTGCCCAGTCCGGCAGGAGCGGGTCCCGGGGAGTTGATGCCGGTGGCGTCGTCCACGACGGGAGAATGGGTTTTCCTTCGTGTTCCAGATGGACCCTCGTCGCCCTGGCGTATCCTGGTTCAGGAGCTTGACAGTCCGGCCTGGACTCTCCATGAGATGACGTTCAGTGAATGGCTGCTGGCGTATCTCAGAGGTGAGGACGTGACGGTGTGTTCGCGCAACCTCGCGCCTGACCGTCCGTTCTACGAACCCCTGTCCTGAACCTGAATAGGGTGGAATCAGCGTGTTCGCCGGGCGAGTCGGCGTGAGCGCATCAGCCACGCGAACGTTGGCTCGACCAGCCACCTCTTCGGCAGCACCGTGAAGCCCATCGTGTCGTCGCTGCGTTTGACCACGCTCAGCCCGATCCGCAGAACATGCCGGGGCGGACGACATGAAGCGCGGCTCCCCGAGCAGATTCTTCAGATCTTCGACGGGATCCATTTGCCTTTGCCGTTGTGCCGGAGCATATTCCGTCGATGCCGGACCGCTCAGAAGGCTCGGTAGTACGGCGTCCCGACCGTCGCCGCAACGCTGAATGGGGAGAAATGCTCCTCCGTGAGCACCCGGTAGACGAACTCCGAGGCGGTCATGCCGAAACGCTGGAAGGGCTCCAGCGGATCCGCTCGCGCCACCACGGGCCAGCTCGACGGCTCCTGAGAGGTGTCGGCCAGCCAGTAGTACTCCTCCTCGATGAAGGAATAACCCCACTGGACAAGACCGCTTCCCTTGTGCTCAGCGTCCGCCCCGAGAACCCCGAACGATTCGAAAACCCGCCGGTTTTCGGGGTTGCCGCGCACGGACCTGAGCAGCGACTCGTGATTCAAGAGAAGCGATTCCGTGTCTCCTTGCGCCTCCAGCACCAGAACATGGTCACTGAAGGCACCCCATGGCGCGAAACGGCGGCGCAATTCCTTGAAGTCAGCCGGCAGAGGAGTGCCCAGGGCACTTTCGGTGCCGGACCAGTCGGGGTCGCCGGGCTCGGCGCTCCCACCCGTCACCGCCACCAGACGATCAACCCACTCCATTTGCACCCTCCGCGCGACTTACGAACCGAACCTATTGCCTCTTGGTCAGGGCTTCTTTCCAAATTACCCGATCAACCCCCATCAGGGGATGTCCCAGTACGATGTGCCCACGTACCGTGAAGCGGACGGGAGTGCGACCGTCATCAAGGGCTCGCTGAACCACGACCGCCGAACCGGAATTCCCATGACCCTCTCCGCAAGAGCAAGGATTTTCGCACCCCACCGGCCCTCCGCATCGAGAAGCCCGTCACACCAGGAGACCCTCCAACGAGGGTCATCAGCGCGAAGCGCATTCACTGGCCCGTCGTACTCTTCGTACACGACCAGGTCGCCGTCGACCGCATAGTGGACACTATCGGCTCCATTCACATCGAAACGCACGCTGAAACATCGGCCACCTCGCGACAAGTCACGTACAACCCCGGGAACCGCTGCGACGTATCCGATGCTTTCGATTGTGTAAGCAATACTTCCCGTTTGCCCTACACCCACGAATTCAGAATCGTCGGCCAACTCCAGCGCCTCCAGAGCCGTCAGGCTCCGCGTCGCAGCCGAATCTCCACCCAAGCGCCGGATCACATCGTCACGGTCGACTGCCTCGATGAGGGAAATTGTCGGGACGATGTAGTCCTCCTCCAGTTCGAAAATCCAGGAGAACTCTCCACCAGTACCTGCCATGATCACCTCGGAATGAAACACGAGAACGGGTCAGCGAGGAGTTACCCTACGGACCCCGTTGGCCGACAGGTGATCGACCGGCCGGGGCGGCGCACTGGCTAGCCCTCGGTGCCCAGGCGGCCTTCGAGGACGGTCCTGGTGATCAGCGGGCGGCCCCACAGAGCGAGGAGTTCGTTGGCGAGCGCCACAATCGGGAGCGGATGCCGTTCGCCCTGCACCTCGATGGCGGCGGCCGAAAGCCCTCGCGGGACGGCGTCGGCGTCAAGGAGGACGCGCCATTCCTCGGGCCCGAGCTCCAAGTACTCAAGGCCGGCCAGCCGGGCAATCTCCACGGGGTCGGCGAGCGTACCCGGGTAGGCACTGAGGGCCCGCAGGCGGGGCAGACCGCCGACCGGCTCGAGGCTAAGCGGCTCGCCCTCCCATACGCCGATCCCGAGCACCTCCAGATCGGGGTGCGCGGCGGCCTCCACGCTGTTCAGGCTTCGGACATTCACCCTGGCCACCACCGGCGGATGGTCCCAGGCACGTCCCGAGTACCAGTCGTTGCGGCGGTTCACCACCATGTCGGTCAGGGAGTGGGCGCGAAGTTCGGCACCGATGTTCCGCTCGTGGTCGACCATGATGATCTGTCCGACGTGCCCGCGCGGCCCCGGTGTCAGATCGACCGCCACCCGGTCGCCTCCACCGCTGTCGCCGAAGACTATCCAGCCGGGAGAGCCGACCAGATCCTGCACCGCCGCGTCCGGAGCCGTGGCGACCGCGTCCATCGCCGCGAACCGCCAGGGGCAGGGACGGGACTTCACATCCGCGACATACAGCCGGTCCAGCGCGAAGAGCTCGCAGCCGACCGCGTCGGCGATGCGCTCCATCGCCTCGTAGGCGCCCTCCCCGACCTCCCACCGCCCATGTGTCACCCGGTAGAGCACCTTGAGCTCCTCGGGCAGCGCGATGCCGAGGCGTGCCTCCGCTTCGGCGATCTCTGCCTCGGTCGCTCCGATGGCGTCGGGCATCCGCTCGCGAAGGGCCCGCTCCAGCAGCGCCAGATCCACCGACGGCGACGGCCCCGTGGCGGGCGCCGGATCGGGAAGGCGGCGCCAGGGCTCGGGGACGGCGCCCTCGACCAGGAGCAGCGCACCCAGGTATGGGCTGACGAAGCCCGGCTCCACGGCCGGACCCGCGTCGAACACGCTGAGCACAGTCTTCCCGTCCGGTGCGCTCTCCACCATGAAAGAGACGTCGTCCACGCCGTCGGCCTTGAGCGCGCTCTGCACGCGCTCCACTGCGGTGAACTCGTCCTGCATGTCCTCGACCTGGGCGGCCCGTCCCGGCAGGGGGAGAGGCTGCTGCACGGGCACACTCCAACCGCCGTGCCCGATCTGGCCCGTCACATAGCCTCCCGGCACGGCAAGCTGCTCGGGGTTGGAGGACTGCACGAGCCGCAGCAACGGCTCCCAGGTCGCGAAGTCATGCCTCCAGGGCATCGGTGTCCTCCGGTTGTTCGGTTGATCGCCAGGAACGTGCGCATCAGGCAAGGCCGCCGATCCCGGCGGGTCGAACGGGCGCGGCTCAGTCGCGTGTGTTGCCCCGCAGTCGGCGTTGCAGGAAGGTGGCAAAGGTCTCGTCCTCCGAGCAGATGAGAGCGGAGCCGTCCAGCTCGATGTAGCCGACGCGCCAGTCCTGAGGATCATCCTTGGCAGTGAGCCAACCGGCCGCTCGGCCCTCCACCTCTCCCCACTGCAGGAACCGCTGATTCTCGGTCAGCCGGCGCAGAGCCGGGGCCGCCCGGCTCGCTGCACTGTCGCCGCCAGTCTGCACGACGGGAAACACCCGCACCCCCGCGATGACCCCGCCGGGGAATTCCTTCATGACCGCCACGTAGTCCTCCGGAAGCCTGTCGCACGACTCGCTCGCAGCCCGGTCCACAAGCACTTCCGCATACTGCCGGATGCCCGGAACACCGATACTCCGGACCATCGTGACGATGTGTTCCACTGCTCCGATATCCTGCTTCGCCAGGGTCATGGCCGTCTCACGCATGTCGTCGTAGACATCCCAGTAGGAGCCCGATTCGAACTGCTCATCGGTCTCGAAATCGGGAACTCCTCCGGCGCGCCCGAGAAGAGCCCGCACGATGAATTCGGATGCGGAGCATGGAAGGTCCACCCAGACCTGGAAATCCGATTCGGTGAGAACGGTCGTCCAGTTCTTGGTGTCCGGGTCGGTGGTGTTCCACATCAGCACACCATCACGTGCGGTGCGGCCCCACGGGACCAGACCGCCGGGGTGTGGGAAGAAGGACAGCGAAACCTCCTGTCCGCGGGTTCGCAGGGACTCCTTCATGGCCGCGATGCGCGGCGCGGCGTCCTTGGTGAATTCCTCCAGCGAACGCACTGGTAGGTGAGGCCGCGTGGGGACCACGGAGCCCGCAATCACCCCCTTCTGCACCGCCTGAACCAGCAGTTCGAAGTCGGCGGGGATCACTTCCCCGTGCCCGCTGCCTTCCGGCGGAGGAGCCGGGGCATCGAGACCGAGCAGTCGGATGACGTCGACGTGATGCATGCTTCTTCCTCTCTGATCCTCGGTCCGCATCCGGACCGCTCCTTCGGCGAGGAACGGGTCTCGCCGTGTACGACATCGCCGGCGGCGGTGGGGTGGGCGGCCGCTCACCCCACCGCCTCAACTGTGGCGGATCAGTCCCTCAGGAGACTCAAACTCCTGAGCTTATCAGCCGCGAGAATGTCCCCGAAGAGCTCGACACGTACATATGCACTCCAATCGGGTTCGTCCGGTTGGGAACATAGATCGGGACCGACTGATAGTAGACCCGATCGCCTGACTTGAGACGCCTCTCGATCTCGTACTCGACAGCTCGCATCGCGGTCTGATTCGCGTACTTCGTCGTGGGGACGATGTTCTCTCTACGGGAACTCCCGCCGAATTCACGGGCAATGAGATGAGCACGGTTCCATTCGTCGGCGCTCCCCTGCAGCGACCAGCCGACCGGGTCCTGAGGCTCCCGGTTGTCCCTGGTTGCAGGCGCGGCTGGATCGAGACAGGCGAACCCGCCCGTGGCCCGGCCCTGTCCGTCCACCGGAGAGTTCCACACCGTGCTCGGACCGGTGGAGTCCTGGCACTTCTTGTTCTCCTCGCCGGCCCGGTCGACCAGTTTGCGCTGAAGCGACTTGTCCGGGCTGGACTGCCCAGACGTGCCTGCCCAGATCCGGACCAGCGTCGAAATGGCCGCTCCTGTGACCGTTCCCTTGGGGCCGCTCGAGCCGCCCCCGCCCCCGCCCCCGGACGGCGCGGGAGCCGGTCCAGGCGAAGGCGACGGCGTGGACGCATTCCGCGTCCCGCTGGACGAGCTGGACCCGACGTCCTCCGCGGACGGCATCATCTGGCTCAACGCCATGGCGGCGTCGTTGAGGTTGTCCTGGCCCTCCGGTGTAGCCGCGTAGAGAGACAGCCCCAGGGCCCCCGCCACCCAGTAGGCGACCGCAGGAATCGCGAACCAGTGACCGTCGATCTCGACGTTACTCACCGGGTTGCCGCCGGTGAACGCGTAGCGGTTACCGGTGAACGGGTCGGCGCCGAGGCTCATGTCGGCGAGAGCGCCGTTGTACATGTCCCGGGTCGTGAAGCGGTTGAGACCCGGATCGTAGTCCCGGAAGCCCATGTCGTACGTGCCCGACTTGGCGTCCCAGCGCTTCGCGTTGAACCGGTAGGGGTTGTACTCCTGCTTCGTGGGGTCCGCCGCGTCCGGCTTGTCGATGCCCGTGAACTCCGACTTGTCGTCGGAACCGTAGGCCGTGTAGCCGTACGTGGCCTTGGTGTCGCCGTTCTTGTCGGTCAGGGTCTCGACGTCCGTGTGCGAGTTGTAGCCGTAGAAGCCGTCTTCGCTGGTGCCGTCGGTGTTGTGCTTGACCTGGGAAAGGCGCTCGCCCCACGGGCTGTACTGGTAGGACTTGGTGAGCTGGCCGGCGACTTCCTCGCTCAGCACCTCGCCGGACAGGCCGAGGTAGTTGAAGTCCGTCGTCTTGCCGTCGGCCGTCTTCGAGGCGGTGCGGTCGAGCGGGTCGAAGGTGTACTTTGTCGACTTCATCGCGCCCGTCCCGTCCAGCTTCTGGGACTCCACGACGTGGTCGAAGCCGTCGTACACGTTCCGGGAGATGACCTGTCCGCCGCTCGTCACCGACTGCTGGCGGCCGAACGGGTCGTAGTTGTAGGTCGCCGTCGAGCCGCTGGTAGTGGCCCTGAGCAGCCGGTTCCGGTCGTACACGTAGTCGGTGGTGACGTCCTTGACCGTCTGCCGGACGACGTTGGCGTTGTCGTCGTGGACGTAGGTGTCCGTACCCGCCCCAGTGCCCGTCTTGACCGACTTGGCGAGCCGGTTGACGGGGTCGTAGGTGAAGGCCGTGGTGGAGTCGAGGTACGCCGCGTGGTTGTCGGCGTTCATCTTCTTCGCCGCGTCCTGTGCCTTGTTCCCATTGAGGTCATAGGCGTAGGTGTGTGAGGAGACGAGAGTTCCGGAGCCCTTCTTCTCCGTGGTCGACTTCACCTCACCGCTGAGGAAGTAGGTGTAGTCGACGGTGTTGCCGTTGGCCTTGGTCTCCTTGAGCCGCTGGCCGCGGTCGGTGAACGTGAACGACGACACCTTCGGGGACGCGTCCGTGGCGGACTTACCGATCGAGATCGTCTTGACCAGCTCACGCAGGTCGTAGGTGTACTTGGCGTACTGGTCGGGGTGCGTGACCGTGTCCGCCTGGCCGTTCGCGTCGTAGGTGTACGACGTGACCTTCTTTTCCTGGCCGGCGAGGGCCTCGGTCACCTTCTCGACCTGGTTGAGGCCGGTGTAGGTGATCGTGTAGGCGTCGATCTTCGCACCCGACGAGGTGTCGTCGATCGAGTTCAGGTTGCCGTTGACGTCGTAGGCGTAGACGAAGGACTTCTTTTCGTTGTCCGTGTCACCGGACGCGTCCCGCACCAGCTTGACCGCGTCGGCGACCACGACACCTGAACCGCTCTGCTCCAACTTGAGCTGAGCGTCATTGCCTTGCTTCAGGCTGAAGGAGCCCAGCGCCACCCAGGTGCCAGTGCCAACCGTCTGGTCCTTGGTGACGGAGGGCTGAGTCGTCGCCCCCTGCGACAGCGTGTACTTCGCCGCCGTCGCAGCGCCCGTGACCCGCGGGTACTTCACGTACGCCGTGTACGTGCCGTCCTTGGGGATGTTGAGCGTCCAGGTGAAGGCGTCGGTGCCCGTGCCCGCCGCGTGGGTCCGGTGGTCGTAGCCCTGCTGGCTGGCGATGTCTCCCTTCGTCCAGGTTCCCGTGGCGGAGCTGTTCTGGATGTCGGAGTTGTCGACGAGCACGACCGACTTGCCCACCGGCACGCCGTCGTCCGACTTGGACTTGAGCTTGCCGTCGGGGTAGTACGACTGGGTCATGGTGCGGTCCGAGGAACCACCCGCCGACGTAAGCGTGCGGGCCTTCTGCTGCCCGAGCTCGGT
Source organism: Streptomyces sp. NPDC056128 (assembly GCF_042263835.1). Lineage (NCBI taxonomy): Bacteria > Bacillati > Actinomycetota > Actinomycetes > Kitasatosporales > Streptomycetaceae > Streptomyces > Streptomyces sp. NPDC056128. Next base: position 490,200 of record NZ_JBHJVQ010000002.1, on the reverse strand, counting down.
GTAGTCGTACGTCGTGGTGATGTCCCACGGGTCGGTGGACTTCCGCGGCCAGCCGTTGTCGAAGTACTCGAAGACCGTGTCGTTGCGGACGGTCTGGCCCTCCGACGGCGGCAGCGACTGCCGCTCCACCTGGCCCACCGCGTCGTAGACCGTCTCGGTGTAGACGTTCGGGTCGTTGTAGCGGGCGTCTGCCGGGTCATACGGCTGGAACTGCTTGACCGGACGGTTCAGCGCGTCGTACTCGGTACGCGTGGTGAAGTCGTCCGCGGTGGCCGTCGCAGCACCCCGCGGCGAGATCACCTTGGTGGTGTTGCCGACCTGGTCGTACTCGTACTTGGTGGTGCGGAACTTCACCCCGTCGTACGGAGCCTTGACCTCGGTCTGCTTGCCCCGTTCGTCATAGGCGAAGGTCGTGGTGCTGTTCGCGGCGTCCGTGGACGTGAGGACCAGCGAGTCCTTGTCGTAGGTCCGCGAGGTGACCTTGCCGGCCGCGTCCGTGAAGGTGGTGACCCGGTGATTCAGGTCGTACGCGATCTTGGACGTGTAGTCGGTCGTGTCGGCGGTCGCGTTCTTCTTCGGGTCGACGACCCGCACCGTGTTGCCGACGTTGTCGAACGAGTAGGAGATCCGGTCGCCCGCGGAGTTGACCACCGAGGTGAGCTGGTAGATCTCGTCGTAGTGATTCGTGGTGACGTAGTCGGTCGCGTCCGATGTCGTCAGCGCGCCCTTCGGCTCCGTGACGGTCTCGAGGTTGCCGACCTTGTCATAGGTGTAGGACGTCCTCCGCTCGGCCGAGATCGCCGTGTCCTTGGGCGCCGTCGCCGAGCTGAGCTGATCCGCGACGTCGTACACCGCGGTCGAGACCGCACCGTTCGGCGCCGTGGACTTGATGACGTTGTCGTTGGCGTCGTACACGGGAGCCGGGGTGGTGATGAGCACACCCGCGTCCTGGTCCTTCGGAACCGAGTTCTCCTTCGGGCGCCCGAAGGTGTCGTACGTCTGCGTGGTCTTCTTGCCCAGGGCGTTGGTGACCTCGGTGACCTGGCCGCGCTCGTCGTACACGAACGACGTGGACTTGTTCAGCGCGTCGGTGATCGTGGCCGGGTAACCGGTGGGGCCGAAGTCGCTGTTCGTCGTCGGGCTGCCGTTGGCGTCGGTCGCCTTGGTCATCTGGCCGTGGGTGTCGTAGTCGTACGACGTCGTGTAGTCACCCGCCGTCGTGGTGGCGACGCCCTTGGGGTCGGTGACCGTCTTGAGGTTGCCGAAGGCGTCATAGCCGAACTGCCACTTGCGGCCCTCGGGTGAGGTCTTGGTGGCCAGATCGGCGGCGAAGCCGTCGGCGCGGGTCTGGTACGTGTACTGCGAGGAGTTAGCGGGGTAGACGCCCGGAGCGCAGTCGGCGGCAGATGGGACGCCCGCCTTGTTGTTCTCCGCGTCGCGTGACCAGAGCGGGTAGCCGGTCTTCTGGTCGTAGCAGTAGGCGGTCTTGGCCCCGTTGTCCTCTTCCAGGTAGGTGACGTTGTTGTCAGCGTCCCACGACATCCGCGTGGTCTCCGACTTGGCGTTGGTCGTCTGGACCGGGCGGCCGAAGTCGTCCGCCACGTAGTCGGTGGCGTGCGACTCGGAGTCGGTGACCCTGGTGTCGGTGAACTTGGGATTCGTGGCGTTCACGGCGTAGGCGAAGCCGGTGGTGCCCTGAAGACGGTCAGTGATCGTCTTCGTCCACCAGTGGTACTTCGGGTCGTCACCGGCCTGCGGCGCGTAGTACGCCAGGCCCGTGCCGTTGCCGCGCGGGTCGGTGGCCTTGACGAGCTTGACGTTCTTGTTCCCCTGCGTGGCGTCGTAGGTGAACGTGAAGTCCTTGGGCTGGCTGGAGCCCAGGCCGTCGGTGAACTGGCCCAGCAGGCCCTTGTCCGTGTAGTAGAAGGCGATCTTGCGGCCCGAGATGTCCGTCATGGACTTCACGTGGTCGTAGATCTTGGAGTTGGTCAGGTTCGAGTCCGTGACCTTGGCGCCCGAGTCGTCGATGTACTCGTAGGACGCGTCACCCTTCTTGTAGTACTCGACAGTGAGCGACGTGCGGCCGGCCGGGTCCGTGATGTACTTCAGGAACTTGGTCGGCTTGTTGTTGGACTTGCGCTCCTCGTAGGTGAACGTCTGGGTGTTGCCGTTCTTGTCGACGGTCGACGTCATGTAGCCGTCGCAGCCGAAGAGGAAGCGGGTGCCGTCCGGGCGGGTCAGCGTCCAGGCGTCCGGGACCGGGTCCTTGGTCGGCTTGCAGTCCAGGCCCGGCTTCATCGTGACCTGGTAGTGGACACCCGCCGGGGCCTTCCAGGTGCCGTCCTCCTGCTTACGGAAGACGTGAGATGTGCCGTCACCGTCCGGAAGTCGGATCTCCGTCGGGTTCGGATTCGGGTGGAAGTCCAGGGGCGCGCCCAGCCGGATCGGGCCGGAAGCCTGGAACGACCAGCCGTGACCGGCAACCGTGTCCGAGGTGTCCTGTGAGTTGTACGCGAACCGGGCGAAGGTGGTGAGCCCTCGTCCCGGGTTCGTGAACGCGTTGTACGACCAGACGCTGTTGCCCGACGACAGGTTGTTCATGACCGTCGAGCCGGCGCCGGTGTTTTTGCCCGTGTACGAGTAGAACTTCTCCAGGCCGAGCTGGTTGGAGGTCGGGTCCTCGACCGCCACGTTCTGCTTCAGCGCCGGGATGCCGCCCGTGCCCGCCGACAGCCAGCTGCCGTCGGAGATCTTGCGGACGTCCCAGCCGAGGACGTACTCGTTGCGCTTGTTGCCGGAGTCCGAGTTGATCGGGGTGGCGACCTGGGCCTGGATGGTGGCCGACTTGCCCGGCAGCAGGGCCGGGATCGGGGTCTCCAGCTGGTTGCCGCCGGTGGTGACGTCCGTGCCGTCGGGGAGCTTCCAGGTGTAGGACAGCTCCCGCTCGCCCGCTGCCCACGCCGAGGACGTGGTGTTGGTGACCGTGAAGTCCACCGTGTAGGTGGAGTTCGGGGTCATCCGGGACGGGGTGGTGGGGGCGTAGTACGTCGAGGAGGTGGTCGAGTCGACGTAGATGACCTGCATGTACGGGCGCAGCTGCGGGTCGGCGGCCTCCGCCGACAGGAACAGGCTGCGCTCCTGCGGGCCGGTGGTGGACTCGTCCTTCAGCTTGACCGCGACGCCCTTGTTGCCGGCCGGGTTCTTCACCCAGCTCTGCATCAGGCTGGTGGCGTCCCACCAGTGCCGGCCGACGTCCGCCATGTCCGCCACGGTGTCGGAGACGGCGGCGTTCATGTCACCGCCCGGGCTGGTCCAAGGGGTGGTGGGGGTGGCGTTGTTCCAGGTGGCGCCGGTCTCCGCGAAGTCTCGTGTCAGAGCGTGGAGTTCGTAGATCGCTCCGGTGCTGCCCGTGGTGGTCTCGGCGCCCCACATGTACATCCGGTTGTCGAGCACCGTGGCGGTGGCCGGGATGTCGCTGGTGGGGAATTTCAGCACGGCACGGGTCTTGCCGTAGGTGCCGGAGTTGTTGCCGACGCTCAGCCACTTCTGGCCGACGTCCCAGGACTGGATGGTGTCCTGGTTGGTGGTCGGTTGGGCGGAGGAGAGGGTGGTGTCGGTGACGCCGCCCTGGCTGCCCTGGATGATCTCCATCGTCCGGCCGGCCTTGGGGATGCCCACGACGCGGGTCGGCGATCCGAGCAGATCGCCATCCTCGGTCTTGACAGCGATCTGGTAGTAGTACGACTTCCCGATCTCGCTGGACGACGAGTCGGGGGTGGGCACCGCGGTGGTGTCGGTGTACGCGGTGGTCGCCTTGTCGATCGGCGCGATCAGTGTCGCCGCGGAGGGCGTGAAGTCCTGCTGCGTGGAGCGGTGCAGCTGGTACTCGACGATGTCCGCACCCGTGTCCCCGGCGGTGTTCTTGTACGCCGGCCAGTGCAGCTCGGGGCCTGTGGAGTGCACGACGGTCGGCGAGTCGAGCGCGGTGCCGACGCGGCCCCAGGTGACGGTCAGCCGCGGAATGCTTGAGGTCTCGCCGCCGTAGTAGCCGTCACCGGCCTCGTAGCGGGGACCGCCGAGCGGCCCCGTGGACGACTCGTCCTTCGCCTTCAGGATGAAGCCGTGGTTCGCGGTGCCGTCGACCCACTTCTGCACCGTGTCGGCGACCGGGAACTCGTGCCACTGGTTGTACTCGCCCTTGTTCTTGACGATCTGGGCCGGGTTCACCAGGCGGACGGCGTCCGCGATGACGGAGGTCGAGGCGGAGGCCGGTCCGTCGCCGAGGACGATCTTGCCGATCGTGCCCTTGTCGAACGGCAGCTGTGTGCCGCCGTTCAGCGAGGTCCACACGCCGTTGGTGCCGGCGCTCTGGTCGACGGTGAAGGTCTGGGTGCCGTCCCGGTGGGTCACCGTGTACGGGGCGTTCGTCGCCCGGTCGGTGGCCGCGACGTAGTGCACGTCGACGCGGTAGGAGGCTGTGTCGGTGACCTTCGGCTGCCAGGTGTACTTGTCCCCGGCGACGGCGTCCTTGTTGTAGTGGTAGTCCTGGCCGATCGCGTACTGGGTCAGCGTCGAGCCGGAGGCAGGCCAGGTGCCGGTGGCCGCCGTCGTACCCGAGTCGCCGTCGTCGGCCTGGACGCTGGTGCCGGACAGCTCGCCCAACAGTCCTGAGGTGTTGGACCAGGTCGCCGTCGACTCGTCCCACGCGCCGGTGGCGCGGTGGGCCTCCATCGTCACATCGTTGCCGTTGGTGGTGTGCGACTGGTCGAAGTAGACGCCCAGCCGCGCCCCGTCGACCTTCACGCCGGCCGGGATCTCGTCCAGCGGGAACTTCAGCAGCGAACGAGCCTGGGCCGTGCTGGAGGTCTTGCCCGTGGACAGGTTCCAGGCGGAGTTGAAGTTCACGCCCGGCTGGTCGGACAGGACCATCGTGTCCTGCGAACCGGACGGCGAGGGCGCGATGGTGATGGTCGGGTCGATGACGACCGGGTACTGGCGCTCCTTCGCCGCCAGCCACTTCGCGTCCGGCGTGACGGTGAGCTTCCAGCCGTCGCCGTCGCGGGAGAGCTTCTGGGTGACGGCGGCGCTGTACTCGTACCCGTACGGCGACGAGGCCGACTTCTTCGCGTCGGTCATGTACGGCGCCGGGATGACCAGCACCGGAGTGTTCGGCAGTTCGCCGAAGAACGCGATCGAGCCGTCCTTGCGGGCCTTCGGGGTCAGGCCCTCCGTGTCCAGGGTGAAGGTGTACTTCACCGGGCCGGCGGGCCGTTCGGCGAGGGTGATGTTCTCCTTCACCCGGCCGGGACCGACCTGGTACGAGAGGTCCGCGCCGTTCGCCGCACCCTTGTAGGTGACGGTGGCGCCCTTCGCCTCCGGCTTGAGGCGGGCGCCCGCGCCCTCCAGCCCGAGCGTGACCGACCGGCCGCCGTCACCAGCCTCGAAACGGAGCAGCCGGTCCGGGTCGGACCCGAACCAGCTGCGGCCGGTGTTGGCCGTGTTGGCGAACTCGAAACCCTTGGCCTTGGTCTCCGCGACCCGGGTGTCGATGTTCTTCCAGGTCTTGGAGGCCGTGTCCCGGTACGAGGTTGGCGCGGCCGACAGCTCGGCCTCGACGCGGCCGTCGGAGAGCTGCCAGAAGCGTGCCGTGGGCGTCCGGCGGGAGGTCAGCTCCTTGACCCGCTTCGCCTTCGGATCGTTCTTTCCCCTGGCCAGCTTCTGCCGGTCGGCTATTCCGTGGTTGCCGTACGAGGGCGGTTCTTTGCTTTCGTTTCCGTCTTCTGCGAACCAGTCGGTGACGGTTTCGATAATTCCCTTACCATCGCCCTTTTCGGGCTCTGATGGCGGGGCCGCGTAAGCGACCTGCGGCAGTAGCGTGCCTGCAACCGCCGCGACCACCAGACAGGAGAGATATCTCCTGTAGGGGACCTTCACGTCATTACCTTTCGACATCGGCGGCCGGCCCCCGACGAGCGCGAAACGGGCACGCCGAACGAGCCGGAGCGGAGAGTTCCGGCCCGGCCTTGAGCATGGCTGTGCAGCCGCATGTGAGCAGCCGAACGGCCAGTTCACGGGCGCGGCAGCGGATTATTGACCACTTGAGTGACGCCCCGTCAAGCCCACGGACATTCTGGGCAACCCGAGCCTGAAAGGCGCCGACTTCACCCCTTTTGTCCCGTCGCTCGCGCGGTTCTCTCCGCGTGGTGTATAACCGCCCGGTTCGACTTCAGACTCGATTCGACCCACCGAAAGCCGGGACTCGTTCATGCCATCCAAGGAATCCACGGAGAGCTCAGAGCCGGAGGAATTGTCCGTCGAGACGCTGCATGCGGAAGCCGCAGACGCGGAACCCACGGATGCGGAAACGGCGAACGCGGAAACGGCAGACACCGGGACGGCGAACAAGAGCCCGGACAAGGGCACCGACGGCAGCCGGGCCGGGATGGCGATCGCCGCCGTCCTGCTGCTCGCCTGCGGCGGCCTCGTCGGCTACGGCGTGCTCGACACGGAGGAGAAGCCGAAGGCACCCCCCGTGCCGACCGCCGCCGTGACGTACGAGGTCACGGGCGAGGGACCGGTCGAGATCTCCTACCTCGGCCGCGACGAGGACGGCAAGACGACGGTCGTCCGGGACGCCGAACTGCCCTGGAAGCAGACCGTCCAGGTGCCCCTGGGCAAGGCCCCGACCGTGGCCATCGTCCTCGGCGAGAAGGGCGGACAGGCGGCCTGCACGCTCGCGATCGGCGGCAAGCACGTCCAAAGGGCTACGGCCATGAACGAATTCGGGCGCGCCACCTGCGCGGGCGAACTGCCCGCCACCGACAACTGATCATCACACAGCAGCTTCACGAGGGATGGGCATGAGTCCGAGAGGGACCCGCGCGCGGCGGGCAAGCACGTCGAAGCGGACCATCTGGCTGGCGGCGGGAGCCGTAGTCCTGGCCGGCACCGGTATGACGGCCGTGACCGTCACGGGAGGCTCCGGGGACACCGGGACCGATGACAGCTCCCGACCAGCAAAGGCGCACACGCTGGCACTGGCGGGCAAGGACGCGAAGAAGCGCGAACTGCCCCGCACTGAGACGCAGCTCTTCTCACTCGTCGGCGTCTCATGGGAGGACAGCACCGAGGACTTCGAGGGCACCGCTCAGATACGCACCCGCAGCGCGGACGACGGCGCCTGGAGCGACTGGCGCGATCTCGACTTCGGCATCCGGGCCCCGGAGACGAAGGAGGGCGACGCCTCAGGCGTCCGCGGCGCCTCCGAGCCGCTGTGGGTGGGGCCTTCGGACGCCGTCGAAGCACGAGTCGTGGCCGGCGGCAAGGAGACCGCGGTGCCGGACGCGCTGCGCCTTGACATGATCGACCCGGGCGAGACGAAGGGCGGCAAGGGGAACGGAAAGGGCAAGCCGTCCGCCAAGCCAGGGAAGACGGACACAGCCGCACCGAGCCCCACGGTCCCCGGCGAGGACACCGCGGCGACGACCGCGCCCGAACCGACCGGAATCCCCACGGAGTCGGCCGTGGCCCCGGCCACCGAACAGCCGGCCTCGCCCACGCCCCTGGTCCCCTCCGAGACGGCGACACAGGATCCGCCGGAGCCGACCGCCGAGCCGAGCGCTCCCGCCCCGAGCCAGGAGCCGACCACCGAACCCAGCACCACCCCGACCACCGAACCCACGACACCAGCGCCCTCCGAGACGGCGACACAGGATCCGCCGGAGCCGACCGCCGAGCCGAGCGCTCCCGCCCCGAGCCAGGAGCCGACCACCGAACCCAGCACCGCCCCGACCGCCGAACCCACGACACCGGCACCCTCCGAGACGGCCACACAGAATCCGCCCGAGCCGACCGCCCCTGCCGAACCAACGATCGTCAGCCGGGCCGACTGGGGTGCGGACGAGTCGCTCGTCGCGGACCCGCCTTCCTACCTGGACAAGGTCGACGCGGTCTTCGTCCACCACACCGCCGGCACGAACGCCTACGACTGCGCCGAGTCGCCGGCCATCATCCGGGCCATCCTCACGTATCACGTGAAGACCAACGGCTGGAACGACCTCGGCTACAACTTCTTCGTCGACAAGTGCGGCACGGTTTTCGAGGGCCGCGCGGGCGGCGTCGACAAGCCCGTCCGCGGAGCCCACACCTACGGCTTCAACGGCTACTCGTCCGGCGTCTCGCTCCTCGGCGACTACGAGAACGGCGGTACGCCGACGGCTGCGGCCAAGCAGGCGATCGCCGACATCTCCGCGTGGAAGCTCGACTTGCACGACGTCGACCCGGAGGCGAAGGTGACGCTCACCGCCGCGGGTGACACCGGCGTCTGGAACACCGGCGACAAGGCCACCCTCAACACGATTTCCGGTCACCGCGACGGCTACGCCACGCTCTGCCCAGGTGCCACGCTCTACTCGGCACTGCCGGAGATCCGCCGCACTGCGGGCGCGTCGATATACACGAGCTGATCCCGCCCGGCAGACGGCCGCCTTCCGCCGCGGTGGCGGGGGCGGCCTTCTTCTTTCCCAGTTTCGCGGCGCCTGTCTTGCGGACTGTATGCACGTCCTTGCGGCCTGGTGGGTCGTTGCCATTTCGGCCAGACGCAGCGGTCCCGTCTCTGACGGCCGCCCTATGGCGGCATGGGGCCAGGCTCATTCCCCGCCACGTGCCAGATACTCAGCCGAGCCACACAGTATGGGGATGGCGCCCGCCGATGTGCCATGGACTCCGTATCGACTACCCACCGCTGTTCCGGTTGCTCGCTACGTCGTGTCGGAGTCCTCGGCCTGAGCCAGGACGAGCACGGCCTGCCCGCCACAGGTCAGGCGACGCCAGCGGGAGCCGATCCGTCGACGGTGGCCTGCGAGAAGACCGGATAGGTGCTGCCGAGTGCGGCTGGACAGGTCGATACCGGACGGGTAGACAAGCACGCGGAAGCTCCTGACAGACTGGTGATCTTGGTTGAGAACCCACCTACCAGGGGCTCCATCCTGTTTGTCGGCCCAACGGCGTACTGCTGATGCAGGTTATAAAGGCACAATGTCAGTGCCGTGCTGTTCACTTGGCCGCGTGGACGCCTCAGCTCTGCGCGCCCGTCTGAACGACGCCTGGCGCGCGCCCGAATTGCACTGCCCGCTGCCCTTTCATGGGGCAGGGCATGTCTGTGTGCCCAGTGACGCGGAGGATCTGGCCGAGCTGGAGCGTGTCGCTGCGGACGTGGTTGACGGGGCGGGTCTGCCGGTACGTGCGTGGGTCGTCGGGGGTAGGGCGGCAGGGGCGCCCGACGGTCCGCCGGTGGGCGGGGAGGGTGGGCTCCCCATCGGCGGGAAGGGCGGGCTGCTGGAGCTGCGCGGGTGGGTGCTGGCCGAGCACTGGTTCGGATACGGCGTGACGGCCACCGCCGATGGCCCGCGCCGCGTCGTGATCCTCGCCCGGCGAGCGTTCACCCGCCCGCCCGCTGTCGGGTGGGTAGCGTTGCTGCGGGAGGCCACCGGGCGGACGAAGGCCGATCGGTGCGGCGTCGACTGGGCCGCGACGGAGGCAGCGCTGGGCACCGCGCTGCCCGGTGACTACAAGGACATCGTCGACGCCTTCGGCGCTGGTAGCTTCGACGAGTACCTGGACCTGCTGGTGCCGGGTGCGCTGGGCACGGATCTAGTCTCCTGGGGCCAGGACATGGCGCGGTACGCCGACCTGTACCGGCCATACCCGGTCCATCCCGCGCCCGGCGGCGTGCTCATATGGGGGACCTCCGAGCAGGAGCTGACCTTCCACTGGCTGACCGGACCGGCCGATCCCGACGACTGGCCGGTTCTGGTGCAGTACCTGGACGGTGAGTGGCAGCGCTTCGACTGCGGCACCGGCGAGTTCGTGCTGCGCCTGCTCACCGACCGCACCCCGCCGTTCGCCTTCCCGCCCTCCGCCGGACCGTTCCCCCACTGGTTCGCCTCATGGGAGCTGCCGGAGGGCTAAGCCCTTTCTAACCCTGCTGTCAGCGCCGCTGACCATGCTCGGCGGAGCTCTGGACCGCCGGGACCGACTGCGGATCTGCTGGTCACGACCCCGCTACAGATCGGTCAGTCGTCAGCGGGCCGATGAGCAGTACAGGTATGGGGTTGGAAAAGGCTCACCTCCCCCTGGGGGAATATCGCGATCCTCCACAACCGGAGACAGCACCCGAGCCGAAATCGCCTACGCCCGGTCGTTGGGCAGGCCCGTGCGGTTCACGCACCCCGATGTCGACCCCGACGCCTGACCGCCCACCCCCACGATCTCCGCAGGCACCCCTTGGAATTGATCACCTAGGGTGCGCCCATGCTCAACGACGCTACCGTTCATCGAGCCACAGCCGAACTGCTCTCCGCACCCCAGACCCTCGATCGCGCGGCCCGCGCCCTGCCCACGTCCGCAGGGGTGTACGCCTGGTGGGCGCCGCTCGACGTCCTGGGCTTCTTCCTCGGACCGGTCAATACCAGCGATGCCGGACTGCGGCTGCTCTACCTGGGCAAGGCCCGCCGACTGCGCTCCCGCGTCGTCTCCAACCACCTGAGGGACTCCGGACGGTCCACCCTGCGTCGAACCTTGGCAGCTCTCCTCATGTCCGCCGAGAGCTACCGCACCACCTGGACCGACCGCGTCGTCCTGATTCCCAAGGACGAACAGCGTCTTACCCACTGGATGCGCCACCACCTCACCCTGACCTGGACCGAGTACCTCGACCCCGTCCCGCTGGAGAAGGAATTGATCTCCCAACTGCACCCGCCTCTGAACGTCGAGGGAGCGGAGCATGGCACCCACCGGGACCGCGTCAAACAGGGACGAGCCTTCTACCACGCCAGTGCCGGCCCCCGGCCGGACAAGTAGCAGAGAAAATTCAACCGCATTGCCGGCCGGGACACAGCACTGCGCGTCGCCGAACGCCACTTCGCCACCGACGTAGCTTCCGTCAAAGCAGCCGAGAAGCGGATCACGCACAACCTGGCACGAGTGGCCGGCGGCAATGCGGCCCAGCTGCGGGCTTCACGTACAGCCCGCTGCTCGGCCGACCCGCGGCTACCGGCTTCGGGCCCGGCCTATTGTGCCCCTCAACCCAGCTGGTCTGGCGCAAAGCGACCCAGGCTGGCATCTACCACACAGGACACGAGGCACTTCGGACCCGACTTCCTGAAGGAGACCGGCTACCTCTTCGAGGAGTACGTCGGCCGCCAGCTCCGCCTGATACCGGATGCCGATGTACTCCCGGAGATCACCTACGGGTCAAGCGGAACGAACTGCAAAGCGTCGACTGGATCGTCGTCTTCGTCGACCTCGTGCTGCTCGTGGAGGTCAAGTCCATGATGCTGACCGAGAACGCCCGGCTCGGTGTGACTGAGGATCCGAACTGGCGGATGAGCCTCGGACCTGGTGAGGCGATCATCACAGTCAGTGTATTGCGGCTGCCAACGAGGCCCCCCCGGCACGTCGGCGACCTGGCACCGGGTCGCGCCTGTTCTGGTGCGACCCGGTTTCACCGTCGTATGCCCCGACCTGCGGGGTTACCGGCACTCCCGCAGCCCGGCGCCCGCTCCTGATCATGTCCCGCGCTCCAAAGGCGAAAGCCGCCGATTGTGCTGCTCAGTCACATTGTCCTGTGGCATCGCAGTTTGAGCCCGTACCAATGCACCCTGAGTGAACATGGTCCGAGTCACCGAAGGTTGATCGCGCTGGTCAGGGTTCCAGGTGTCGGCCTGGCGCCAGGGAAGCGGTGCGTGTCCTGCGGCTCCGCCGCATGGGCCCCGGCGGCACCCATGGAGGGGGCAGCCCTGGCGGAGGTCTGGCGCGGGTGAGGTAAGCCGCCGGTGGGGTGGATGCCCGCCCTGGTCAGTGGTCGGCAGTGGGGGCAGGTCCGCGGGCGGAGGTGTCGTGCAGTCCGAGACGCAGGTGTTCGACGTGGTAGAGGGCCTGGTCGAGGAGTTCGGCGACATGGTTGTCGTACAGGGAGTAGACGATGCTGCGGCCTTGGCGCTCGCCGGTCACCAGGCCGAGGTTGCGCAGCAGGCGGAGCTGGTGAGAGCAGGCCGAGTTCTCCATGCCTACGGCTTCGGCGAGGTCGCCGACCGAGCAAGGCCCTTCCTGGAGGCGGGCGAGGATGTAGAGCCGGGAGGGAGTGGCGAGGGCCTGGAGGGTGGCGGCGACGTCGGCGGTGCCGACCGCGTCGAGGCGCTCGCGGGTGCTGGCGCTGCTGGTGGTGTCGCGTCCGTGGCCCATGGGCTCCATCATACCGATGACAGTTGAAGACCTGTTCACCTATTCCTGTACGGTGGGATTGCTGTCCTCGTCCCGCCCGTGAAGGGTTGCCTTGCCGTGTCTTCTGTCCTGGAACAGCGGTCCGCTCCGCCTGTCGGCGCCGCCCGTCCGGCCCCGCCAAGGCGCCGCACCCTGCTGCTCGCGCTGCCCGAGACACGCTGGGCGCTCGCGGCACTGGTGCTGTTCCTCCTCGCACTGCCCGTCTACCTGCTGGATGGCCCGGCGTGGCTGTGGGGGGCGCTGTTCGCAGTTACCTACGTGGCCGGCGGCTGGGAGCCCGGCTGGGAGGGCCTGAAGGCCCTGAGGGACAAGACGCTGGACGTGGACCTGCTGATGGTCGTCGCCGCTCTGGGGGCCGCCGCGATCGGGCAGGTTCTCGACGGCGCGCTGCTGGTCGTCATCTTTGCCACCTCCGGCGCCCTGGAAGCCGTCGCCACCGCGCGGACCGCCGACTCCGTACGCGGGCTGCTGGATCTCGCCCCCACCACGGCCACTCGGCTCCTGGCGGACGGCACCGAGGAGACGGTCGAGACCGAGTATCTGGTGATCGGGGACACCATCCTGGTCCGGCCCGGCGAGCGGGTCACCGCCGACGGCCCGGTCCTCGACGGCTCCAGCGACGTCGACCAGGCCACCATCACAGGCGAGCCACTGCCCGTGGCCAAGCAGGCGGGGGACGAGGTCTTCGCCGGCACCGTCAACGGCACCGGCGCCTTGCGCGTACGTGTCGAACGCGACCCGTCGGACTCGGTGATCGCCCGGATCGTGAAGATGGTCGAGGAAGCCTCCGAGACCAAGGCCCCCACCCAGCTGGCCATCGAGAAGATCGAGCAGCGCTACTCGATCGGCATGGTGATCGCGACCCTCGCCGTCTTCGGCGTCCCGCTCGCCTTCGGCGAGACCCTCTCCTCAGCGTTGCTGCGGGCGATGACTTTCATGATCGTGGCCTCGCCGTGCGCGGTGGTGCTCTCCACGATGCCGCCGCTGCTGTCCGCCATCGCCAACGCCGGACGTCACGGCGTGCTCGCCAAGTCCGCCGTCGTCATGGAACGCCTCGGCCAGATCGACACCGTCGCCCTTGACAAGACCGGCACCCTCACGGAAGGCACTCCCCGCGTCACCGACCTACGCCCCCTGCCCGGCAGCGGGCTGGACGAGGACACGCTCCTCACCCTGGCAGCGTCCGCCGAACACCCCAGCGAGCACCCGCTCGCCCGCGCTGTCGTCGCCGCCGCCCGCGAACGCGACCTGCCCCTGACCGGCGCCGAGAACTTCACCTCTGCACCCGGGCAGGGAGTCACCGCCACCGTCGACGGCCACACCATCACGGTCGGCGCCCCCGCCCGATTCCGGGACGCTGACCACCAGCCGCAGCGGGCGGTGGTGGCCGGACTGGAGGAGGCTGGGCGGACCGCCATCATGGTCCTGCGCGACCAGGAGCCGGTGGGCGTGCTGGGCATCACGGACCGGCTCCGGCCGGACGCGGCGGCCACTATCGCCGCCCTCACCCGCCTGACCGGCCACCGGCCCATCCTGCTCACCGGCGACAACGAGCGCGCCGCCCAGCACCTGGCCGCCGCGGTCGGCATCACCGACGTCCGCGCCGGTCTGCTGCCTCAGGACAAGGTGACGGCCGTCAAGGAGTGGGAAGCCCAGGGACGCCGGGTGCTGGTCGTGGGCGACGGCGTCAACGACGCCCCCGCCCTGGCCGCCGCGCACTCCGGGATCGCGATGGGCAAGGCCGGCTCCGATCTCGCCCTGGAGACCGCCGACGCCGTCGTCGTCCGCGACGAACTCGCCACCATCCCCTCGATCGTGCAGCTCTCGCGCACCGCATGCCGCCTGGTCATCCAGAATCTGGCCATCGCCGGGGCGTTCATCACGGTGCTGGTCGCCTGGGACTTGATCGGCTCCCTCCCTCTGCCCCTCGGTGTCGCCGGCCACGAGGGCTCCACCGTCATCGTCGGCCTCAACGGCTTGCGCCTACTGCGCGACGCCGCCTGGCCCCGCCTCACCGAGGACGCCGCGTGAGCAAACACACCCGGCGTACCGCCCCCGCCCTCGGAGCCCACGACCGACCGTGAGCGTGTGCCACGGCTGCTGCTGCGGCACCTCCAAGGTCCCCGACCGCGGCCACGCCGCCCAACTCCACCACCTGCGCCGCGCCCTCGACGGGAGCACCGCTCCGGAAGGGTCCGGGCCAACGGCGTACGCCGTCACAGGAGCCGCCGCCCGAAGAGAAGAACAAATGGGGTCCCCGTCCTGGAGATCACGGAGAAGTCAGTCAGCGAGTGGGCGTCAGCAAGCCCGCCATCCCCCTCTGGACTGTCTCATGATCAAGGAGACTGCGGTGCCCTGACCTCGCCCCTTCTGAACCCGGTCAATGCATGCGAAACATCGCTCCCGGATGTTCGGGTGGCCAACTACCTCTGACGCCTACGGCCGGGTATCGCTGACAGCCAGACTCGTAACCTCGGGCTGAACAGATTGGCTGGCCAGCTCTCGATGACGGTCACAGAGGCCGCGGTCCGGAGTCAGACTGAGTGTCCGTTTGCATCAAGACCTGAGTGAATCTCATTGCACCTTGACGGATCGCACTTTCGTTTCACCGAAGGTTGCGTGGATCCTCCACCCTGCTGGAGATGTACGGATGGGTGTTCCGTGTCTGCTGAGTCTGTTTGGGCGATGTGCTCGCCAGGGCCCGAGGGGTGGGATGATCGGCATATTCCAGGTAGAGGAGGAGCCGCCATGGTTCCGGTGTCAGGTGTGGAGCGGGTTTCTGATGCCGGGGCGTGGGCGGTGCTTGCCCTGTTTGGTGAGATCGACGTGTACCTGGTCGCGCGGGTGCGTGAGGCTGTCGATGAGCTGGTCTCCGAGGGCCGGGTGCACCTGGTGTGGGACCTGGAGGGCGTGAGTTTCATGGACTCCACCGGTCTGGGAGTCTTGGTGTACACGATGCGTTCGGTGGAGGCCCGGGAGGGCAGTGTCCGTCTGGCGGGACCGGATGGGCAGGTGCGCCGACTGCTGGAGCTGACCGGGCTCGACGCGGTGGTCGAGTGCCATCCCGACGTCGCGTCCGCGACCGAGCGGACGGCCCGGTGAGAAGGGGCAAACCGATCACACTTCCGGTCTCGGCGCCGGGTTCGGCACAATACGGCCTGTGGAGAGTTTCGTTGACAAGGGCATACCGGCTGAACCGCTGGCCGGTGGGGCGTTGATGTCGGTGCTGTTCGACGCCGCGGGCGCCGGTGTGTACGCGGTGGATGTCCACGGCGTGGTGGTCGCCTGCAATCCGTGGGCGGAAGAGCTGCTCGGGTACGAGCCGGGCACTCTGATCGGTGTCGACGCCCACCGGGCTCTCAACCCTCAGGCGGCGAACACGGACGGGTTGCGTGAGCAGCGGCCGATCCTCGCCGATGTAGCTCAGGGCAAGCGGATCAGCGGCGACCGGGCGGTGCTGCTGCGCGCGGACGGAACGCCGCTGCCGGTGTGGTGGTCGGCGGTTCCGCTGCCGCCCGAGGCCGGGCACGGCGCGGGCGCGGTCGTCGTGTTCCACGACGCCTCCGCCCAGCGCGAGCGCGCCGCGCATCAGACCAACCGCTACGCGCACAGCGAGACGATGCGCGAGCAGGCCGAGTACGACCTCGCGGAGATCACCTGGCTTGGCGAGATCACCCTGGCGATGGTCAGCACCCTGGACGCCCAGCAGGCGCTGGAGCGCCTGGTGCGTCAGCTCGTGCCCCGGCTGGCCGACACCGTGTTCATTGATCTCTTTGAGGGCAGCGTCATGCAGCGGGCGGCCTGGGCGCATCACGTGCCCGGCACCCTGCCTGCCGCGCCGTGGGACACGCGCGTGCCGGAGAGCTCCGCACATCGTGAGGCGCTCGTGCGGATCAGGCAGGGAGCGGGCATGCGGCACCTGCCCACGCCGGCCCCGGCGGCGGGAGCGGACCTGCTGAACCTGGTGGAGGCCGAGGACGTCCTGGTCGTCCCGCTACGGCTGCGCGCCCAGACCCTGGGTGCTCTGACCCTGGCCCGCACCGCGGGCAGCCCGCCGTTCAACGAGGCAGACCGGGTCCTGGCCGAGGAAGTGGCCCGGCGTACCGCGCTCGGGCTGGAGAACACGCACCTGCACGCCGCCCAGGCCGACATCGCCGGCACCCTCCAAAGGGCCCTGCTCACCGACCTGCCGCACGTGCCCGGTCTGGAGCTGGCCGCCCACTATCAGCCCGCCCAACAGGCCGCCGAAGTCGGCGGGGACTGGTACGACGCCTTCGTCCTGCCCGGCGGCGACCTCGCCGTGGTCATCGGCGACGTCACGGGCCATGACATCAAGGCCGCCTCGCGCATGAGCGAACTGCGCAACATGCTCCGCGCTCTGGCCGTCGACCGGCCCGACGAAACCCCCGGGCAGATCATTCGCCGCCTGGACACCGCCCAGGCCCACCTCAGACTGGCCGACTCCGCGACCGTCGTCCTCGCCCGCCTGCACCCCCAGCCCGACGACACCTGGGAACTGTCCTGGTCAGTGGCCGGACACCCCCCGCCCCTGCTGCTGGCCACCGATCACACCAGCATCTACCTCACCGGCCCCCATGCCATGCTCCTCGGCGTTCGGCCCACCATGGAACGCCCCACCGCCCGCATCCCCCTGCCCGCCGGAGCCACCCTCGTCCTCTACACCGACGGCCTCGTCGAGTCCCGCACCCAGAACCTCGACACCGGCATGACCCGCCTGCGCCAGCACCTCGACACCCACCAACACCTCCCCCTGACCCGCCTGTGTGCACAACTGGCCAGCGAACTCGGCGACGCCCGAGACGACATCACCCTGATCGCTCTCCGCACCCCCTGAACGAAGAGCGCAGAACCTGGCTGACTGGGCGCTGGATGGGTGCACGCGATACTCGCCCTTCGGTGAGAACGCTCGCAGTTCGTGCGACAGCTCGTCCTGATCAGCGCCAGCATCACCAAGGCGCTGCTCAAGGCCGACCTAGGTGCCGTCGCCGCGTGCTACCGCCGCCCCTGAGGGCCGAACCATCGGCGTCACGGTTCGGGCGTGGTGATCAGCCGGAGCGGCGGTCGATTTCGTTCTGCACTGCGCCGATGGCGTCGCGAGCGCGGGCGATCGCGGCTCCCTCTTGACGCGCGAGGTCCAGCAGCTCGTCCAGGACGATCCTTTTACCGCATATTTTGCAGCTGAAGCTATCTGGAAGGGTGGCTTCCGGAAGGCATCGAGGTGGGCGGCGACACTGTCGAGCGGGAGTTCGGGGAAGCGGCGTTCGGCCTGCTTGATGCGGCCGAGGAGCTCGCCAAGCTGGGTCAGATGTTGCTTCTGTGCTGCGGTGCCTGCGAGCTTGTAAAGGACGACGACGGCCTCGCTCGGCACGCGACGGTGCCTCGATGGCCCGGTCCCCCGTCTCGCCAGAGAACTGCGGGTGGAGCCCCAGTCCGCAGCTCGCGGCCGGGCGGGGACCGCCGTGGACGGCCACGGTCCCGCAGACACGAGAGGGGCGGGCCGCCCGGCCCGCCCCTGCTTGCTGCTGTCAGAGCCAACTGCAGTAATTCGTTACCCCGCCGGTCGCATTGCCCTTCAAATAGACGGCACTGATCCAGGCTGTGTATCGGCCGTTACTGTGCCGGCCGGTGGCGACCCAGACGTCGTTGGTGATGCCGTTATCGGTGATGGTCTCGCCCCAGGTCCAACAGAGGCCGAGGACGGTGTGGTTGGCGGGGTAGGTACCTTGCCATGCGCTCTTCGAGTCGGGGTAGTCCCGCTGGTTTACAGCCTCGTACGTGGTGACCATCTCTACGGCTGAAACGGGGTTGGTGGCCAGGATGGTGGAGCCTGCCGCAGCGGCAGCCACGGCAAGGGCACGGAGTCGACGGTTCATTGATCCCCCAGTGAAAGGTCGTTTAGGTGTGCAGGGTGCTGCGCCGACTGCGTGTCTCCAAGCCACCGTCTCAAGACGTCATCTTGGAGACTTCCCAATAGCATCCGGCCTCTCAAGCACTCTTCTCTTTCACGTTAGACAAGCGAGTTTGAAAGGGGCCAGCATTCGAGCACTCTCAAATGCTCGACTCCGAAGCATGGGGCACGTGGCCGTGAGATCTTGGTGGTGCGGTCGGCGGCGTGCCGTACCGACGTCGGGGAGGTGCCGGCCGCCCGTCTCGCGCGGAGCGCGATGCACAGCGCCGTCGTGCCCGTAGGGCCGCCCGCGGCCCGGACGTTCCGGCCGGCTGCGAGCCGAGCCAGGCTGAGCCGTCCCGGAGGGACGCCTCGGTACGGAGGTCGGTGAGCGGGGCTGGCCGCCGACGCGGGTGCGCACGGACGGCGGTGGGCGGAGCGTGGGGTGGGGGGGGGGGTTGCGCCCCCCCCCCCGCCCCGCGGGCGGGGTGCGGCCCGGGCGTGGGGACCCCCCCGCCCG
>NZ_JBHJVQ010000002.1:160581-471482 GCF_042263835.1 Streptomyces sp. NPDC056128 | reverse complement strand
GTGGGGGGCGCGGGGGGGGGGGGGGGGGGGGGGGGGGGGGGGGGCCCCCCCCCCCCCCCCCCCACGGCCCGGCGGCCTGGGTCCGGCCGGGCAGTGGCTCCCGCCCGGCCGGGGCTGCTGCTACGCGGCGACCGGTTCGCGCTCAGTGACACGACACCGGGTGAGCACGGTCTGTGCGGTCTCGCCGTAGATGCTGTGGTCCTTGACCGTGCCGGTCAGCTCGACCTCGTCGCCCTGGTCGGGGATGTCGGCGGCGGAACTGAACCAGACGAACACGTTGCCGCTCGGGTCCTGGAACTTCACCAGTCGGCGGCGCTGGGTGTGGTAGCCGTACGTCCGGCCCTCCAGCTCGATCACGGTGGTGACGGTGGCGGTGGTGGTGATGCGCTCGCCCACGGTGCCCTGCGGCTTCGAGTTCTGAGCGGCCCGCTCGGTGGCCGCCTTCTCCTGGTCGCGGTACCAACCCGCGATGGCGCTCACCAGCGTCGGCAGGTGGCGCGGGTCGACGGTCTCACCCTTCGCCAACTGGCCAACCTTGTGGCGGTAGTCGGAGAGGCTGCCGTATCCCTGGACGGCCCATGCCTGGACGGCGGCGGCGGTGGTCGGCGCGTCGGGGTCGACGTCGATAGCGGCCCGCCAGTCCATCGGGGCCTTGCGGTCGAAGAAGTACGCTTCGACGCCGTCGGCGGTCGGCATCGTGTTCTTCCACTGCTCGGATCGGCTGTAGAACCTGCCCTCCGTCTTCACGATGGCGGCGGTCACCCGCAGGACCTCGATCACCGGGACACGGAGATCGGCCGGGATGCCGACTTCCTCGCCGTCCCAATCGGAGTCCTTCAGCGTGCCGAACCGCCACAGGGCCTCAAGCCCCTTGATCGGCAGACCGGTGTACGGCTCCACGCAGGTCGTGCCCAACTGCCGCATCTCGCCGTTCTCGTGGCGCGCGAGGTAGGTGGCGGTGCGGTGGCGGGAGACGGCGCACCCGTGGCAGAAGTTCTCGATGGCGCGGTACTGGCGCGCGGCTTCGGCGTCCTGCTCGGGCAGACCGGGGAACAGGCTGGTGATCGTCTCGCCCTCCTCGTCGTGGTCCAGGCGGGCGAGGACGGTCCAGCCGTGGTGACGGGGGATGTCGCCGGAGATCGTCACGGTGACGGTGGGGCGCTTTCCGATGAGGCGGCCGTCGATGTCGTGGTAGTCGGCCAGGAACGGCTTGGAGATGTCGAGCGTGTACGCGCTGAGGTGGTGGACGGCGGCGCGGGCGTTGGTGGCCTCGACAAGCTGATGGACGCGGGACTGGGCCGTGGCGGGGATGGAAAAACGCATGGCTGCGCTGGTCATCGTGGGTGCTCCTGCTGGTGAGAGAGGAATCGCGGGCCCGGCCGGGCGGGTTGCCCTCCGCGTACGGCCGGTCTCGGGCCGGCTGGCGGCCCGTCGTGGCGGAGGGGGGTGCCCTCCCCCTCCGCCACAATTAATTAAACCATGTTTAGAGGTGTGGGGCAAGCATCCCGGCCGGGGATGTCGAGTGCGGCGCGGTCGCGGAGGAACGCGGCGAACAGGGCGGCGGTGTAGCTGTCGGCGGTGCCGTACGTGCGGCGGCAGTCCAGTGCTCCGATGCGCTCGCCACGGTGGTGGACGGGGAACGGCTGGCCGGGGGCCGGGATGGCGAGCGCGCACAGTCCGCGCGGCGTGTCCACGCGCAGGACGACGGCGGCGGCCTGGTGGTCGTAGGCGGCGGACCAGCGGGCGGGCCCGATGCCGAACTCTGCGAGTCCGCCCGCGATGGCGCGGGCCTGCATGATGTCGGCGGTGGTGCCGGGATCGGGCTCGGCGGGGGCGGGAACGCATCCGCAACCGTGGTCGTCGGCGTGGGTCTCGAACAGAGCTGTACGGGTCACTGTGGGGCTCCTGGGGTGGCCGGGGGCGGGAGAGTTCCCCGCCCCCGGCGTCGGGCGGCTGAGGCGGTTAGGCGGCGGCTTCGTCGTCGCTGGCCGGGTCGTCGGCTTCCTCGGCCTCCGGCTCGCCCGTCTCCTCGTCGGTGCCGGGCTCCTGCTCGGCCTCCGGCTCACTGCCCGACGTAATCGCGCGGGGCCTCTTCTTCGACTGGTCGTACGGCTCCTCGTCCACGACCGACTGCTCAATGGGCGTGAGCGGGTAGCCGAGAGACGCGAGCACCTGGAACCAGCGGCCGGTGGGCTTCCGGGTCCACGGGGCGTGCTGGCTGTCCGTCCTCCACGCGGACCGGTTCGCGCACTTCTCCCGTACGGCGGCGATGGCGGCGAACTGGAGCTGCGGGGCCCTGCGGGGGTCCTTGGCGACGTGCCCGGCGAAGCTGCCCCGGTCCTTGGCCTGCTCGGTGCTCAGCCCCAGGAAGGCGGCCAGAATCTCGGTCGTCGGCTCCTTGGTCAGATCATCAAGACCCCAACTAGCGTTCAACAGAGCGTTGTTCACGTGACCGATCAGGGTGTTGGTCGTGGCCTTCGGGAGGTTGCGCCGCTTGATCAGATCGGTGATCCACTTCCGGCGCAGGGCCTCGGCCGCGTCCCAGTCGATGTTCCCCTTCTTGACGGCGGCGCGGGCCGCGCGCTCGGCCTCCGCCTCGGTGGCGGTCTTCGTGCCGCCGCTGCCGCTGCTGCCGTCGGGCACCGTGTGACCGTACAGGCCCGGGGCGGAGCAGTAGGGCTCGTACCGGTCTGCCCGCCGGTCGTCGAACACCCACACCAGCCCCTTGCAGTCGGCGTGCTCCTCGGTGCTGAGGCCTCGCAGTCGCCACACGGGCATGGCGCGCTCGGACAGCTCCTCGGCGTCCCGGATCTTCTGCCCGGCCGCCTCCAGCTCCGCGCGGTGGGCCTCGGCCTTGGTCCGCTTGTCGCGTTTGGTCCGCTCGACGGCGATGGCCCAGTCAACGTCTCCCTCGCCGGCGTCGTCCTCGGCGGCGGCCTCGGTGATCGCGGAGAGCGCTTCGGCGTCGTCCGCGAACTCCGACAGCGCGGCCAGGTGCTCGAACGTCCACTCGTAGCTGCTCGCACCGCTGACGGCGGCCGACAGCTTCTCGTCGGACCGGACCTTGACCAGCGTCTTGACGTCCTTCTGTCGCACTCCTGCGGCCTTGGCGATGCGGCCCACCTGCGCGCCCGCCTCGGCCGCGCTGAACATGGCCTGGTTCATCTCGGACGCGGTCAGGCTCTTGCGGTGCTGGGCAGTCGTGATCATGTCGAGGAACTGGCCCGCCGCGTCGCGGTCGTCGTCCTCCCACTCGTACGGCAGGTGGGTAAGGCCCGCGTCCGTCGCGGCGTGGTAGCGGCGGTTTCCGTCGTTGACCTGGAGGACTCCGCCGTCAAGGCGCTGGATCTTGACGGGGATGCGGCACCCCTCGGTGCGGAGCGATTCCACGAACGGTGCGTTGAGGTCCAGGTCTTCGCGGGCGTTCTTCGGGTGCGAGGTGAGCGCGTCGATCCGGATGACGGGGCGCGGGGTGACCGGCACGGTCTCCAGCCCTGCGGCGACGGCGGCGGCCAGTCGCTGGAACCCGTCGATGACCTGCGGCACGTCGCCGTGGGTACGCACGACGTAAAGCGGCTCCACGACGCCGTTGCCCTTCACGTCGGCCAGCAGATCAGCCGGGGCCTCGATGTCGCGGACGTTGCCGGGGTGCGCGGCCAGCTCGGCGACCGTGAGGGTCGGCCACGGGGCAGGGGCGGTCTGGACGCCGGCCTGGGTCTTGCTGTTCGTCATCGGTCTTCTTCCTGGCGAGAGTTCGTCGGGCCGTTCGGCCCGGTGGGGTGTCGGTCGGGGGGTTGCCCTCCCCCTTCCGACATCATTAATTAAACCATGTTCTTGAGGGTGGGGCAACCGGGGATGGTGTGATCGCCGTCACTCGGGTGTAGGGCTGCGGCGGTGCGGATCATGGCGGCGGCCTCGGCGGTGGTGCACTCGGGCTCGTCTCCCCAGCACCACAGGAGGGTGCGCCGGTAGGCGTCCCCCGTGAGCTTCAGCTTTCGCCACCGGACGCCGGACACGGGACGGCCGTTGACCTGGTTGCTGAGCACCACAAGGGAGTCGAACAGGGCGCGCTGGAAGATGTCCCACGATTCACCGCGTACGGACCAGCGGGGCCGGACGGAGCGCACGCCGCGCTCCCATGCGTGCAGCACGGTGCACGGGGCGGTGTCGCCCATCCGGCCGGGCTGCCAGAGGTGGTCACCCTGGTAGAGCCCAACCCGTTCGATGTGGTTGGCGGCGGCCGTGAGGATGCGGGCGGGGGTGGCCGCAGTTCGACGCTGGGGCATGGCGTTCCCCTGGAAGGGCGAAGGGGTCAAGAGGGGCTGACGGCGGGCTTGGCCTGGTTCAGCTCGGACCACTCAAGGAAGTCCTGCCGGGCGGTGTCGTAGCACTCGCCGTGATAGTGGCCCTGCCACCATTCGGAAGGGTCAGGGCCGAAGGACTTCGGGATGACGGCGGTAACCCATTCGTCTCCGTTGTGGAGCAGCACCGTACGCATGCCGGTCTTGCGGTTGGTGTGGAAGCTGAACACTTCGTGATTGCCGATCTTCACGGCTTGCCCTCCGGGGCGTCTTCGAAATTCCGGGGCGCGGCCAGTCAGGAACCCGCGCCGAGAGCGGGGCCGGGGCGGCGACTGCCGCCCCGGCAGGTTGGGCGGTTCAGCGCACGAGCGCTCCGGCCGCCGTGGCACCGATGCGGCGGGTGCCTCCGATGTCGGCGCGGTCGCCTGCGGCGGCTCCGTCGCCGTACCCGTTGCCGCTGTACGAGCCGCCCCTCGTCCGGGTTCGTGGGTGCTCCTGCCGAAATGCGGACTCGACCATGGCCGCACGGTCGGCAAGCACGAGTTCGCCGCTGCGGCCGGTGGCCGAGGTCTCCCCGCTGGCGGCGGCGCGGGCGGCCTGCTCGATCGCTTCGAGCCGGTCAGTGACGCGCTCGATGAAACCGAGCTGCCACGAGTTCCGCCACGCCCGCGCGCTGCGGACGCCGAACGGGATGACCTGTGCGCCGAGTCCGCCGAGCATCTGGAGAACGAGGGAGGTGTAAAGGATCTCGACGCGCTGCACGTCGGACTCGTACCCGATGAGGTGGACGCGGCGCACGCCCCCCGCACCCTGCACGCCCATGTGGACGGCCTTGCATCCGACGGCATCCGCTATGAAGCACATGAGGCGGACGCGGGACATGGCCCACGGGTTGGGGAGATCGACGTACCGGTCCGTTATCCCGTCACGCGACGGCTGGCCATCGCTCAACAGGGCCTCGTCAACGCCGTACTTCGCCATCATCTCCATCGCCCGGTCACGGGCGTTTTCGGCCTCCGCCTCGGGAGTTGCAGGGTGCTCGGCCTTGGCGAGCAGGGCCTGAATGGTGGCCAGTTTGGGGTTCACGTCAGCCTGGGGAGTCCCCATTGCTCTGCTCCTGGTGAGAGAGGTTGCCGGCGGCCGGTCGGCCTGCCGTGTGCCGGTCGGGGGTTGCCCTCCCCTTCCGACATCAATAATTAAACCATGTTCTACGGGTTAGGTCAACCCGGATACATGCCCTGACCTGCACTTTTCCTGCACCACCGACGCGCACCCGCCCGGCCGAGCCCGGCCATAACGGGCCTGGGCGGGGTTCCCTCCTCGGTCGGACAGCTCCGCCGTATCAGGGTTCCGGGCGCGGTGTCCTGGCTCGCGAAGCGACCGCGCAGCGGCTCGGCCTGGACGCCGTGCCCGGGTTCCTGATACGCCCCCTGGGTGTCCGACCGAGGAGGGAACCCCGCCTTCACCACCCGCACCACAACGCTCCCGCACCCAACCAACCAGCCCCCACCCCCTCCGAGGAGGACCCGCCGGAGGCTGCCTTTCGCTCTGGACGGCACACAACGAACTCGTGGTTCGAGATGTCCGCGGACCTGTGCCTACGGTGCGCGCGACGAGCAGTGACTTCGAACAGAACTGGGGGCCAGGGTGAGCACCAATTCGGCAGGACCGGTGAGCGCGTCGGAGCTGCGGCGGCGGGTTCGCGCTGCTGAAGCACTGAAGGCGAAGACGCGGGAGATGGCCGCCGCGAACGCGCTGACTGCACGTGAAGCCGCGGCGAAGGCGGCCAGGGCGAAGGAGGAGGCCGACGTCACGGCGCGGGAAGCCGCTACTGTCGTCCTGCGGCTGTTCGACAGCGACGCCGAGTTGGTCTCGGAACTGCTGGGCGTCCCGGCGGAGGAGCTGGAACGGGAGGCGAAGCCTGTTACCGCCGCTCGGGCGAAGGAAGTCATCGAAGAGCTGCGAGCCCGCGCCGAACGGCCCCGCTCCACCCGTCCCCGCAAGCCTCGGACGGATGCGGCAGACGCGGCTTCCTCGACGTCAGACGCCCAGGCCCCGGTCGTTACGACGAACGACGGCCGGGCTGATGCCGCCTGAGAACGACTTCGGGCCCGGCCTCTTCCCGCTCGCGGCGGTGAACGGGTCCGGGCCCGTTCACGTTGATGAGCAACTCTCCCTCATCGGCGAGCCGACGCCTGTCCGCATACCGGCCGTTGAGTGGATGGCCTGGCTGGCCGACGAGTCCGTTCAAGCCCGGTACTGGGCGAAGGTCTACCGGACCCCGTCGACCAAGGACTGCTGGTTCTTCCTCGGCGGGATCTCGAGCACCGGCCATGCCAGCTTCAGGGCCGCCTCGCGGCCGGGCAGGACGCGACGTGGCACGGTGCCAGGCCACCTCTACGGGTACCAGCTCGCTCACGGTGTCATCCCTCGGCTCGGCTGGGGAACCGACAGCCCGACCGTCTGCCACACCTGCGACAACCACTCCTGCCAGCAGCTCGCACACCTACGACTGGGCACGGCAGCGGAGAACCGAGCCGAATGGGTGGCCCGCCGCAGAGACCCGGGCAGTCCCCTCGCCGACCTCCGAGGCCCGGCCGGACGCTCGCGCGCCATTGGCGCCGCTATCCGGGCCGGCAAACTCGGCGGGGAGACCACAGCGGAGATCGCCGCGCGCATCCAGGTCGTGATTGCAGCAGGACGCCCCCTCAGCCTCTGGTGACGAACGACCGACGAGAGAGGCCGGACGCCCCTGCGGATGTCCGGCCTCTGTCGCTCCGAGAAGCGCTTCAGGCCACCTTGGCAAGCTCTTTCGGGATCGCAGCGCCCATCGCCCACTTGACGGCTGCCACAACCTCGTCGTCCGAGGCCTCTAGCAGATGCCCATATCGGTCGACGGTCGTTGTGATCGACTCGTGGCCAAGACGAGCCTGTATCACCGGCAGCGGCACCTTTCCGGCGATGAGCCAGGAGGCGTGGGTGTGGCGTAGGTCGTGGATCCGCGGGCGCTTGGTGAGACCAGCGGCGTTGGCCGCGTCCAGAGCAGGCTTCCAGCGGTGTGCGAAGAACACGCCGGAGTGCCACGCCGCACCCTCTGGCGCGGTGAAGACCAGGTCAGTCGGCTTTTTCCCCAGGCAGCGCCGCTGGAACAGCTTCACCTGCTCGGGAGTGAGTACGAGAGTCCGTCGCGACTTTTTCGTCTTGGGGGCGCCGAGGAAGGTTCCGCCCTCGCCGCGCCGCTTCCACGCGCGCTGTACGCGGAGCGTCGGCCGCTTGGACGCGAAGGTGAAGTCCCGAGGCTGTAGCGCCGTCACCTCACCCCACCGGAGGCCGGTACTCACCAGTGCGTCGACGATGTCGACGGCGTCGGCACGCACGTGCTCCCTCAGCAGGGCGTACTCCTCGGGTTCGAGGAAGACCTCGTCGTCCTCGGCGTCGTTCCCCTTGGGCAAGCGGGTGTGGGCGCACGGGTTCGAGTCGCGCAGGGCGGGGTCGGCGCTCACAGCGGACTGGAAGATGCTGTAGAGCAAGCCGTGAAGATTGGCGATCGTCTTCGGTGCGTACGCCCGGCGCTGCGTGCCCACAGGATGCAGGGGGCCAGGCCTCCCGTGCTGAAGGTCCAGAATCCACTGACTGACGTGGTCTCGGGTGAGCCTGCTCCCCCGGTCCGAGACGGACAGCTCACCGAACCACGGGATCATGTGGTTATCAATGAACCTGGTGTAGTTAGTTCTAGTGTGGTCCGATATGTCCGTCAACAGCCTCACATAGGCGTGCGCGTAGACAGAGAACCTCTCCGAGTCCGGCATCGCGGGCTCGCCCGGCTCAACGAAACCCTCGCCTTTGACCCACCCCGGCGGCCATTGCTGTCCGTGACCATTCACTAGGTCGCGGAAACGTTTCGCCACCCCTTCGTCGTCAAAGGTTTCGCGCTGGGTCTGCCCCGTTCGGGAGCCGCCAGTCCGCCACATCACGGTGTAGGAAGGGTCGCCGCTCAGGCGTTCGTTGGTCCTGACGTAAGCCATATGAAGGAGCTTACGGCGAGTCGGTGCAGCGTTCGTGCAGCGAAGGCTGTGCCCCGACTAGCGTCGAAACGACGTTTCCGCAGGTCAAGACGATTCTGCTGAAGTGGGGCGGGTGGGACTCGAACCCACGGCCGACGGATTATGAGTCCGCTGCTCTAACCGGCTGAGCTACCGCCCCATAGCGGCGTGTCGCGTACAGGTGTGCGCGCCGTCTGCCGCAGCATAGCCGCTCATACGATCTCCTGCCTCGGATGGTCGGCTGCCGCGACGCCTTCATGACCTTGAGGACTCCGCGGCGTGCCGCGTGGTTCCCGGGACATGGAAGGAGACATGAAAAAGGACCCCTGAGGGGTCCTCGTTCACCGTGCTCCCCCGACTGGACTCGAACCAGTAACCTGCCGGTTAACAGCCGGCTGCTCTGCCAATTGAGCTACGGAGGACCGAGCTCCCCGGACTGGACTCGAACCAGTAACCTGCCGGTTAACAGCCGGCTGCTCTGCCAATTGAGCTACCGAGGAAAGTCTCGTGTCGCATCGAACGCGTCGGCCTGGGTATTCGCCAGGGGGCGCGCGCTCGCTGCGACACATACATTAGCGCAAGCAGGGGGGTGCTCCGCCAATCGGTACTCTCCGGCACCTCGGAGCCAGCGAAGAGAAGGGTGGCAGCCATGCGTTACCGGCTCACGTTCGTCGTCGGACTAGCGGCGGGATACGTGCTCGGCACGAAGGCCGGGCGGGAGCGTTACGAGCAGTTGCGGAAGTCCGCGCGGCAGGTCGCGCAGAACCCGGCGGTGCGCAACACCGCCGAGTCGGCGGCCCAGCAGGGCAGGCACTTCGCCGACAAGGCGTACCACGTGGTGAGCGACAAGGTGGGTGACCGGATGCCCGACTCGGTGGCCCAGCGGGTCCGCTCCCTGCGGGAACGCAGCACGAACGGCACCGGTCCGGACGACTGGGGCACCAGCAACACCTGAGGCTCCTGTCATCACCGTGCCCCCACCGGGTACGGACACCGCTCCCCGTGCGGCAGAATTTCGGGCATGGGGATAGTCGCCGGGTTGGACAGTTCGCCCGATTTCACTCGTATCGTCGTCTGCGATTCGGACACGGGCGCCGTGCTGCGCCAGGGCTACGCGCCGCACCCGCTGGAGAGCCCCGAGGGCGGGGGCCGGCCCGCAGACGTCGATCCGCAGGCCTGGCTGCTCTCCCTCGGAGAGGCGGCCGGCGGCGGACTGCTGGAGGGCGTGCAGGCCATCGGCGTGTCGGCGCAGGCCAACTCCGTGGTGCCGCTGGACGCGCAGGGCAACACCGTGCGCCCGGCCATGGTGGGCGGGGACAAGCGCGCTCAGGTGGCCGCGGCCGATCTGATCGACGGACTCGGCGGCCGTGAGGCGTGGGCGCAGGCCGTGGGCTCGGTGCCGCAGGCCGCGCAGCCGGTGACGAAGCTGCGCTGGCTGGCACGGAACGAGCCGGACGCCGCCGCGCGCACCGCCGTCCTGCTCCAGGCCCACGACTGGCTGGTGTGGCAGCTGCTCGGACGGCCGGTCCGGCGGACCACCGACCGGGGCGGGGCCTCCGGGACCGGCTACTGGTCGGCGGCGACCGGCGGTTACCGTCCCGACCTCGTCGAGCTGGCGCTCGGCCACCAGGTGATGCTGCCGGAGGTGATCGGCCCGGCCGAGGCCGCCGGTACGACACCGGAGGGGCTGCTGATCTCCGCCGGTACCGGCGAGACCCAGGCCGCCGCCTTCGGGCTCGGCATCGGGCTGGGCGACGCGGTGGTGTCGCTCGGCGCGTCCGGCTCCGTGATGGCCGTGCACACCGAGCCGCTCGTCGACCAGTCCGGGATGATCACCGCCCTCGCCGACGCCACCGGCATGCACCTCCCGGTCGTCACCACCCTGAACGCCGTACGGACCCTGCGCGGCGCCGCCGAGCTGCTCGGTGTGCCGGACCTGGAAAGCCTGTCCGAGCTGGCGATGAAGTCGACGCCCGGCGCGCACGGGCTGGTGCTGCTCCCCTACCTGGAGGGCGAGCGGACGCCGAACCTCCCGCACACCGCCGGCACCCTCGCCGGCCTGAGGCGCGAGTCGATGCGGCCGGAGCACCTGGCGCGGGCCGCGTTCGAGGGGATGCTGTGCGGTCTCGGCGACGCCCTCGACGTGCTGCGCGGCCGGGGCGTGGACGTGCGCCGGGTCTTCCTGCTGGGCGCGGCGGCCGAGCTGCCGGCCGTGCAGGCGGCGGCGCCCGCGCTGTTCGGGACGCAGGTCGTCGTGCCGCAGCCCGCGGACTACGCGGCGATCGGGTCGGCCCGGCAGGCGGCCTGGGCGCTGGGCGCGTCCCAGGGCACGCTGGACCCGCGCACCCCGCCCGTCTGGCAGGGCGCGGTGGCCCAGGTGCTGGAGCCGGGCGAGGAGCTGGCGGTGGGGCAGGCCGTGCGGCAGCAGTTCGTCTCGGTGCGCGAGCAGACCCACCCGGGCGCGCTGCGTACCTGACGCGGGGCGCGGTGGCGCTCGTAGGCCGGAATTTGCCGCGCTCTTGGGTTAATCGGTTGAGGTAACGCAGGTCGAGTGTCCGACGATAGGGGCCAGGGGCAACCACTCGCCTCCGTCGCCGACCCCGAGAGACCCAGCGTGCTCATACGACTATTGCGGACCCATCTCAGGCCCTACAAGAAATCCATCGCCCTGCTGGTGGCGCTGCAGTTCCTGCAGACCTGCGCGTCGCTGTACCTGCCGACCCTGAACGCGGACATCATCGACAACGGTGTCGTGAAGGGGAACTCGGGCTACATCCTGAGCTACGGCGCCCTCATGATCGGCATCTCCCTGGCCCAGGTGGTGTGCAACATCGGCGCCGTCTACTACGGCGCGCGCACGGCCGCCGCCCTCGGCCGGGACGTGCGGGGTGCCGTCTTCGACCGGGTGCAGTCCTTCTCGGCGCGTGAGCTGGGCGACTTCGGCGCGCCCTCGCTGATCACCCGGACGACCAACGACGTGCAGCAGGTCCAGATGCTGGCCCTGATGACGTTCACGCTGATGGTGTCGGCGCCCATCATGTGCGTCGGCGGCATCGTGATGGCGCTCGGTCTGGACGTGCCGCTGTCCGGGGTGCTGGTCGCGGTCGTGCCGGTGCTGGCGGTCTGCGTCACGCTGATCGTGCGGCGGCTGCGCCCGCTGTTCCGGGCGATGCAGGCGCGGCTGGACACCGTCAACCGGGTGCTGCGCGAGCAGATCACCGGCAACCGCGTGATCCGCGCCTTCGTGCGGGACGAGTACGAGCAGCAGCGTTTCCGGAAGGCCAACACCGACCTCACCGAGGTGGCGCTGGGCACCGGCAACCTGCTCGCGCTGATGTTCCCGGTGGTGATGACGGTGGTGAACCTGTCGTCGATCGCCGTGGTGTGGTTCGGCGCCCACCGGATCGACAGCGGCGGGATGCAGATCGGCGACCTGACCGCGTTCCTCGCCTATCTGATGCAGATCGTCATGTCCGTGATGATGGCCACCTTCATGTTCATGATGGTGCCGCGCGCGGAGGTGTGCGCCGAGCGCATCCAGGAGGTCCTGGACACCGAGAGCAGCGTGGTGCCGCCGGTGGCGCCGGTCACCGAGCTGCGCCGGCACGGGCATCTGGAGATCCAAGGCGCCGGTTTCCGCTACCCGGGGGCCGAGGAGCCGGTGCTCAGGAACATCGAGCTGGTCGCCCGGCCGGGCGAGACGACCGCCGTCATCGGCTCGACCGGCAGCGGCAAGTCGACCCTTCTCGGGCTGGTCCCCCGGCTCTTCGACGCCACCGACGGGGCGGTGCTGGTCGACGGGGTAGACGTACGGACCGTCGATCCGAAGGTGCTGGCCAAGGTCGTGGGACTGGTGCCGCAGAAGCCGTACCTCTTCGCGGGCACCGTGGCGACCAATCTGCGCTACGGCAATCCGGACGCCACGGACGAGGAGCTGTGGCACGCCCTGGAGGTGGCGCAGGCCAAGGAGTTCGTCACCGAGCTGGAGGGCGGTCTCGACGCGCCGGTCGCGCAGGGCGGCACCAACGTGTCCGGCGGCCAGCGGCAGCGGCTCGCCATCGCCCGGACGCTGGTCCAGCGCCCGGAGATCTACCTCTTCGACGACTCCTTCTCCGCCCTCGACTACGCCACCGACGCGGCGCTGCGGGCCGAGCTGGGCCGGGAGACGGCCGAGGCGACCGTGGTGATCGTCGCGCAGCGGGTGGCGACCATCCGGGACGCGGACCGGATCGTGGTGCTGGACGAGGGGCGGGTGGTCGGCGTGGGCCGGCACCACGAGCTGATGACGGACAACGAGACCTATCGGGAGATCGTGCTCTCCCAGCTGACGGAAGCGGAGGCTGCCTGATGGCGGGGCCTGCGGGTCGCATGATGGCCGGGGGCGGTCCCGACCAGCGTTCGATGGACTTCAAGGGGTCGGGCAAGCGGCTCGTCGCGCGGTTCCGGCCGGAGCGGGCGACCCTGTTCACGCTGCTGGGCTGCTTGGTCGTCTCCGTCGGCCTCAACGTGGTCGGGCCGAAGATCCTCGGCCGGGCCACCGACCTGATCTTCGCGGGCATCGTCGGGCGGGACATGCCGTCCGGCGCCACGAAGGAACAGGTCCTGGACGGCATGCGGGAGCGCGGTGAGGGCAACGTCGCCGACATGCTCCGCAGCACCGACTTCACCCCGGGCCAGGGCATCGACTTCCACGCCGTGGGCCAGGTGCTACTGCTGGCGCTGGCCGTGTTCGCGGTGGCCGGGCTGCTGATGGCGGTCGCCACCCGGCTGGTGAACCGGGCGGTCAACCGCACCATGTTCCGGCTGCGCGAGGACGTGCAGACGAAGCTGTCGCGGCTGCCGCTGTCGTACTTCGACAAGCGGCAGCGCGGCGAGGTGCTGAGCCGCGCGACCAACGACATCGACAACATCGGGCAGACGCTCCAGCAGTCGATGGGGCAGCTGATCAACTCGCTGCTCACCATCATCGGCGTGCTGGCGATGATGTTCTACGTCTCCTGGATCCTGGCGCTGGTCGCGCTGGTGACCGTCCCGCTGTCGTTCGTGGTGGCCACCCGGGTGGGCAAGCGGTCGCAGCCGCAGTTCGTGCGGCAGTGGCGTACGACGGGGCAGCTGAACGCGCACATCGAGGAGATGTACACCGGGCACGCGCTGGTGAAGGTGTTCGGGCGGCAGGAGGAGTCGGCCAAGCAGTTCGCCGAGCAGAACGACGAGCTGTACGAGGCCGGGTTCAGGGCGCAGTTCAACAGCGGCATCATGCAGCCGCTGATGATGTTCGTGTCCAACCTGAACTACGTGCTGGTCGCGGTCGTCGGCGGCCTGCGGGTGGCCTCGGGTTCGCTGTCCATCGGTGACGTGCAGGCCTTCATCCAGTACTCCCGGCAGTTCTCCATGCCGCTGACGCAGGTGGCGTCGATGGCGAACCTGGTGCAGTCGGGTGTGGCCTCGGCGGAGCGGGTCTTCGAGCTGCTGGACGCCGAGGAGCAGTCGGCGGACCCGATCCCGGGCGCCCGGCCCGAGGACCTGCGCGGGCGGGTGGCGCTCGAGCAGGTGTCGTTCCGGTACGACCCGGAGAAGCCGCTGATCGAGGATCTGTCGCTGAAGGTGGAGCCGGGTCACACGGTCGCCATCGTCGGACCGACGGGGGCCGGCAAGACGACCCTGGTCAACCTGCTGATGCGGTTCTACGAGGTGTCCGGCGGGCGGATCACCCTGGACGGCGTGGACATCGCGAAGATGTCCCGGGACGAGCTGCGGGCCGGCATCGGCATGGTGCTCCAGGACACCTGGCTGTTCGGCGGCACCATCGCGGAGAACATCGCGTACGGGGCGGCGCGGGAGGTCACGCGCGGGGAGATCGAGGAGGCGGCGCGGGCCGCGCACGCCGACCGGTTCGTACGGACGCTGCCCGACGGCTACGACACGGTGATCGACGACGAGGGCTCGGGGGTGAGCGCCGGTGAGAAGCAGCTCATCACCATCGCGCGGGCGTTCCTGTCCGACCCGGTGATCCTGGTCCTCGACGAGGCGACGTCGTCCGTGGACACCCGTACCGAGGTGCTGATCCAGAAGGGGATGGCCAAGCTGGCGCACGGGCGGACCTCGTTCGTGATCGCGCACCGGCTGTCGACGATCCGGGACGCGGACACGATCCTCGTGATGGAGAACGGGTCGATCGTGGAGCAGGGCGCGCACACGGCGCTGCTCGCGGCGGGCGGGGCGTACGCACGGCTGTACCGGGCGCAGTTCGCGCAGGCGGTGGCCGAGGTGGAGTAGTGGCCCCGCCCGGCCCCGTCGGGGCTCCGTGGGCGTCGTCCGGATGAGATCTGCCCCCAACCCCCTCATATTGGTAGGGAGCGGGACAATTCCCTTGTCCGGCCGACGCCGGCACACCGGAGCGAGGGGCCATGGCCACCACCACCGAGGGAACCGAGGGAGACGCCGACCGTCCGCCCGGCCTGAAGGCCAACGCGATCGGCTTCGTCGACGCGCTGGTCATCGGACTCAACGCGACCTCACCGGCGTATTCGCTCGCCGCGGTGATCGGCCCGGTCGTCGCGCTGGTCGGGATCTACGCGCCGGGCGTGATGTTCGCGTCCTTCGTGCCGATGCTGCTGATCGCCTCCGCGTTCTACTACCTCAACAAGGTCGACCAGGACTGCGGGACGACCTTCTCGTGGGTCACCCGGGCCATGGGTCCGTGGTCCGGGTGGCTCGGCGGCTGGGCCATCGCCATGACCGGCGTGCTGGTCGTCGGCTCGCTCGCGGACGTCGCCGTCACCTTCGGACTGCTGACCGTGGGGCTGGACAGCTGGGCCGAGAACGAGTTCGTGCGGCAACTGCTCACCGTGCTGCTCATCCTGGTGATGACCGGGGTGTGCGTGATCGGCACCGAGCTGTCGGCCCGGGTGCAGAACGTGCTGATCCTGGCGCAGGTCGCCTGTCTGCTCGCCTTCGCGGTGGTGGCGCTGTACCGGGTCTACGCCGACACGGGCACCCTCGCCTCGGTCCGGCCGTCGGCCGAATGGCTCAACCCCTTCGGGTCCGGGGGCGCGCCACTGACGGCGGCCCTGCTGCTGGGGGTGTTCATCTACTGGGGCTGGGAGTCGGCGGTCAACCTCACCGAGGAGATCAGGGACTCGGCCTCCGCTCCCGGCCGGGCCGCGGTGTGGTCGACGATCGTGCTGCTGGTGACGTACGTGGCGGTCGGCTTCGCGGTGGTGGCGTACGCCGGGCCGCTGTTCCTCTCCGAGAACGCGGGGGAAGAGGAGTTCATCTTCGCCCTGCTGGCCGGGGAGGCGATGGGCGGCTGGGACTGGGTGGTGCTGCTCGCGGTGTCCACGTCCGCGCTGGCCTCGACCCAGACGACGATCATCCCCGCCTCGCGCACGGCGCTGTCCATGGCCCGCCGCAAGGCGCTGCCCGCCCGCTTCGGCCGCATCCACCCGCGCTACCGGACACCCGACGTGAGCACCTGGTGGGTGGCCGGCATCGCCATCGTCTGGTACTTGGTCGTCCGGCAGATCAGCGAGAACGCCCTCTTCGACTCGCTGACCGCGCTGTCGCTGCTGATCGCGTTCTACTACGCCCTGACGGGCATCGCCTGCGCGGTGTACTACCGGCACCGGCTCACCGAGAGCCTGCGCAACCTGCTGCTGATCGGGCTGGGACCGCTGGCCGGGGCGGGGCTGCTGATCTGGCTGCTGGTGGAGTCCGTGATGGACATGGCCGACCCCGCCAACTCCTACAGCGGGGTGTCCTGGCTGGCCCTCGGTCCCCCGCTGGTCATCGGCATCGGCATCGCCCTGGTCGGGGTGGTCGTGATGCTCGTGTGGCGGTTCGTGTCACCGGCGTTCTGGTCCGAGCGCCCCGGCGTGGCGGGCCCTGAGCCCGTGACGGACAAGGAGAGCTGAGATGTCGGTCGTCCTCGGGTACGACGAGTCGGCCGGCGCCGTGCGCGCGCTGCGGGTCGCGGTGGAGGTGTCGGCCGCGTTCGGCGAGCCCCTGGTGCTCGTCTACGGTGCCGCGGCCCCCGGGTCCATGGGCGAGGAGTACGGCTCCCACCACCAGGCGCTGGTGGAGGCGGGGCGGACGGCGCTCCGCCATGCCGTGGAGGCGGCGGACGAGGCGGGGGTGCCGACCACGGTCGAGATCATCGACGAGAAGCCCGCCCAGGCCCTGCTCACGGCGGCCGCCCGGCACGGGGCGCGGGTGATCGTGGTGGGCAGCTGGGGCGAGAGCCCGATGCGCGGGGCCCTGCTGGGCTCCACCCCGCACAAGCTGCTGCACCTGTCCACGGTCCCGGTGCTGTGCGTGCCGACGGAGGAGTGAGGGGCCGCGGCGGCCCGGCTCAGTCCAGGTAGCCGCGGAGCTGGTCCGCGTACGCGTGGTCGCGGAGCTTGTTGAGGGTCTTGGACTCGATCTGCCGTATCCGCTCCCGGGTCACGCCGAAGATGCGGCCTATCTCCTCCAGCGTGCGGGGCCGGCCGTCGGCCAGGCCGTAGCGGAGCTGGACGACCTTGCGCTCGCGTTCGCCGAGGGTGGAGAGGACCGCCTCCAGGTGCTCGCGCAGCAGCAGGAACGCGGCCGACTCGACGGGGCTGGCGGCGTCGCCGTCCTCGATCAGGTCACCGAGAGCGACGTCGTCCTCCTCGCCGACCGGGGCGTGCAGCGAGACCGGCTCCTGGGCGAGGCGCAGCACCTCGCCGACCCGCTCGGGGGCGAGGTCGAGGTGGTCGGCGACCTCCTGCGGCGTCGGCTCGTAGCCGCGTTCCTGGAGCATCCGGCGCTGGACGCGGACGACCCGGTTGATCAGCTCCACGACGTGGACGGGGACGCGGATGGTGCGGGCCTGGTCGGCCAGGGCGCGGGACATGGCCTGCCGGATCCACCAGGTGGCGTAGGTGGAGAACTTGTAGCCGCGGGCGTAGTCGAACTTCTCCACGGCCCGGATCAGCCCGAGGTTCCCCTCCTGGACCAGGTCGAGCATGGTCAGCCCGCGCCCGACGTACCGCTTCGCCACCGACACCACGAGCCGCAGGTTCGCCTCGATCAGGCGGCGCTTGGCGACCCGGCCCAGGACGACGATCCGGTCCAGGTCGAGGGCGAGGCTGCTGTCCAGGTCGGGGGTGAGGCGCAGCTTCTCCTCGGCGAACAGCCCGGCCTCCACGCGCCGCGCCAGGTCGACCTCCTCGGCCGCGCTGAGCAGCGGGATCCGCCCGATCTCGCGGAGGTACTGCCGGAACAGGTCGGAGGAGGGCCCACCGGACTCGGTACGGGTGGGCGGCGGCGGGTCGGCGGGCTCGGCGGGCTCGTTCTCCGGGGACATCGCGACAAGGACCCCGCGCTCGGCGTTCGGCTCCGCGCCGTCGGTACTGGCGTCGGTCTGGGTGAGGGTCTGGGTCTGCACGGGGGCGACCTCCAGGATGGACGCGGCCGGCGGGGGCCGGCGGCGGTACTTCGGGGGGCGGAGTCGGCTCGCTCGCCGCCGTCCGTCCCGTACGCCGTGAAACGGAACCGCGGGAACCGGGGACCCGCCGAAACGGATCGGCCACACTCCGAGGACTCAGGCACCGCCCCCAGTGTGGGGTACGACACATCACCGCCACGAGGGGCGTGCGGTGACTTTTTGCGTCCGGGCCGTGACCGCGTGGTCATCCCCGGGGAAACCCGGATGCCGGGCGACACCCCCTTCTGACACGATCCCCGGATGTCCGCATCCCAGTACGAAACCCATGTGACGGTGCGCTGCCCGGAGCCGGGCGAGGCCGAACGGCTCGGCCGGTGGGCCGCCGAGGCAGGCCTGAAGCTGACTCACATCGTGCTCGCCCGGGGCCGGATGCGGCACCAGCCGATGCTGACGCTGCGGGGTTCGCGTACGTACGCCCGGGAGTGGGCGCGCGCCGAACGAACGGTGGCGCGGCTGCGGGCGGACGGATTCCGGCCGGTCCGGGTGAAGATCGAGTCGTCGCCCTGGGCCGCCGAGGTGCCGCGCCGGCCGTGCGGGAACGGCCAGTACTTCGAGCACCACGTCAAGCTGTTGCTGGCCGCGGACGCGGACACCACGGCGTTGGCGGCCCGGGTCGTGCCGCACGGGGCCCATCTGTCGTGGAATCCCCGGCGGGTGCGCGACGACGCGGCCCACGAGCGCTTCGTCACCCAGCGCTGCCACGGGGTGGACGCCGAGGGGGCGGGTCGCGCACTGGATGGACTGCTGGCAGAACTCGCAGGGCGGCGGGTGCTGGAGGTGGAGCGGGAGTTCGTCCTGTACGACAGCGATGCGTCGGTGGACGAGGGCTGGCTGGACGACCGCCCACGGTCGGAGCGATCAGAGGGGGTACCGCGATGAGCGGGGGTGCGTGGCAGGGCTTCGGCTGGGCGAACTGTGAGATCCCCCGGGCGCCGCTGGACGAGGAGACGCGCCGGGCCGAGCGACTGCCGAAGACCCTGCGGCCGGTGTTGGGGGACGACGTGACGCAGCGCTCGGTCTTCGATCCGGCGCTGATTCAGTACCCGAACGCCTACCGGGCCGCCGACCCGCGCTTCACGGATCCGGAGCGGGGCGCGGCGTGGCGGGCGGCGCGGCGACGCGCCCTGGACCTGGTGCTGGGCGCCGTCGCGGACTCGGAGTGGGTGGACGCACTGGTGCTGCGCGGCAGCGTGCTGATGTCCGCGTGGTTCGGAGTGGAGGCCCGCGAGCCCGGAGACCTGGACTTCGTCGTGGTCCCTCCCTCCTGGCGGATCGACGACGGGCGCACCGGGCGGATGCTGACGTCCCTCGCCGAGGCGGCCGGGGCACGGGCCGAGGCGGACGGCGGGACGGTGGAGGTCTCGGCCGGCGGTGCCGTGGTCGAGGACATCTGGACGTACGACCGGGTGCCGGGGCTGCGCATGGTGCTGCCGTGGGGGTCGCCGGGGCTGCCGGGCGGGCACGTCCAGCTCGACTTCGTCTTCAACGAGCGGCTGCCCGAGCCGCCCGATCCGGTGGAGCTGCCGGGCGGAGTGTCCCTGTACGCGGCGACGCCGGGGCTGTCGCTGGCCTGGAAGCTGATGTGGCTGATCAACGACGGGTACGGGCAGGGCAAGGACCTGTACGACGCCGTACTGCTGGCCGAGCGGCATCCGCTGAGCCGCGACCTGCTGCACGAGGTGTTCCGGCTGTCCGGCGAGTGGCCGTACCCCCGTGAGCGGATTCTGCTGGAGGACGTGGTGGAGGCGGCGGGGTACGTGGAGTGGAACCACTTCGTCGCCGAGTACCCGCGGTTCACGGGCCGCGAGGACGAGTTCGCCGAGCGGCTGGTGCGGGCGGTGATCCCGGCGTTCGCGCAGGACGGCGGCTGATCCCTGCCGCCGCGTCTCACAGCGCGGCGGCGCCCTGGACGCGTAGGTTCTGGTCGTACTGCTGGAGGATCCAGAGTTCGTTCGCTACGGCGGCCTGTTCTGCGGGGTCGCCGTGGCCCGAGAGGCGGGTGAGGCGGCCGGTGATGTCGCGGATGCGGCGTTCGACGGCGCGGCGGCGGACCGTGACCAGTTGGGCGCCGGCGTAGACGTCGTCGACGTCCTTGACGCCGCGGTGCAGCATGATCGCCTCGACCGCGAGTTCGGTGACCATGGCGCGGACGGTGTCGTCGGGGGCCGCCTCGCGCACCCGGACCAGGTAGTCCTGCGGGTCCTGAACGCCGAACTCGGCGCCGCCCGCCTCCAGGATCGCCTCGCGTACGGCGGCGTAGGGCGGGGCGGTGAACTCGTCGACGCCGTACGCGTCGAAGGCCGGGGAGACCAGGTCGGGGCGCTGGAGGGCGAGCTTGAGCAGTTCGCGTTCGGTGGCGAAGACGGGGTTGCGGAGGTTGAGGGCCGGGCCGCGGGGGCCGGGGCGGGTGGGGGCGGTCTGGTGCTGGGCGCCGCCGTGCTGCTGCCGGTCGGGGGCGGCGCCCCTGCCGCCCCGGTCGCGGGACCAGCGGGCCAGCTGGGCGATGCGCTTGACGACGAACTGGGTGTCCAGGATGCCGAGCATGCCGGCGAGCTGGACCGCGACCTCGTGCTGGGCGCCGCTGTTCTTGATGCGGGCGACGACCGGGGCGGCCTCGTCCAGGGCGGACGCGCGGCCGGCCGGGGTGTCCAGGTCGTAGCGGCCGACGATCTGGCGGAGGGCGAACTCGAAGAGCGGGGTGCGGGGCTCGGCCAGGTCGGCGACCGCGTCGTCGCCCTTGGCGAGGCGCAGGTCGCAGGGGTCCATGCCGTCGGGGGCGATGGCGATGTAGGTCTCGGCGGCGAACTTCTGGTCGTCCTCGAAGGCGCGCAGGGCCGCCTTCTGGCCGGCCGCGTCGCCGTCGAAGGTGAAGATCACGCGGGCCGAGCCGTTGTCCATGAGGAGCCGGCGGAGGATCTTGATGTGGTCGCCGCCGAAGGCCGTGCCGCAGGTCGCGATGGCGGTGGTCACGCCGGCGAGGTGGCAGGCCATGACGTCCGTGTAGCCCTCGACGACGACCGCCCGGGACGCCTTCGCGATGTCCTTCTTCGCCAGGTCGATGCCGTAGAGGACCTGGGACTTCTTGTAGATCGCGGTCTCGGGGGTGTTCAGGTACTTCGGGCCGTTGTCCGCCTCGTAGAGCTTGCGGGCGCCGAAGCCGACGACGTCGCCGCCGATGTCGCGGATGGGCCACATCAGCCGGCCGCGGAACCGGTCGATGGGGCCGCGGCGGCCCTCCTGGGAGATGCCGGAGAGGACCAGCTCCTTGTCGCTGAAGCCCTTGCCGCGCAGGAAGCGGGTGAGGTGGTCCCAGCCCTGGGGGCTGTAGCCGACGCCGAAGTGCTGGGCGGCCGCCTGGTCGAAGCCGCGCTCGGCGAGGAAGGCGCGGCCGGTGTCCGCCTCGGGGCCGGTGGCCAGCTGCTCCGCGTACCACTGCGCGGCGATCTTGTGGGCCTCGACCAGGCGGATGCGTTCGCCGCGCTGGTGGGTGGGGTTGTACCCGCCCTCCTCGTAGCGCAGGGTGATGCCGGCCTGGCCGGCCAGGCGCTCGACCGCCTCGGAGAAGGTGAGGTGGTCGATCTTCATCACGAACGTGATGGTGTCGCCGCCCTCCTGGCAGCCGAAGCAGTGGAAGAACCCCTTGCTCGGACTGACCTGGAAGGACGGGGACTTCTCGTCGTGGAAGGGGCACAGGCCCTTGAGATTGCCGCCGCCCGCGTTGCGCAGCTGGAGGTACTCCGAGACGACGGCGTCGATCGGGACCGCGTCCCGTACCGCCTTCACGTCCTCGTCGTTGATCCGTCCTGCCACGCGTGAAGTCTACGGGGCGGCACCGACATGCTCGGGCACGGTGGCCGGCTCCGGCAGCTATGCGACGAGGCTGTCCAGAGATACGTGCGGGTTCGCCAGCGCCTCCGTGTCCACCTGGGCCTTCGAGCGGATCAGCTGCTGGATCGGCTCCGTGACGTCCCACACGTTGACGTTCATCCCGGCCAGCACGCGGCCCTCCTTCACCCAGAAGGCGATGAACTCGCGCTTCGCCGCGTCCCCGCGGATCACCACCTCGTCGTACGACCCCGCGGGCGCCCAGCCTGAGTACTCCATGCCCAGGTCGTACTGGTCGGTGAAGAAGTAGGGCACGCGGTCGTGGGCGGGGCCCTTGCCGAGCATCGCGCGGGCCGCGGCCGGGCCGCCGTTGAGGGCGTTGGCCCAGTGCTCCACGCGCAGGCTGGTGTCGAAGAGGGCGTGGTGGAAGGAGGCCACGTCGCCGGCCGCGTAGATGTCGGGGTCGGAGGTGCGCAGGTGCTCGTCGACGACGATGCCGCCGCCGTGCGCCCGGTCGGCGATCTCCAGGCCGGCCGCCTGCGCGAGCGCGGCGCGCGGGGCGGCGCCGATCGCGGCGAGCACGTCGTGCGCCGGGTGCTCCTCGCCGTCGTCGGTACGGGCGGCCAGCACCATGCCGTCCTGGCCGACGATCTCGGTCAGCTCCACGCCGAAGCGGAAGCGCACCCCGTGGGACTCGTGCAGCTCGGCGAAGACGGCGCCCAGCTCGGGGCCGAGGACGCCGTGCAGCGGGGTCGGGCCGGGCTCGACGACGGTGACCTCCGCCCCGTACTCGCGGGCCGCCGCCGCGACCTCCAGGCCGATCCAGCCGGCGCCGGCGATCACGAGGTGGCCGTTGTCCCGGCCGAGGGAGGCGAGGACGCCCTTGAGGCGCTCGGCGTGGGCGAGGCGGCGCAGGTGGTGGACGCCCGCGAGGTCGGTGCCGGGGACGTCGAGGCGGCGGGGCTCGGCGCCGGTCGCGAGGAGCAGCTTGTCGTACCTGACGTGGGTGCCGTCGTCGCCGTAGTGGACGGTCCTGGCGGCGCGGTCGATCGCGACGACGGTCTGGCCGAGGTGCAGCTCGATGTCGTGCCGCGCGTACCAGGCGGGCTCGTGCACGAAGACGCTGTCGCGCTCCTCCTTGCCGAGGAGGTAGCCCTTGGACAGCGGGGGGCGCTCGTAGGGGTGGTCGCGTTCGTCGCAGATGAGGATCACCCGGCCGGTGAAGCCCTCCGTGCGGAGTGTCTCGGCCGCCTTCGCGCCCGCCAGGCCGCCTCCGACGATGACGAATGTCTGATCCGCGTCGACCACTTGTTTGCCTCCTCGTCAGGGTGCCGCCACATGCGAGCGTCCCGCACGTGGCGTGGTGCGGGAAGAGGGAGCGACCCGATCAGGCCACGGAGCGTCCGGTTTCCGGAGCTTCGCGGTCCGTCGGGTCACACCTGTCCCGCCAGTCTCATGGATGCCCCGTCAGCCGGGCGTGAAGCGAGCGGGCCGAGGCGTCGGTGAGGGAGGCGATCTGGTCGACGATCACCCGTTTGCGGCCCCGGTCGTCGGCGGCCGCGTCGAACAGGGCGCGGAACTGCGGGTCGAGGCCGTCGGGGGCGCGGGCGGTGAGCGCCTCGGCCAGTTCGGCGACGACGATCCGCTGGTCGGCGCGGAGCGCCTCCTGCTCGGTGCGCTGCATGACGTACCGGACGGCGACCGCCTTGAGGACGGCGCACTCCAGCTGGGTCTCCCTCGGGACGACCAGCTCGGCGGTGTACCGGGTGAGCCGGCCGCCGCCGTACGCGGCCCGGGTGGCGGTCTCGGCGGCCAGGCAGAACCGGCCGATGAGCTGGCTGGTGGCGTCCTTCAGGCGGGCCTGGGCGACGGCCGAACCGTCGTAGCCGTGCGGCCACCAGTCCTGGGCGAGGAGGCGGTCGAGGGCGGCGGCGAGTTCGGCGTGGTCGGTGCCCTCGGGGACGTAGCGGCCGACGGCGGCCTCGAAGACGGCCTCGCGCTCGGGGTCGGCGAGCAGGCAGTTCGGGTCGATGTGACCGGCGTGCAGGCCGTCCTCGACGTCGTGCACGGAGTACGCCACGTCGTCCGCCCAGTCCATGACCTGGGCCTCGAAGCAGGTGCGGGCGCCGGGGGCGTCCTTGCGGAGCCACTCGAAGACGGGCCGGTCGTCGTCGTAGACGCCGAACTTGCGCGACGCCGGGTCGGTGGGGTGGGCGCCGCGGGGCCAGGGGTACTTCGTGGCGGCGTCGAGGGTGGCGCGGGTGAGGTTGAGGCCGACGGAGCCGTCCTCGGTGAACCGCTTGGGCTCGATGCGGGTGAGCAGCCGCAGGGACTGG
Organism: Streptomyces sp. NPDC056128; assembly: GCF_042263835.1. NCBI lineage: Bacteria > Bacillati > Actinomycetota > Actinomycetes > Kitasatosporales > Streptomycetaceae > Streptomyces > Streptomyces sp. NPDC056128. Next base: position 447,508 of record NZ_JBHJVQ010000002.1, on the reverse strand, counting down.
GCGTTGCCCTCGAAGCCGCCGCAGTCCTCGGCGAAGGTGTTGAGCGCCAGTTCGCCGTTGTGCCCGAAGGGCGGGTGGCCCAGGTCGTGGGAGAGGCAGGCGGCCTCCACCAGGTCGGGGTCGCAGCCGAGGGCGGCGCCGAGTTCGCGGCCGACCTGGGCGCACTCCAGGGAGTGGGTGAGGCGGGTGCGGGGGCTGGCGTCCCACATAGGGCTGCCCTCGCCCGGGGTGACGACCTGGGTCTTGCCGGCGAGGCGGCGCAGGGCGCCGGAGTGGAGGATGCGGGCGCGGTCGCGTTGGAAGGCGGTGCGGCCGGGGCGTTTGTCCGGCTCGGGGGCCCAGCGGGCGACTGACGTCGGGTCGTAGGGGGGTGGGGTGTCTGTGCCTTCCATGCGATGAACATTAAGCGGTGGGGGCGGATGCGTGTGCCGGGTTCTGTGGTCGCTTGGCTGCGGGCCGGATGTGGCTGGTCGCGCAGTTCCCCGCGCCCCTGAGTCAGTCAGGTGCGCGCCAGCCGATTCGCGCCCGGCGTCATTGCCGATGTCGCCACCGCCTCGTCGTAGCGGTGCAGGAGTAGGTGGGCCATCGCCGGGTGGGTGCCCAGGGGGGACGCGGCTATCCAGGGGGCCGATGACGTGCACTCCGTCGCGAAGCGGCCCGGGGCCGTGAAGTAGGAGGCCACGGCCACTCGGCGGTGGCCTCGGGAGGTCAGGGTGTGGATGGCGTCCGGGACCGTGGGGGTCGACGCCGAGGCGTAGGCGGGGAGGACCGGGACGCCGAGGCGGGCGGCGAGGAGGGACGCGGTGCGGGTCGTGTCGGTCCTGGAGTCCGGGTCGCGGGAGCCCGCGGAGGCGAGGACGACGGCCGCGTCCCGGGGGGCGCGGGTGGGCCAGCCGGCCTCCAGCAGGCGGGCGTGGAGGGCGTCCACGAGCAGGGGGTGCGGGCCGAGCGGGGCGGCGACGCGGGTGCGGGCCGGGGAGGCGGCGGCCATGTCGGGGATGTCCCGTTTGACGTGGTAGCCGCGGCTGAGCAGGAGCGGGACGAGGACCGCCGCGCCGTCGCCGAGGGCGGCCAGCGTGTCGGGCAGCAGGGGTTCGTTCAGCTCGATGTGGCCGAGGTGCACCGGCAGGCCGGGGCGCAGGGCGCGGACCCGGTCGAGGAGGGCGCTCACGGTGCGCAGGGCGCGCGGGTCGCGGCTGCCGTGGGCGACGACCACCAGGGCGGGTGCTCCGCCGGTGGCCCGCGTGCTCGTGCTGCCCGTCACTGTCATCACCGTCATGCACCGATCGTGGCCGGGTGACGTTGCCTTCCCGTTGCGTGGGCGTCACGACAATTTTCCGCCGGTTCACACGCCGCCGCCCACCGCGTGTGAGCGGCCGGCGAACCGGACGGCGCTCCGGTACGTCCCTGAGGGCAGGAACCGACCGGGGAGGGAACCGTCCGATGCGCCGCCCGACACTTCGCAGACCGCGCCTGCCGCGCACCCGCACGGGGCAGCGGCGGCTGATCCAGGCTGTGGTGGCGGGGTGCGTGCTGGCGCTGCTGCCCGCGACGTGGATGCACCTGGTCACCGGCGACCGGCTGCGCACCACGGCCGACGTGCCGCGCACCGAGGTCGCCGTCGTCTTCGGCGCCGGGCTGTGGGAGGGCGAGCCATCGCCGTACCTGGCGCACCGGCTGGACGCGGCGGCCGAGCTGTACCGCGCGGGGCGGATCGAGGTGGTGCTCGTCACCGGGGACAACAGCCGGGAGGAGTACGACGAGCCGGACGCTATGCGCGCCTACCTCGTGCGGCACGGTGTGCCCGACGGGCGGATCGTCAGCGACTACGCGGGCTTCGACACCTGGGACTCCTGCGTCCGCGCGAAGAAGATCTTCGGGGTGGACCGGGCCGTGCTGATCAGCCAGGGCTTCCACATCCGGCGGGCGGTCGCGCTCTGCCAGGAGGCGGGGGTGGCGTCGTACGGCGTCGGGGTGGCCGAGCGCCACGACGTGACCTGGTACTACGGGGGCGCCCGGGAGATCCTCGCGGCGGGCAAGGCGGCGCTGGACGCGGCGGTCGAGCCGGACCCGCACTTCCTCGGGCCGAAGGAGCCGGGGGTGGCGCGGGCCCTGGCCGACGCCGGAGGCGACGGCGCCGGATGAGCCGCCCCTCACCGTGGCCCGAGGGCGGCGGGGAGGTCGCCGTCCCGGCGGTGTAACAGAGCGCCGCCCGGCCGCGTAACACGGAAGCCGCAGGCTGGACGGCATGCAGAACACCGCCACGCCCACGCACTGCCCGTACTGCGCCCTGCAGTGCGGGATGAATCTGACGCCCGCCGCCGACGGGACCGTCGAGGTGAGCGAGCGCGCGGACTTCCCGGTGAACCGGGGCGCGCTGTGCGGCAAGGGGCGCACGGCGCCGGAAGTGCTCGCGTCGGGGGCGCGGCTGACCTCGCCGCTGGTGCGTTCCGCCGGCGGTGAGCTGGTGCCGGCCGGCTGGGACGAGGCGCTGGACCGGATCGCCGGGAACCTGGCCCGCACCCGTGCGGAGCGCGGCGCGGACGCGGTGGGGGTGTTCGGCGGGGGCGGGCTGACCAACGAGAAGGCGTACACGCTGGGCAAGTTCGCCCGGGTGGTGCTGGGCACCTCGCAGATCGACTACAACGGCCGGTTCTGCATGTCGTCGGCCGCGGCGGCGGGGACGAAGGCGTTCGGGCTCGACCGGGGGCTGCCGTTCCCGCTGGAGGACATCCCGAAGACGGGGTGCGTGATCCTCGTGGGGTCGAACCCGGCGGAGACGATGCCGCCGTCCCTGCGGTACTTCACCGAGCTGCGGGAGAACGGCGGCACCCTGATCGTCGTCGACCCGCGCCGCACGAAGACCGCCGAGCAGGCCGACCTGCACCTGGCGCCGAGGCCCGGCACCGACCTGGCGCTGGCGCTGGGCATGCTGCACCTGGTCGTCGCCGAGGGGCGGGTGGACGAGCGGTACGTCGAGGACCGCACGGCCGGCTGGGAGGAGGCGCGGGCGGCGGCGATGGCGCACTGGCCGGAGTACGTGGAGCGGATCACGGGGGTGTCCGTTCCGGAACTGCGGGAGGCGGTGCGGCTGTTCTGCGCGCCGGAGGCGGCCATGGTGCTCACCGCGCGCGGGCCGGAGCAGCAGGCCAAGGGCACGGACACGGTGGGCGCGTGGATCAACCTGTGCCTGGCGACCGGGCGGGCCGGGCGGCCGCTGTCCGGGTACGGCTGTCTGACGGGGCAGGGCAACGGGCAGGGCGGGCGCGAACACGGGCAGAAGGCCGACCAGTTGCCGGGCTACCGCAAGCTGACGGACCCGGCGGCGCGGCGGCACGTGGCCGAGGTGTGGGGCGTGGACCCGGACTCGCTGCCGGGGCCGGGGCGCAGTGCGTACGAGTTGCTGGACGCGCTGGGCACGGACATCGGGTCGCTGCTGGTGATGGGGTCCAACCCGGTGGTGTCGGCGCCCCGGGCCGCGCACATCGAGGGGCGGCTGCGGTCGCTGGACTTCCTGGCCGTGTGCGACGTGGTGCTCTCCGAGACGGCGGCGCTGGCGGACGTGGTGCTGCCGGTGACGCAGTGGGCGGAGGAGACGGGGACGACGACGAGCCTGGAGGGGCGGGTGCTGCTGCGGCGGCGGGCGATCACGCCGCCGGACGGGGTCCGCAGCGACCTGGAGGTGCTGCACGGCCTGGCCGACCGGCTGGGTGTGGAGAAGGGGTTCCCGACCGAGCCCGAGGAGGTCTTCGAGGAGCTGCGCCGGGCCAGCGCCGGCGGTCCGGCGGACTACTCGGGGATCGACTACCGGCGGCTCGCGGAGGAGAACGGCGTGTTCTGGCCGTGCCCGGCGCCGCAGGAGGACACTCCCCCGCACCCGGGCACCCCGCGTCTCTTCCTGGACCGCTTCGCCACCGACGACGGCCGGGCCAGGTTCGTGCCCGTCGCGCACCGGCCGAGCGCCGAGGAGCCGGACGACGCGTACCCGGTCCTGCTGACCACGGGGCGGGTGGTGGCGCAGTACCAGTCCGGGGCGCAGACCCGGCGGGTGGCCGAGCTGAACGCCGCCGCGCCCGGCCCGTTCGTGGAGCTGCACCCGCGGCTGGCGGCGCGGCTCGGGGCGGCGGAGGGGGACCCGCTGGCGGTGGTGTCCCGGCGGGGGCGGGCGGTGGCACCGGCCCGGATCACCACCGGCATCCGGCCGGACACCGTGTTCATGCCCTTCCACTGGCCGGGCGAGGGCCGCGCCAACACGCTGACCAACCCGGCCCTCGACCCGACCTCGCGGATGCCGGAGTTCAAGGTGTGCGCGGTGCGGGTGGAGGTGGCGCGGTAGGCGACGGCGGGGCCGCGGCCGTCATCGCACGGACCAGGTGCCGTCCGCGATCGGCCTGCCCCTCGCCCGCAGCCGGACCGCGACCGCGGGGGCGGCGACGTACACCCAGGCCCGCAGGGTCGTCCCGTCGGCGTCCCGTACGACGGTCCTGGTCACCCGGTCGTACAGGTTGCGCGGGTCGCCCGGCACGTACTCCTCCAGCCGGTCCAGTTCGGCGAGCAGTGCGTCGTACTCCTCGGGCAGCGCGGTGACCACCTCCCCGCGCACGGTCCCCTCGGGCGCCTCGGGCGCCTCCACGGCGTAGGGGTAGCCGGGGCCCGGGTAGAGCAACGCTCCGTGCAGGCGGGCGGGTTCCTCGGCGCGGGTGCGTCCGCGCAGGAAGGCGTCGTGATTCACGCCGCCGGGGCGCAGGGTCCCGTAGACGAAGAACGGCAGTCGCGTGGTGTCCACGAGAGGTCATTCTCTCGCCTCATGCCCCTCATGATCTTCACCGACGGGCTATGGACATGACATGCCGGGGGTCCTTTAAATCTGAGTCAACACCCCCACTTCCCCACGCCCCCGCACCCCCACGCGCCCCGTAGCGCTCCTCCCCAAGGAGTCCGATGAGCCGAATACGGCACGTCCGAGGTTCCCGTCTCGCCACGGCCGGCATCGCCGCCACCACCGCCGCGCTGCTCACCACCGTCCTCGTCCCCACTTCCCAAGCCGACGACGGACCCACCTCCGCCGACGCCCTCGGACACGCGGCCGCCGTCCTCGCCGACCGGGCCGACGCCCTCGGCCTGACCGCGGCGCAGGACACCGAGGTCCGCGACGTCATCGTCGACGACGACGGCACCCAGCACGTCCGCTACGACCGCACCTACCGCGAACTCCCCGTCCTGGGCGGCGACTTCGTCCTCCACCTCGCCCCCGACGGCGACTTCCGCGGCGCGGACCGCGCGACGGAGGCCCGCGTCTCCCTGCCGACGGTCACCCCGAAACTGTCGGCTCCCAAGGCCGCCGACCTGGCCGCCAACGCGCTGCGCGCCGCCAACCCGGGCGAGCTGCTGAAGAAGCTCACCGCCAAACCGCAGTTGGTGGTCGACGCCTTGCACGGGACCCCGAAGCTGGCCTGGCGGACGAACGCGGCGGCGATGGACCCCCTCGGCAACCCGGTCGCGCGCACCGTGCTGACCGACGCCGGGACCGGCGCCCGCATCGACGCCTGGGACACCATCGAGACGGCCGCGGGCGACGGCGAGTCGCTGTACAGCGGCACGGTGCCGCTGGAAACGACGTCCTCGGGGTCGTCGTACCAGCTCAAGGACCCGACGCGCGGCGGCACCTACACCGGTGACGCGGAGAACCAGACCGACCTGTGCTTCCTCGGCATCTGCCTGGTCCGGGCCCCCTCGACGCCGTTCACCGACGCCGACAACCACTGGGGCACGGGGAGCGCCGGCGACCGCGCCTCGGCCGCCGTGGACGCGCAGTACGGCACCGACGTCACGTGGGACTACTACAAGGACGTGCACGGGCGCAGCGGCATCGCGGGCGACGGCAAGGGGTCGTACAACCGGGTGCACTACGGCAACAAGTACAACAACGCCTTCTGGGACGACAGTTGCTTCTGCATGACGTACGGCGACGGTGACGGGAGCACCTTCGGGCCGCTGGTCTCGCTGGACGTCGCCGGGCACGAGATGACGCACGGGGTGACCTCGTCGACGGCGGCGCTGACGTACTCGGGCGAGTCGGGCGGCCTCAACGAGGCGACCTCCGACATCTTCGGCACCCTGGTGGAGTGGCACGCGGGCAACTCCACCGACGCCGGGGACTACCTGATCGGCGAGAAGGTGGTCCGGGACGGGTTCGGCCGGGACGCGCTGCGCTACATGGACAAGCCCAGCAGGGACGGCAGTTCGGCCGACTGCTGGAGCACCGCGGTGGGCGACCTGGACGTCCACTACTCCTCCGGGATCGCCAACCACTTCGCCTACCTGCTGGCCGAGGGCAGCGGCGCGCGGACCGTGGGCGGGGTCCGGTACGACTCCCCCACCTGCGACGGCTCCTCGGTCTCCGGGATCGGCCGGGACAAGCTCGGGGACGTCTGGTACCGGGCGCTGACGGTGTACATGACGTCGTCCACGGACTACGCGGGCGCCCGCGCCGCCACCCTGAGCGCGGCCGGTGACCTGTACGGCACCGACAGCGCCGAGTACGCCGCGGTCGGCGCGGCGTGGAGCGCGGTGAACGTGGGCTGAGCCCGCCGCGCACGCGACGTGGGCCGCCCCGGTTCCGTTACGGAACCTGGGCGGCCTCACGCGTTCTCAGATGTCGTCGTAGGGCCGCTTCTCCTTCGCCTCGCGCAGCGCGCGTCCCCACCACACCAGCTGGTCGAGCATCGTCTTCGCCGCGGCGTCCGGCCCAGACGGGTCCCTGAGCGTGCCCTCGTCGTCGAAGGATGCGCCCGCGTTGTGGAAGGAGACGGTGTCGCGGACGGTGACGGCGTGCAGTTCGGCGAAGACCTGGCGCAGGTGCTCCGCGGCGCGCAGGCCGCCGGCCAGGCCGCCGTACGAGACCAGGCCGACGGGCTTGGCCCGCCACTCGGTGAAGTGCCAGTCGATGACGTTCTTCAGGCCCGCCGGGAACGAGTGGTTGTACTCGGGCGTGAGCACGACGAACGCGTCGGCGCCGGCGAGCTTGGGCGTGACCCCGGCCAGCGCGGCGGTCGCCTCCGGGGTCGAGGCGAACGTCGTGGGGAGGTCGGTCTCGGCCACGTCGACCACCTCCGGGATCAGGTCGTCGTGGGCCCGGAGATGGTCCAGGAGCCAGTCGGCGACGACGGGGCCGAAGCGGCCGTGGCGGTTGCTGCCGACAAGGAGGGTCACCCGCAGGGGGGCGGTCGTGGTGTCCATGCGGAACAGCCTGATACCTCGACCAAACTTGAGGTCAAGCCGTGGTGACGGCGGGCCCGTTCGGCGGCGCCGGTCACCCGTTCACACCCCCGTCCCGCCCCCTTCGGGATCTTTTCTCGCCCTCACCCGGCACGCCCCCGTGACCTGCTGAAACGGAGTCCCGCGCGGTGGCGTCCGGCGCACCGGCGACACCCGTTCATCCCAATCCGCGCCGGGCGCTCGGGGAGCGGGCCGGGTCCGCTGCCACTTTCCTCGGTAGAGCAGGGGCCACCGAAGAGCTCAAAGGAGCACCGATGCGACGTACCGCCCGCCTGCTGACCGGTACCGCGCTCGCCGTCGCGGCCGTCGGCCTCGCCTCCCCGGCGACCGTGTACGCCGGGGACGCCGCACCGACCGGTGGCCTGGAGGTGTACCCGTCCTCGGTGGTGCCGGGCGAGCGGGCCATGGTGACCACGGCGTGGTGCGGCGAGGACGGTTCGGCGGCCGGTGACGCCAGCGCGGTCGGCGCCGGCACGTTCCCGCTGGCGCCGGGCACGGGTGACGGGGAGGCGGCCGGCCACTTCGAGGTGCCGCCGAGCGCGCATCCGGGAACGTACGAGATCGTCGCGACCTGCGGGGACGACGAGCAGCGGGTGACGGGCGACCTGGTGGTGACGCTGACCTCGGCCGACGCGCCGGTGTACCCCAGAGGAAGCGTGAAGACGGGGGTCGGCGGCGCTCTTGGCCCCGACCCCGTGCAGACCGCGGCCGGTGTGGCGGCTCTCGCCGTCGCCGCCGCGGGCGGTACCTGGCTCCTGCATCGCCGGGCGAGAGGCGACGGGATCTGACGGGCACCCTCCGCTGCCCGTCCGCCGGTACCGCACTTCCCCACCCCCTCCGGGTCCGACGCCCCTCGCGGCCCGGAGGGGGCAGGGGAGACAACCAGGCCCGACTGGAGAGGGGATGTACATGCGCAGGGTCGGCAACACCGCGATAGCCGCGGTCACCGCGGTCGCTCTCTGCTCCGGGGCGTGGCTGCTCGTCGGCGGCACGGAGAGCGAGGCCCCGCCGCAGCCGTCGGCCGCGCAGGCCTCCTCCGGCACCGGGCGGGCCGGGCAGGCGCCCGCCGCACCGGCCCTTCCCCCCTCCCCACCCGACCGGATCCGCGTCCCGGCGATCGACGTGGACGCCCCGCTGACTGGGCTCGGTCTGACCTCCTCCGGCAGCCTGGACGTACCGCCCGCCGACAAGAAGAACCTCGCCGGCTGGTACGAGGCGGGCACCACGCCCGGCGAGAGGGGCACCGCGATCGTCGCCGGGCACGTCGACAACGCCGAGGGCCCCGCCGTCTTCTACCGGCTCGGCGCGCTGGAGAAGGGCGCCACCATCGAGGTCGACCGGCGGGACGGCGGCGTCGCGGTCTTCACGGTGGACGCGGTGGAGGTCTACGCCGCCGACGACTTCCCCGACGCCAAGGTGTACGGGGCGGCGCTCCGGCCCGAGCTGCGGGTCATCACCTGCGGCGGCGACTACTCACGCAGTACCGGCTACCAGGGGAACGTCGTCGTCTTCGCGCACCTGACCGGCAGCCGGTGAGCCGTCGCCCAGGACGTGCGCCTTGCCCCACAGGCCGAGCGGCGCCAGCGCCTCGTTGAGGGCGACGCCCCGCGCGGTGAGCGAGTACTCGACGCGCGGCGGCACCTCGGGGTACTCCTCGCGGTGCACGATGCCGTCGGCCTCCAGCTCCCGCAGCTGTGCGGTGAGCACCTTCTCCGTCACGCCCGGCAGCTCCCGGCGCAGGGCCCCGAAGCGGCGGATCCGCTCGCCGAGCGCCCAAAGAATCAACACCTTCCACTTCCCCCCGATCACGTCCATCGCCGCGTCGACCCCGCACACGTACGCCCCCGGCCGCCGTGCCGTACCCATCCCCGTCACCCCTTCACCCTGTCGAACGTCCCCTGCCCGGACTCTTCCCCCGAGGTAACCACCCACTTGGAAGTGCGTACTTGAGCGGCCATGCCCGCCATCAGAGGCTTGTCACCATGACTGACAAGACATCCGCTCCCCGTATTCCACGCACTCCGCACACTCCGCTCACCGTCCTCGGCGCCGGCGCGATGGGCACCGCCCTCGTCCGCGCCTGGCTGGCCGCCGGGCACCCCGTGACCGTCTGGAACCGCACCCCCGCCCGTGCCGAGGCCCTGGCCGCCGAGGGCGCCACGGTCGCCCGCACCGCCGCCGAGGCGGTCTCGGCAAACCGCCTGGTGATCGTCTGCCTGCTCGACGACGCGTCGGTCGGCGCGGCCCTCGACGGCGTCGACCTGACCGGCCGAGACCTGGTCAACCTGACCACCGGCACCCCCGCCGACGGCAGGACCCGCGCCGCGTGGGCGACCGCGCGCGGAGCACGCTTCCTGGACGGCGGCATCATGGCCGTACCGCCGATGATCGGGGCCGCGGATTCGGGCGGCTACGTCTTCTACAGCGGATCCTCCGCCCTCTTCACCGAGCACCGCGACACCCTCACCGTCCCCGCCGGCACCCGCTACGTCGGCGAGGACGCGGGCTTCGCGGCCCTGCACGACGTGGCGCTGCTGAGCGCGATGACCGGCATGTTCGCTGGCATCTCACACGCCTTCGCGCTGATCCGGCGCGAGGACATCGCACCCGGCGACTTCGCACCGCTGCTGGCGTCCTGGCTGACCTCGATGGCCCCGGCCGTCCACCTGACCGCCGAGCAACTGGAGCGCGGCGACTACTCCCACGGCGTCGTCTCCAACCTCGCGATGCAGGTGGCAGGCAACGCGACGCTGCTGCGCACGGCGGAGGAACAGGGGGTGAGCAAGGAGCTGCTGACGCCGTACATGGGGTTGATGGAGCGGTGGCTCGCCGAGGGGCATGGGGAGGAGGACGGGACGGGGGTGGTGGAGCTGCTGGATCTGCGGCGGGGCGGGGCGAGCGCCTAGGCAGTGTTCGACGCTGGAGAGTGGCGAAGCTGCCGTCGGCCTGCTACTCGGCCCCGTACTTATGGCCGCGGAAGATGCCCATCCAGGGCCGACTACAGACGCCACTACTGCGTGCGGGAACTCTGTGACATCTGTCCGTTCGGACAGATCACTCTGTGCAAGAACGCGTGGGTGAGGCCGGCCCTGGATGCCGCCCTTCCTGAAGCGCGCGCCCTCAGGGCTGTCACCGGCGTTGACGCCAACGACCGTGCCATCGTCATGGAGGGACTGGTCGAGCCGCCCCGCTGCTACTGCAGGACGGGTTCGAAAGGCGGGCGCGCTGAGAGATCACCCGCCACGTGTGCTTCCAGCACGCCGACCACGATCACGGCTCTCGGCTCTCGGCTCCGCCAGGCTGACTCCGCCGAACACCGCACAGCACCACGTCAACACGCAGCAGCCGCTGCAGTCCGATGCGGTCGCTTCCGGGGTCGGGTTCGGCTCGCTTGACTGTCGCCGCATCCGCTTCCACGACCTCCGCCACTCCACCGCCACCCTGCGCCGCCCCCGTCTGCTGACGTTGCCATCAACCACTGTCGTCACCACCCCATGCTCGGCATCGCCCGGATGCACAACCTCGCACTCGCCGGATAGGGAAGCGGGCCGCACGGCGGGCCACCGTGCCCGAGACAGCGAGAAGGTCATTTACGGGACAACCCTTAGCGGCCCTATTGCAGGATCAGGAAGAAGTAGCAAGGACAGGTGCAGAGTGGCTCACTGAGAGCGTCGAGGAAATGTATTGGTGATCACGTTGGGTCGTGCACGACCAGGCGTGACTGGCGCCCCGCGAAGGCGCGTCGCAGCGCACGGGCTTCACGGTGGCGGGCAGCGAAGATCCCCTGATTATCAACATGGACGACCAAGGTGTCGTAACTGTCGATCACCTCAGAGATGCCTCGGGTCTGAATAGCATCCGCCCATGCATCAGTGCTTCGGCCGAACCACTTCGGCAAACCACAGGGCCCGATGACAGCGTCCCAGAATTCGTCTAGCGTGTTGATTGATTTCCCTCGCAGGTCAACCACCAACACGGACTGAACGTTCTTCGTCATCACAGTAGAGTACCCGCGTCTAACCTCGATCTTTCTCGACGGTCGGCCGACGGAGTCGGTGGACCGTTTCGCATTCTCTGAGGGGTCGCGGGCAGGCCGGTGACCCGAGTGTCGCGTCGGGTGGGCGCTGGGTTCCACTGCCCGGGCTGTGATGCTGGCGGTCGCGGGGACGGGAAGCTGCTGGTCAGCCGGGGGTTGGGGAGGAGGTCGAGCCGGGCCAGGGCTGCAGTGATCTCGGCGGTCCAGGGTCAGTGGCGGGCGAGGCGGAGGATGCGCCGTCGGCCGGTGGTGACGAGTTGAGCTGCCGCGGTGAACAGGCGGAACCGCAGGCGGCGGGGTTCCCAGAGCCTGGCCTTACCCCTCAGAGCGAGCATGGGCATCCAGGCGAGCGGGTCAAAGGCGATCTGGACGATCTCCAGCCAGACCTTGTTCTGGGCCGTGTCGTGGAGGGGGAGGTTGCGCAGGCCGGTCGCCCGGGCAGCCCGGATGCGGTCTTCCGCGCGGGCTCGCAGCCGGTGACGGAGTTCGAGGTCGGCGATCGGCCGGCCGGCGGTGTTGGTCGCGAAGCAGGTGAGACGCATACCGTCTGCGTCCGTGAACCTCAACTGGGCCCCGGGGTACGGCCGTTCCCTGCGGACGATCAGCCGCGTGCCCGGCGGCCAGCCGTCCAGGACGTCGCCGGCCAGCCCGGCGACCCAGGCCCCGTTACGGATCTCGCCGTCCGTGTCGACGGCCGAGGTCCAGGCCGGCTCAGGGATCTTCAGCACGTGCTGGTGGATCGCCTCGGTGATCGTCATTCCGACGGAATACGACAGCCGCCGGCCACGCCGGGCGAGCCAGGACACGAACGCGTGGGTGCCGCCCGCGGAGTCCGTGCGGAGCAGCGTCTGCCGTCCGCGCCGGTATTTCCTGGGCAGTTGGGCCAGAGCGAGGCAGGTGGCGGTGATGTGGTCGGCGGCCGTGTTCGAGCCCGCGTTCCCGGGCCCCGGGCCATGGTCGACAAAGCCCATCAGCGGGTGATGGCCGTAGGTCTTCTTCCAGGTCGCGGCCGCGTCCTCCTTGTCCGAGTGGGCGATAACGAGGACGCCATCGAGATCGACGACGACCTGGCGTCGGCATCCGGGGCGTTCTTTCCGGCCAACGACCAGGCACGGGCGCGGGCTTCGGCCCGTGCGGAGCGGATGGCCCGCAGTGCCTTCTCGCCGGAGGCGGCAAGGGTGTCGACCAGACGGGAGACGGTCGGGTCGGAGGCGACTGGGCCGAAGACATCCGGCTCGGACCGCAGGGCGGCAATGTCGGCGAGGCAGTCCCCGCCGAGCGCGACCGCCAGCGCGAGGTCCAGGAGGATTTTGCCGGGATCGTGGACGGCCCGCGGCTTCCGCCAGGGCGCGAGTGCGGCGGATATCGCCCGGTCAAGACCGGTCTTGCGGACCGCTTCGACGAGCAGGACCGACCCGGCCTGGGAGACGATCTGGCGGCCGTTGTCCTCGACACGGACGCGCGGGTAGGACCCGATAGAGTGCTTCACCTGGGAAGTTCCTCTCGCGGTGGCAGGAACAAGGACCTCGAAAATCCTCATTCTTGCTGGTCAGAGGCACTATCTGCTTTCCTGACCGCCTGTCGGACAGCCCGCTTCATGAAATCCCGAGGTTAGGCGTCCCTGGCTGGTCGTGACCGGTGTGACGATTCGGCCGAAGGCGGTTGCCGACCTGGCCGGTCAGGGCCGGGATGGCGGCAGCGTGCCCGGACTCCACACCAGCGGCCGACGAAGCCGACAAACGGGAGTGTGGCAGCCTGGGGAGGGAGGGCGCGGAGGCGACGTGCAAGGATGCCAAGATGTCTCGCCGATCACGCCTTCTGTCGTGGGCCGCCGGAGCGGCCTTGTCTGCCGCACTGCTCAGCCTGCTCCTCTACGCCCTGGACGACGAGCGTGACAACGAGGTCTTCCCAGCCAGCACGGAGACCATGTCACCCGCGGTGGCCCGGACGGCGCGTGAGCATCTTCACCTGTCCCGCCCATCGGGGAAAGAGAAGACGGTGCGGATGACGGTAGACGGCATCCTGCGCGGACAGCACTACAACACCATCACGGGCACCCTGGACTTCCTCAACGATGACGGCGAGGTGGTCGACCGGGTTCCCTTCCACCAAGGGGGTTTGGCCGAAGGGCCGATAGAGAACTCGACCAGCGAGCACACTCCGAAGCAGCGCGTCGAGGACGTCACCTCGGTCAAGCTTGGACCCGGCCTCGCATTTTCACAGTGGCGCAACCAGCCGTAAGTCTCTGGCACTCCGTGGGCGGGTCTTTCTGTGTGTGGGGCGCCCTTAGACCTCGTTTCGATCTTGTTGAAGCGGTCTGATTGGACGTGACGGGTCTGGCGGTTGGGCACTTCGTGATGCTGTGAGTACTCGGCCTTGGATCGTGGACGATGACTTGTGGGCGTTGATCGAGCCGCTTCTGCCACCCTGGCCCGAACGGGCGCCGGGGCCGCAGCCGGTGGCGGACCGGCGCTGCCTGCAGGGCATCCTGTACGTCCTCTACAACGACATCGCCTGGCAACTGCTGCCCCTGGAACTGGGGTTCGGCTCCGGACAGACCTGTCGGCGGCGCCTGGAGCGGTAGCAGGAGGCCGGAGCCTTCAACCAGCTACACCAGATCCTGCTCGCCGAGCTGAACACGGCCGGCGAGCTCGACTGGTCCAGAGCGTGCGTCGACGGCTCCCACGTCCGCGCGAAAAAGGGGACCCGGCACCGGTCCGTCGCGGGTCGACCGGCGGAAGACGGGCAGCAAACACCACCTGATCTGCGATGGACGCGGCACCCCACTCAAGGTCATCACTACGGCGGCCAACGTCAACGACGTCACCCAGGCCCTCGCCCTCGTCGACGGCATTCCGCCCGTGGCCGGGCGCCCCGGCCGCCCGAGGCGTCGCCCTGCCTCACTGCTCGGCGACAAGGGCTACGACTCCAACCCCAACCGGCGCGAGCTGCACAAGCGCCGGGAGACCTTCGCCCTCCTCCACCAATTCAAGCGCCTCACCGTCCGCTGGGAACGCCGCACCGAACTCCACGACGCCTTCATCTCCCTCGCCTGCAGCCTCATCTGCTGGAGGCGCCTCAAGAAGCACCGAACATGATCGTGTTACGAGTTCTTAAGATACGGAACTTAACCTTTCTGAGAACCCAGATCCTCACCCCTTACCGAGGACGACGGCCCTCTGCTCCATCAGAGCCGTCGCCCTCGACAGCGAGACTCACCGTTATACCCAGTCCGCCAGGTAGAAGATCTCCAATTGGCCACAGCCTTCGTTCATGTCCGACACGTCTCTCGCCATCATCTGCAGCAGCACCACGGATCGAATAAAACCGTGAACATTTGCACCAAGAAAAGCAGCGCTCGACGAAAGGACAAGCGCGAACCTGAAAGGGGCCGCTGTTCCTCGATCGCGAAGTACGTCACGTAGTGCATCCCAGTTGGCCCCATAGTAGCTGGGAGCCGAGAGGGCTCCTCCGAGTGAAACCAGTAGTTCGGATTCACTCCGCACCCGCGCAAGGTCGACTTCTAGCACGTCAAACCCGGCGCACCCCAATTCATGCACCGCTTCTTCGCGTCGACCTTCATTGAGGAAATAGGGCTGCGGAGAGAGTCCGGAGATTACTTCTTCGGGATCGACCCAAGATTCCTGGAAATCATCCATGCCGCTCACTTGACCCGGTAGAACGTCTTGTAGTGATCACCTGAGTAGTACACTTCACCCTTCGCGCCGAAGATGAGACGTTGCGCCCCCCTGTTCACGCCACCGGTTGGCCATACATCGGATTCACGATAGTAGCCAGTTCGCCTCTTGGGCAGCAAGCCAGCGTCATTGGTGAACACGCCTCGCTGGAAACCCTTCCTCCCGCCCTTCACTACGCCGGGCGGCGTTTTTCCAGTCTTCTCCCAGTAGTTGATTACCTTATTGACCTGAGCGCCAATCGGCGAGAGGCAGCGGTCCGAGTTATGTACGAGAACCGGGGTTTCACCTGCTAGCACGTAATACGTGTGCAAGTCATCCACGGTCAGATTGTAGGTAACCGCATGGTCACTAAAGGCTTGATTGCCTGTGACGATCACAGTGCGATTGTCGTCGGTAAGCAGCGTCAGGCCCGGCTTGAGATTAGCGGCCGCGATCCATCGCTGCTCCGAAGGAGACCAGAACGGGTGTTCGTGCGTAGCAGTCAGCTTCTCTATACCGTCGCCGGTAGCGATGGCCAACTCATTGAATTGCTTGTCATCCTCTGTGCGAATCAGATGGGCTACTTCTCTGGCTCCCTCTTCGCCGGTCTCTGGGTCCTTCGCCAGCACATCGTCACCCAACTGCACATCTTCAATATCCTTGGCAGTGCCATCGGCCATAAGGACATCAGTCCCAGCTAGAAAGCATTTACAGCCTCCCGCACGCGACGCTGCACCTTTTCCGGCAGCGCGGTAGGCTTCGCCGGCTGCCCGACCCTCCGCGTAGGCCCGCCCAAGATCTTCCATGAAACCCCGTCTATTCAGGGGCATCGATTCGATAT
The DNA here is from genome assembly GCF_042263835.1 of Streptomyces sp. NPDC056128. Lineage (NCBI taxonomy): Bacteria > Bacillati > Actinomycetota > Actinomycetes > Kitasatosporales > Streptomycetaceae > Streptomyces > Streptomyces sp. NPDC056128. Next base: position 431,676 of record NZ_JBHJVQ010000002.1, on the reverse strand, counting down.
CGTTTGCAGTCACCATCTTGGCGCAGTCAAAGATGAGACAGGCACCGAAATTGTCGATTACTTCTTCATCGATCCCGTAGAGCCACATCATCCACTTCGTGTCGTACACAGCCCCGTCAAGAGCGCCCTGATATTTCATCCTTGCTTGACGGAATTCTTCTCGGCTGACCGTGCGCGAGTTTCGAACGTACGCAGCGTCACTTTCTGCGAGGCCTACCGTTGTAAAGTAGGCCAGGGTCGATGCGGTATCCAGTTCCTCCTGGTACGTCGGCTTAGAGTAATCGACTGCTTCATTCGGTCGCCCATTGCCACGTGATCCATCAGGCCGCTTCGGGCATGGAGTGTCGAAACCCTTTCCGCATGCGAGACCCATTCCACTGGGATCAGAGAAGGTAAGAGGGTTCTGGGCCGCATAGCTGTAACCGTTCAACGTCTTGGAATTGTCGGTTTCCAGCAGTGCATCGACGCTGATGAACTGGCCAATGCCGGGATCGTATTCGCGGGCGTCGATGTGGGTGAGGCCGGTGGCGGCATCTCGGGTCTTGCCAAGGAATCCCTTGTCGTCGGGCCAGGGGCCGTACAGGGTTTTGCCACGCTCTTCGCCGAAGGGGGTGGTGTAGCGCTTGGTGAAGGCCTGGGTGCTGTCTCGGTTGATGGCGAGGCTGGCGGTGCCGTGGTGGTCGCTGACGAGGTAGGTGACCTTGGTGGTGCCTGTCTGGTTGGAGCGCATGGCGGCGGTGATGCCGCCGGCGGCGTAGTAGCGCTGGGCCCAGGTGGTGCCGTCGGCGCGGAGGTGGAGTTCGGTGGCGCCGGCATACAGGACGCGTTCGCCGTTCTCGGTGGTGCGGATGAGGAGGGTGCCGTCGGCGCCGTAGAGGTAGTCGGTTGACTGGTCGTCTTCGGTGAGGCGGGTGAGCTTGCCTTCTTCCGACCAGGTCAGGTTCTGGGTGGTGTTGTCGGTGGTCCCGGGACGTTGGGTGGTGTTACCAGTGGTGTCGTAGGTGTAGGTACGGTCGGGACTGGTGCAGTCGGTGCTGGTGGTGGTGCCGGTCAGGGTGTGGGGCTGGTCCTTGTTGGTGTAGCAGTAGGTGGTTTTGGTGGTGTCGGTGCTGGTGTGTTCGGTTTCGGTGGTGCGCTGGCCGGCGGCGTTGTAGGAGTAGCTGGTCCAGTAGGGAGCCGGGCCCGACAGCGTCGTGGTGCTGGGGGCGTCGGTGCACTCCTGCGAGGAGGGGGTCCAGGCTTCGGTGAGGCGCTGGTGGGCGTCGTAGGTGAAGCACTGGGTGTCGGCTGTGCTGGTGCCGCCGAGGGTGGTGTTGTCGCGGATCTGAGTGATGTTGCCGGTCTGGTCGTAGGTGTAGGTGAGGTCCTGCGGCCGGTAGGAGTGGGTCTGGTCCTGCACGTAGCTCTGGGTAAGGCGGCCGGTGCCCGCCTCGAAGGTGTTGGCGATATAGGCGCTGTCGTCACCGGTTCCCAGGGTCAGCGTTTGCGGCTGGGCGAGGGCTGAGTAGTCGACATCGGTGACGTAGCTGCCGATGGCGGTCAGGTTGCCCAGGCCGTCGTGCTTGTAGTCGGTGTCCTCGTCGGGCAGGCCACCGAGAGCGGGTTCCCTGGTCCGCTGGATCTGGCCGGGAATGTTGTAGGCCGTCTCGGCCTTGAGCGTGGCGGGCTGGCCTGCTTCGACGAACGGATCGTCGGCCGGTAGGCGCAGTTCGGTGTGGATGGCGCGGCCCATAGTGTCGTAGGCGGTGACGGCCTGGGTGTAGGCGGCGCCGTTCTTGCCGCCGATGTAGCGGGTGGAGTCGGTGGGCTGGCCCTTGAGGAGGGTGTCGTAGGTGTGGGCGGTGAGCTGGTTCGCGTCGGTCTTCGATCCGACCCAGGTCCCGGTGGGACGGCCGAGTTCGTCGTAGGCGCTCAGGATCGCCTTGCCACGGGAGTCGGTGGTCTTGATGACCTGGTCGAGCGCGTTGTACTGGGTGGTTGCCTTGCCCTTGTCGGGGTCGTCCGTTCTGGTCTGGCGGCCGAACAGGTCGTAGCCGTAGGACCAGGTGGTCTTGTCCGGGCCGGTGATGGTCGTCTGCCGACCGTCGAGGGCGTAGGCGAAGGCGGTGGAGGTGTAGTTGGTGCCGGGTCCGGTGCCGAAGTCGGCGTCCGCGGGGGTTTCCCCGGCGTAGGCGCGGGTTTCGGTGGTGCGGCCGCGGATGTCGGTGACGGTGCGCTGGGCGGAGCCGCCGTCGAGGGCGGTGGTGGCGGTGGAGTCGCCGGTGTAGCTGGTGGTGGTCGCCCACTTCTTGACGCCGTTGACGTACAGCGTGTTGGTGGTGGGGCGGCCGGCGCCGTCGAAGACGGTTTCCGTCTGCTGGGGTGCGCGGCCGTATTCGGCGCGCGTGTAGGTGCCGTTGGGGGTGCTGGTGCTGTCGAAGATGTCGGCGTACGTCTCGTAGGCGAGGCCGCGGGTGTCGTAGCGGGTGTCGGTCAGCAGCCGCCCGCCCTCGGGGGTCGGCGTCTGCGACTGCAGGGGACGGAGGAGGGAGTCGTAGAGCGCGTAGCTCGTGTTGTAGGTGTCGGCTGCATTGGTCAGCGTGGAGGTGGAGACCCAGGACGGCTTGGTCTTCTCGAGGTGGTATTCGAACTTCGCGTTGGGAGACTGGTTGGCGGGGTCCCGGTTGGGGAGCCAGACCGTGGTCAGGCGGCCCAGGGCGTCGTAGCTCTGCTCTGTCTTCTTGGAGTTGATGTCGTAGCTGCGCACAGCCTGGCCGCGGCGCGGGTCGAGGAAACTGACCGAGCGGTACCCCTTGGGATCGGTCGTCAGTGTTCTGGTCAGCGGGCCGGCATCGGCGGGCGTGTAGGCGGTGGAGGTGGTACGGCCTTCGGTGTCGGTGACGGCGAGGGGGCGTCCGAGCGTGTCGTAGGTGGTGGTGGTGACGGTCTGCCAGTCGGACGGCAGGCGTTGTCCGTCGCTCGCAGCACTGGGCGTGTAGCCGGTGGGGCGGCCGGTCCAGGTGGCCTGTCCCTTGGTGGGTTTCTGGGTGGCCGACCAGGTCGTGGCGTCGGTCTTGTCGTAGACGACTGCGCTATCGGCCAGGATGTCGCCGGAGGTGGTGCTGGTGGTGGGCAGGTTCAGGCTGGTGTCGGTGATTGAGCACTGCTTGGCGACGGTGCGGGTGCGGGAGACCAGGCTGGTGATGCCGGCGTCGGGGTTGCGGGCGTACCAGGTGCGGGTGCAGGTTTCGTCGCCGCCCAGGCCGGCCTGGCCCCAGTCGTCGGCGGCGTAGACCATGCCGAGGTCGTCGTATTTCTGGCCGGTGGTGTGGGTGCGCCAGGTCTTGGAGCCGGTGAGGTAGGTGCTGGTGTAGGTCGAGGAGTTTCGGACCCACAGGGCGGTGTGGTCGGCGGCGTCCGGGACGGTCTGGGTGGCGGTGTTCTTGTACGTGTAGTTGTGCAGGACGCTGCTGATGGGCTGGCTGCCGTTGTAGGTGACCTGCTGGCGCAGGCTTCCCTTCCAGCGGTCGCTGTCGTACGGGGCGGAGAAGTCGACGTCCGTGTCGAGCAGCGGGGGCACGGTGACGGATTTGGTGGTTCCGTCCTTCTTCTTGTCGCCGTGCATGCCCTGCAGGTAGAGCGAGACGGTCTTGGAACGCGTACCGCCGGCAGCGCCGGTGTAGGAGGTGACCTGGCGGTAGCCGCGCCAGTCGGACCAGGTCCGCTCGTCCTTGGGGGTGAAGGGGTCGTCGTTGTGGTGCCAGGCGGCACCACTGTAGGAGTAGGCGTATTCCACGGCCGGGTTGGCGGCTGCGGGGTCGTGCACACCGACGGCCGTGACGCGGTATTTGTGGAACCAGTCGATCGACGCGTCCTCGGACCCGTTGATGTTCCAGTACTGCGGGTAGCAGGAGCGCGTGTTGGTGTCCGGTGCAGCGCCCAGGACCTCACTGCGCTTGCACTCCGGCAACGTCAGGGTCACTTCGGTGATCGCGCCCGCCTCGGAGGTGACGGTGGAGATGCGCGGGCGAGTCAGGGGGAGGATGTCGTCGGTGGCGTCGACCCGGTTGGGCCGCATCTGGTAGGTGAACGTGACCGGGTCGACCTTGATGGCCCTGTCGCCGGCCTTCGCGGTGCGCTGGAGCGACGTCAGAGTCAGGACCTGGTCGGAACTGTCACCGATGTCACCACCGTCCAGGTACTCCTCGGTCAGCGTCCAGGAGTCCACCGGGTCGTACGCGCTGCTGGGGGCGTTGTAGGAGAAGGTATCGATGCCAGTCAGCCGCTTGCGGGTGAAGAAGGACGGGCCGGCCGCGTCGCATTCGTCGTCGTTCTTGGAGCAGATCGCGTCAAACGGGACGTCGGGCCAGTTCTCCGCGGTGTCCTTGGTGAGCTTGTCGCTCTCACACTCGGCTACGGAGACGGTGCAGCGTTCCGCGTAGGTGAAGGTGACCTTGGCGTCGGCCTTGTCAGTGAACAGGGCGTCCTTGCGCAGGCCGTACTCAATGCGGTTCAGGTAGCCGCCGCGGTTGTAGGGTTCGCTGGCGTTGGTGGCCTTGTTCTTCTTGTAGTGGTTCGACTCCGCGGTGTACCAGTACGTGGACGCGTTGCCACGGGTGTCCTCGACGTAGTCGAGATTCCAGCGCCACGCCTGGGTCAGCGCACGGTCGGCGAAGGCGTCGCCGCCACTGTAGCCGGGTTCGCCGGAGTCGTCACCGAAGACCGGGACGTTCCAGGTCGAGTTCGTACGCTGGGTGCCGGCGCCGTCGAGCTTGTTCTTGCCGAAGACGTACTTGGTGCCGTCACCGGTGGTGACGGTCCAGTACTCGCCGTTGTCGTCGTCGTTGTCGGCGCCGGTGGAGCGGGTCACCGTGGAGGCGTCGTCGTTCTCCAGGTGCCACTTGCCGCTGGTGTTGTCCTTGATCAGGCGGGTCGACTTGCCGTTCAGGACCAGGCTTGCGTTGTCGTACTTCCAGCACTGGTCGAAGACGTCGTCATGGCCGTCGTCGTCACAGGAGCCGTAGGTGCGGGTGATGTAGGACTCGGTGAGGGTGAAGCCCTCGCCCACCGTCGTGGTCTGGTTGTTCGTCGTCGCGGTGCGGCCGTCAACGCTTCCGGAGTCGTAGGACAGGGACAGGAGTGGTACCGGTCCGGCCGCGGCGGGGGGCATGGTGAAGTCGTGCGACCAGGTGAAGGAGCCGGAGCTGCCGCCGCCCTGCCAGGACGAGGACTCGGACAGCTTCGTCGCCGAATAGTCGCCCGTGCCCTTGGGTGACTGACCGGTACCTGTGGAGGCGGCGGTGACCGCCAGGACTGTCGCGCTGGATGCGGCGCTGCCTGCCTCGCCCGTGAGCTGCGCGGACGGGCCTCCCTGTGGCGACTGTGTCAGGCTGACCTGCGCTGAGACGGTCTGGTTCTTGAGGTCGTTGTCCGACGGCAGCGGCGTCTGCTTGCGGCACTCTGCCTTGTGCGGAGTCGTCAGGGCACAGGCAGGAAGCTGCACGATCCGCAGGCGCTGAGACCAGCCGCCGCCGATCGCCGAAGCAAACGCGGAATAGTCGACACTCATCTGTGCCGTGCCCGGGTTCTCTGCCGCGGCCGTCAGGAGAATACCGGTCACGTCCGCTCGGCGCGCTTCCTTCTGGTCCAGAACGGTGATCTGCGCATCGCCGGCCGCCGCCCCAGCAGAAGCCGAGGAACGTTGCTTGGTGGGGACTTCCGGTATCAGCACGACGGGGACACCGGCCGGTGCGGCCGCACGCCGTGTATCGGGCTTGAGGGCAAAGGTCGCTGTGCCGTGGTCTGGCCAGTCGGCCTTCCGCTCCCCGGCGGCCTGTTTGACCTGTGCGGCGTTGGCCTTGCGCTCCTTGGCGACCTTGGCGCGGGCCTTCTTCGCGCCCGGCCCGTCGAATGCCTCGACCTTGGTCGACGGGACCTTGGGTGTGTCAGGACGCCCCAGACCGCCCGTCTCCACGGCCTGCGCCACCTGCGCCAAGCCAGTTGGCACGACGAGTGCCAGAGCCAGCGACTGCGCCAGCAGCCGGCCCGTGCGGCATGGTGTTCTGTCGCCACGCCGCCATGAGGTGCCTATGCCAAAGACCATCGTTGTCCGCCCCACCCGATTCCGAGTCCAAGAAATCCCGCACGCTGATCGCAGCCCGCTGACGAGTCCGCCGCGTTGTCCTCCGGTGCGGACACCCGTATTTGGTTGTCCGCACCTCACGTCCCGTCAGTCGCCCACGGTCTCGTCGATCTGCTCCGAGGTGGTCATCGCGCCGGCCCACACGCGTGCCTCGGCGACGTCGGCGGGCAGGAAGTGCTGCCAGGTGTCCTTGCTGAAGCCCTTGCCGAGGACGAAGTCTCCCGAGCCGACCTTCGCCGTGAAGGCTTGCGGGCCCCCGTTGAGGTTGCGGCTCAGGTATAGGCTGATCGTCCCAGCCTGGGCGTCGAAGACGCCGGTCAGGCGGACCATGCCGTCCATCACGGCTTCCTCGGTGGAGGCAACCGCGCTGAACGTGCCGTCCGCGTTCAGCCGGCCAAGACGCCAGTAGCCCGTCGGTACGGTCTTTTCCACCATCTCTTCTTCGTCCCAGACGGTCTTCTCCTTGCCCCGCTCGAACCAGATACCCCAGGCCGAACCATCCGCCGTACGCTGCCCGAGGACCTGCCCGGTGTAGCCGACCGGCTTGGCCAGGAGCTTGTCCGAGTCGAGCGCCGCCAGCGTGGTGACCGTGAACGATCCCGTGTCGTCGACCACCGGCCCCGACGCGACGGCCGCGTCGTCCGTGCCGTCGAAGACGATCGCCTCACCGTCCGACTTGGCACCGCCGGTCAGGGACAGCGACCGGCCGTATCCGGAGTTGGTGTCCTGGACGAGGGTGCCGCTGCCGCGGTCGGCCTTCCAGTCGGCGACCAGCTCCACCGCCGCGTGGTCCGGGGAGTTCATCAGCCTGGCCTCGTCGGCGACGAGATCGCCAGTCAGGGCCTGCTGCCAGACGTTGACTTCGTCGATCGAGCCGGCGAAGTAGTCGGTGTAGGCGTCGCGCCACAGCACGCGGCCGATCTGCAGACCGCCCTCTGCCGCCCAGGCCGCGGACACGGTGTCACTGCCCTGCAGACGGCCGTTCACGTACAGGCTGATCTGCTTCTTGCCCGAGTCGTACACCGCGGCGAGATGCGTCCAGACGCCTCGGGCGGCAGGCTGAGTCGCCGTCACTTTCTGCTCAGTGATGTTGCCGTCGGTGGCGTCCTTGGGTGACGTGCTCAGCGTCCACGTCTTGTCCGCCTCCCGGTAGGTCAGGTAGAAGCCGCTGTAGAAGCCGCCGTCCTGCCCCAGGACCGTCTGGTTGCGCGCCACGCCCGGCGTGAGCATGGCCCAGGCCGAGACCGTGTACGAAGCCCGGGTATCGACCACTGCTGTGCTGGTGGCCGCGTAGTCGGTGGTTCCCTTCAGGGCCAGGCCCCTGTCCGTGACCGGCGTCTCGAGGGCGTTGCCCTCGGTGTCGTGGGTGATCATGCCGCGGCGGCCGCGGTCGTCCCGTGCCGCCTCCTTGCCGTAGAGGCTCGCGTCGTCGCGGCCGTCGACGGTGGCGGAGTCGACTGCCGCTCCGGACTGCTCGTCGAAGTGGTACTGGCCGACCGGGGCGTCGCCCGAGTCCACGAGGAAGTCGGTCACGGACTGCCCGCCCCAGCCGAGGCTGTCCTTGGCCCGCACGTACACGCGGTACAAGCCCCCGCGCCCGGGTGTGACCTTCGCTGTGGCCGTGGTGCCCTTGAGCTCGGCCGACCATGCGGCGTCGGAGGACAGCTTGTACTGGTAGGCACTGTTGGCGTCCCCAGTGGCGGGCTTGAACGTCAACGACGCCGTCACACCCGGTCCGCCACCGGCCACGCAGGCAGCGCTGGTGCACTCGGTGTACGGGACGGAGAGGGTGACCTGCGGCGGCTTCGGCGGCAGGGAGTCGACACGGAAGTAGCAGTAGCCGTCGGAGGCGGCGCTGCTCAGGGAGCTGGAGCCGTAGTACGACCAGGTCCAGGCGTGATACCGGTACAGCTTGCCGTCCGCCAGCTTCGACCAGGTCAACGACAGGGCACGTCCGTCGCCGACATAGCCGGTGGACGGACTCAGCGAACCGTTGCCCGGACTGACATCCGTCCAGGTCTTGTCGGCGTTCTGCACGTCGACGTCGAAGTAGACCCGCAGCTGCGCGTCCTTCTCCCCGCCCGACTTCGTCTGCGCGGTCGCCTTCAGCAGCGGTGTGGGGTCGGACATGATCGCCGGGTCGCTCGCACTGCGTTCACAGACCGGTGCCGTGCTGGTCCCGCCGCCCTGCAAACCGACACCGGTCGGCTTGTCCGGCAGCCCCACGAAGTCCACCGCGAGGACCGCGTCATTCTTGAACCGCTTCCACGCGGCGGTGTCCGACTCGTTGTTCGCGCGCAGCTCCAGTGTCAGCCGGGAGAACCTGCCGGCCGCGAAGTCCCGCACGGTCGGGGTGAGATTCTCGTTCGACTCCTCCGGGTTGTCGTTGAACTCGATCGGCGCGTCCGGCGAGTTGGGGTCACAGGCCGAGCCACGCCCGGCGGACACCCACCGGTCGACCATCCAGTCCAGCTCTTTCGGCCGCGAGGACCACGTGGTCGCCGACGAGATGTTGTTCGTACGCACCAGGTCCACCAGACGCGGATCACACTGGAAGGCCCACGGCTCCGTCACCCGGAAGGTCGCATCCAGAACCTGCTTGCCCTTCAGGCTGGCCGGGGAGAACTCGAAGTAGAGACGCTGCACGTAGCCCGGACCGCAGTAGTAGCCGCTCCAGGACCCGCACTTGCCCACCCCCTTGCCCTGGCCGTCGTCGCCGTTGCCCCACCCGTAGGACTCGTAGCCGTCGCTGCGCAGCAGCGTGCGCTCCGACTCGCCCCACGTCACGGTCGGATCGATGAACAGCGGAAACGCCGACTCCTCGGTGGAAGTCAACATCTCCGCGTCCGGAACCACCGCCAGCGAACCAGCACCGACCTCGACATCCATCCGCGCCACCGTGTCACCCTGGCCAGGCTCCACACCGCCACCGGAGGGAGCCGCCTCGGACGGGTCCGCGGGATCGTCCGCCGGGGTGGCATCCGCGGTCACCAACTGGGGCTGGGCACCGCCGGCAGCGTCCTGTCCAGCCGAGTCCCACATCCTCGCCGGTGGCGCCCTGAACACCGTATTGCCGTTGCCGTCGACCGCGGCCAGGTTGCCGGCCGCGCCCTCACGGACGGTGAGATGGCTGGTCTGGAGACCGAAGGTGAGCCGCTTCAGCTCTTCGCCGGCCGCGGCTTCAGGGTTCTTCACCACGAAGACGGGCTGGAAGCTCTCCGGGGTGACAGTGACCTGCAGGTCGACACCCGGCAGAACCTCCGGATAGACGGCCTTCGAGCCGTCCAGCCGCGGAGCGGGCAACGCACCCGGCCAGTCCAGGGTCAGGGACCGGCCCTCGTCCTCGATCTGCGCGAGCGGGCCGATGTCACCGCCGCCGGAGAACGCCATCTGCGCAGCGGCACCCTTCGGGCCCACCGTGCCGTCCGGCCTCTTCTCCAGCGTCGCGTCAGGCGCCTTCCAGCCCCCGCCAGAGGCCTGCACCCGTACCGGGACCGCCGACTCCTCCAGCGTGAACGTGTAACCGTCCGGATTGGCGAACACTGTCGTCCGCTCCGTACGCTCCCCGGTCACCTCGACCCGCTGACCAGACTCCTGTGCTGCCTCAAGGGCCTTCTGCCCCTCCGACAACGGCGCGGCAGGCAGGTCATTCCCGGCCGCCAAAGCCACCGGCCCGGGCACCAGTGAGGCCGCCAACGCGACACAAGCCACGGCAGCCAGGCCAGCTCCCCTGCCCCTGCCAGGCACACGACCGGCTCCCGCCGGTCTATTGCTCCGTCGGAAGAGAGCAAGGCTCCCGCCCTGCAACCGAGTCCACATCCCCGTCACACCCCGCCCACAAGATTTTCAAAAGTAGCCGGAAGTAACTAACGCCCCAACAGAACGCCAGGTCAACAGGAAGGAAACGGACAACATGCGCCAAGTTCCAGAAGGCCATGTGAGGAACTCGACGTTTAAGCAGGGTTGCGCGGAAGATGATCACACTTCTGCATCATTCGCGGCATACGCCGACCTGGCTCTGACCATCGATGAGATCCCGGACGGCCCGGCCAGCCCCGTCCTGCACATCGGCGCCGACCGTCGTCGCGATGAGCTCGTCCGGCTCGACGTCCAGCCCCGCGACCAGATCGTCGAGACCGGCGGACTAGTCGGCTGCAACGCCACGCTGCTTCCCCAACTCACCGCATGAAACGCCACGGACTGATCGGAGCACCGGAGAACGCCCCTTCCGACGGAATGCTGGCCGCCGCAGGCCCGTGCGACGTGCCCTCGACATAGTGGAACCAGCTCCGCGAGGGCGAGCTCCTCGTCCTCACCGCCTAGGCCAGCCACTGCTCATACGCCAGATTCGCCACCAACGCGAACACCACCGTCAGCAACACCACCCGCACAAAGCCACTGCCCCTCTTCAGCGCCGTATGCGCGCCGAACATGCCGCCCGCCAGGTTGAAGACCGCCATGAGCGCGGCCAGTTGCCACAGGACCGCTCCCTGCCAGGCGAAGGTCGCGAGGGCGCCCGCGTTGGTGCAGCAGTTGACGATCTTGGCGGTGGCCGAGGCGGTGACCAGGTCCAGGTGGAGCAGGGCGGTGAGGGCCAGGACCAGGAACGTGCCCGTGCCGGGGCCGACGAGGCCGTCGTAGAAGCCGATGCCGACGCCCGCGAGGCCGATCGCGGCGAGGATCTGGCGGCGGGTGGCCGGGCCGGTCGCGGGGGCGGTGCCGAAGGCCGGGCGGAAGATCACGAAGGCGGCGACCGCGAGCAGCACCACCATGATGACCGGCTTCAGCACCTCCGTGCTCATCCCGGCCGCGAAGAAGGCCCCGCCGGAGGAGCCGGCCAGCGCCGCCAGTCCGATGCGGATGGCCATACGGACGTCCACCGGGGCCTTGCGGGCGTACGTCACCGCCGCGCCCGTGGTGCCGACGATGGCGACCGCCTTGTTGGTGCCCAGCGCGTGCGCGGCGGGGGTGCCGGAGGGCAGGCCGAGCAGCAGGGCCGGCAGGAGCAGGAGGCCGCCGCCGCCGACCACGGCGTCGATCCAGCCGGCCGCGAGGGCGGCCAGGCAGAGCAGAACGACCGTGGTCAGCGATATGTCGGGCATGATCGCGACCCTATGGACGGATCGATGTGCCGTCCATCGAGATGAGCGTCTTCTGAGGTTCGCCGATCACCCCGGGTCGGTCGCCCGCACGCCCTCACACCCACCCCCCGCACCCGCTGAGGGCAGCGTTCCCCGCGGGAAACAGACGCGATGCGACCGGGTAACACCGGCACCGCACGCTCAATGCCATGACCTCGAATCAGCGTGTGGTGGTGATCGGCGCCGGACTCGCGGGCGTGACGCTCGCCCGGCTCCTCGGTGAGCTGGGCACGCCCGCGCTGCTGGTCGGCGACGAGGAGCACCGCCCGTACAACCGGGTGCTGCTCGCCGACGTGCTGGCCGGACGGTACGGGCCGGACGTGATCACCCTGCCGGCGCCCGCCGGGCTGCTGCGCGGCCGGGTCACCGGCATCGACCGGGCCGGGCGGACCGTGCGGTGCGCCGACGGGTCGGTGATCGCGTACGACACGCTGGTCCTGGCCACCGGCTCCAACGCCGTGCTGCCGCCGCTGCGCGGCCTGTTCACCCCGGACCGCGCGCTGCCCGAGGGCGTGCACGCGTTCCGGACGATGGACGACTGCCTGGGGCTGTCGAAGTCGGTGCGGGCGGGGGTGCGGGCGGTCGTCATCGGGGGCGGACTGCTCGGGGTCTCCGCGGCCCGCGCGCTGGCCGTGCGCGGTGCCCAGGTCGTCCTCGCCCAGCAGTCCGAGCGGCTCATGGAACGCCAGCTCGACCCGGCGGCCTCCGTGCTCGTGCGGCGGCATCTGGAGGACCTCGGCGTCGAGGTGCACACCGAGTGCCGGGTGCGCGACGTGCGCAGCGTCGGTGGGGCGGTGCGGTCGGTGGAGATGGCCGACGGGTACGCCCTCGGCGCCGATCTCGTGGTGCTCGCCTGCGGGGTCCGGCCCCGCGTCGGCCTCGCGCAGGAGGCGGGCCTCGACGTCGGCAAGGGCGTCCTCGTCGACGACGAGCTGCGCACCTCCGACCCGCACATCCGCGCCGTCGGCGACTGCGCCCAGCACGACGGGCGCGTGTACGGGCTGGCCGCGCCCGCCCTCGAACAGGCCGGCGCGCTGGCCGAACTGCTCGCCGGGAACGGCACCGCCCGCTACACCGGCACCCGCTCCCTGACCCGGCTCACCCTCACCGGGCCGGACAGCCCCTTCGGCGGGCCGGACGGCTCCTTCGACCTCGCCGCGTTCGGCGAGACCGACCCCCTCCCCGGCGACGACGTCGTGCAGCTCGCCGACGCCACCCGGGGCACGTACCGCAAGGTCGTCGTCCGCGACGACCGGCTGGTCGGCGGGGTCCTGGTCGGCGAACTCGGCACCGTCGGCGCGCTCGCGCGCGCCTGGGAGGGAGCAGAGCCGCTCCCCTCCGACGGCGGCCCCCTGCTCCACCTGCTCACCCATGACGGAGGCTCCTGATGACCGCCACCCCGGGGCACACCCCGACGATCGTGCTTGTCGGCCACGGCATGGTCGGCCAGCGCTTCCTGGAAGCACTCGCCGAACGCGGCCTGACCGCCACGCACCGCGTGGTCGTGCTGTGCGAGGAGCCGCGCCCCGCCTACGACCGCGTCCAGCTCACCTCGTACTTCTCGGGCAAGACCCCCGAGGACCTGTCGATGACCGACCTCGCCTTCATCGAGGAGCACGGCATCGAACTGCGCGTCGGTGACGCGGCGGAGACGATCGACCGGGACGCGCGGAAGGTGACGGCCCGGTCGGGGCTGGTCGTCAAGTACGACGTCCTCGTCCTGGCGACCGGCTCCTACCCGTTCGTCCCGCCGGTCCCCGGCAAGGATGCCGAGGGCTGCTTCGTCTACCGGACGATCGAGGACCTGCTCGCCATCGAGGAGTACGCCAGGACCGCCACGACCGGCGCGGTGGTCGGCGGCGGCCTCCTCGGCCTGGAGGCGGCCGGTGCGCTGAAGGGTCTCGGACTCACCTCGCACATCGTGGAGTTCGCGCCCCGCCTGATGCCGGTTCAGGTCGACGAGGGCGGCGGCACGGCGCTGCTGCGCACCATCGAGGGCATGGGCCTGTCCGTCCACACGGGGGTCGGCACGCAGGAGATCCTGACGGATGCCGAGGGCGCCGTCACCGGCATGAAGCTGTCCGACGGCTCCGAACTCGCCACCGACCTGGTGGTGTTCAGCGCCGGCGTCCGCCCCCGCGACCAGCTCGCCCGGGACTGCGGTCTCGCGGTCGGCGAGCGCGGCGGCATCAGCGTCGACGAGCGGTGCCGCACGGTCACCGACGAGCACGTGTTCGCGATCGGCGAGTGCGCGCTGGCGTCCGACGGGCGGGTGTACGGGCTGGTGGCGCCCGGTTACGAGCAGGCCGAGACCGTCGCCGCGACGATCGCGGCCCAGGAGGCGTCCTTCACCGGCGCCGACCTGTCCACCAAGCTGAAGCTGCTCGGCGTGGACGTGGCGTCCTTCGGCGACGCGCACGGCACCGCCGAGGACTGTCTGGACGTCGTCTACTCCGACTCCCGCGCGGGGCTGTACAAGAAGCTGGTCGTCGGCCGCGACGGCACGCTGCTCGGCGGCATCCTGGTCGGCGACGCGGAGGCGTACGGCACGCTGCGCGCCTTCACCGGCTCGGTCCCGCCGGTCTCCCCCGAGTCGCTGGTCCTGCCCGCCGGTGCCGGGGCCCCGGCCCAGCTGGGCCCGTCCGCGCTCCCCGACGACGCGGTGATCTGCTCCTGCCACAACGTCACCAAGGGCAGCATCCGCGGCGCGGTCACCGACCACCAGTGCACGACCGTGCCCGAGGTGAAGAAGTGCACCAAGGCCGGGACCGGCTGCGGCTCCTGCGTCAAGGTGCTCGGCCAGCTGGTCACCGCCGAGCTGGAGGCGAGCGGCGTCGAGGTCGACAAGGGCCTGTGCGGCTGCTTCGCGCAGACCCGCGAGGAGCTGTACGAGATCGTCCTCGCCCTGCGGGTCACCTCCTACCGGGAGCTGCTGGACCGGCACGGCCGTGAGGGCGCGCGGGGCGGCGACGGCTGCGAGGTCTGCAAGCCGGCGGTCGGCTCGATCATCGCCTCGCTGGCCCCGGCGATCGGCGCGAGCGGCTACGTCCTGGAGGGCGAGCAGGCCGCGCTCCAGGACACCAACGACCACTTCCTGGCCAACCTCCAGAAGAACGGCTCGTACTCCGTCGTCCCGCGCATCCCCGGCGGCGAGATCGCCCCGGAGAAGCTGATCGTCATCGGCGAGATCGCCCGGGACTTCGGGCTCTACACGAAGATCACCGGCGGCCAGCGCATCGACATGTTCGGCGCCCGCGTCGAGCAGCTGCCGGTGATCTGGGCGCGGCTGGTGGACGCCGGCTTCGAGTCCGGGCACGCGTACGGGAAGTCGCTGCGCACCGTGAAGTCCTGCGTGGGGCAGACCTGGTGCCGGTACGGCGTCCAGGACTCGGTGCGGATGGCGATCGACCTGGAGCTGCGCTACCGGGGGCTGCGCTCCCCGCACAAGCTGAAGTCGGCGGTCTCCGGGTGCGCCCGCGAGTGCGCCGAGGCCCAGTCCAAGGACTTCGGCGTGATCGCCACCTCCAACGGCTGGAACCTCTACGTCGGCGGCAACGGCGGCGCCACCCCGCGCCACGCGGACCTGCTGGCGCAGGACCTCTCGGACGCCGAACTGGTCCGCCTCATCGACCGGTTCCTGATGTTCTACATCCGCACCGCCGACAAGCTGGAGCGCACCTCCACCTGGCTGGAGCGGATCCCGGGCGGCCTGGACCACGTACGGGACGTCGTCGTGCACGACTCGCTCGGCATCTGCGACGAGCTGGAGTCCCTGATGCGCGCCCACGTCTCGCACTACCGCGACGAGTGGGCCGAGACCATCAACGACCCCGAGAAGCTGGCCCGGTTCGTGTCCTTCGTGAACGCGCCCGACACCCCCGACCCGGTCGTGGGCTTCGTGCCCGAGCGCGACCAGATGAAGCCCGACCTGCCGCTGCTGAACATCGGCATGCGGCGCACCGAGGAAGACCTCCTGGAAGGAAGCACCCGGCGATGACCCTGGCACCCGAGACGACCGACCTCAAGGTCCTGCTGCGGCTGACCGACGACTGGTTCACGGCGTGCGACCTCGGCGCCCTGCTCCCCGGCCGGGGCGTGGCGGCCCTGCTGCCGGACGGCGGCCAGGTGGCCCTCTTCCGCGACCGGGAGGGCGGGCTGTACGCCATCGACAACCGGGACCCGTTCACCGGCGCCGCGGTCCTCTCCCGCGGCCTGACCGGCACCCACCAGGGCCGCCCGTTCGTCGCCTCCCCGCTGCTCAAGCAGCGCTTCGACCTCAGCACCGGGGAGTGCCTGGACGACGAGGCGGTACGGGTGGCGGTGTACGAGGTCAAGGCGGCCTGAGTTCCGTAGCTGTCTTGACCGTTCGTTACCTATCTTGACCGTTCGTTCCAGATGGATCTAGGCTGCGACGCGTGGCCAGGACCAAGGAGTTCGATCCGGACGCCGCGCTGCGGGCAGCCCTGGAGCTGTTCTGGGAGCGCGGCTACGAGGGGACGTCGATGTCCGACCTCGTGGAGCGCCTCGGCGTCGGACGCGCCAGCGTCTACGCGACCTTCGGCAACAAGCGCGAGCTGTACCTGAAAGCGCTGGCGCGGTACGAGGAGGGGCTGCTGCCGGACCTGCTGGCGGACCTGTCCCGGCCGGGCGCCGCCCTGCCGGGCGTCCGGTCCCTGGTACGGCGGTACGCCGCCGAGGCGTCCGCCGGGGAGATGCGTCTGCGCGGCTGCTTCGTCACCAACACCGCCGCCGAGCTGGCCCCGCACGACCCGGTCGCCGCGCGGCGGGTCGAGCGCAACTGGGACCAGCTGGAGACCGTGCTGCACTCGACGCTGACCCGGGCCGCGGCCCAGGGAGAACTGCCCGCCGGCCGCGATCCGCTCGCCCTCGCCCGCATGCTGCTGGTGCTGCTGCAGGGGATGCGGGTGGTGGGGAAGGCGTCGGCGGACCCGGCCAGGCTGCGGGACGCGGCGGAACAGGCACTCGCGCTGCTCGACTGAGAACCCGCGACAACACGCTCTCCGTGAAGGGGCGTTTCCACGCCCTCTCACGCCTTCATACTGAACCGAACGGTCAAGAAAAAGGGGAGATTCATGACCACCCAGCGCTTCACCGACAGGACCGCCCTCGTCACCGGCGCGGGCTCCGGCATCGGCCGGGCCGTCGCCCTCGCCCTCGCCGCCGAGGGCGCGAACGTCGTCGTCGCCGGACGCGGGCGGGGACCGCTCGACGAGACGGTGGCCCTGATCGAGGCGGCGGGCGGCAAGGCGCTGGCCGTCACCGCCGACGTCTCCCGCCCCGACGACGTACGGGCCGTCGTGGACGCCGCCGTCGAGCACTTCGGCTCCCTGGACGTGGCGGTCAACAACGCCGGCGTCTTCCGCGGCGGAGTCCCCCTGGCCGACCTCGCCGAGGCGGACTGGCACGCGCAGCTCGACATCAACGTCACCGGCGTCTTCCTCGCCCTCGCGGCCGAGGTCCGGCAGATGCGCGCCCAGCCGCGCGGCGGGGCGATCGTGAACATCGCCTCCACCTTCGGCGCGCACAAGCGCAGCCCGGGCGCCACGGCCTACGCCGCCACGAAGGCGGCCGTCTCGGCACTGACCCGGGGCGCCGCCGTGGACCACATCGCGGACGGCGTCCGCATCAACGCCGTCAGCCCCGGCGCCACGGCGACCTCGATGTCCCTGCTCCCCGGGGAGACGGACGAGGACCGGGCCGAGCGCATGCGGGGCGAGACACCGCTCGGCCGGGTCTCGTCGGTGGCGGAGGTCGCGGCGGCGGTGCTGTACCTGGCGTCGGACGACGCGGCGTCGGTGGTGGGCACGGACCTGGTGGTGGACGGCGGCCAGACGGCCTGAGGCGCGTCACCGGGAGGGGGCGGGCGACTGCCGGTCGACGCCCGCGCGCCGAGGGGTCAGCCGCGCAGGGCCTCGTAGGTGACCCCCGTCAGCCGCTCGGAGGCGGCCCACAGCCGCTCCCCCATCACGTCGTCGAGGGTCCAGGGCGCCCGGCGGGACGGTGCGGGCGCGCCGCGCCACATCGCGAAGGACGGGCCGGTGAAGGAGTCGGACGGGACCCCGGGCGCGGTCGCCGCGTACAGGACGGGCAGCGCGCCCGCCTCCGCGGGCTGGGCGACGACCCGGTTGGCCAGCCCGATCAGCCGGGTCGTCAGCCGGCGCCCCTCGGCGCGCGGTCCGGCGGCGTGGAGGTTGGTGCGCGCGTATCCCGGGTGGGCGGCGACCGCGCGCACGTCCCAGGCGTCGTCGCGGGCCGCGAGGCGCCGGGCCAGTTCGTGGGTGAAGAGCAGGTTGGCCGATTTCGACCGGCCGTAGGCGGTCCAGCGCCCGTACCGCCGCACGCTGTTCAGGTCGCGCGGATCGACGTTGCCCAGCGCGTGCAGGAAGCTGGAGACGGTCACGACCCGCGCGCCCGGCGTGGCGAGCAGGGTGGGCAGCAGCAGTCCGGTGAGGGCGAAGTGGCCCAGGTGGTTGACGCCGAACTGGGTCTCGAAGCCGTCCGTCGTCGTCCCGTGCGGCAGCGCCATCACCCCGGCGTTGTTGACGAGCAGGTCGAGCCGCTCGTACGGCAGCCCGTACGCGAACTCGCGGATGCCCGCCAGGTCGCCGAGGTCCAGCCGCCCCGGCTCCACCGCGGCCTCCGGCACCTCCTCGAGCAGGCGCTCCACGGCCGCGCTCCCCCGCTCCTCGCTGCGGCAGGCGAGCACCACGCGCGCCCCCTTGCGCGCCAGCTCCCGGGCGATCACGTAGCCGAGGCCGCTGTTGGCTCCGGTGACGACGGCGACCCGCCCGTCCAGGCCGGGGATGTCGCCCGTGTTCCAGCCGGTCATCAGCGGCTCCTTCCCTGGTCCGGACCCGTCTCACCGTACGCGCCCCACCGCCCTGAGCGGAGAGCTACCGTCCGGTCACGTCACGTTCGCGTCACGAGTCCTTCATATCGCCACCACATCTCCGGTACCTCAATAGCTTCGTCACCTCATATCCGCTCATCCACACCATTCCTCATCCACACCATCCTGGGACTCTCGATGAACCTGCTCCGCAAGCCCGCCGCCGTGGCCGTCGCCGCGCTGGCCCTGGCCGCCCTGCCGGCCGCCGCCCAGGCGCACGACGGCACCCACCCGTTCAAGAACTGCACCGAGGCGTACGACAACGGGTACTCCAACATCAAGAAGGGCGACCGGCACTACGGCGAGCACCTCGACCGGGACAAGGACGGCGTCGGCTGCGACAAGCCGCCCGCCGGCTTCGAGCCCGCCGACGACTCGGGTGACTCCGGCGACTCCGGCGAGAAGGCGACCGACGACAACGCGGGCACCGGCAGCGGCAAGGACTCCGGCGGTGACCAGGCCGCCGGGCAGCAGGGCACCGACCTGGCCGAGACCGGCGGCGACGACAGCACGCCCTACCTCGCGGCGGGCGGCGCGATCGTCGTACTGGCGGGCGGCGGACTGCTGCTGGCCGTCGGCAAGCGGCGCGGCAACGGCGCCGCCTGACCCCTGTACCGGAGCCGGAGCCCCCGCCCGTTCAGCGGCGGGGCTCCGGCGTCTTCAGACTGAAGGCGGCACGCTCAGCCAGCGCCGAGTTCGTCCGTGACGTGTCGGGCAGTATGGGCTCCGATCGGTTGGGAGGCCGTGCGGTGGGTTACGAATTGCTGGCAGTGATCACAGCTGACAAGTTGCTGCGCGTGATGTCGCAGGAGGTTCCTGGAGCCCGATCAGTGCCTCTTCGTCAGGGCCTGTCACTGATGCCCATGACCGACGAGCTCTTCGACGCCGTCACAGACGGCGGCAACGGAGGGGATCTAGGCTTCCGGAGGCTGCCAGGGGGCTTCGAGACACTGCTCGCCCAGTGGTCCTCGACAGGACCGATCGCCTATGTGGAAGCCGAATATTTCGGGGGAGTCGGCGAGCAACGCGCCGTCGTCTGGGCTGACGGCTCGCTGGCACTGGGCCCCATGGACGAGCCCGAAAAGAAGCGGTTCTCGCGGGCAGTCAGCCCGATCTCCCGGGCACTACGGCGGCTTGGCGCACGAAAGAGCCTGGGCGAGGACGAGTTCGAGGCCGTAGGACTGGATCGCCACCGAAACAACGACGACTGGATTTCGTCCAGCACCGCCTGACCCGGGCAGGACGGCGGCGACCTCGGGAGAGGCACGGAGAGGCGGCACCCTCCGCACAGGGTGCCGCCTCCTCACGTGGACCGGAGCCGCCGCCGATCGGTGAGGGTGGTCGGGTGACAGACGGCGGCTCCGGGGTCTTCGCCCCGTGCGCCCCGAAGGGGCGCGGGGAACTGCGCGGCCGGCCACAGCCGACCCGCAGCGACGCACCGGCCTCCCCGCGGAGCGCTCAGCGGTGGTCGCTGCCCTTCGAGCGCGACGCCGCGCGGCCGGCCTCCAGGCGGGCGACCGGGATCCGGAACGGGGAGCAGGAGACGTAGTCCAGACCCACCTCGTGGAAGAAGTGGACCGACTCCGGGTCGCCGCCGTGCTCGCCGCAGACACCGAGCTTCAGGTCGGGGCGGGTGGCGCGGCCGGCCTTCGCGGCGGCGGCGACCAGGGAGCCGACGCCGTCCTTGTCGATGGTCTCGAACGGGGAGACGCCGAAGATGCCCTTCTCCAGGTAGGCCGTGAAGAAGCTGGCCTCCACGTCGTCGCGGCTGAAGCCCCACACGGTCTGGGTCAGGTCGTTGGTGCCGAACGAGAAGAACTGGGCGGCCTCGGCGATCTGACCGGCGGTCAGCGCGGCGCGCGGCAGCTCGATCATCGTGCCGATGGACAGCTTGAGCTTCGCGCCGGTGGCCGCCTCGACCTCGGCGATGACCTGGTCGGCCTCGTCGCGGACGATCTCCAGCTCCTGGACGGTGCCGACCAGCGGGATCATGATCTCGGCGCGCGGGTCGCCCTTGGCCGCCTTGCGCTCGGCCGCGGCCTCGGCGATCGCCCGGACCTGCATGGTGAACAGGCCGGGGATGACCAGGCCGAGGCGGACGCCGCGCAGACCCAGCATCGGGTTCTGCTCGTGCAGGCGGTGCACGGCCTGGAGGAGGCGCAGTTCGTTCTCGTGCGGCTCCTGCCGGGACTCGGCGAGCGCCACGCGGACCGACAGCTCGGTGATGTCGGGCAGGAACTCGTGCAGCGGCGGGTCCAGGAGGCGGACGGTGACCGGGAGTCCGTCCATCGACTCGAAGAGCTGGACGAAGTCCTGCTTCTGGAGCGGCAGCAGCTCCTTCAGGGACTCCTCGCGCACGGCCTCGGTGTCGGCCAGGATCAGCCGCTCCACCAGCTCGCGCCGGTCGCCGAGGAACATGTGCTCGGTGCGGCACAGGCCGATGCCCTGGGCGCCGAAGCGGCGGGCGCGCAGCGCGTCCTCGGCGTTGTCGGCGTTGGCGCGCACCCGCAGCCGGCGCTTGCGGTCGGCGAAGGCCATGATCCGGTGCACGGCCTCGACCAGCTCGTCGGCGTCCTCGGCGCCCGCGTGCATGCGGCCCTCGAAGTACTCCACGACCGGGGACGGGACGACCGGGACCTCGCCCAGGTAGACCTTGCCGGAGGAGCCGTCGATGGAGATGACGTCGCCCTCCTCGACGACGTGCCCGCCGGGCACGGTCATCCGGCGGCGCTTGGTGTCGACCTCAAGCTCCTCGGCGCCGCAGACACAGGTCTTGCCCATGCCGCGCGCGACGACGGCCGCGTGGGAGGTCTTGCCGCCGCGCGAGGTCAGGATGCCCTCGGCGGCGATCATGCCGTCCAGGTCGTCGGGGTTGGTCTCCCGGCGCACCAGGATGACCTTCTCGCCGGAGCGGGACCACTTGACGGCGGTGTACGAGTCGAAGACCGCCTTGCCGACCGCCGCGCCCGGCGAGGCCGCGATGCCCCGGCCGACCTTCTCGACCTTGGCGTCCTCGTCGAAGCGGGGGAACATCAGCTGCGCGAGCTGGGCGCCGTTGACGCGCTGCAGGGCCTCGGCCTCGTCGATCAGGCCCTGGTCGACGAGCTGGGTGGCGATGCGGAAGGCCGCGCCCGCCGTGCGCTTGCCGACACGGGTCTGGAGCATCCACAGCTGGCCGCGCTCGATGGTGAACTCGATGTCGCAGAGGTCCAGGTAGTGGTTCTCCAGCGTCTCCATGATCCGCATCAGCTCGTCGTACGACTTCTTGTCGATCGACTCGAGCTCGGCGAGGGCGACGGTGTTGCGGATGCCCGCGACGACGTCCTCGCCCTGCGCGTTCTGGAGGTAGTCGCCGTAGACGCCCTGGTGGCCGGAGGCGGGGTCGCGGGTGAAGGCGACGCCGGTGCCGGAGTCGGGGCCGAGGTTGCCGAAGACCATGGAGCAGACGTTGACGGCGGTGCCCAGGTCGTGCGGGATGCGCTCCTGGCGGCGGTAGAGCTTGGCGCGCTCGCCGTTCCAGGAGTCGAAGACGGCCTTGATGGCGAGGTCCATCTGCTCGCGCGGGTCCTGCGGGAAGTCCCGGCCGGCCTCGGTCTTGACGATCTTCTTGAACTTGGTGACGAGCTTCTTGAGGTCGGCGGCCTCCAGCTCGGTGTCGACCGCAACCTTCTTGGCCGCCTTCGCCGCCTCCAGCGCCTCCTCGAAGAGGTCGCCGTCGACGCCGAGGACGGTCTTGCCGAACATCTGGATCAGGCGGCGGTAGGAGTCCCAGGCGAAGCGGTCGTCGCCGGCCTGCTTGGCCAGGCCCTGCACCGACTTGTCGGAGAGGCCGATGTTGAGGACCGTGTCCATCATGCCGGGCATGGAGAACTTGGCTCCGGAGCGGACCGACACCAGGAGCGGGTCGTCCGCCTGGCCGAGCTTCTTGCTCATCTTCACTTCGAGGGCGTCGAGGTGCGCACTCACCTCGTCACGCAGTGCCGCCGGTTCCTCGCCGCTGTCGAGGTAGGTCTTGCACGCCTCGGTGGTGATCGTGAAGCCGGGAGGGACCGGAAGGCCCAGGTTGGTCATCTCGGCGAGGTTCGCGCCCTTGCCACCGAGGAGGTCCTTGAGGTCCTTGTTGCCCTCGGTGAAGTCGTAAACGAACTTCGTCGCGTTCGTTACCTGAGGTTCTTTGTTTTCCGACACGGGTCTCGACTCCTCGAGGACGCGGTGGCTGCCCTGACGGCGAGGAATCTACCCAGATCAAAGGCCCCTGGGTACGTCCACTTGTGCGTCATGAGCCTGTAACCACCCGTCCGCCAGCGGATCGAAAGTCAAGGCTTGGCAAGCGACCGAGCGGTTATGTTTTCACTTCTTGAACGAATGAACCGCCAGACATCTCGCTGAGCGCTCACATGAGCGGCATTCGCTACGTTTGAGTTCGATCGATGAACGATCAAGACGTGGCACTGAGTGCCACACCTTGGAGAAGTGGAGTCGCCCAAGATCCGCTCATCTGAGCACCACCTCTATCAGAGGTGGCGAGAATCACGCTGCCACAGGCCGCGGTTTTTCACCATGCGGACGGGTGAACGGACGGATGGACGCAGGGGTGAACGGACCGCCCGCCGCGGACGTACGTCACTGCGGCGGGTCCGGCCCCCTCGCCGGGCCCGCCGTCCACCGGGATTCGTACGGAAGGACCTCCGGGTGCCTGTCTTCACGCGCTTTCGCCAGCCACCGACCGCGGGCGGGGAGCCGTACGAAGAAGACAAGCTGGACGAGGAGAACGAGCCGGACGAACCGCGCGAGCCCGATGTGGTCGAGCCCGACGACCCCGGGGAGGCCATCGAGGCCCCCGCCGGCACCGAAGCCCCAGCCGACACCGAAGCCGGCACCGGCACCGGACCCGCCCCCGACGCGCAGCCCGCCGCCGAGCCCGGGCCGGCCGCCCGCACGTCCCGCCTCGCGCACTGGCGGGCCTGGCGCACCCGTCACCCCCGTGCCGCCCTCGTCCTGCGCCGGACGACGACCGTACTCGCCGCCGTGCTGGTGCTCGGGGCCCTGCTGCTGCCGAACACCTTCGTCGCGCTGGAGCCCAACCGGTTCGCGCGGATTCCGGCGGAGGCGGTCATCGCGGCGGTGCTGCTGCTCTGCCTGCCGCGCGCCGCACGGCTGGTGGCGGCGGCGCTCTTCGGTGTCGGCCTGGGCGTGCTGACCGTGCTGAACCTGCTCGACATGGGCTTCACCGAGTACCTCGGGCGGGGCTTCAACGTCGTCCTCGACTGGGGGCTGCTGGACGACGCCCAGTCGTACGTGGCGGACTCGATGGGCGGCGCGGCGGCGGCCTGGGCGGCCGTGGGCGCGGTGCTGCTCGTCGTGCTGCTGCTGGTGGTGATGGCCCTGGCGGCGGTCCGGCTCGGGGAACTGCTCGCCGCGCACCGGGAGCGGGCGGCCCGGGGCGCGCTGATGGCGGCCACCGTGTGGATGACCTGCGTGGCGCTCGGCGTGCAGACCTTCGGCGTGCCGGTCGCCACCCGGAGCGCCTCCGGGGCGCTGGAGGCGCAGGCCCACCGGGTGGTGGACACGCTGCGCGACGAGGCGGCGTTCGCGAAGGAGGCGAAGGCGGACCGGTTCGGGGCCACGCCCGGCACGCAGCTGGTGCCGGACCTGCGCGGCAAGGACATGATCTTCACGTTCATCGAGAGCTACGGCCGCAGCGCCATCGAGGACCCGGTGATGGCCCCCGGCGTCGACCGGACCCTGGACGCGGGCACGAAGGCGCTCGCCGAGGCGGGATTCCGGGCGAAGAGCGGCTGGCTGACGTCGGCGACGTACGGCGGCAGCAGCTGGCTCGGCCACTCCACCTTCCTGTCGGGGCTGTGGGTGGACAACCAGCAGCGGTACCGCACCGTCACCGCGGGCGACCACCTCACCCTGACCAAGGCGTTCCAGAAGACCGGCGACTGGGACACGGTCGGCGTGATGCCGGGCGTGCAGAAGGCGTGGCCGGAGTCGGAGTGGTACGGCCTCGACAAGGTCTACGACGCGTTCGACGTGGGCTACCGGGGGCCGAAGTTCAGCTGGTCCACCATGCCGGACCAGTACGCGCTGGAGGCGTTCCAGCGCCTGGAGCACGGCAAGGAGCGGGACAAGCCGCTGATGGCGGAGATCATCCTGACCTCCAGCCACCAGCCCTGGGCGCCGCTTCCGAGGATGGTCGGCTGGGACGAGGTCGGCGACGGGTCGGTGTACGACGGCATCGAGGCGTCGGGGGTGGAGGCGTCGGACATCATCGCCGACTCCACCCGCTCCAAGGAGGAGTACGGCAAGTCGATCGAGTACTCGGTGACCAGCCTCACCCAGTGGCTGGAGCGCTACGGCACCGACGACACGGTCCTCGTCTTCCTCGGCGACCACCAGCCGCTCGCCCGGGTCAGCGGGGACAAGGCGAGCCGGGACGTGCCGGTGTCGGTCGTCGCCAAGGACCCGAAGGTGCTCGACGCCATCGACGACTGGAACTGGACGGAGGGGCTGAAGCCCGCCGAGGACGCGCCGGTGTGGCGGATGAATTCCTTCCGCGACCGCTTCCTGACGGCGTACGGCTCCACCCCGCACCCGACCACGGGCTGATCAGCCGCCGGAGGTGTCCAGCTCCGCCTCCTCGCCGACGCCGGCGCAGTCGTACGGGTCCTTCAGCCAGCCGTCCGGCAGGACCACCCGGTTGTTGCCGGAGGTGCGGCCGCGCGGGCCGTCGGCGCCGGTGGGCCAGGGCTGGTCGAGGTCCAGCTCGTCCAGCCCGGCACGCAGCGCCTCCAGGGAGGAGGTGATCGCGAGCCGCTTGCGCATCTCGGAGCCGACCGCGAAGCCCTTGAGGTACCAGGCGACGTGCTTGCGGAAGTCGATGACGCCGCGCGCCTCGCCCGCCCGTCGCCCACCACCACCCTCAACGGTGGCCCTTCGGGCCGTCCCTCCATTTTCGATCCACTCCCCCAGCAGCGTGGCGTGCCGGACCATGACGTCGGCGACCTCGCGCAGGGTGGGCCGGGCGAAGGAGTCGGTGCGGCCCTCGAAGGCGGCGACCAGGTCGGCGAAGAGCCACGGCCGCCCGAGGCAGCCGCGCCCCACGACGACGCCGTCGCAGCCCGTCTCGCGGACCATGCGCAGCGCGTCCTCGGCGGACCAGATGTCGCCGTTGCCGAGCACCGGGATCTCCGGGACGTGCTCCTTGAGGCGGGCGATGGCGTCCCAGTCGGCGGTGCCGCCGTAGTGCTGGGCGGTGGTGCGGCCGTGCAGGGCGATGGCGGTCACGCCCTCCTCGACCGCGATCCGGCCGGCGTCGAGGAAGGTGAGGTGGTCGTCGTCGATGCCCTTGCGCATCTTCATGGTGACGGGCAGGTCACCGGCGCCGGTGACGGCCTCGCGGACGATGGCGCGCAGCAGGTTCCGCTTGTACGGCAGGGCCGAGCCGCCGCCCTTGCGGGTCACCTTGGGGACGGGGCAGCCGAAGTTCAGGTCGATGTGGTCGGCGAGGCCCTCCTCCGCGATCATGCGGACGGCCTTGCCGACGGTCACCGGGTCCACGCCGTACAGCTGGATCGAGCGCGGCGTCTCGGTCGCGTCGAAGTGGATCAGCTGCATGGTCTTCTCGTTGCGCTCGACCAGCGCACGGGTCGTGATCATCTCGCTCACGAACAGGCCCTTGCCGCCACTGAACTCCCTGCACAGGGTGCGGAAGGGCGCGTTGGTGATCCCGGCCATCGGGGCCAGGACGACGGGCGGCGCGACGGTGTGCGGGCCGACCCGCAACGGCGGGGTGGTGGTGTCGGGGGCGGGCGTGGTGAGCGTGGACATTCTTCCATTGTCACGTACGCGGGGCAGTGCTCGCCGGGCCCTTGGGACCGAAGATCATGTATTGGTCATTAGTTAGCCGCACTATCGAAACGGGCGTACGATGGCGGCCATGCCGGAGCTCACCCACCGCCGACGCATGCTGGTCCTGGCCATCTGCTGCATGAGCCTGCTGATCGTGAGCATCGACAACACGATCCTCAACGTGGCCCTGCCCTCCATGCAGCGCGATCTGCACGCGAGCACCTCCGGTCTCCAATGGGCGATCGACGCGTACACGCTGGTGCTGGCCGCGCTGCTGATGCTGGCCGGCTCCACCGCGGACCGGATCGGCCGCAAGCGGGTCTTCATGACCGGCCTGGTGGTCTTCACCCTCGGCTCGCTGCTGTGCTCGATGGCGCCCGACCTGTCCTCGCTGGTCGCCTTCCGGATGATCCAGGCGGTGGGCGGTTCGATGCTCAACCCGGTCGCCATGTCGATCATCACCAACACCTTCACCGACCCGCGGGAGCGGGCCCGCGCGATCGGGGTGTGGGGCGCGGTGGTCGGCATCTCCATGGCCGCCGGGCCGCTGGTGGGCGGCGTACTGGTGGAGTCGGTCGGCTGGCGCTCGATCTTCTGGGTCAACCTCCCGGTGGGCCTGGCCGCCCTGCTGCTCACCCTCCGCCACGTCCCCGAGTCCCGGGCGCCGAAGGCCCGCCGGTCCGACCCGCTGGGCCAGCTGATGGTGATCGTGCTGTTCGGCTCCCTGACGTACGCGATCATCGAGGCGCCGAACGCCGGGTTCACGGCGGTGCTGCCCTTCGCGGCGCTGGCGCTCGCCGCGCTGATCGGCCTGCTCCTGCACGAGCCCCGGCGCGCCGAACCCCTCATCGAGCTGCGGTTCTTCCGGTCGGCACCGTTCAGCGGGGCCACGGTCATAGCGATCAGCGCGTTCGCGGCGCTCGGTGGCTTCCTGTTCCTGTCCACGCTGTACCTCCAGAACGTGCGGGGACTGAGCGCGCTGGAGGCCGGGCTGTGGATGCTGCCGATGGCCGTCCCGACCTTCCTGTGCGCCCCGCTGTCCGGGCGGCTGGTCGGCAGCCGGGGGCCGCGGCTGCCGCTGCTGATCGCGGGCGGCGCGCTGACCGTGAGCGGGGCGCTGTTCGCCGCCTTCGAGGCCGAGACCTCCGACGTCACCCTGTTCCTCGGCTACGTCCTCTTCGGCATCGGCTTCGGCTTCGTCAACGCGCCCATCACCAACACGGCCGTCTCCGGCATGCCCCGCGCCCAGGCCGGGGTGGCCGCCGCCGTCGCCTCCACCAGCCGCCAGCTGGGCCAGACGCTGGGCGTGGCGGTGGTCGGCGCGGTACTGGCGACGGGCGTGAGCGCCTCGTCGTACCGGGACACCTTCGTCTCGGCGTCCCGCCCCGGCTGGTGGATCCTGACCGCCTGCGGCCTAGCGGTCCTCATCCTGGGCGCCGTCACCAACGGCCCCTGGGCCCACCGCACGGCGGAACGAACCGCGGAGCGGCTCAAGTCACCGGAAGCACGGAAGGCGACGCGGGCGGCAGCCTGACGCGCCCCAAAGGGGCGCGGGGAACTGCGCGACCAGCCCCCACCCACCCGCGGCCGACGCCGCACCCGAGCAACACGGCACCCCTCATCCCCGGCCCACCACCCGCCCCAAAGGGGCGCGGGGAACTGCGCGACCAGCCCCCACGCACCCGCAGACAACGACGCACCCCCTCCGCCCACGCCCCCCCGCCTCACCGCAGCGGCTTCGGCAACCGCTCCGCCACCATCGGCCAGTACTTCAGAACCGCCTCCTCCACCTCCGGCAGCGCCCGCTGGCCCGCCAGGGCCAGGACGATCGCCGCCGCCACTCCCGTCCACGCCACCGGGCCCAGCGGGGTGCAGCCGAAGAGGCGGCTCACGCCCGGGGTCTGTACGAGGGCGACCAGGGCGGCGGCCGAGCCCAGGGACGTGACCTGGACCAGGCGGCTGTCGCGGCGGTCGGTGAGGGTCTGGGCGAGCTGGGTGCCGACCACGGCGCACAGGGCCATGGTCGTCGAACGACGGTCCGTGCCGGGCGTGAAGCGGCCGAACAGCCAGGCCGCGGTCGCCCCGAGCGCCGTGGTCAGCGCCCGGTGCCGGATCTGCCGCAGCAGCGGCTCGCCCAGCACCGCCGTGCCCAGCGGCGCACCCGCGTCGGCGGCCTCCTGCTCGGGATCCCCCGTACGCGTCACCGCGACCGCCATCGCCGGGAACAGGTCGGTGAAGAGGTTCACCAGCAGCATCTGACGGGTCGACAGCGGCGACGAGCCGCTCAGCACCGTGCCGAGGATGCCGAAGCCGACCTCGCCCGCGTTGCCGCCGATCAGGATCGCGATGGCGTCGGCGACGCTGTGCCACAGCGCCCGGCCCTCCCGGACCGCCTCCACCAGCACCAGCAGGTCGTCGCCGGTCACCACCAGGTCGGCGGCGTTGCGGGCGGCGGCCGAGCCGCGGGCGCTGATGCCGACGCCGATGTCGGCGGCGCGGATGGCGGCGGCGTCGTTGGCACCGTCGCCGACCATGCCGACGACCCGCCCGGCGTCCCGCAGCGACTCGACGACCTGGAGCTTCTGCTCCGGCGCCACCCGGGCCACGACGTCCGCGTCGCGCAGCATCCGGGAGCGCGCCGTACGGTCCGCGGCGGCGAGTTCGTCGCCGGTGACCACGACCGCGTCCTCGGGCCAGCCCAGGTCGACGGCGATGGCGTGGGCGGTCTGCGGGTGGTCGCCGGTCAGCACCACGGGCCGTACGCCCGCCTCGCGCAGCCCGCGCACCAGCGCCGGGGACGTCTCGCGCGGCACGTCGGCCAGCGCCAGCAGCCCCGTGAACTCCAGCTTCGCCGGCTGCTGTTCGAGGACGTCGGCCGCCTTCTCGCCCCGGCGCAGGGGGCGGGAGGCCACCGCGATGATGCGCAGTCCGTCGCGGGCCAGGGCCTGCGCCACCTCCAGGGTGTGCGACGGCAGGTCGGCGCAGGCCGGCAGCACCGTCTCCGGGGCGCCCTTGACCACCAGCGTCGCGGGCCCGCCCGCCCGGTCCCGTCCGACGGCGGCGGCGTAACCGCGCGAGGTCTCGAAGGGCAGCCCCTCCACCTGCGTCCACCCCGGGTCGTCGCCCGCCGCGTCCAGGACCGCCTCGTCGGTGGCGTGGGTGGGCCGGGCCCCGTCGCCGTTCAGCCGGGGAACGGCGCGCGCGGCGGTCCGTACGGCGTCGGCCGCCTCCGGGTCGCCCACCCTGCGGACCGTGCCGTCGGCGCCCGCGACGCGCGTCAGCCGCAGCCTGTTCTCGGTGAGCGTGCCGGTCTTGTCGAAGCAGATGGTGTCCATCCGGCCCAGCGCCTCCAGCGTGCGCGGGGTGCGCACGAGGACCCCGCGACGGCTCAGCCGCCGGGCCGCCGCGAGCTGCGCCACCGTCGCCACCAGGGGCAGCCCCTCGGGCACGGCGGCCACCGCGACCGACACCCCGCCGGCGACGGCCTTCCGGACCGGCGCCCCGCGCAGCAGCGACAGACCGGTGACCGCGGCCCCGCCCGCCAGGGTGAGCGGCAGCGCCTTGCGGGTCAGTTCCTGGAGCCTGGCCTGCACCCCGGCCGCGGCGGGCGTCCGGGCGGCGAGCGCCACCGCCCGCGCCGCCTCGGTGTGGTCGCCGATGTCGACGACGACGGCCCGGGCGCGGCCGGCCACCACGGTCGTGCCCTCGAAGACCATGCAGTACCGCTCGGCCACCGGGGCCTTGGGCGCCGGGTCCACGCTCTTGCCCACCGGCAGCGACTCACCGGTCAGCGCGGACTCGTCCACCTCCAGACCGTCCTCCCACAGCAGCCGGGCGTCGGCCGGGACGACGTCGTCCGTCTTCAGTTCGATCACGTACCCCGGGTGCAGCCGGGACGCGTCCATGATGCGCGGCAGCCTGCCCTCCCGTTCGGGCTCCTCGGTGACCCGGGCCTTCTGCGTCTGCTCGGCCAGCAGCCCGGACAGCGCCCGCTCGGCGCGCAGCCGCTGGAAACCGCCGACCAGCGCGTTCAGGTCGAGCGCCCCGACCACCAGCAGGGCGTCCACGACCGACCCGAGGATCGCGGAGGCCGCCGAGCCGACCGCGAGCACCGGGGTGAGCGGGTCGTCCAGCTCGCCGCGGACCGCCCGGGCCAGCTCCCACGACCAGAACGCCGGGGCCAGCACCGGCACCCGGCCCGCCCGGTCGGCGACCGCGCGCAGCCGGGCCGCGGCCTGTTCGACGACGGTCGGATCGGGCTCGCTCTCCCGCTCCAGGCGGTCCCGTACGGCGTCCGGGGCCAGCGCGTGCCACGCCACCCGCGCCCGGGGATGCGGGGCACGGGCCATCGCCACGCCGACCGCGGCACGCGTCCCGGACAGCAGGGCCGCCGCCGCGCTCGCGTCGACCGGCGCGTGCCGCAGCCCGGACAGCGCGATGAAACTCCGCCGGCCGCCGCGTCGGCCGCGCGCCTCGCCGACCGCCACCAGCAGCCCGGACAGCGCGGCACCGGACCGGGCCAGCGTCTGCGAGCGCCGCCCGATGGCACGGGCCGCGGGCACCGCCCGCAGCAGCCGCCACACGTCGGCGAGCCCCTGCGGAGCGATCACGTCCGCGCCCCACGCCACCGGGGAGTCCGCGTCGGCCAGGGCGACGGCGACGTCCCCGCCGAGCAGCCCGGCCAGCACCGATTCGTCGTCCTCGGGCCGGGGGCGTACGACCGTGACGACGCCGCCCTCGGTGCGCAGTCCGGCCACGACGTCCGCGAGCGGGCGCCGGGCGTCGACGACCTGGTCGGCGAGGCCGGTGAAGTCGGCGAGCGCCGGGTCCTGGACCATCACCACGCGCAGGCCGGCCCGCCGGGCCGCGTCCAGCACGTCCTCGGTCCACGGGTCGGCGCCGTCGTCCGGCAGCCGCAGCGCGCTCGGGTGCAGCACGACCGTGCGGGCCATCTCCAGCTGCCGCAGCCGTCCGGGGTCCCGTACCAGCACACCGGTACGGGACAGGGCCGCGCTCAGTACGGCGTGGAAGGCGGCGGGACCGTAGCGCGCGGCCTTGGGCGAGCCGGCCAGCACGGCCTCGGCCGCCTCGGCCACGTCGTGCTTGACCAGCAGCGTCGCCGCGGCGCCCGCGACGCTCCCGGCGGAGGCGTGGGCGGCGTAGTCCTGGGCCGGGGAGGTGCGCGGCGCCGGGCGCAGGGTGAGGTCGGCGGGCAGGCTGCCGCGGCCGGGGGCGCAGAGCTGGTCGTGCACCACCTCGAAGGCCGCCGTGCGGGCCACCGCCTCCGTCAACTGGCAGGCGCGCAGCGCCCCGTCGAGGACCAGCGAGGTGGGGCTCTGCCCGGCGCCGTGCACGGCGGCGTTGGCGGCGGCCAGCGCCACGTCCATGCGGTGGTCGCCCATCCGCTCGCGCAGCCAGGCGCGGAAGGCCGGGTTCTCGCGCAGCAGTGTCGCCACGGCGGTGATCAGGCGCGGCGAGGGCGGCAGCCGCAGGCGCGCGCCGGTCACGGCGGCGGCGATGCCGAGGAGGTCGGCGCCGAGGGCGGTCGCGGCGACGCGCACCGAGGCCGGGTCGCCGGGGTGGGCCAGTTCGTCCACCTGGTCGCCGACGTCCTGCCGGTCCCGTGGGTCCGTCCGGGTGAGTCCGTGCCGCTCGGCGAGTTCGGTGGCGTGGTCCACGACGGAGTCGGTCAGCTCCTCCTCGGTCGCGGTCACCACCAGCCGGGCGAGGCCGGTGTCCCAGTAGGAGACCAGCACGTCCGGGTGTTGGGCCACTTCCTCGGCCACCCGTCGCGCGACGCGTTCCGTGCCGCCCGCCAGGCGTACCTCGTCGGCCGCCGCCGGGCCGAGCGCGAGGTGGGCCCGGGGCCCGGCCCGCCAGTCCCGGGTGCCGCCGGGCAGCGCCGACCGGGCGACCCGGGCCGCGCGGGCGGCAAAGTCGGCGCCTCGCACACCGGCCCGCGCGGTGCCCGCGACCGCCCCGGCGGCGGCGCCGACGGCGGGTGCGGTGCCGCGGGCGAGCAGCCGGGGGCCGGCCAGTACGAATCCGGTGACGGCGTCCTGGGACCGCGTCAGAAGTGCGCCGACCATGGCGGTGGCTCAGCCCGTCCTGCGCGTGCGCGAGGCGGCGGCCGTCTTACGGCTGCCCGCCGAGCCCGAGGCGGAGGGCCGGCTGGACGCCGCCTTCTTCGCCGAGCGGCTCCTGCTCCGTGCGGGTGAGGCGGCCTTCTTCGCGGGGGCTTTCCTGGCGGCGGTCTTCTTGGCGGTCGCCTTCTTCGCCGTGGCCTTCTTCGCCGTCGCCTTCTTCGCCGTCGCCTTCTTCGCCGTCGCCTTCTTGGCGGTCGCCTTCTTCGTCGCCGTGGTCGCCTTCTTCGTCGCCGCGGTTGCCTTCTTCGTCGCCGTGGTCGCCTTCTTCGTCGCCGCGGTCGCCTCCTTCGTCGCAGCGGTCGCCTTCTTCGTCGCCGCGGTCGCCTCCTTCGCCGCGGCGGACTTCGTGGCGGCCGACTGGGCTGCGGCCTTCTTCGCGGTGGTCTTCTTCGCCGCCGCCTTCTTCGCCGTGGCCGACTTCGAGGCGGTCGACTTCGAGGCGGTCGACTTCGCCGCCGCGGACTTGGCGGTGCTCTTCCTGGCGGCGGCGCTCTTCCTGGCAGCCTCGGTAGCACCGGTACCACCAGTGCCCCGCGCGGCGGCCCCGTTCCCGTTCCGCCGCCGTGACTGCGTCAGCCAGGCCACCGCCGCTCCGGTGAGCGCCACCGGCCACTCCACCAGTCCGGCGACGCCCAGCACCCCCGCACCCGTGTAGACGATCACGCGCCGCCCGCGCGGCGACACCGCGCCGATCCGTTCCAGCGCGCCCTCGGCGGCCTTACCGACCGTCGTGGCGCCCGGCACCTTCCGTACCGTGGAAGCGGCCGCGTGCAACGGCCGCGGGAGTGTCTGCGCCGACTTCTGCTCAGCCATGACTGTTCGTCCTCGCCCTGTCCGTGCGGTGGGAAACCCTGGGAACATCACCTTCCGCACAACTCCGCGTTCCCGCACCTCGGGCGTCACCCCGACGGCGTCACCCTGCCGGGGCCACCTCACGCTCCAGGGCGATCGCGTGCAGCCGCGCCAGCCGCTCCCGGGAGTCCTCGTCGGCGGGCGCGTACGTCACCATCCGGGGCCCGGCCTCCGGCCCCAGCCACAGGTCCGTGTGGTCGAGGCGGAGCCGGCCGACGTACCGGTTGAGGAACTCCTTGCGCTTGCCGCGGTGCGCGAGGACCTCGTGCCGCTCCCACACCTCGCCGAAGTCCGGCGACTGCGTCCGCAGCCGTTTGAGCAGCATCTTCCAGCCCGGTTCGCCGAGATGACCGGCCATCGAGGCGCGGAACCGGGCGGCCATCAGCCGCTGGGTCTCCTCCAGGTGGACGATCGAGGACCGCCACGGCTCGTGGGTGAAGGAGAGGATCATGCAGTTGCGGTCCTCGGGCGGCACCGCGTCCAGGTCGCACAGCAGCAGCCCGTACGTGCGGTTGTGGGCGAGGATGTCGTACCGGCTGTTCTGCACACACGCGGGGTACGGCTCGAACTGCTCCAACAGGGCGCGCAGCGCCGGGGTGATGACCGGGCAGACCGTCGCGGGCGTCGGGTCGACGGCCCCCGCCAGCTGGAAGAGGTGGGCGCGCTCGGACGGGTCCAGCAGCAGGGCGCGGGCGAGGGCGTCGAGGACCTGCACGGAGACCTGGATGTCGCGGGCCTGCTCCAGCCAGGTGTACCAGGTGACGCCGACGGCCGAGAGCTGGGCGACCTCCTCGCGCCGCAGCCCGGGTGTCCGGCGGCGGCGCCCGCGGGGCAGCCCGACCTGCTCGGGGGCGATGCGTTCGCGGCGGCTGCGCAGGAAGGCGGCGAGTTCGTGCCGCCGGACCTCCGAGCCCGCGTGCCCGGGCCGGGCTCCCGGCGCCGAGTCCTGGGCCGTCATCGTCGTCATACCTCCAGCGTGCCGCGGTCCGGACCCTGTTGCCAGGTGCTCCTTCTACCAGGACAAGGAGACTCTGGTACCACCCTGGAAAGGGTCGCAGGCTCGTCCACGTGACCGAAACCATCACTTCACGCCCCGTCCGCGCGACCGTCCCGGCGCCACCCGCGCTCGGCGGCCTCGGACTCTTCACGGTGCTGCTGGCCGCCGCACTCCCGCTGATCGACTTCTTCATCGTCAACGTCGCCCTGCCCACCATCGGCGCGGACCTGTCCGCGGGCGAGGCGGTCCTGGAACTCGTCGTCGCCGGGTACGGAGTGGCGTACGCCGTCCTGCTGGTGCTCGGCGGCCGGCTCGGCGATCTGTTCGGGCGACGCCGGCTGTTCCTGGGCGGCATGGCGGCCTTCGGGCTCACCTCGCTGGCCTGCGGACTGGCGCCGGACGCCTGGACGCTGGTGGCGGCCCGGGTGGCGCAGGGCGCCGCGTCGGCCGCGATGCTGCCGCAGGTGCTGGCCACCATCCAGGCGACCACCTCCGGCCCCCGGCGCGCGCGGGCCATGGGCCTGTACGGGGCCACGGCCGGCCTGTCGATGGTGGCCGGGCAGATCCTGGGCGGCGTCCTGGTCGCGGCGGACATTGCCGGCACCGGCTGGCGCTCCGTCTTCCTGGTGAACGTGCCGGTCGTCCTCGTCGGCCTGTTCCTGGCCGCCCGCGCGGTCCCGGAGACCCGCTCCGCGCGCCCTGAGCCGGTGGACGTCGCGGGCACCCTCCTGCTGGCGGCGTCGCTGCTGACCCTGCTGGTGCCGCTCGCCGAGGGCCGGGCGGCGGGGTGGCCGCTGTGGACGTGGCTGTCGCTCGCCGCGTTCCCGCTCCTCGCGGCGGCGTTCTACGCGGTGGAGCGCCGGGCCGACCGTGCGGGCCGCACGCCGCTGGTGCCGCCGAGCCTGTTCGCGATCGTCCCCCTGCGGCGCGGGCTGCTGCTGCTGGTGCCGTTCTCGATCGGCTTCAGTGGCTTCATGTTCGTCATCGCGGTGGCGTTGCAGCAGGGCGCGGGACTGGGCCCGGTGGCCGCCGGGCTGACCCTGGCGCCGCTGGCGGTGACGTTCTTCCTGTGCTCCCTGGCCGGTCCCCGGCTGGTCGCCCGGTACGGCACCCGCGTGGTGACGGCGGGCGCCGCCCTGCAAGGGGTGGGCCTGGCGCTGATGACGCTGGCCGCGTGGCGTTCCTGGCCGGACCTCGGCCTGGTCGAACTCC
Organism: Streptomyces sp. NPDC056128; assembly: GCF_042263835.1. Lineage (NCBI taxonomy): Bacteria > Bacillati > Actinomycetota > Actinomycetes > Kitasatosporales > Streptomycetaceae > Streptomyces > Streptomyces sp. NPDC056128. Next base: position 396,440 of record NZ_JBHJVQ010000002.1, on the reverse strand, counting down.
TCCCGGGCGCGGCGGTCGCCGGGGCGGGGCAGGCGCTCCAGCTCCCGGTGGTCTTCCGGATCGTCTTGTCGGAGGTCCCGCCCGAGCGCGCGGGCGTGGGCAGCGGCGTCATGATCACGGCCCAGCAGTCGGCGCTGGCCCTGGGCGTGGCCACGCTGGGCACGCTGTTCCTCTCCCTGGTCCCGGGCGCGGGCATGGGCGATGCGCTGGTGATCACCCTCCTCGTCCAGCTGGCGACGGTGGTCCTGACGGGCCTGCTGAGCCTGCGCCTGCCGCGGACGATCGACTGAGCCCCACCTGTTCCTGGTCCAGACCTCTTGACGAAAGGTCTGGACCACACCACTGTCATGCCTACGACACCTCACCGCACCCCCCACCGGGAGGCCCGGCATGATCCGCCGCGAGTTCCGCCGCAAGATGCGCCGCAAGATCCGTCTACTCGCCGCCGCACTGGCGGCCACCGTCCTGGCCCCGCTGGGGGCCACCACCGCGTCCGCCGCACCCGCACCGGCACCCGGGGCCGTCCCCGCCGCCGACACCTGCGCCGTGAAGTCCAAGCCCGCCGGCAAGGTCCTCCAGGGCTACTGGGAGAACTGGGACGGCGCCGCCAACGGCGTGCACCCGCCCTTCGGTTGGACGCCCATCACCGACTCGCGCATCGGCGCCCACGGCTACAACGTGCTCAACGCGGCCTTCCCGGTCATCCGCTCCGACGGAACGGCCCTGTGGGAGGACGGCATGGACACGGGCGTGAAGGTGGCGACGCCCGCGGAGATGTGCGCGGCCAAGGCGTCCGGGCAGACGATCCTGCTCTCCATCGGCGGCGCGACGGCCGGCATCGACCTCAACTCGACGGCCGTGGCGGACCGCTTCGTCGACACGATCGTGCCGATCCTGAAGAAGTACAACTTCGACGGCATCGACATCGACATCGAGACCGGCCTGACCGGCAGCGGCAGCATCGGCCAACTCTCCACGCCCCAGGCCAACCTGATCCGCATCATCGACGGCGTGCTCGCCCGCATGCCCGCGAACTTCGGCCTCACCATGGCCCCGGAGACCGCCTACGTCACCGGCGGCAGCGTCACCTACGGCTCCATCTGGGGCGCGTATCTCCCCATCATCAAGAAGTACGCGGACAACGGCCGCCTGTGGTGGCTGAACATGCAGTACTACAACGGCAGCATGTACGGCTGCTCCGGCGACTCCTACTCGGCCGGCACAGTCCAGGGCTTCACCAAGCAGACCGACTGCCTGGACAAGGGCCTGGTCATCCAGGGCACGACGATCCGGGTGCCCTACGACAAGCAGGTCCCGGGCCTGCCCGCACAGCCCGGCGCGGGCGGCGGCCACATGCCCCCGTCCCTGGTGGCCCAGGCCTGGAACCACTACAACGGCGCCCTCAAGGGCCTGATGACGTGGTCCCTCAACTGGGACGGCTCGAAGAACTGGACCTTCGGCGACAACGTGAAGTCACTGCAGGGCCGCTGAGCCGGGAAGCCCGAACCGAGACCCCAGGCCCCCGAAACCGAAACGCCCACCCCCCTCCCGACCGAGTCGGGTGGTGGGTGGGCACAGGCCGGGGGTCCAGGGGGCAGAGCCCCCTGGTACGGCAACACCGACCGGCGGTCAGCAGCCGACGAGCCTCGAAGCGAGGTATCCCTCGATCTGGTCCAGCGACACACGCTCCTGCTTCATGGTGTCCCGCTCCCGCACGGTCACCGCGTTGTCGTCCAGCGTGTCGAAGTCCACCGTCACACAGAACGGCGTCCCGATCTCGTCCTGACGCCGATACCGGCGACCAATCGCGCCCGCGTCGTCGAACTCGATGTTCCAGTTCTGCCGCAGCGCCTGCGCGAGCCCCTTCGCCTTGGGCGACAGCTCGGGGTTGCGGGACAGCGGCAGCACGGCGACCTTCACCGGGGACAGCCGCGGGTCGAGCCGCAGCACCGTGCGCTTCTCCAGCTTGCCCTTGGCGTTCGGCGCCTCGTCCTCGATGTACGCGTCGAGCAGGAAGGCGAGCATCGCCCGGCCGACACCGGCCGCCGGCTCGATGACGTACGGCGTCCAGCGCTCGCCGGCCTCCTGGTCGAAGTAGGAGAGGTCCTGGCCGGAGGCCTTCGCGTGCGAGGAGAGGTCGTAGTCGGTGCGGTTGGCGACACCCTCCAGCTCGCCCCACTCGCTGCCGCCGAAGGAGAACCGGTACTCGATGTCAGCGGTGCGCTTCGAGTAGTGGGAGAGCTTCTCGGCCGGGTGCTCGAACCAGCGCATGTTCTCCTCGCGGAGACCCAGGCCCGTGTACCAGTTCCAGCGCTGCTCCATCCAGTACTCCTGCCACTTCTCGTCCTCGCCCGGCTTGACGAAGAACTCCATCTCCATCTGCTCGAACTCGCGGGTCCGGAAGATGAAGTTGCCGGGCGTGATCTCGTTGCGGAAGGACTTGCCCATCTGGGCGATGCCGAAGGGCGGCTTGCGGCGCGAAGTGGTCTGCACCTGGGCGAAGTTGGTGAAGATGCCCTGGGCGGTCTCCGGACGCAGGTAGGCGACGGAGCCGCTGTCCTGGGTCGGACCGAGGTGGGTGGAGAGCAGGCCGGAGAACTGCTTGGGCTCGGTGAAGGTGCCCTTGTTGCCGCAGTTGGGGCAGTTGAGGTCGGCCAGGCCGTTCTCGGGAGCCTTGCCCTTCTTCTCCTCGTAGGCCTCCTCCAGGTGGTCCGCGCGGAACCGCTTGTGGCAGGAGGTGCACTCGGTCAGCGGGTCCGTGAAGGTGGCGACGTGACCGGAGGCCACCCAGACGTCGGGGGCCAGGATCACGGAGGAGTCGAGACCGACGACGTCCTCGCGCGAGGTGACCATGTAGCGCCACCACTGGCGCTTGAGGTTCTCCTTGAGCTCGACACCGAGCGGACCGTAGTCCCAGGCGGCACGCTGACCGCCGTAGATCTCACTGCAGGGGAATACGAAGCCACGGCGCTTGCTCAGGCTGACGATGGTGTCGATCTTGTCGGCGGCCACGGTGCTCTCTTCATTACGACGACGGGCGACGAAGCGAGATGCTTCCAGAGAATGCTTCAGGTTACCGGCGCGGACTGCCCCTCAACCAAATCGGGGCCCCGCCGGATCCGCGGGCCCCCGATACGACCGCTTGTTGACAACCGTTTCCATATTTGTTGAAAATGAATCCCATGAACGTACGACGACGTCACATATCCGGCATAGCAGTCACCGCGGCCGCCGCTCTCGGCCTCGGGACCCTCTCGGCCTGCGCCGGCGACAGCGCGGCGGCGGGCAACACGGACAAGTTCGACGTCGTCGCGTCGTTCTACCCCATGGCCTACCTCGCCGAGCAGATCGGCGGCGACCACGTCAACGTCACCAGTCTGACCGAGCCCGGCCAGGAACCGCACGACCTGGAGATCAGCGCCAAGCAGCGCGCCCAGCTGGAGGAGACGGACGCCGCACTCTTCCTCAAGGGCCTCCAGCCCTCCGCCGACGAGGCCATCGCCCAGTCCGGCGCCAAGACGAAGATCGACGCGGCCACGCTGACCGCCCTGGAGGAGCACGGCTCCGAGGTCGGCGGGCACGCCGCCGAGCACGACCACGCCGATGAGCACGCCGAGGAAGAGCACGGCCACGAGCACGGCGAGGAGGGCGGCAAGGACCCCCACATCTGGCTCGACCCGGTCAAGTACGCCGAGGTCGCCGAGGGCGTCGGCAAGGCCTTCGAGAAGGCCGACCCCGACCACGCCGCCGACTACAAGAAGAACACCGAGACCCTGGTCAAGAAGCTCGGCGCCCTGAACACGGAGTTCGAGACCGGGCTGAAGGACACCGACACCAAGGTCTTCATCACCACGCACGCCGCCTTCGGCTACCTCGCCGAGCGCTACGGCCTGACCGAGGAGGCCATCAGCGGCCTCAGCCCCGAGTCCGAGCCCAGCGCCGCCCGGGTCAAGGAGCTTGAGAAGATGGCGAAGGCCGACGGCGTCTCCACGGTCTTCTACGAGACGCTCGTCAGCGACAAGACCGCGAAGACGGTCGCCAAGGACGCGAACCTCAAGACGGACGTCCTCGACCCGATCGAGGGCATCACCGACAAGTCCCGCGGCGACGACTACTTCCAGGTCATGGAAGCCAACCTCAAGGCCCTGCGGACGGCCCTGGGAGCCAAGTGATCAACTCACCGGAGGGCGGCATGAGCGAGCCCGTCAACGTCATCTCGCTGCGCGGCGTGCGCGCCGAACTCGGCTCACGCCCCGTCCTGCGCGGCATCGACCTGACCGTGCGCCGCGGCGAGGTCGTCGCGCTGCTCGGCGCCAACGGCTCGGGCAAGTCCACGGCCGTGCGCACCGTCATCGGCCAGGTGCCGGTCACCGCCGGGGAGATCGAGCTGTTCGGCGCGGAGCGGCGCCGGTTCCGCGACTGGGCGCGCGTGGGCTACGTCCCGCAGCGCACCACGGCCGCGGGCGGCGTCCCCGCGACGGTGACCGAGGTGGTCTCCTCCGGGCGGCTCTCCCGGGCCCGCTTCGGCATCCTGCGCAAGGCCGACCACGAGGCCGTGCGCCGCGCCCTCGCCCTGGTCGGCATGGCGGACAGGGCCAAGGACTCGGTGAACGCCCTCTCCGGCGGCCAGCACCAGCGCGTGCTGATCGCCCGTGCGCTCGCCGCCGAACCCGAACTGCTGATCATGGACGAGCCGATGGCGGGCGTCGACCTGGCCAGCCAGGAGGTGCTGGCCGAGACGCTCAGGAAGCAGGTCGCGGCCGGTACGACGGTCCTCCTCGTCCTGCACGAGCTGGGCCCCCTGGAGCCGCTGATCGACCGGGCCGTGGTGCTCCGCGACGGCTGCGTGCTGCACGACGGCCCGCCCCCGAAGGCGGTCGGCCAGCACGCGCTGCCCGGCCACGACCACGTGCACCCGCACGCGCCGTCGGACGCCGAACCGATCCGCACCGGCCTGCTGAGCTGAGAAGGCGACGACTATGGAAATCCTGAACTACGCCTTCATGCAGCGGGCCCTGCTGGCCGCCGTCCTGGTGGGCATCACCGCCCCCGCCGTCGGCATCTACCTGGTCCAGCGCCGCCAGGCCCTCATGGGCGACGGCATCGGCCACGTGGCGATGACCGGCGTCGGCCTCGGCTTCCTGCTCTCCTGGTCCCCGGTGTGGATGGCGACCCTGGTCTCCGTGCTCGGCGCGGTCCTCATGGAGCTGATCCGCTGGTACGGCAAGACCCGCGGCGACATCGCCCTCGCGATGCTCTTCTACGGCGGCATGGCCGGCGGTGTGATGTTCATCAACCTCGCGCCGACGGGCTCCAGCGCCAACCTCACCTCGTACCTCTTCGGCTCCCTGTCCACGGTGAGCGAGTCCGACGTCACGGCGATCTGTGTGCTGGCCGCCTTCGTGGTCCTGGTCACCCTGGGCCTGCGCCGGCAGCTGTTCGCGGTCAGCCAGGACGAGGAGTTCGCCCGGGTCACCGGCCTGCCGGTGCGCGCGCTGAACCTGCTGACGGCCGTCACGGCCGCGGTGACGGTGACGGTCGCGATGCGTGTCGTCGGGCTGCTGCTGGTGTCGGCGCTGATGGTGGTCCCGGTGGCCGCCGCGCAGCAGCTCACCCGCAGTTTCGCCGCCACCTTCGCGATCGCCGTCGCGCTCGGCGTGACCGTGACGATCGGCGGCACGGTCACCTCGTACTACCAGGACGTGCCGCCCGGCGCGACGATCGTGCTGCTCACCATCGGCGCGTTCGTGCTGCTGACCGCGCTGGCGGCGCCGCTCGCCCGGCGACGCGCGCGAGCGGCCACCGTCGCGGGACCCGCGTCGGATCCGGCGGAGTGCAAGATTCCGGCCACCCGGGGGGCCACCGACGAGGTCGGCGTCTGACCGCCGGCGAACCGGGCTGGCACAATGGCCCGGCAAGCCGCCAAGACGTGAGGAGGAATCCGGTGACGACCGCTGGACCGCCCGTGAAGGGCCGCGCCACCCGGCAGCGGGCCGCCGTGTCGGCGGCTCTCCAGGAGGTCGAGGAGTTCCGCAGCGCTCAGGAGCTCCACGACATGCTCAAGCACAAGGGCGACTCGGTCGGGCTCACCACGGTCTACCGCACCCTTCAGTCCCTCGCCGACGCCGGCGAGGTCGACGTCCTGCGCACCGCCGACGGCGAGTCCGTCTACCGCCGCTGCTCCACCGGCGACCACCACCACCACCTGGTCTGCCGCTCCTGCGGCAAGGCCGTCGAGGTCGAGGGCCCCGCAGTGGAGAAGTGGGCCGAGACCATCGCCGCCGAACACGGCTACGTCAACGTCGCCCACACCGTGGAGATCTTCGGCACCTGCGCCGACTGCGCGTAGGCCTCCGGCGGATCTGGCCCGGGGAACCGCGGCCGCGCATCGGCGAGCCCCGACGCCGACCTGACCGCGCGACGGGCCTGCGGGGGCCGCGAGGCCGTGAGGCCGCAGGCCGGCAGGCCACAGGCCACGAGGCCACCAGACCGGCAGATCGCAGACCGGCCGCCCGGCCGACCGGCCGACCGGCAGGCCACCAGACCGCCAGATCGCCAGATCGCCAGATCGCCAGATCGGCATACCGCAGGCCGCCAGTCTGCGGAGTCCGCCAGGTCGGCAGGCCGCAGGCAGCCAGAACCGGCGGGCCACCAGACCGCAGACCGCGAGGCCGCCAGACCGGCAGGCCGCCAGTCTGCGGATGCCCTCCAGGTCGGCAGGTCGGCAGGTCGCAGGCAGCCAGACCGGCAGACCGCCAGGCCCCAGGCCCCAGGCCCCAGGCCCCAGGCCCCAGGCCCCAGGCCGACGATCCACCCAGCCGACAGGCCTGCGGGCCTACGGGCCTGCGGGCCTACGATGCGAGGCCGACTGGCCTACGGGCCGCCCGGCGGTGTCGGCGTCCGGCGCTCGGTCGGCCCGGTCGTCAGGTTCGCCGCCGCCAGGAGGAGTACCACCGCGGCGATGGCGAACAGGGCCCGGCCGGTGCCCAGGGGCACCAGGAGCAGGGTGCCCAGGGCGCCGCCCGCGAAGATCCCGGTCACCGTCGCCGTCCACCGCGTCCTGGCCTGCCGCTGCCGGCCCGTCATCCCCCGCAGCGCCGCGCGCGGATGTCTCAGGACGTCGTTGACGAGCTGGGCGATGGCGGTCTGGCTCAGCAGCGTCGGCATCCCCGGCATGTGCACGCGCAGCGCCGTGGAGGCCCGCAGCCCCATGGCCAGCGCCACCGTCCCGACCACCGCGAGGTCCGCCCCGGCCACCGCCCCGGTGCCGTGCCGCCCCACGGCCACGCCACCGGCGAGCGCCAGCAGCAGGCCCTCACCGGCCAGCCCGACCGCGAACCACGGCCGCCCGCGCGCCGCGAGCCACGTCAGCAGTACGGCGCCCACCGCGGCCCCCACCAGGAACGCCCCGATGGCCGTGGCGGGCCGCGCCACCGGCACGTCGCCCTCCCCGGCCAGCGCGAACGACAGGAACAGCACGTTGCCGGTGGCCAGCGCGCAGAAGACCTTGCCCATCGTCAGGAAGCTGACGGCGTCCACGGCGCCCGCGAGCACCGTGAGCACGGTCATGACGGCCGTACGCCGGACGTCGGGCGGGGACGCGGAGGGCTCCTCGGGCATGCCGCCAGCATGGGCGGGGCCCCGGGCCGGCCACCGCGACCGGCGCGGTGACACACCCCGGAAGCACCCGAGCGCCCCAGCGGGCGCCGACGGCTACTCCTGCCTGCCCTCCATGGCAAGCAGCTCCTCGTTCGGGATGGCCCCGCCGAACCGCCGGTCGCGGGAGGCGAACTCCAGGCACGCCCGCCACAGGTCGCGCCGGTCGAAGTCGGGCCACAGCACGTCCTGGAACACCATCTCGGCGTACGCGCTCTGCCAGAGCAGGTAGTTGGACGTGCGCTGCTCGCCGCTGGGCCGCAGGAACAGGTCCACATCCGGCATGTCCGGGTAGTACAGGTACTTCGCGAGGGTCTTCTCGTTGACCTTCGACGGGTCGAGCCTCCCGGCCCGTACGTCCTCCGCGAGGGCCTGCGCGGCGTCGGCGATCTCGGCGCGGCCGCCGTAGTTCATGCAGAAGTACAGCGTCAGCCGGTCGTTGTCCTTGGTCTGCTCCTGGGCGACCTGGAGCTCCTTGGCGACGGACTTCCACAGCTTGGGCATCCGGCCCACCCACCGCACGCGGATCCCCAGCTCGTCGAGCTGGTCGCGGGTCTTGCGGATGAAGTCCCGGTTGAAGTTCATCAGGAAGCGCACCTCGTCCGGCGACCGCTTCCAGTTCTCGGTGGAGAAGGCGTACAGGGAGATGTTCTTCACGCCCATCTCGATCGCGCCCTGGAGCACGTCGAGCACCCGCTCGGCGCCGACCTTGTGTCCCTCGGTCCGCGGCAGCCCGCGCTCCTTGGCCCAGCGCCCGTTGCCGTCCATGACGATCGCCACATGCTCGGGGACCAGCTCACCGAGGCCCGGGGGCCGCGCGCCGGACGGGTGCGGCTCCGGCGTCCTGTACTCCCGGCGCTGCCGCCCCAGGATCCCGCGTACCGCCATGTGTCTCTCGTCTCCTCGTACTGTGTTTCTGCGTGTTTCTGCGTGTTCTGCCTAGGACTTCTCGACGTACCGCAGGGAGCGCAGGCCCCGCTCCAGGTGCCAGTGCAGATAGGCGGACACCAGCCCGCTGCCCTCCCGCACGTACCGCGGCTCGCACGCGTCCGCGGTCCCCCAGTCTCCCGTGAGCAGCGCCCCGAGCAGTTCCAGGGCCTGCGGCGAGGGTACGACGCTGCCGGGCACCCGGCAGTCGGCGCAGACGGAGCCGCCCGACCCGACCGAGAAGAACCGGTTCGGACCGGGCAGGCCGCACTTCGCGCAGTCCCCGAAGGTCGGCGCGTACCCGTTCACGGCCAGCGAGCGCAGGAGGAACGCGTCGAGCACGAGGTTCGGCGCGTGCTCGCCCCGGGCGAGGGTGCGCAGCGCGCCGACGAGCAGCAGGTACTGCTGCACCGCCGGCTCGCCCTCGTGGTCGGTGAACCGCTCGGCCGTCTCCAGCATGGCCGTCCCGGCGGTGTAGCGGGCGTAGTCCGTGACGATCCCGCCGCCGTACGGCGCGATGGTCTCGCTCTGCGTGCACAGCGGCAGCCCGCGCCCGACCAGCTCGCTGTTCTTGGCGAAGAACTGCACGTCGACGTGTGAGAACGGTTCGAGGCGGGCCCCGAACTTCGACTTCGTCCGCCGCACCCCGCGCGCCACGGCACGTACGCGTCCGTGACCGCGCGTGAGCAAGGTGATGATCCGGTCCGCCTCACCCAGCTTCTGGGTGCGCAGCACGATGCCGTCGTCGCGGAACAGACTCATGCCGCCCATTCTCGCGCATGCCCCGGGGCGCCTCGCCACGACTGCCGACATCGGCGTGCGCCGCGGAAAACCTGTTGGCGGCCCACGGCGAGCGCTGCTACTTTCCCGGTGGCCGTGCGACAGGACGAGGAGGTGGTACCCGTGAACGTTTCGACGTGGGTGCTCTCCTCCGGGGTCACGGTCGGGCGATAGGTCGTCGTCCGGGAGCGCCGTTCCAGCGCACTCCCGAAAGGCACGACCATGCACTTCACTTCCGAACGACGCCTCGACGACGGTGTCGTCGCCCGCGAATTCACCCTCGGCGAGATCCCCGGCACCCTGTGGACGCCGGACTCCGAATCCGCCGCACCGGTCCCGCTGGTCCTGATGGCCCACAACAACGGCATGGCCAGGACGGAGCCCCGGCTGGTGGCCCGGGCCCGGCACACCGCGGCGGCCGGCTACGCGGTGGCCTCCATCGACGCCGCCGGGTGCGGTGACCGGCCCCGTTCCGCGGCCGACGAGCGGGTCCGCGCCGACCTCCACCGGGCGATGCGGGCCGGGGAGCCGGTCGACGAGATCTTCGAGTCCCTGGTCGGCCCGCTGGTCGAGCACGCGGCACCGGAATGGCGGACCGCCCTGGACGCCCTCCTCGCGCTGCCCGGGATCGGCGGCCCGGTCGGGTACTCGGGGTGGATGGCCCTCGGCATCCGCCTCGCGGTGGCCGAGCCGCGCGTCGCGGCCGCCGGCTTCTTCGCCGGCGGTTTCGTGCCCCGCGCCCAGCGCGAGGAGGCACGGCAGGTCTCCGTTCCGCTGCTGGTGCTGCTGCAGTGGGACGACGAGGGGAACCCCCGGCAGCGGGCCCTGGACCTCTTCGACGCCTTCGGCAGCAAGGAGAAGACGCTGCACGCCAACATGGGCGGGCACACCGGCACCCCGTGGTTCGAGGTGCGGGACGGGGACAGGTTCCTCGCCCGGCACCTGCAGTAGGGCCGGTGCTGGGGTATTTCCTCGGGTAATCCCCCATACGAATAGGGTTGTTGCCCGGATGTGGGCGGCACCGGAGATCCGTGAGGCTCGTCGTATGACGCAGCGCAAGCGAATCATCCGCGACGCCGCCCTCGTCGGCGTCTCCACCGCACTCCTCGGGATCACCGCGCCGTTCACCGCCTCCGCCGCGACCGCGGACCCGGCCGGGACCCTCACCTGGACGGACTGCGGCGGGGGCGCCGCCGACCCCCGTCAGCAGTGCGCCACGCTCCAGGTGCCCATGGACTACGCCGATCCCGACAGCCCCCGTATCGACATCGCCGTCTCGCGCATCCGGAGCGAGGATCCGGACGCCCGGCGCGGAACACTGCTGCTCATCCCCGGCGGGCCGGGCGGATCCAGCCTCAACGATCCTTCGGGGAAGGGGCAGAAGCTGCCGCGCGAAGTCCGGGACGCCTACGACCTGGTCGGGTTCGCGCCGCGCGGGCTCGCCCCCTCCTCCTCCGTCGACTGCGGGCTGGAGACCGCCGACCTCGCCACCTCCAGGCTCCGCCCCTGGCCCGCCCCCGACGGCTCGATCGACGGGAACCTCGACACCGCCCGGCGCGTCGCGGACGCCTGCGTAGGCAACGGCGGCGAGCTGATGCGGCACCTCAGCACCGCGAACGAGGCCCGCGACCTCGACCGCCTCCGGGCCGCGCTCGGCGAGCGGAAGCTCTCCGCGTGGGGGGTGTCGTACGGGACGTACGTCGGCGCAGTGTACGCGCAGCTCTTCCCGCACCGCACCGACCGCTTCGTGCTGGACAGCGTCGACAACCCCGACCCGGCCCGCGTCAACCGAGCCTGGCTCGCCGCGCACGAGCAGGGGGTCGAGGACACCTTCCCGCACTTCGCCGCATGGGCGTCCCAGCCCGGCAACCCGGACCGCCTGGCACGCCGGGCCGCCGACGTACGGCCGCTGTTCCTGCGGCTCGCCGCCCGGCTCGACCGGGAGCCGATCCCGTGGCCCGGCGCCAATCCCGAGGAGCTGAACGGCAATGTGCTGCGCCAGACCATGCTGGACAGCCTTGCATCCCCCGGCCGTTATCCGACGCTCGCCGGGCTGATGCGGGCCGCGGCGCGGGGCACCGTGCCGCCCGCGCCCCAGGCGCCGCCGGAGGCCGTGCTGCAGAACGTGATCGCCGTGGGCGCCGGCACGCTCTGCAACGACGTGGCGTGGCCCGCCTCCCGTGCCGTGTACGAGAAGGGCGTCGCAGAGAGCCGCGCCAAGTACCCGCTCACCGCCGGGATGCCCCGCAACGCGATGCTGTGCGCCGCCTGGCCGTACCCGCCGCGCGAGGCCCCGGTGCGGATCACCGACCGGGGGCCGTCCAACGTGCTGCTCGTTCAGAACGAGCGGGACGTCAACACCCCGCTCGCCGGCGCCCAGAAGATGCGGGAGGCGCTCGGCCGGCGCGCGGTCATGGTCACCGTGGACTCCACCGGCCACGACGCCTACCTCGCCAACGGCAACGCCTGCGGCGACCGGACCGTCTCCCGCTTCCTCGCGACGGGACAGCGGCCGGCCGCCGACGTGTACTGCCGGGGCTAGGACCGGCCCGCCGTCCCGCCGCCTCCGGTGGACACTCCGCCGCGCGGCTCGGGTGCCTCGAAGGGCTGGGTGTCCGGTTCGCAGGTCGTCCCGGCCGGCGGGAGGACGCCGTCCACGAGGTAGCGGCTCACGTGGTCGCCGACGCAGTCGCTGGGGTTGAGCAGCGCGGTGTGTCCGTAGCCGTGGTGGGTGAGCAGCCGGGCGCCGGCCAGTTCCTCGGCCATGGTCTCGGCGTTCGTGAACGGGGTCGAGGGGTCGTAGGTGGTGCCGACCACCAGCGCCGGGTGCGCCGTCGGCCGGTCCCACGGCCCCGTGTAGCGGTCGGGGGAGGTCGCGGGCCAGGTGGCGCAGGGTTCCGCGGCCCACGTCCAGAAGCGCCCCGCGTCGCCCGAGCGTGCGGCGGCCTCCTCCTCCAGCGCGTGCATCTTCGCCGGGTCACGGGGGTTGGGGCTGTCGCCGCAGATGACCGCGGCCGCCTGCTCGTCGCCCTGGTACGGCGTCGGGACGGGCGGCGTCACGGCGGGCGCGGCGGCGGCCTCGGGGGCCTGCCCCTGCCACAGGGCCTGGAGCCGGGCGGCCAGTTCCGCCCACCCGGGGTCGACGACGTACAGGCTGTTCACGACGTCCCCGATCGTCCTGGCGTACGTCCACGACTCGACCGGCTCCTCGCGCAGGCGCTCCGTCAGGTCCTCGAACTTGTCCAGGGTGGCCTGCGCGGTGCCGGCCGAGAACGGGCAGGTCCCGGCGGTCGCGGAGCCGCACAGGGACAGGAACTGCTCCAGCGTCGCGGCCGCCGAGCGGTCCGCGCCGGTGCGCAGGAAGGTGGGGAGCCTGGCCTGCTCCGACCCGTCGTTGGTCCACGCCGTGGGGGCGATGTTGCTGTCGAGCACCAGGGCACGGACCTTGTCCGGGTACAGGTTGGCGTAGGTCGCGCCGAGGATCGTGCCGTAGGAGATGCCGAGGTAGGTGAGGAGTTCCTCGCCCAGCGCCTCGCGGAGCCGGTCGAGGTCGTGGGCCGTGTCGGCGGTCGAGACGTGGCGCAGCAGCTCCGCGTCGCGGGCCTCGCAGGCCCGGCCCAGCTCCCGGAAGGCGTCGATCCAGGCGTCCCGCTCCTCGGCGCCCACCGGGAACCCGGCCGGGTGGGTGGCGGTCCAGGTCTCGGCGTCCGCCGGGTCGGCGAAGCAGTTCACGGCCGTGCTGTTGCCGATGCCCCGCGGGTCCCAGCTGACGATGTCGAACCGCTCCCGGACCTCGGCGGGGAAGGACTCGTAGTTCTGCGGCATCTGCACGGTGCCCGGTCCGCCGGGGCCGCCGGGGTTGAACAGCAGGGTGCCCACGCGCCGGGCGGCGTCGGTGGCCTTCCGCCGCACCACGGCCAGGTCGATGGTGCGCCCGCCGGGGTTCGCGTAGTCCAGCGGCATCTTCGCCGTCGCGCAGTCGTACCGTCCGTCCTCGGGGCAGGGCCGCCAGTCCAGCTCGGGGGCGGGGACCGCGGGTGCCGGGCCGCCGGCCACCGCGGCGAAGGGGGCACCGGTCAGCACCGTGGAGCAGGTCAGTGCCGCGACGGCGACCGCGGCGCACCTCCTGAGGCGGCCGGCTATCGGGCCAGTGAGTCGCATTGCCACGTCCTTTCGCGGTCGAGCGCCCGACGTCGCCCGGACCTGGCGGTCGGCACGCGTCCGTGACCACCTGACCGCGTCGGTTCCCGGCCCGCGAGCCGACCGCGCCCGAATGGGCCGCGTCCGAACGGGCCGCCGCTAGCAGCACCGGCCGTAGCGCCGGGCCAGGGCGTGGAAGGCCTCCTTCGGTTCCCAGTGCCAGGGCGAGGCGGGGTCGTCGGGGCGGTCCTTGACGGGCTTGGTGATGGCGTAGCTCGCCATGTCCAGGTCGTGCAGGGGGTCGTCCGGGCGGTGCGGGGCGTCGGCGGTGAGGAACTCGAAGGCCATCGCCGCGTACAGGCCCATGGACTCGAAGACCGACAGGAGGTCCGTCAGGTGGTCGGCCTGGGTGCGCTCGCTGCGGACCAGGCCGCCCTTGATCTCCGGCGGGTCCTTCTCGTGGTCGACGACGGCCCAGCCCATGCCGCCCGCGCTCGGCGCGCCCTGGTACGTGCACGTCCCGAACTCGGTGATCGCCACCGGCTTGCCCCAGCTCTGGTACCGGCGCAGCTCCCGGACGTGGTCGGCGGGGTCGCGGTGGTACGAGTAGTAGTCGACGCCGACGATGTCGAAGAGGCTCCAGTCGACGTCGTCGTCCTGGGCGGCGGCGTAGCCGAGCCGGCCGTCGAAGACGGAGCGGCCCACCTCGGCCGCCTTGGCGGTGAAGGCGTTCAGGCGGCGCTGGACCTGCTCGAAGTCCAGGTTGCCGCTCTGGAGGTTCTCGATGCGTTCGGTGGCCGTCGCGCCGGGGATGATGCCGGGGACGAACAGCCAGAACTCGCAGCTGACGCTGAGTTCGACGCTCGCGCCCTGCCGTCGCAGCCGCTCGGCGAACCGGCCGCACTCGGCGAGGTGTTCCAGGATCTCCCGCTGGGGGACGTCGCCGAGGGTGGGCTGGAGCCAGACGTGCAGGCCCTGTTCGGCGGCCTCGGCGGCGGTGGCGGTGAGGCGTTCGACGCCGTCGCCGGTGACGTCCACGGTGTTGGCGTGCAGGGCGCGGCGGATGGCGCGGATGTCGGCGCGCATGCGGGTGGCGTCCCACGCCGTGCCCGGGGTCTCCCCCGCGCCGACCGTGTAGACGACGCCCCGCCGGGTCAGGCCCCGGTGTCCCCCGGTCCTCGGGGCGCTCGCCCGTGCGCCGGTCGCCGGCAGCACCGCGCCCGCGAGGCCCACCGCGGCGGCCCCCGTCAGGAACCGGGCGCGGCTGATCCCCTTGCTTCCCGTGCCTGTGCTGGTCTTCTCCATGGGCCCACTGTGCCGGGGCCGGGCGGTGGTCCGCTGTCCTCCGTCGGTCTACGGCGGGGTGACGAAGGTTGGCGGTGCGGCGCCGAAGGTCGGCCGGCGCCGAGGCTCACCCGGCGCCGGGGATCACCAGCCCCGACTCGTAGGCCACGATGACCAGTTGCGCGCGGTCCCGCGCCCCCAGCTTGCCCATGATGCGGCTGACGTGGGTCTTGGCGGTCAGGGGGCTCAGGCCCAGGGAGTCGGCGATCTCCGTGTTGTTGAGGCCGCGTGCGACGAGGGCGAGCACCTGGCGTTCCCGGTCGGACAGGCAGTCGGGTCCCGCGGTGCCCGCGGCGGGCGTGGAGGGGCTGCGCAGGAACCTTTCGATCAGGCGGGCAGTCGGTCCGGGCGACAGGAGCGCGTCACCGGCCGTCACCGTGCGGATGGCGTCGAGGAGTTCGGCGGGCCGGGTGTCCTTGACCAGGAACCCGGAGGCGCCCGCGCGGAGCGCCTCCACGATGTTCTCGTCGGTGTCGTAGGTGGTGAGGACCAGCACCCGCACGCCCGCGAGGTCCTCGTCGGCGGCGATCAGCCGGGTCGCCTCGATGCCGTCCAGGTCGGGCATGCGGACGTCCATGACGACGAGGTCGGCGCGTTCGGCGCGGGCCAGCTCCACGGCCTCGCGGCCGGTGCCCGCCTCGCCGACCACCTCCATGTCCGGCGCCGAGGCCACGAGCAGGGCGAACGCGGCGCGGACGAGGTTCTGGTCGTCCGCGAGCAGCACGCGTATCGTCATCGGTCGCTCTCCGGGATCAGGTGCGTCAGGGTCGGGGCGGGCCCCGGCGGTGCGGCGGGCGTCGGCAGCACGGCCGTCACCTCGAAGCCGCCCCCGACGCCGCCCTCCCGCGGCCCGGCGTCGAGTGTGCCACCCACGCTGCGGGCCCGCTCCCGCATGCCGACGAGGCCGAAGCCGGGGGTGCCGGCGGGGTCGGGCCCGGTGCCGTCGTCGGTGACGGACAGGCGCAGGGCGCCCCGCTCGGCGCGCACCTCGACGTGGACGGACGGTTTCGGGCCCGCGTGGCGTACGGAGTTGGTCAGCGCCTCCTGCACGATGCGGTAGACGGCGGCGCCGACCGCGGGCGGGACGGCGTCGGCCCGCACCGACAGCTCCACGCGTGCGCCCGCGCCCCGGGCGGTCTCCGCGAGGTCGGGCAGCCCGTGCAGTCCGGGCAGCGGGTCGCGGGCGTCGGTGGCGTCCTGCTCCCGCAGCACCTCCAGCGTGGTGCGCAGTTCGCCGCGCGCGCTCCGGCAGGTCTCGGCGATGTCGTCGAGGGCCTTGGCGACGGCGGCCCGGTCCAGGCGCCCGGGGTCGGCCGTCAGGACGTGGGCGGCGACCGAGGTCTGCACGCCGATGAGGGTGATGCTGTGCGCGAGCAGGTCGTGCAGGTCCCGGGCGACGCGCAGGCGTTCCTCGGCGACGCGGCGGCGGGCCTCCTCCTCGCGGGTGCGTTCGGCGCGTTCGGCGCGTTCGACGATGGAGGCGACGTACTGGCGGTAGTAGCGGACGTCGACGCCGCAGAAGAGGACGGCGATCACCCAGCCGGAGATGCGGATCAGCTCGATGGCCTGGTGGGTGTTGACGGTGAGCATGATGCTGACGGAGACGGTGAGGACCCCGATGCCGGTCAGGATCGTGCGCAGGGGGCGGCCGGTGACGGCGAGCGTGTAGAGCACCACGTAGGTGGCGGCGCCGGGCGCGGCGTGGTTGTTGTCCATCGCGTGGTACGGCCCGACGAGGGCCACGCCCGCCATGAGCACCAGCAGCGGGTGGCGCCGCCGCCACACGATCGGGACGTGCGCGGCGACCAGCAGCGTCCAGCCGAGCGCGTCCGGGCGGCGCCCCTCGTCGGTGAACAGGGCGAGGCAGACGGCGCCGGTGAGGAGGACCGCGGCGAGCACGGCGTCGTTGCGGGTGCCGTGCGGGGCGGCGAGCGGGTCGCGGTTGATGGCGGCCATGATCCGCTCGCCGACACGGGGCCGGGACACTGCCGTGGTGGTTGCCTGCACGCGCCCATCCTCCGCGACGGACGCGCCCCTCCGGGAGGGGAGGGGCGCATTCCGGTCGCCCGGCACCTCAGACACCGACGGGCTCCCGCTCACCGGCCGCCGCGGGCTCCCCGGGCGCCCGGGACAGCCGGCCCGGCCACCACACCCGGCGCCGCAGGGCGACGCTCGCGCTGGTGACGAGGTAGGTGCGGACGAGGAAGGTGTCGAGCAGGACACCGACCGCGATGACGAAGCCCAGCTCGACCAGTTGCACCATCGGCATGCTGGTGAGCACCGCGAAGGTGGCGGCGAGGACCAGCCCGGCGGAGGCGATGACCCCGCCGGTGGTGCGCAGCGCGGAGAGCGCGGCCTCGGTGGGTTCGGCGCCGCGCAGGGACTCCTCGCGCATGCGGTGCATCAGGAAGATGCCGTAGTCGACGCCGAGGGCGACCAGGAACACGAAGGACAGCAGGCCGAGTCCGGGGTCGGTGCCCTCGAAGCCGAAGAGGGGCCCGAAGACCAGTCCGCCGATGCCGAGCGCCGCGCCCCACACCGCGACGACGGAGGCGACCAGGATCAGCGGCGCGACCAGCGACCGCAGCAGCACCGTCAGGATCAGCAGCACCGACAGCAGCACGATCGGGACGACGATGACGGTGTCGCGGGCGTTGGTGTCCTCCAGGTCGATCTGCTGGGCGCTGGGGCCGCCCACGTAGGAGCCGTCGAGCGAGTCGCGCAGGGACTCGATGGTGGCGGTCTCGGCCGCCGACTGGGGCGGGGCGGAGGCCAGTACGGTCAGCTCGGTCCAGCCGCCGCCGCTGCGGCCGGCCTCGGCGCTCTTGACGCCGCGGGTGTCGCGGGCCTCGGCGAGGGCGGCCTCCGCGCGGTCGGTGGGGGCGATGACGGTGATGGGCTGGGTGCCGCGCTCCGGGTAGGCGGCGGCGAGGGTCTCCATCGCGGCGATGGCGTCGGGCCGGGTGGTGAAGGAGTCCTCCTGCTTGAGGGAGCCGGGCAGGGCGAACGCCCCGAGCGCGAGCGCGCCGAGCAGCACCGCGCCGCCCACGAGGACGGTGCGGGGCCGGCGTTCGGCGGAGCCGCCCATCGCCGTGAACAGCGACCTGCGGGCCTTGGGCGTGCTGCCGTAGCGGGGCACGAGCGGCCAGAAGACGCGGCGGCCCAGCAGGACCAGGAGCGCGGGCAGCAGGGTCAGCATGGCGGCCAGCGCGCACAGCACGCCGACGGTGCCGAGCGGGCCCATGCCCCGGCTGGAGTTGAGGTCGGCGGCGAGCAGGCACAGCAGCCCGGCGGCGACGGTGCCGGAGGAGGCGAGCACGGCGGGGCCGCAGCCGCGCAGGGCGGCGGCCATGGCGTCGTACGGCCGCTCGACGCGCCGCAGTTCCTCGCGGTAGCGGGAGACCAGCAGCAGCGCGTAGTCGGTGCCGACGCCGAAGACGAGGATGGTCATGATGCCGGAGCTCTGGCCGGAGACCGCGGTGCCGAACCACTGGTTGAGGCCGTAGGCGACGCCCATGGAGAGGTAGTCGGCGATGCCGGCGACGGCGAGCGGGACCAGCCACAGGAACGGGCTGCGGTAGATGAGGATCAGCAGCAGCGCGACGACGGCCGCGGTGGTGTAGAGCAGGGGGCCGTCGAGGGAGTTGTAGACCTCGGAGGCGTCGGTGGCGAGCGCGCCCGCGCCGCCGACCTCGACGCTCAGCCCGTCGCCGCCCCGGGCGACGTCCCGTACGGCGTTGACGAGGGCGTCGCGGGCCTCCTCGTCCTGGCCGGGCTCGGTGCTGGCGACCGGGTACATGAGGGTGGTGCCGTCCTCGGACGGGATGCCGACGGGCCGGCCGGTGAGTTCGTGCGCGCCCGCGATCTCGGCGACCTGGTCGGCGGCGGTGGCCTTGTCGGCGGCGGTCAGTCCGGCGTCCCGGTGGTAGACGAGGACCATCTCGGTGGCCTCGCCGCCCGGCAGCCGGTCCTGGATCTTGGCGACCTGTGTCGAGTCGGCGCTGGCCGGCAGGTAGTCGACGGCGCGGTCGCGCTGCACGTCCGCGAGTTTCGACGCGAACGGCGAGGCGATCGCCAGGACCGCGATCCACAGTCCGAGCACCAGCCAGGGCACGGCCCGCCGTCGCCCCCCACTTGTCCTTACGGCCCCCATCTGGCGGGCCTCCTTCCGCTGGATGTCTGGTCAGGTGTCTCCAGACTTCCGGCGGCGGACCGCCGACACGTCGGACCCGAGGGCGAGTTGCTGGGTACTGCCCCGGGTGACGTGCGGGCGCCGTTACTCCCCAGGGAGTACCGAGGGGGCGGTCAGGCCCGGTCGACCATCCAGTTGCCGTCCTCCTCGTCGTCGACCCGCACCTCCAGTTCGCGCAGGCCCATGCCCGCGTCCCAGAGTTCCCGGAAGCGCTTCAGCCGGTCCCGCACGTAGTCCTGGCGTGCGGTGAGGCGGGTCCGCACGTTGACGTCGCGCAGGTCCTGTTCGATCTCGAACGACACCTCCTCGTCGTAGAGGATGAAGTCGTTGGTGGTGCCGCGCTGGAGGTGCGGGGGCAGTTCGGGCATGACGGCCACGCGTACGTCGATGCGCCGCAGTTCCTGCTCCTCGCAGAGGCGCAGCAGCCGGTCGTCGAGTTCCCGGGCGCTCTCCAGCAGGAACAGCCGGCGCACCGACACGCCCTGCGCGTCGATCGCCTCCTGCTGGGCGTCGAGGTAGCGGCCGGCCGGTTCGCTGCTCCAGAACTCCCGGTCGACGGAGGTGCTGGTGGCGCAGATGGACTGCTCGGCGGCCCGGGTGAGGGTGAGCATCCAGTCGTGGTTCTCGCCGGGGCACTCGGCGCTCAGGTTGGTGAGGTCCGCCATGTGGCCGACCACGCGCTCCATCTCCAGGTGGACGAAGGTGTGCAGGATCGAGGGACTGGGCAGCAGGACGTCGGCGAAGCCCTTGGCCAGGTCGGGCACGCTGTCGATGCGGACCGGGTCCAGCGGAGTCCCGGACTCGCCGGACTTGTGGTCCCCGTGGGTGACGTGCGTCTCGACCAGCTGCTTGACGTCCTCGGTGTGCCGGGTCAGACCGGACTTCAGCTCGTCGTCGTACTGGTTGAGCCCGTCCCGTACGGCGGCGGTGTTCTCGGCGAGGGCGCTCTCCACCCGGCGGGTGTGCTCCTCCAGCCGCTCGTGGGCCGGGCGTGGCGCCAGGCCGAGCACGTACTGGACGAGTACCGCAGCGCCGGCGCAGAGCACGGCGGCCACGAACTGCCGCAGGGTTCCGTCGTCGGGGCTGAGCAGCGCCGTGACGCTCCAGAAGAGGGCGCCGACCACGAGGGCGACCAGCAGCATGCGCGCCCATGGGGACTCGCCCCTCGGGTCGGCCGGGCCCGGGGTGCGGGCCGTGTCGTCGGGTCGGGGTGACTGTGCCGTGCTCATCTCGCTTCTCCCCCCGTTGGGATGCGCGTCGGATCGGGGTGCGGGGATGTGCGTGGGAGGCGCTGGGTCCGGTCAGGGAGCCGGCTCCACCTCCCGGTGAGGTGCGGGGATGGCGTGCAGGGTGAGCTGGTCGCGGATGCGCTGCACCAGCGCCTGCCACTGCCGGGTGAAGCCGGGCCGTTCCTCCAGCGGGTCCCACAGCGGGGCCAGGTCCCGGGTCACCCGGGCCCGTGGCATCCACAGGTGCAGCAGGTGGTCCACGGCCGGACGCAGCGCCCGTACGACGGCGCCGGCGTCCTGTGCGGGCGTGGCGCCGAGCCGGATGCCGTCGAGCATGCGGACGACGGTGGTGAGGAGCCAGTCGTGCAGGGCGAGGTCGTCGCAGAGCGCGGCGAGGTGGGCGCCGTCGGTGTCCTCGGGCACCCGCAGGCGTACGGTGCGCAGTTCGTCCTCGGCGAGGGTGAACCGTTCGAGGGAGGGTGCGTCCCCGGGGTTCGCGGGGAGTGCCACCCAGCGCAGCCGGGTGGGCCGGGAGCGGAAGGGCGGGCGCTGGTCGAGCAGGGGGTGGCGCAGCAGCCGGGTGAGCAGCCCGTCGGCGATCAGGCCGACGTCCAGGTCGCCGTGGCGTCCGCCGCCGAGCACGCCCTGCGCGACCGCCTCGTGCGGGAGCCTGCCGAGCGGTTCGACCACGCCGGGCCGTACCAGGTACTCGCCCCAGGGCCGCCGCTGGTCGGGGCCGTTGGCGGGGAGCCGGCAGTGCGCGGAGGTCTGCAGGACCCGGCCCTCGGTGAGCGCGGCGTGCGCGGTGACGGTGCCGACGGCGCGGATCCGGGCGCCGTTGGCGCTGGGCAGCGGGCAGTCGACGCCGGTCAGGGTGGAGGGGGAACGCGCGTAGAGGCCCGGGCGCTCGGAGAGCAGGACGCGTTCGTCGGCGCGCAGGCCGAGGAGTTGGGCGGCGGAGCGGATGTCGAGGGCCTGCCGGGCGGGCAGCAGGCAGGTGCGGATCTCGCCGCAGGCGAGGACGGCGCGCGGGGTGCTCTGCCGCGGCGCCATGTCAGGGCCCCGCGTAGAAGACGTAGGAGACGCGGTCGGCGACCGAGTCGGGGACGGCCGCGCGCTCCTTCTCGGAGCGGTCGGCGACCTGCGCCAGGGCTCCCGGGTCGACCTCGATCTGGTCGAGGATCACGCGGACGGCGTGTTCGACGGGCAGGAAACGGTTGGGCAGGACCGAGCAGGTCCGGTAGGCGGAGAAGGGGTCGGCGCGGGGGTTGAGCCGGACCAGGGAGGGCAGTTCGTCCCAGTCCTCGGGGAAGCCGGTGGCGGTGTGCGGCTGCGGGACGAGGACGGCCTCGCCGGCGTCGCGCAGCAGTCCGAGGCGGGCGAGCTGCCAGACGGCGGCGAGGAAGGGGCAGGACCAGGTGCGGCGCCCGTCGGCGTCGTCGTTCCACAGTTCGACGTCGAGGAAGACGGAGTGGCGGCGGGCGGCGGTCTCCCGGGGCGGCTGCCAGGGGACGGCCCGCTTCATCGCCTGCGGGGCGCGGGCGACGGGGGCGCGTTCGCCGTTGGCGAGCCAGCCGGTCCGCGCGGTGGGCGGGCGCATGCCGTAGCTGCCGGGGGCGGGCGACTCCACGATGCGGCCGGCCACCGCCTCCGCGACGGGCGTCTTGCCGGTGACGGCGCAGCCGGACTCGCGGGCCAGGTAGTCGACGGTGAGCCCGGCCCGTTCGGCCTCCGCGAGGAGCATGGGGACGACCTCGGCCGGGGTGGCGAACCGGCTGAAGTAGTCGTCGATCAGGAAGCAGGTGCTGATCCGGGCCCGCTTGCCGCCGGCCCGCGCACCGGCCGCGGCCCGCGCCGCCTCCACCCAGGGCCGCACCTCGGCGAAGTGTTGGCGCAGCCGCTCGGGCCCGGCCTCGAAGTCCTCCATGTAGAGGTGCCCCAGCTCCAGCGAGAGATGAGCCAACGGCACCGCCTGCGTACGCGCCTCGGCAGCGGTCTCCCGGAACACGGCATCACTCACGGCCGCCCCCAGTGGACGTCGTCCGTCAGGCGGCGGGCGATTTCCTCCAGGGCTTCCAGCGTCTCCTTGTTCGCTATCTGGGTGGAGAGGACGTCCTCCTCGGTGATCAGCTGTTCGCGCCACTGGAGTATGGGCTCCAGCGGTACGACGCCGAGGACGACGCTGTCGCCGATGCGGTGCTCGGCGGCGAGGCGGCGGAGTGCCTCGTCGCAGGCCTGCATCCAGGCGGCCTGGGCGGGCGAGCCCTGGGACCACAGCGGCGACTCGGGGTCGGGCACGGCGGCCCGTACGAAGCGGATGGCGGCGCGCAGGGTGTCCTCGTCGTGGCCGCGTTCGACACCGCCGCCGATGATGCCGTGGTCGGCGTGGACCAGTCCGGAGGCGGCGATCACGTGCTGGCGGGTCCAGCGGTGGAAGACCAGCCAGCGGAAGGGGACGTTGCGCATGCGCGGGTGGGCGGTGGCCGCGAGGACCATGTCGACGGCGTAGCTGCGGCCGGCGCTGAGGTCGACGACGGTGACGTCGAACTCGCCGTTGAGTTTCAGCAGCAGGTCGATGCAGCGCTCCAGGGCCTCCTCGCCGGTGGCGAACTCGCCGCCGCCGGCGTCGCCGGGGAACAGCACCAGGCGGCCGGACTGGTTGGGGCGGGCGCGCAGCAGGGGGTGCTCGGTCTGCCGCCAGACGTCGATCCGGGCCGGGTCGGCCGTCTCGCCCTCCAGGTAGGAGTGGAGGCCGTGCTCCTCGGTGCCGCGCATGGCGCCGGGCACGTCGAAGACGGCGGCCGCGGTGGGCGAACCGAAGTCGAAGTCGACGTAGGCCACGTGGTCGCCGGTGAGGGCGCGCTGGTAGGCCAGGTTGGCGCTGGTCACCGAGCGACCCGTGCCTCCCTTGTCGGAGGCGGCGAAGACGAGCACGCTCACACCTCCTGGGCGGCGGCGCCCCGGGCCTGGGCTAGGGTGTCGAGTTCCTGGAGCACGGGCAGGGCCAGTGCGAACGCGGTCGCGGGCCGGTCGTCGACCAGGCTCCGGGCGTGGTCGAGGCGGCTCTCGATGCTCCGCATGGCCCTGGCTCTGCTGCCGTCGGCGGCGGCGGACGCCTCCAGTTGCTCCTTGCCGAACAGGTGGGTGGCCTCGCTGAGCAGTTCGCGGGCGAGTTCGGCGAGTTCGGGGCTGCGGATGGGCTGCTGCTCGTACAGGATGCGGGCGGCGACGAGGCATTCGGTGACGCGCTCGGTGATGCTCCAGGACATCCGCAGCCCCGCCTCGTGGGCCTCGGGGTAGACGGCCTGGACGTTGTCCCAGAGACCGGCGCCGTCCTCGTCGTCGATGCGGCGGGTCCACAGGTGCTCGAAGGCCTGCTCGGCCAGGCGCAGCAGCCGGTCCTGGGCGCCGATGTTCCGGGAGAGTTCGGCGAGCTGGATGATCCGCTTGAGGAGCTGCGCCGAGAAGTCGGTCATCCGCCACAGCAGTTGTCCGCCGGAGCGCTCGGACCCGGCGAGCGGCATGGTGACGCCGGGCGTGTGCAGCAGGATGGTGGGGTCGTTCCTGGTCATGCGGCTGGTGACTCTGCCGCGGTCGGCGAGGCGTTCCATGATGGCGACGGTGCGGGTGAGGTCGTCGTCGGTGGCCTTCCGGCGGACCAGGTCGTGGACGACGATGGCGGCGACGGTCAGGGAGAAGTACTCGGACTCCAGGCGCAGTCCGGTGGTCTGCCAGGGCAGGTCCTCCAGGGGCCAGCGGTCGGCGCCGAAGCGCGCGATCGCGGACCAGTACTGCTGGCTCAGTTCCCAGCGCAGGCGCAGCATCTCGGCGAGCTTCTGCTGGTCCTCGTCGAGCAGACCGAGGGTGAGGGTGCGGTCGGAGAAGAGGTCCTGGATGCCGTCGAGGGCGGTGACGGTGAAGTACACGTAGGGCAGCCGGTCGGCGATGCCGTCGGGCTGGCCGGGGACCTCGACGGTCAGGTCGCTGATCTCCGGGGCGTCCTTGACGATGCCCCAGGCCCAGCCGCACTCGAAGAGCTGGCTCTCGTCGCGGATGCCCTCGTCGACCTGGATGCCTCTGGAGATGCTCTCGATGATGGTGGCGCGCAGCGGGCGTAACCGTCGGGAGAACTGCTGGAGGACGACGCGGTCGGACTGCCCGCCCTGTCCGATGACCTCGATCAGCCGGCTGCCCTGCTCGGACTCGGCGTCGAAGACGTTGACGGTGAAGGAGCGCAGCAGGCTGACCATCGCGGCGGTCAGCCGGGTGTTGGTGGCCTCCCGCAGCTCGGCGATGGCCTTGCGCACCTCGGGGCGGGTCGTGGTGCCCTCGTAGATCTTGAGGAACCCGAGGGTGGCGAGACAGAGCGTGACGGACATGGAGTAGGAGTCGACCACGCCGAGCTGGGCCTGGGCGTGGGTGATCTCGCCACCGGGTTCGGCGGGGCGGAAGTAGTGGCCGCCGGAGAAGGTGGGGCTGTCGTCCGTGCCGGTGTGGGTGCGCATGAACTGGGTCAGCGCGGTGATCAGGTTGGGCGGGATCTCCAGCCGGCTGCCGACGCGGTCGAGGGCGCGCAGGACGTCACGTTCGGTGGTGTCGGGCTGGTCGAGGCGGAAGGCGGGGACCTCGGTGGCCGGATACAGGATGCAGAGCAGGCGTTCGGCGTCGGCGACGCTGCTCAGCCCGTCGGTGTCCCCCCGGACGAGCTTCCCGTCGTCGAACGAGTGACGGGCCATGGCCTGCCAGATGTCCAGCAGGTGCTGGCGTGGCTTGATCTGCATCCCCGCACCCCTCGTACAGATCTCGTTGCCCTGTGTTCAGCATGGTCCCCGTTCCTACGGGGTGGCAATCTCCGAATTGCGCCGTCCCAGGGCGAGGAGCATTCCCTCGTGTCCCGGCCGCACCATGTGGTGCAGATCGTGGATCTCCAGCTCTCCGGTGAACGGTCCGAGGCTCTCCCTGACCCGGTCCTCGTTCACCCGGTAGGCCGGGTAGTCGTGGGCGCCGACGCGGTAGCCGACGGACTCCTTCATGAAGGCGGCGGCGAACGGGGCTCCGTCACCGAGCGCGTTCATGAAGCAGCGCACGCCCCGCTGGAACTCCTCGGGGCACTCGGACATCGAGTCGGCGACGAAGAACATGGTCCCGAGGCCCCAGCGGCGGTGTCCGTGCTCCAGGTCGAACAGGTTGCCTCGCTCCACCCGGACGATCTCGCCGGCCAGCTCCCTGGGTGCGACGGCGCGGTAGGCGGGCTCCTCGCCCAGCACCTTCCAGAACGCGTCCCAGGCGGTGTCGTACCCGCCCGGGGAGACCTGCTTCTCCAGGTACTCGACGTTCGGGTGCGCGTACTCCAGCAGGAGCACCTTGTCGCACCAGGGCAGCATGGAGAGCGCGGGGTAGAGGTTGGCGCCGGCTCCGACGTCGATGCCGCGCACCGGGTGCGGGATGTCGGCGAAGCAGCGGGTGAAGTGGTCGCGCATCAGCCGGACGATGAGGAGGTCGACCTCCAGCGGCGTCCGGTAATTGTTGTCGACGTACACCTCTGGATCGAACTTCGACCAAGGTGCGTCGGCGTTGCGATCCATAGTCACCCTGCCGCGTTCCATTCGATTCCGGACAAACCCCAGTGTTGTGCACGGTAGGCCACCGGGGCACTGCGAGACAGCAGGGAACTCGCCACTCCGCATCCGCCGGGCGCACGTCGGGCGCATCGTCGCACACCCGAACTCGCCCTTGCACGGCCGAAGTTGGAAGCTCACTCTAGCCAGAAGGAGTCACCGGCCGCCACACGAAGCGCCATTCCTTCGAGTGTGCCTCCGGTGGCGAGGAGTTGACGTCCGCACGTGCTGACTGGGGGCTGCATGACCGCCGAACCGCTGGAACGTTCCCTCGACCGCCACGACCTGCTCACGGGGGTCACCCCCGTCACCCCCGGCCCGGACGGCCCACCCCTGGCCCTGCGCACCGCCCGGGAGTCCGACCTGCCCGAACTGCGGCGGCTCGACGAGGAGGTGTTCCAGGAGTTCGCCTATCCCGGCTTCCTGCTGCGCCAGCTCTTCGACATGTACGAGGAACACTTCCTGGTGCTCGACGACGGCGCGGGCCGGCTGCGCGGCTACGTGCTGGCCGCCACCCGGGCGCTCGGCGCGGACAGCTGGATACTCGGCCTGGGCGTGACCCCGGACCGGCGCCGCCACGGCCTGGGCACGGAGCTGATGACGGAGGTCCTGACCCGGTTGCGCCGGGACGGCATCGACGTCGTGCGGCTGACCGTGGAGCCCGCCAACCTCGCGGCGATCTTCCTCTACCGCTCCCTGGGCTTCCGCCCGGAGGAACCCGACGGCGGTCTGCGCCCGGACTACTTCGGCCCGGGCATGCACCGCCAGATCATGCGGCTGGACCTGCCCGGCTAGGCGCGAGCGGAGGTCAGGAGGGGGGTCAGGAGGGGGTGCCCGCCGATTCCATGAGGCGGGTGATGTCGTCGGAGCAGAGGGTCAGGGCCGCCCCGACCGTCGCCAGGGCGTCGCGTTCGGCGGGGGTGTAGGGGCCGTCGGCGAGGGCGATGCGGGCGCCCTGGAGCAGGATCGACTCGCGTCCGACGGTGGCGAGGTGCGGGGCCAGCGGGTCCAGCGCCTCGTGCAGTTCTATGGCGAGCCCCGGCACGCAGGGTTCGCCGAGGACCCGGCCGGTGTCCGCCTCCAGCGCCTCGACCAGCGCGTTCAACTGGTCCTCGGTGCAGTCCTCGAAACCGGCCGCGCGCACCGCGACGGCCGCCGTCTCCAGCGAGGTGCGCGAACAGGCGCCGCCGGCGGCGAGGACCGCGAGGGCGACGGTGTGGACGGCATCGCGGAGCATCGCCGAGAAGCGGGTGGTGGTGGGGTGGTCGAGGACCTCGGTGCCGTAATGGCGGCGGCAGGCCGCGCACTCGACGGTCGGCGCGGACTCGCCGCGGGGCAGCAGGGGCACGCCGAGCAGGGTGAAGCGGCGCCGTCCGGCGAGCCGCTGGTAGTTGCGGTCGCCGCCGCAGCCGGGGCAGAAGAACTCGCCGTCGCCGACCGGCGTCCACGCGGTGCGGGTGCCCAGGATGCGTGGCAGCCGGGCAGCTCGGCCGTTTCGTCCCCGTCCAGGCAGCACGTCGCACCTCCGTAACGGCGCGACAGCATCGTCGCGCTGGCGTGATGTTAGCCACATCACCGACGCGGAGTCAGTACCCAGGACGAGACCTTTCCGTGACCTGCACAGATATATGGCCGGTATATGACGGCGCCCCGCCCGCCGTTCTGCGGCGAGCGGGGCACCAAACCACCGATTCGGCTGGTCAGCGAGTTGCGCGGTTGACGGCGGAGACGACGGCCTTCAGCGAGGCGCGCGTGGTGTTCGCGTCGATTCCGATGCCCCACAGCACCTTGTCGCCGATGGCGCACTCGATGTAGGAGGCGGCCTGCGCGGAGGCGCCCTCGCTCATCGTGTGCTCCTGGTAGTCCAGCAGCCGTACGTCGATGCCGACGCCCTGCAGCGCGTGGAAGAACGCCGAGATCGGGCCGTTGCCGGTGCCGACCAGGGTGGTCTCCACGCCGTCGACCGCGGCCTCGACGGTGAGGGTGTCGACGCCGTCGCGGTCGGTCGTGGTCTGGCCGTTGGCCACCTGGATGCGGCCCCAGGGGTTGTCCGGGTTGGGCAGGTACTCGTCCTGGAAGACGTCCCAGATCGCCGTGGGTGTGATCTCGCCGCCCTCGGCGTCCGTCTTGGCCTGGATGATCTTCGAGAACTCGATCTGCATCCGGCGGGGCAGGTCCATGCTGTGGTCGTTCTTCAGCACGTAGGCGATGCCGCCCTTGCCGGACTGCGAGTTGACGCGGATGACCGCCTCGTAGGAGCGGCCGACGTCCTTCGGGTCGATGGGCAGGTACGGGACGGCCCACTCGATGTCGTCGACGGTGACGCCCTTCGCGGCCGCGTCGGCCTCCATGGCGTCGAAGCCCTTCTTGATGGCGTCCTGGTGGGAGCCGGAGAAGGACGTGTAGACCAGGTCGCCCGCGTAGGGGTGGCGCGGGTGGACCTCCATCTGGTTGCAGTACTCCCACGTGCGACGGATTTCGTCGATGTCGGAGAAGTCGATCTGCGGGTCGACGCCCTGGGAGAACAGGTTCATGCCCAGGGTGACCAGGTCGACGTTGCCGGTGCGCTCGCCCTGCCCGAACAGGCAGCCCTCGATGCGGTCGGCGCCGGCCATCAGCGCCAGCTCGGCCGCCGCCACCGCCGTACCGCGGTCGTTGTGCGGGTGGACGGACAGGCAGACGTACTCGCGGCGGGACAGGTTGCGGCCCATCCACTCGAAGCGGTCCGCGTGCGTGGACGGCGTCGAACGCTCCACGGTGGCGGGCAGGTTGAGGATGATCTCGCGGCCGGGGCCCGGCTGGTAGGTGTCCATCACCGCCTCGCAGACCTCCAGGGCGAAGTCCAGCTCGGTGTCGGTGAAGATCTCCGGCGAGTACTGGTAGCCGAACTCCGTCTCCGGGCCCAGCAGTTTCTCGGCGTACTCCATGACCAGCCGGGTGCCGTCGACGGCGATCTGCTTGATGTCGTCCCGGGAGCCGCGGAAGACGACCCGGCGGAAGACGGGGGCGGTCGCGTTGTACAGGTGGACGGTGGCCCGCCTGGCGCCCTTCAGGGACTCCACCGTGCGCTCGATCAGGTCCTCGCGGGCCTGGGTCAGTACGGAGATCGTGACGTCGTCCGGGATGGCGTCCGGGTCCTCGATGATGGAGCGTACGAAGTCGAAGTCGGTCTGGCCGGAGGCCGGGAAGCCGACCTCGATCTCCTTGTAGCCCATCTTGACCAGCAGATCGAACATCGCGCGCTTGCGGGCGGGCGACATGGGGTCGATCAGGGCCTGGTTGCCGTCGCGCAGGTCGGTGGAGAGCCAGCGGGGGGCGGTGGTGACGCGCCGGTCCGGCCAGGTGCGGTCGGCGATGTCGACCTGCTCGTACCCGCGGTACTTGGCTGTCGGCATGGGGCTGGGCTGCTGGCGGTTGGCCATGATGGCGTGGGCTCCTCGTGAGTTCCGCGGTGTCCGCGTGGTCCGGAAGGACGGCCGACGGCACCACCAAGCTCCGCGGGGAGGGAGTCGGCCTCTTACAGGCCCTCGCCGCGGCAGCTAAGGAGAAGCAGCCCGAAACGCATGATGCCCAGCACCATAGCCGAGTCACGCCGGTCACGCGGGTCCGTATCAGTATGCGGGACCATGGGGAGAACCGGGACAAAAAGTGCCGTATACCACTTGTCGGCGTTCGCGGGGTCGTCTTGGTACCGCTTTTCACCAATCGTGGTTGCGGGTGGTGACACCGTCGTCACGCAGTGCAAAGGTGCCGGACATGACGACCTACGGGGGCTTCGAGCCCGTCTTCTGCACCATCGTGCCGCCCCACGTCCTCGACCGGCTGGCCCAGCACGCCGACCCGGTGCTCTCCGGACCGGCCCGCCGCACCCTCCAGCGCGACGCCTTCGAGCGCACCCACCGCCAGCTGACCACGGTCATCGGCGCCGCCACGATCGCCCCGCGCGCCGGTGCCGAGGCCGGGAAGCCGCACCGCACGATCTTCGACGCCCGGCACGGCACCGACCTGCCCGGCAAGAAGGTGCGCACCGAGGGTGAGGAGCCCGGCCGGGACGCCACCGTGAACCGCGCCTACGCGGGCCTGGGCGCCACCTTCGAGCACTTCCTCAAGGTGTACCGGCGCGACTCCATCGACGGCGCCGGACTGCCGCTGGACGCGACCGTGCACTACGACCGCGAGTACAACAACGCGTTCTGGAACGGCGAGCAGATGGTCTTCGGCGACGGGGACGGGGAGATCTTCCTCGACTTCACCATCGCCCTGGACGTGATCGGCCACGAGCTGACCCACGGCGTCACCCAGCACACCGCCAACCTGACCTACTACGGCCAGCCGGGTGCCCTGAACGAGTCGGTCTCGGACGTCTTCGGGGCCCTCATCAAGCAGTACTCGCTCGGCCAGACCGCCGCCGAGGCCGACTGGCTGATCGGCGCCGGACTGCTCGCCCCGCGCGTGACGGGCGTGGCCCTGCGCTCCATGAAGGCGCCGGGCACGGCGTACGACGACGACGTGCTCGGCAAGGACCCGCAGCCCGCGACGATGGACGACTTCGTCCGCACCGGCCGCGACAACGGCGGCGTGCACATCAACTCCGGCATCCCCAACCACGCCTTCCACCTGCTCGCCACCGCGCTCGGCGGGCACGCCTGGGAGCGGGCCGGGCAGATCTGGTACGACGTGCTGACCGGCGGCGAGCTGGCCCAGGACGCGCTGTTCGCGGACTTCGCCACGCTCACCCTGAAGGCCGCCCGGGAGCGCTACGGGGACGCCGAGGAACTGGAGGCGGTGCGCAAGGCCTGGGAGCAGGTCGGGGTGCGCACGCTGTAGTTCCGTACTAGACACGGTTGCATGCGGATTTTGGTGAGGCGCACAGGAGGCTTCGCGGGCATCGAACGCCACGCGGAGGTCGATACGGCACAGCGCCCCGACGCGGCCGAGTGGCACGCGCTGGCCGAGCGGGCGTGCGCCGACGGCCGGGACACGCCCCCGGTCGGGGTCCCGGACGGGTTCAGCTACCAGATCACCGTGGACGGGAAGACGGTGTACGCCGCCGATCCCCGGCTGACGGACGAGC
Organism: Streptomyces sp. NPDC056128; assembly: GCF_042263835.1. Lineage (NCBI taxonomy): Bacteria > Bacillati > Actinomycetota > Actinomycetes > Kitasatosporales > Streptomycetaceae > Streptomyces > Streptomyces sp. NPDC056128. The sequence goes on along the minus strand of NZ_JBHJVQ010000002.1, from coordinate 365,480 downwards.
AGCGCAGGCTGATCTCCCGGGTGCTGAAGGAGGGTGCGTAGCGCGGAACGCCGTTGCCGTGCGGGGGCGTTGACTTCCCGCGCGGGGGATGCGGATGATCCGCGCATGGCGACGAACCCGGTACCCCGGTTCCCGGACGGCTTCCTGTGGGGCGTGTCGACCTCGGCACACCAGATCGAGGGCGCGGCCGGCCTGCGCGAGCGCTCCGTGTGGGACGACTTCACGGACCGGCCGGGGCGGGTGAAGGACGGCTCGACGGCGGCGGTGGCCTGCGACCACTACCACCGCCACCGCGAGGACGTGGCGCTGCTCGCGGACCTCGGCGTGGACGCGTACCGCTTCTCGGTCTCCTGGCCCCGGGTGAACTCTCCCGGCGGCCTCGACTTCTACGACCGCCTGGTGGACGACCTGTGCGCGGCGGGCGTCCGGCCGGTGCCGACGCTCTTCCACTGGGACCTGCCGGCCGGTCTGGACTGGCTGGAGCGGGACACGGCCGCCCGGTTCGCCGCGTACGTGTCGGTCGTCGCGGGGCGGCTGGGCGACCGGGTCGGCAAGTGGATCACCCTCAACGAGCCCGCCGAGCACACCCTGCTCGGCCACGCCCTCGGCACCCACGCCCCCGGCCGCACGCTGCTCTTCGACGCCCTGCCGGTCGCCCACCACCAGCTCCTCGCGCACGGTCTGGCGGTACGGGCGCTGCGCGCGGCGGGCGCCACGGACGTCGGCATCGCCAATTCGCACGGGCCCACCTGGCCCGCCTCGGACGACCCGGCCGACCGGGAGGCGGCGGACCTGTACGACGTCCTGCTGAACCGGATGTTCAGCGACCCGCTGCTGACCGGGCGGTACCCGGAGGGCATCGGCGAGCTGATGCCGGGAGACGTGACGGCCGACCTGGAGGTCGTCGCGGAGCCGCTGGACTTCTACGGCGTGAACTACTACGCGCCGGCCCGGGTGGGTGCCCCGCTGGGCACCGAGACCGCGTCCGGCGGGGTGACCCTCCCGGCCGAACTGCCCTTCTCGCTGCGCGCCGTCGAGGGCCGGCCGCTGACGGACTTCGGCTGGCCGGTCGTCCCCGAGGGGCTGACGGAGCTGCTCACCGGCCTGCGCGACCGCTACGGCGACCGGCTCCCGCCCGTAGTCATCACCGAGAACGGCTGCTCCTACGAGGGCCTGGACGACCAGGACCGCATCGCCTACCTCGACGGGCACGTCCGCGCCCTGCACCGGGCCGTCGAGGCGGGGGTGGACGTGCGCGGCTACTTCGTGTGGTCGCTGCTGGACAACTTCGAGTGGGCCGAGGGGTACGCCCGCCGGTTCGGACTGGTCCACGTGGACTTCACGACGCTGGAGCGCACGCCCAAGGCGTCGTACGGGTGGTTCCGGGACCTGGTCCGCGAGGGGCGGCGGGGCGGGCGGCCGGGCGCCGCCGGACGGCCGCCCATATAAAAACCTCGGCGCTGTCGGCGGGGAGTCGTACGCTGGAGGCAGCAGACCACACCCGTCACGCGGCACGCGCCGCAGAGGAGGACGAGCAGGCCTAGAGCGCCGGCCCATGACTCAGACACCCTCAGCCCACACCCCCGCGCAGGGGCAGGCGAGAGCACAGATCAGCGTCCCCGCCCAGCACCCCATGGTGACCGTCCTGGGCTCCGGAGACTCCCTCCTGCGCGTGATCGAGAAGGCCTTCCCGGCGGCCGACATCCATGTCCGGGGCAATGAGATCAGCGCCGTCGGCGACACCCACGAGGTCGCCCTCATTCAGCGCGTTTTCGACGAGATGATGCTGGTGCTCCGCACGGGGCAGCCGATGACGGAGGACGCAGTGGAACGCTCGATCGCCATGCTCAAGGCGAGCGAGAACGGGGAGAGCGACGGCCAGGAGACCCCTGCCGAGGTGCTCACGCAGAACATCCTGTCCTCGCGCGGCCGCACGATCCGCCCCAAGACGCTGAACCAGAAGCGGTACGTCGACGCGATCGACAAGCACACCGTCGTCTTCGGCATCGGCCCGGCGGGCACCGGCAAGACCTACCTGGCGATGGCGAAGGCCGTGCAGGCCCTCCAGTCCAAGCAGGTCAACCGCATCATCCTGACCCGTCCGGCGGTCGAGGCCGGCGAGCGGCTCGGGTTCCTGCCGGGCACGCTCTACGAGAAGATCGACCCGTATCTGCGCCCGTTGTACGACGCGCTGCACGACATGCTCGACCCCGACTCGATCCCGCGTCTGATGGCGGCCGGGACGATCGAGGTCGCGCCGCTGGCGTACATGCGCGGCCGCACGCTGAACGACGCGTTCATCATCCTGGACGAGGCCCAGAACACCAGCCCCGAGCAGATGAAGATGTTCCTCACCCGCCTCGGCTTCGAGTCGAAGATCGTGATCACGGGTGACGTGACGCAGGTCGACCTGCCCGGCGGCACCAAGTCGGGTCTGCGGCAGGTCCAGGAGATCCTGGACGGTGTCGAGGACGTCCACTTCTCCCGGCTCACGTCGCACGACGTGGTCCGGCACAAGCTGGTGGGCCGTATCGTCGACGCCTACGAGTTGTACGACAGCCGGAACGGCACCGAGAACGGCTCCCACAAGGGCGGCCACGCTCCGCGGAACGGTGCCAAGGCCAAGGGGAAGTAGACCAGCACGACCATGTCGATCGACGTCAACAACGAGTCCGGAACCGAGGTCGACGAGCAGGCGATCCTCGACATCGCCCGCTACGCGCTCGCGCGGATGCGCATCCACCCGCTCTCCGAGCTCTCGGTGATCGTCGTGGACGACGGCGCCATGGAGCAGCTGCACATCCAGTGGATGGACCTGCCCGGTCCGACGGACGTGATGTCCTTCCCGATGGACGAGCTGCGCCCGCCCGCCAAGGAGGAGGACGAGCCGCCGCAGGGGCTGCTCGGCGACATCGTGCTCTGCCCGGAGGTCGCCGCCAAGCAGGGCACCGAGGCGCCGACGCAGCACTCCATGGACGAGGAGCTCCAGCTCCTGACCGTCCACGGGGTGCTGCACCTGCTGGGCTACGACCACGAGGAGCCGGACGAGAAGGCCGAGATGTTCGGTCTCCAGGCCGCCATCGTGGACGGCTGGCGTGCGGAGCGGGGCCTGACCGGCCCGTCTCCGGCCCCGACCGTCTCATGAGCCTCCCCCTGGTCGCGGGCGCCGTGGCCCTGGTCGTGGTCGCCTGGCTCGCCGCCTGCGCGGAGGCGGGCCTGGCGCGCGTCTCCAGCTTCCGGGCCGAGGAGGCGGTACGGTCCGGGCGGCGCGGCGGCGAGAAGCTCGCCAAGGTCGCCGGGGACCCGACGCGCTATCTCAACGTGGCGCTGCTGGTCCGCGTCGCCTGCGAGATGGCGGCCGCGGCGCTGGTCGCGTACGCCTGCCTGCAGGAGTTCGCCAACACCACCGAGGCCCTGCTGATCGCCATCGCGGTGATGGTGCTCGTCTCGTACGTCGCCGTCGGGGTCTCCCCGCGCACCATCGGCCGCCAGCACCCGCTGAACACGGCGACGGCCGCGGCGTACGTGCTGGTGCCGCTGGCCCGGATCATGGGCCCGATCCCGTCGCTGCTGATCCTCATCGGCAACGCGCTCACCCCCGGCAAGGGCTTCCGCCGCGGCCCCTTCGCCTCCGAGGCGGAGCTGCGCGCGCTGGTCGACTACGCCGAGAAGGAGTCCCTGATCGAGGCCGAGGAGCGCCGCATGGTGCACTCGGTGTTCGAGCTGGGCGACACCCTCGTCCGCGAGGTCATGGTCCCGCGCACCGACCTCGTGGTGATCGAGCGCTACAAGACCATCCGGCAGGCGCTCACCCTCGCCCTGCGCTCGGGTTTCTCGCGGATCCCGGTCACCGGGGACAGCGAGGACGACATCGTCGGCATCGTGTACCTGAAGGACCTGGTCCGCCGGACGCACATCAGCCGGGAGGCGGAGAGCGACCTGGTCTCCACCGCGATGCGCCCGGCGACCTTCGTGCCCGACACCAAGAACGCCGGTGACCTGCTGCGCGAGATGCAGAAGGAGCGCAGCCACGTCGCCGTCGTCATCGACGAGTACGGCGGCACGGCCGGCATCGTCACCATCGAGGACATCCTGGAGGAGATCGTCGGCGAGATCACCGACGAGTACGACCGGGAGCTGCCGCCGGTCGAGGAGCTGGGCGGGGACCGCTTCCGGGTCACCGCGCGCCTCGACATCGGCGACCTGGGCGAGCTGTACGGCCTGGAGGCGTTCGACGACGAGGACGTGGAGACGGTGGGCGGTCTGCTGGCGAAGGCGCTGGGCAGGGTGCCGATCGCCGGCGCCTCCTCGATCGTCGAGCTGCCCGACGGGCGGGAACTGCGGCTGACCGCGGAGGCCGCGGCGGGCCGCCGGAACAAGATCGTGACGGTGCTGGCGGAGCCGGTGGGCGCCGCGGAGGCCCCGAAGGAGGCGGCGGCGGAGTGAGTCCCGAGGAGCTGCGCGACTTCTGCCTGTCCTTCAACGCCTCGGTGGAGGACTTCCCCTTCAACCCGGAGACCTCGGTCTTCAAGGTGCTGGGGAAGATGTTCGCGCTGTCCTCGCTGGACGGACGCCCGCTCACGGTCAACCTCAAGTGCGACCCGGACGACGCGCTCCGGCTGCGGGGCGAGCATCCGGGCCTGATCGTCCCCGGCTATCACATGAACAAACGGCACTGGAACACGGTGACCGCCGACGGCGGACTCCCGGACCGCGTCGTCCGGGAGCTGGTCGAGGACTCGTACGACCTGGTGGTCGCGGGTCTACCGCGCGCGGACCGCCTCCGCCTCGACCGTCCCTGAGCCCGCCGGCCGCCGGGTCCGCAGTCCGGCCGCGACCAGCACCGCCGTCGCCAGCACGATCGCCGCGTCCAGCAGCAGCACCGTGTGCACGCCGGACTCCAGGTCCGCCGAGGTGGTGGCCAGGACGCCCAGCAGCGGGACGCCGACGGTCATGCCGACCTGCTGCGTGGAGGTGACCAGGCCGGTCGCCAGGCCCTGCTCCTCGTCGGGGACGCCCGAGGTGACCGTCAGGCCGTAGGAGATGATCGCGCCCAGGTGGCACATGCTGGCCAGGGAGACGGCCGCGGTGGCCAGCCACACCGACCCGCCGCCGTCCCCGAGCCCGAGCAGCGACAGGCCCAGCAGGCCCTGCCCGGCAAGTGAGCCGGCCAGGGTGCGGCGGGCGCCGAAGCGGTTGATCACGCGCGGGGCGTACGAGCCGGCCACCACCGACAGGACACCCTGCACGCCGAAGACGAGGCCGGTCTCGAAGGCGCTCAGGCCCAGGACCTCCTGGAGGTACAGGGTGAGCACGAAGACCACGGTCGACATCATCGAGAAGGTGACCAGTCCGCCCACGTTGCCCCACGCGACCGTGCGGCGGCGCAGCATCGGCAGGGAGACCAGCGGAGCTGCGGTGCGGGACTCGACGACGCCGAAGGCCGTGAGCAGCAGCAGGCCCGCGCCGAGGGTGACCAGGACGTCGGCGCGGCCGAAGCCGTGTTCGGCGGCCGTGGACAGGGCGTAGATCAGGGAGAGCAGGCCGCCGGTGACGGTGACCGCACCGGGGACGTCCAGGCGGGGGCGGTCCGGGGTCCGCGACTCGGGCAGCAGGCCCGGGGCGAGCGGCAGCACGATCACGGCGAAGAGGGCGAGCAGGCCCATCGTCGAGCGCCAGCCGAGCAGATCGGTCAGAACGCCGCCGGCCACCATGCCGACCGTGAAGCCCAGCGAGAGCAGGGTGCCGGAGATGCCGAGGGCGCGGGCGCGCGCCGGGCCCTCCGGGAAGGTCGTCGTCAGCAGGGACATGCCGGTCGGCACGATGGCCGCCGCGCCGAGGCCCTGGAGGGCGCGTCCGGCGAGGAACGAGGCCGGGTCCCAGGCGAAGGTCGCCAGCAGGGAGGCGGCGGCGAAGAGCGCGAGGCCGGCGAGGAAGAGCCGGCGGCGCCCGTACAGGTCGCCCATGCGGCCGAAGAGCAGCAGGAACCCGCCGGACGGCAGCGCGAACGCCGTGACCGCCCACTGGAGGGCGGAGGGGCTCATGCCGAGGTCCGGGCCGAGGACGGGCAGCGCGACGTTCAGAACGGAGAAGTCGAGCGCGACCATGAACTGGGCCGCGCAGAGCACGAACAGGACGAGCCGGTCGCGGGACGAGAGCCGGGCGGACGCGGCCGGGGCCACGTCGGTGGGCGGGGTTGTGGTCGGGGTGGTGTCGATCGCCATGGCAAGCAGCCTGCGGGTGCCGGAATAGACGTGGGGAGCGACCAGTTGTCCTGGTGGTGGCACCACCAGCATGACGACAGGGGGAGTACGGACGTGCCGGACATGATCGTGCGGTCCGAGGCGGGGTCGGGCCGGGGCCGGCGCCGCAGTGAGCTGCGCGAGTTCCTGATGAGCCGGCGGGCCCGGGTCTCCCCGGCCGAGGCGGGCCTGCCGGACGGCGGGGCGCGGCGCCGGACACCGGGGCTGCGCCGCGAGGAGGTGGCGGTGCTCGCCGGGGTGGGCGCCTCCTGGTACCAGTGGCTGGAGCAGGGCCGGGACATCTCCGTCTCGCCGCAGGTCCTGGACGCGGTCGGCCGGGTGCTGCGGCTCACCAACGCCGAGCGCCGGCACCTATACATGCTGGCGGGGCTGAACCCGCCCGCGGCCGAGGTGGAGCCGGCGAAGCGGGACATGTGCGACGGGCTGCGGCGGCTGATCGACACGTGGATGCCGTACCCGGCGCACATCATGGACCGGTACTACAACTGCGTGATGTACAACGACGCGGCGGCGACGGTGCTGGGCATGCGGCCGGGCAGGGCGTGGAACTGCATCGTCGACTTCTTCACCGATCCGCTGTACCGGGCACGGGCCCTCAGCTGGCGAGAAAACGCGCGCACGGTCGTCGCCCAGTTCCGCGCCGCCTGCGCGGCCAGCCCCGACGACGAGGGTTTCCAGCAGGTGCTCGCGGAGCTGACGGCGGCCAGTGACGAGTTCGCGGCGCTGTGGGAGGAGCGGGACATCGAGGACGCCGGGCAGATCCGCAAGGAGCTTGAGCATCCGCTGGTGGGGCTGCTCAACCTGGAGTCGACGGCCCTGAAGGTGCCCGCGCGGCCGGATCTGACGATCGTGCTGCACACGCCGCTGGACGAGGTGAACAGCGCGGCGAAGCTGGAGTGGCTGGCCTCGCCGGAGGGCCGGCGCGGGGCGATGTACCCGGTGGCGGGTTGAGCGGGCGGGCGGCTGGGACGTGTACGACCGGGCTACGTATGCTCCATCCATGACCGAGACTCCCGCCCTCGACCCCGAGGACCGCAAGATCGTCACCCTGGCCCGTTCCGCTCGGGCCCGCAACGGTGTGCCCGAGGGGGCGGCCGTGCGCGACGAGACCGGACGCACCTACGTCGCCGGGACCGTGGCCCTGGACTCGCTGAAGCTGAGCGCACTGCGTACGGCGGTGGCGATGGCGGTGGCGTCCGGCGCGAAGTCCCTGGAGGCGGCGGCCGTGGTGACCGAGGCGGAGTCGGCGTCGGCGGAGGACCGGGCGGCGGTACGGGACCTGGGCGGTCCCGGGACGCCGGTGCTGGTCGCCTCGCCGGACGGGACGGTCCGCGACACGGTGAGCGCGGGCTGAGGACGGCCCTGCCGACGACCTTGGTACGGCGGGGCTCCGGGGATCAGGGACAATGGGCGCCATGAGCGTTCGTACCCAGTCATCCGAAGAACCGGCCGAGACTGTTCACCGGGCCGGCTTCGCCTGCTTCGTGGGCCGCCCCAACGCGGGCAAGTCCACCCTCACGAACGCTCTGGTCGGGCAGAAGGTGGCGATCACCTCGAACCGTCCGCAGACCACGCGGCACACCGTGCGGGGCATCGTGCACCGCGAGGAGGCCCAGCTGATCCTGGTGGACACCCCTGGGCTGCACAAGCCGCGCACGCTGCTGGGCGAGCGGCTGAACGACGTGGTGCGCACGACGTGGGCCGAGGTGGACGTCATCGGTTTCTGTCTGCCGGCCAACGAGAAGCTGGGCCCCGGTGACCGCTTCATCGCCAAGGAGCTGGCGGGGATCCGGAAGACGCCGAAGGTCGCGATCGTCACGAAGACCGACCTGGTGGACGGCAAGACCCTGGCCGAGCAGCTGATCGCGATCGACCGGCTCGGCGAGGAACTGGGCATCACCTGGGCGGAGATCGTCCCGGTGTCGGCCACCGGGAACAAGCAGGTGGACCTGCTCGCGGACCTGCTGACCCCGCTGCTGCCCGAGGGCCCCGCGCTCTACCCCGAGGGCGACCTCACCGACGAGCCCGAGCAGGTCATGGTCGCCGAGCTGATCCGGGAGGCCGCGCTGGAGGGCGTACGGGACGAGCTGCCGCACTCCATCGCGGTGGTCGTCGAGGAGATGCTCCCGCGCGAGGACCGCCCCGCCGACAAGCCGCTCCTGGACATCCACGCCAACGTTTTCATCGAACGCCCCAGCCAGAAGGGCATCATCATCGGCCCCAAGGGCAAGCGCCTGAAGGACGTCGGCATCAAGTCCCGCAAACAGATCGAGGCCCTCCTCGGCACGCCCGTCTTCCTCGATCTCCACGTGAAGGTCGCGAAGGACTGGCAGCGCGACCCCAAGCAGCTGCGGCGGCTGGGGTTCTGAGCGGGCGGGCTCGGGCGGTCAGGACGGGGGGCGGAAGCCGATCGTCGGGACGGCTCGGCGCAGGGGCCAGGCGGCGGGTGGGTCGTCGGGGAGCAGGGCGGCGAGGAACGCGTAGCGGCGCAGGGCCGTGGGGTTCTGGCCCTGGACCGACTGGACCTTGCGCCACCAGGTGGCGATCTCGCCCCAGCCGGGCGCCGACAGGGAGCCGCCGAACTCCTGGACGGAGAGGGCGGCGGTCAGGCCCGCGAAGGCGAGCCGGTCGGCCAGGGGCCAGCCGGCCAGCGTGCCGGTGACGAACCCGGCCACGAAGACGTCCCCCGCACCGGTCGGGTCCAGGGCCTCCACCTCGATGGCCGGGACCTCGGCGCTCTCCCCCGTCCGCCGGTCCACCGCGTACGCGCCCTCCGCGCCGAGGGTGACCACGGCGAGCGGCACGTGCTCGGTCAGGGCGTGCGCCGCGGCGCGCGGGCAGGTGGCGCCGGTGTAGCGCATGGCCTCCTCCGCGTTGGGCAGGAAGGCCTCGCAGTGCGCCAGGTCGGACAGCCCGGCCAGGTCCCAGGCGCCGGTGTCGTCCCAGCCGACGTCGGCGAAAACGCGGGTGCCGCGGGCGGCGGCCTGGGCGATCCAGGGGGCGCTCACGCCGGGCGTGAGGGAGGCGACGGCGGCGCGCGCACGCGGCGGGCAGTCGGGGGACGGCTCCTCCGGCGGCGGCTCGTGGCCGTGGGAGACCATCGTGCGCTCCCCCTCGTACGCCATCGAGACCGTCACCGGCGAGTGCCAGCCCGGAACGGTGCGCGAGGAGCCGAGGTCGATGCCCTCGCCCTGGGCCAGGGCGTCCCAGCAGTAGTCGCCGTAGTGGTCGTCGCCGAAGGCCGCGGCGAGCGAGGTGCGCAGGCCGAGGCGGGCCAGCGCGGTCGCCATGTTGGCGATGCCGCCGGGGCTCGACCCCATCCCGCGGGCCCAGGACTCGGTCCCGCGCACCGGTGCGGAGTCGAGCCCGGTGAAGACGACGTCGAGGAAGACGGTGCCGGTCAGATACACGTCCCAGGGCGGGTCCTGCGGGCCGCGCAGCGCGGCGAGCGGATCAACCCTGGACCGGCGGTGCGATTCCTCGTCCTGGGCGTGGCGATGTGTTCTCGCGTCGGCCGGCATGGCGGGCATGGCAGGCACGTCGGACGCGGTGGACACGGTGGACGCTGTCACGGTGCGCTCCCTGGCATGGTGCGGATCCCGCCAGTGTGCACCACGCCACCGACAATCCCCGGTGCCCTACCAGCGCGGCACGGACGGGGTGGCCCAGTCCGGGTCGGCCACCCGCATCGCGGCGGCGTCGTCGCGGTCGCGCAGGGTGCCGTCGTCGTCGAGCCAGCGCCGGTGCAGGAACGCGAGGCGGTCGCGGTCGAGTTCGACACCGAGGCCGGGGGCGTCGGAGACGGTGACGCGGCCGCCGTCGAAGACGAGCCGTTCGGTGAGCACGTCCTCGGACTGCCAGGGGTAGTGGGAGTCGCAGGCGTGGTGCAGGTTCGGGACGGTGGCCGCGACGTGGGTCATGGCGGCGAGGCTGATCCCGAGGTGGGTGTTGGAGTGCATGGACACGCCGACGCCGAAGGTCCGGCAGACGGCGGCGAGCTGCTGGGTGTTGCGCAGCCCGCCCCAGTAGTGGTGGTCGGAGAGCACGACCTGGACGGCGCCCTTGGTGAACGCCTCCTGGATCTCGGCGAACGTCGTCACACACATGTTGGTGGCGAGCGGCACCCCGGTCTTCGCGGCGACCTCGGCCATGGCCGGCGTGCCGAGCGCGGGGTCCTCCAGGTACTCCAGGACGTCCCCGAGTTCCTCGGCGACCCGGAGCGAGGTCTCCACGGACCAGGCGCCGTTGGGGTCCAGGCGCAGCGGATGTCCGGGGAAGGCGGCGGCGAGCGCCCTGATCGCGGCGATCTCCTCGTCGGGCGGGAAGACACCGCCCTTGAGCTTGAAGGAGGTGAAGCCGTACCGCTCGGTGAAGGCGCGGGCCTGTGCGACCACGCCGGCCGGGTCGACGGCGGCGCCCCAGTCGTCCCGTTCGGCGGCGACGCCCTCGGGGTGGGCGGCCCACTTGTAGAACAGGTAGGCGCTGTACTCGACGGAGTCGCGGACCTTGCCGCCCAGCAGCGCGTGCACGGGCAGGCCGAGCGCCTTGCCGAGGGCGTCCAGGCAGGCGACCTCGAAGCCGGAGACGACGGACAGGCGCAGCTTGTCGGCGGTCTGGACGCCGCGCAGCCCGCCGACGTCGACCTGGGCGGAGACCCGGGAGCCGTCGACGGCGACCTCGTCGGCGGCGTTGAACAGGCCGTTCAGGTCACTGACCTGACGGCCGACCAGCTTCTCGGCGAAGGGCCGGGCCAGTTCCAGGTATTTGGCGTCGCCGTAGGTCTCGCCGATGCCGGTGACCCCGTCGGCGGTCTCGACCTCGATGATCAGACGGGGGGTGTACGGCTGATGCACGCCCTGCGTGTTGAGCAGCGGAGGGTCCGCCACGAGGATCGGCGTGAGGTGGACGGCCGTGATGGTGAGGTCGGCGGTCACGGGGCGGCTCCTGGGAGGTCGAGTCCGGCGGCGAACGGGGTCGTCTCCATATGTAGACGCAATCCACATATAGAGATCGAGATTAGAGAGCCGACCCCGAGGCGTCAATGGTGCGGCCGACCGGTGCGATGCCGCCGCGTCACCCGGCGGGGCGCGTCACCCGGTGGGGCGCGTCACCCGGTGGGGCGCGTCACCCGGTGGGGAAGGTGTACTCCGCCACCTCGGCCAGACAGCGCGCCCGCAGTTCCTCGTCGTCCTCCAGGAAGGAGGCGAGGAACGAGTTGCGGGCCAGTTCCCGCAGCCGCTCCTCGGTGAGGCCGAGGGCCAGGCGCACGGCGTCGAAGTTGTCGCCCGCGTAGCCGCCGAAGTAGGCCGGGTCGTCGGAGTTGACGGTGCACATGAGGCCCGCGTCGAGCATCGCCGGCAGGGGGTGGTCGGCGAGGGTGTCGACCGTGCGCAGCCGGACGTTGGAGAGCGGGCACAGGGTCAGCGGGACGCGGTCGCGCACCAGCCGCGCCACCAGCGCCGGGTCCTCCAGCGAGCGCAGCCCGTGGTCGACGCGCTCGACGCCCAGGACGTCCAGGGCCTCGGTGACGTACTCCGGCGGCCCTTCCTCGCCCGCGTGCGCGACCCGGCGCAGCCCGAGCGCGGCGGCGGCCTCGTACACCTCGCGGAACTTGACCGGCGGGTGACCCACCTCGGCGGAGTCCAGGCCGACGCCGGTGATGCGGTCGAGGTACGGCCCCGCGGCATCCAGGGTCCGCATCGCCGACTCGGCGGACTCGTCGCGCAGGAAGCACATGATCAGCCGGGTGGAGACACCGTGGTTCTCCCGGCTGCGGCCCAGCGCCCGCCACAGCCCCTCCACGACCGTGCCCATCTCCACGCCCCGGGCGAGGTGGGCCTGCGGGTCGAAGAAGATCTCCGCGTGCCGGACGCCCTGCGCGGCGGCGCGGGCGAGGTAGGCGTTGGCGAGGTCCTCGAAGTCCCGCTCGGTGCGCAGGACGGCCATCAGTTCGTAGTACAGGTTCAGGAAGGACTGGAGGTCCTCGAACCGGTACGCCTCGCGCAGCGCGTCCTCGTCGGCGTACGGCAGGGGCACGCTGTTGCGGGCGGCCAGCTCGAAGGCCAGCTCCGGCTCCAGGGTGCCTTCGATGTGGAGGTGCAGTTCAGCTTTGGGCAGGGACATCAGAGCATCGTACGGCGGTTTCACCGACGTTTCGGAACGGGGATCCGGGTGAGGTCGCGGGCCACGGTCAGCTCGCCCGCGAACCCGGCGGCCCTCGCCTGCCGCTCGAACTCCTCGGGCTCCAAGTAGCGCTGGCTGAAGTGGGTCAGCACCAGGTGCCGTACGCCCGCGTCCCGGGCGACCCGCGCGGCCTGGCCGGCGGTCAGGTGGCCGTGGTCGGTGGCGAGCGCCTCGTCCTCGTCGAGGAAGGTGGACTCGATCACCAGCAGGTCGCAGCCCTCGGCGAGCGCGTGCACCCCCGGGCAGAGCCGGGTGTCCATGACGAACGCGAACCGCTGGCCGCGGCGGACCTCGCTGACCTCGTCGAGCGGGACGCCGTTCAGCGAGCCCTCCCGCTGGAGGCGGCCGACGTCGGGGCCCTTGATGCCGTGCGCGGCCAGGCGGTCGGGGAGCATGCGGCGGCCGTCGGGCTCGGTGAGGCGGTAGCCGTAGGACTCGACGGGGTGGGACAGCTTGTGGGCGTCCAGGGTGTAGGCGGGGGTGACCGCCAGCGGCCCGTCCGTGTCCACCGGCGACTCGGTGAGCGCGACCGTCTCGCGGTAGGCGGTGGCGTATCGCAGGCGCTCGAAGAAGCGGCGTCCGGAGCGCGGGTAGTGGGCGGTGATCTCGTGCGGGACCTGGTCGAGGTTGACGCGCTGGATGACACCGGCCAGGCCCAGGCTGTGGTCGCCGTGGAAGTGGGTGACGCAGATCCGGTTCAGGTCGTGGGCGGCGACCCCGGCGCGCAGCATCTGGCGCTGCGTGCCCTCGCCGGGGTCGAACAGGATGCCCTCGCCGTCCCAGCGCAGCAGGTACCCGTTGTGGTTGCGGTGCCGGGTCGGGACCTGGCTGGCGGTGCCGAGGACGACCAGTTCACGTACGGACATCGTGGGCTATCCGGGGGGCCATTCGAGGCCGCGGCCGCCGAGGACGTGGGCGTGCGCGTGCCAGACGGTCTGGCCGGCGCCGGTGCCGGTGTTGAAGATGGTCCGGTAGCTGTCCAGTTTCTCCTGGTCGGCGACCGCCTGCGTCTCGCGCAGGACGTCCGCGGCGAGGTCCGGGGCACCGGCGGCGAGCGCGGCGGCGTCGCGGTAGTGCGCCTTGGGGATCACCAGGACGTGGGTGGGGGCCTGGGGGTTTATGTCGCGGAAGGCGACGGTGGTGTCCGTGTCGCGGACGATCGTCGCGGGGATCTGGCCTGCGACGATCTTGCAGAACAGGCAGTCGTCCTGGGGTTCCCCTGCCATGCGCGTGCGCTTCCTTTCGCAGGTGGGCTGGTATGGGGGCATCGTAGTCGTTTGGCCGCGGGCCGGTGGGGGCTGGTTGCGCAGTTCCCCGCGCCCCTTCAGGTGGGGATACCTGGCGGTGTTTTGGCGGGGACCGACTCCAGTGTTTCAAGGGCAAGCCTGATGGCCTCGTCCAGTTGGGGGTCGCGGCCCGCCACGTGGTCCTGGGGACGCTGCCAGATCTCCACATCCGGGTCGACGCCGTGGTTTTCCACGCCCCAGCCGTAACCCTCCAGCCAGAAGGCGTACTTCGGCTGGGTGATCAGGGTGCCGTCGACCAGGCGGTAGCGGCTGTCGATGCCGATGACGCCGCCCCAGGTGCGGGTGCCGACGACCGGGCCGATGCCGAGTGCCTTGATGGCGGCGTTGACGATGTCGCCGTCGGAGCCGGAGAACTCGTTGGCGACGGCGACGACGGGGCCCCGGGCCGCGTCCAGGGGGTAGCTGGAGGGGCGCATCCCGCGGGGCAGGTCCCAGCCGACGATGCGCCGGGCCAGCTTCTCCACGACCAGTTGCGAGGTGTGCCCGCCGCGGTTCTCGCGGACGTCGACGACCAGGCCCTCGCGGGCCACCTCGACGCGCAGGTCGCGGTGGATCTGGGCCCAGCCGGGCGCCTGCATGTCGGGAACGTGCAGGTAGCCGAGGCGGCCGCCGGACTTCTCGTGGACGTAGGCGCGGCGGTCGGCGACCCACGCGTGGTAGCGCAGCGGCTCCTCGTCGGCGAGGGGGACGACGACGGCGTGCCGCAGTTCGCCGCCGCCGGAGGGGGAGATGGTCAGCTCGACGGCCTTGCCCGCCGTGCCGACCAGCAGCGGGCCGGGTCCGGTGACCCGGTCCACGGGCTGTCCGGCGACCGCGACGATCGCGTCCCCCGCGCGCACGGCGACGCCGGGCGCGGCGAGCGGGGAGCGGGCGTCGGGGTCGGAGGTCTCCGAGGGCAGGACGCGGTCGATGCGCCAGGTGCCGTCCTCGTGCCGGGAGAGGTCGGCGCCGAGCAGGCCCTGCCGGGCACCGGAGCCGTGGCCGCCGCGCGGGGTGACGTAGGCGTGCGAGGTGCCGAGTTCGCCCTGCACCTCCCAGAGGAGGTCGACCAGGTCGTCGTGGGTGGCGAGGCGGTCCAGGACGGGCCGGTAGCGGTCGAGGACGCCGTCCCAGTCGACGCCGTTCATGTCGGCCCGCCAGAAGTGGTCCCGCATGATGCGGCCGGTCTCGTCGAACATCTGGCGCCACTCGGCGGCCGGGTCGACGGTCTGCCGGACCCGGCCCAGGTCGACACTGATGTTGGTGTCGCTGTCCTCGTCGCCGGAGGCCCGCCGGTCGCTGGGCACGACCTTGAGCCGCCCGTCCGTCCACAGCAGCACCCGCTTGCCGTCGCCGCTGACCTCGAAGTGGTCGGCGTCGCCCGCGAGGTGCTCGACGCGCTGCTGGGCGAGGTCGTACCGCTCCAGCTCGGTGTTCGGGTCGGGGGTGTCCGGGGTGGCGCGGGAGGCGCCGAGGACGCCGGTGAGCGGGTGGCGCAGCCACAGGACGCCGTCCTTGGCGGCGCGCAGCCCGGAGTAGCGGGCGGCCTCGACCGGGAAGGGCACGATGCGGTCGGCGAGGCCCTCGATGTCGATCCGGGTGGTCGGGGTGCCCTCGCTGTCGGGGGTCTCCTCCCGGTCCGGGGTCTCGAAGGGGCGGCCGTGGCGCTGCGGGCCGAAGGGCGAGGGGGTGGTCGCCGCGAGCGTGATCAGGTACGGCCGGGCGCCCTCGACGAAGGCCAGGTCGAAGACGTGCTCGTCGTAGACCGGGTCGAAGGAGCGGGTGGAGAGGAAGGCGAGGTGCTTGCCGTCCAGGGTGAAGGCCGGCGCGTAGTCCTTGAAGCGCAGCGGCGTCGCCTCGCTCACCGACAGGTCGGTGGTGTTGGCGAGCTTGAGCTGGCGCAGCGGGTCGGGGCCGGGGTGGGACCAGGCGAGCCAGGCGGAGTCGGGCGAGAAGACCAGCCCGGACGCGTCGCCGTCCTCGCTGCGGTCGACCTCGCGGACCTCGCCGCTCTCGCGCTCGACGAGCAGGACCCGTCCGTCGTGCGAGGCGACGGCGGCACGGCTGCCGTCGGGGGCCATGGCGAGGTGCAGCACCCGGCCGAGCTGCCCGGCGGCCAGGCGCCGCGCGGTGGTGCCGGGCGCGAGTCCGGTGGCGGGCGCGAACTCCAGGGCGTCGTCGCCCTCGGCGTCCGTCACCCACACCACCCACTCCTCGCCGTCGACGCGGAAGGTGCGGGGCAGCCGGGTGCGGACCCCGGGCGTCGCCGTGAGCGCGCGGGCCGGTCCGGCGCGGTGGGTGACCCAGTGCACGGCGCCGCGGACGGCGACGGCGCTGCCGCGTGCCGTGTGGTCGGGGGACGCCGAGCCGAACCAGCGGGCGGCGTTCAGCGGGTAGGACTGGAGGTCGACGCGGGCGCCGCCGAGCCGGATGTCCAGTCGGCGGGGCTCGGCGCCGTCGAGGTCGTCGAGGGTCCACAGCTCACCGGCGCTGGAGTAGACGACGCGGGTGCCGTCGCTCGCGGCGTGCCGGGCGTAGAAGCCGTCGAGAGGAGTGTGGCGGCGCAGGTCGGAGCCGTCGGCGAGGGAGGAGTAGACGGCGCCGGTGCCCTCGTGGTCGGAGAGGAAGGCGATCCGGTCGCCGACCCAGAAGGGGTACTCGATGTTGCCGTCGAGGTCGCTGTGGAGGCGTACGAACTCGCCGTCGTCCTCGCGGTCGATCCACAACTTGCCCGCGGTGCCGCCCCGGTAGCGCTTCCACCAGGCGGCCTCGCGGCCCATCGGCGCGGACAGCAGCACGGTGTGCGGCCCGTCCGCGACGTCGCCGACGGGGCCGTACGGCAGGGTGGCGGCCGGTCCGCCGTCGAGCGGGACGGCGCGGGCCCAGCTGCGGCGCAGGCTGGCCTGTCCGTAGGTGCTGAGGGCGAGGACCTCGCCGTCCGGGGTCCAGCCGCGCACCTGGGTCCTGATGCTGCCCCAGTGGGTGAGGCGCTCGGCGCGGCCGCCGTCGACGGGGGCGACGTGCACCTCGGGGGCGCCGTCCCGGGTGGAGGTCCAGGCGACCGTGGTGCCGTCGGGTGTGATGCGCGGGTGGTTCACCGGCACGTTGTCGGCGCTGACCCGCCAGGCCCGGCCGCCGTCGAGCGGGGCGAGCCACACGTCGTCCTCGGCGGTGAAGGCGACCAACTCGCCGTGCGGGTGCGGAAAGCGAAGGTAGGCAGGCGCTGCGGGCTGTGTCACCCCCTCACCCTATGCAGCGGCGGGGTCCGCCGACAGAGGTTTGGATCACTTGCCGGTCGCCGGTCCGGTGGGCTATTTGCCCTCCACCGGGCGGCAGTGCGGGTCGTCCGGGCACCAGATGGTCCGGGTGACGGTCACGGTGGGCCCGGGCTGCTGCTGGGAGGGGCGGTTCGCGGGCGGGGCGCTGGTGGCGTCGCAGTTGCCCAGCCCCTTGACCCGGAACCACTCCTTGCCGTCCACCGCGGCCTTGAGGTCGCCGCGCACACAGGCGCCGTTGACGACGCGGGTCACCTTGCCGTCGACGGTGATCTTCTTCCCGTCGTCGGTCTCGCCGTCGCAGTCGACGGAGGCGACGGTGTCCTCGCTCGGCGACGCGGTACCGCCACCGCCGGTGGACGCGGTGCAGGTGAGCCACCGCACCTCGGCCTTCTGCCGCTCCAGTTCACGCGTCATGGTCCGGTCGGTCGTGTACGCCACGGTCGCGGAACTGAGCCCGCCCGGTTCGCACGCGACGACACCTCCGACGGCGACGACCGCGCCGACGGCCACCGGAGCCACACGCCAAATCCGCCTCAATGCCCCCATGGAGGGCAGCGTGCCACCGGTGCGGGACCGGCGGTAGGGCGCATACGGCCACTCCTCACTACCGTGGACGGATGGGCAACGACCGCAGACAGCGCAGGCTCGTCGTCGACGAACGGACCACCTACCTCTGGAGCCACCGGCAGAAACGGGGCCGCGACGGCGTCTGGCGCGACGCGCTGACGCTGTACCGGGACGGCGTTCGCGTCCGGTTCGTGTTCCTCGCGTGTGCCCCCGACTCGGGCCGGTGGACCACGGAGGGCGGCTACTGGTACGAGGGCTGCGTGGGCGACAACCGCGGCAACCTGCTCAACCTGCGCGAACCCGGTGTCGTACGGGCGCTGGTCGAGGAGGCGGGGCGGCGGGAGCTGCTGCCCTGGGACGGGGCCGGGGACGGGATCGGCCGCGGGCCGGTGGAACTGGACGGCTGGGGGTTGTTCCCGGCCGTGGTCGCCGCCGTCGACGGCTGACCGGGGCCGTCAGGGCCGGCGATCGGTTCCGGCGGCGGTTCCGGCGGTCAGGACCAGCGGCCGGTGCGGGTCAGCAGGGCTGCGGTCGCCGCGGTGCCCGCGGTGGAGGTGCGCAGGACGCTGCGTCCCAGGCGGTAGGGCCGGGCACCGGCCTCGGCGAAGAGGGCCAACTCCTCGGGTGAGACACCGCCTTCGGGGCCGACGACCAGCACGATGTCGCCGGAGGCGGGGAGTTCGGCGGCGGCCAGGGGTTCGTCGCCGCTCTCGTGGAGTACGGCGGCGAAGTCGGCGGTGGCCAGAAGTGAGGCAACCTGCTTGCTGGTCGCCGCGTCCGCGACGTCGGGGAAACGGACCCGGCGGGACTGCTTGCCGGCCTCGCGGGCCGTCGCCCGCCACTTGCCGAGCGCTTTCTGGCCGCGCTCGCCCTTCCACTGCGTGATGCAGCGGGACGCCGCCCAGGGCACGATCGCGTCGACGCCGACCTCGGTCATCGTCTCCACGGCCAGCTCGCCCCGGTCGCCCTTGGGCAGGGCCTGGACGACGGTGATCCGGGGCTGCTCCGGCGGTTCCTCGTGGACCGTCTCCAGGTCCGTGACGACCAGGCGGTCCTTGCCCTCGGCGGCCTTCACCACGCCCTCGGCCCAGTGTCCGCGTCCGTCGGTGAGGACGACGTCCTCGCCGGACCGCAGCCGCTTCACGGAGACGGCGTGCCGTCCCTCGGGGCCGTCGAGGACGTACTCCCCCGCGGTCAGGTCCTCGGGACCGAGGGAGTCGACCACGAACACCGGTGCGGTCATCGGCCCGCGCTTCCCGTCGCGTACTGCGACAACGCTGTCCCGGCGGCGGCGAGTTCGGCCACCAGGACCTCCACCAGCTGTCCGGCGGGCAGCTCGCGGGCCATCCGGTGGCCCTGCCCGGCCCAGAGCGCCATGCCCTGCGCGTCGCCCGCCTTGGCCGCGGCCTTGCGCAGCGGGGCGGTGAGGTGGTGCACGTCCGGGTAGGCGGCGGGGGCGTAGGGGCCGTGCTCGCGCAGGAAGCGGTTGACCAGGCCGCGGGCGGGGCGGCCGGAGAAGGCGCGGGTCAGTTCGGTGCGCACGAACAGGGGGTTGGTCAACGCCTGCTTGTGCAGGTCGTGCGCGCCGGACTCGGGGGTGGCGAGGAAGGCGGTGCCCAGCTGGGCCGCGCTCGCGCCGGCCGCGAGGACCGAGGCGATCTGACCGCCGCGCATGATGCCGCCGGCGGCGACGATGGGCAGGCTCACCGCCTCCCGGACCTGGGCGACCAGCGACAGCAGTCCGGTGCCGGCGCCGCCGGTCTCCGGGTTGTCCCGGTGGGTGCCCTGGTGGCCGCCGGCCTCGGCGCCCTGCGCGATCACCGCGTCGGCGCCGGACCGCTCCACGGCGCGGGCCTCGTCCGCGGTGGTCGCCGCGACCAGGGCGAAGGTGCCGACGCGGTGCAGGGAGTCGACGACCTCGGTGCTCGGGACGCCGAAGTGGAAGGAGACCACCGGTACCGGGTTGTCCAGCAGCACCGCGAGCTTGGTGTCGTAGCCGTCGTCCCGGCCGCTGTCGGGGTCGCCGAGTTCCGTCTCGTACCAGGCGGCCTCCCCGGCCAGCTGGTGGGCGTACACGCCGACCGCCGCCGGATCGGGGGTCTCCGGCTGCGGCATGAAGAGGTTGACGCCGAAGGGGCGTGCGGTCAGCCCCCGCAGCTCCTTGATCTCCTGGTACATCCCGTCCGCGGTCTTGTACCCGGCGGCCAGGAATCCCAGCCCGCCCGCCTCGCAGACCGCGGCGGCGAGCCGCGGCACGGAGACGCCGCCCGCCATCGGCGCCTGCACGATCGGGTAGGGGAAGAGATCGGTCAGTGCGGAGGACATGACCGCATGTTGTCACGTCCTCCGAACAAGTCCGAATCCGGGCTTCCGTTGGCATACGCCAGAAGCATCCGCATCCCGGAGCCACTCATCGAGCCAGGCGGCGCCCCGGAGAGCCACCGCCTCAGCGGCCGTTGAACGCGTCCTTCAGCCGGGAGAACAGCCCCTGCTGACCGGGCTGGAACTGGCCCTGCGGCCGTTCCTCGCCGCGCAGGGCCGCCAGCTCGCGCAGGACGCGCTCCTGCTCGGGGTCGAGCTTGGTCGGGGTGGTGACCTCGACGTGCACGATGAGGTCGCCCCGGCCGCCGCCGCGCAGGTGGGTGACGCCCCGGCCGTGCAGCGGGACCGACTGGCCGGACTGGGTGCCCGGGCGGATGTCGATCTCCTCCATGCCGTCGAGCGTCTCCAGCGGCACCTTCGTGCCGAGGGCCGCCGCCGTCATCGGGATGGTGACCGTGCAGTGCAGGTCGTCGCCGCGGCGCTGGAAGGTGGAGTGCGGCAGCTCGTGGATCTCGACGTACAGGTCGCCGGCCGGGCCGCCGCCGGGGCCGACCTCGCCCTCGCCCGCGAGCTGGATCCGGGTGCCGTTGTCCACACCGGCCGGGATCTTCACGGTGAGGGTGCGCCGGGAGCGGATGCGGCCGTCGCCCGCGCACTCGGGGCACGGGGTCGGGACCACGGTGCCGAAGCCCTGGCACTGCGGGCAGGGCCGCGACGTCATGACCTGGCCCAGGAAGGACCGGGTGACCTGCGAGACCTCACCGCGGCCGCGGCACATGTCGCACGTCTGGGCCGACGTGCCGGGCGCCGCGCCCTCGCCGTTGCAGGTGTTGCAGACCACGGCGGTGTCGACCTGGATGTCCTTGGTCGTGCCGAAGGCCGCCTCGTCCAGCTCGACCTCGATGCGGATCATCGCGTCCTGGCCGCGGCGGGTGCGCGAGCGCGGCCCGCGCTGCGACGCCGTACCGAAGAACGCGTCCATGATGTCCGAGAAGTTCCCGAAGCCACCCGCGCCGAAGCCGCCGGCCCCGCCGCCCGCCTGGGACATCGGGTCGCCGCCGAGGTCGTAGACCTGCTTCTTCTGCGGGTCCGACAGCACCTCGTAGGCGGCGTTGATCTCCTTGAACCGCTCCTGGGTCTTCGGATCGGGGTTGACGTCCGGGTGCAGCTCGCGGGCGAGCCTCCGGAACGCCTTCTTGATCTCGTCCTGGGACGCGTCGCGGCGTACGCCGAGTACGGCGTAGTAGTCCGTGGCCACCTACGACTCCGCCAGGATCTGTCCGACGTACCGTGCCACTGCGCGTACCGCTCCCATCGTTCCCGGGTAGTCCATGCGGGTCGGTCCGACCACGCCGAGCTTGGCAACCGCCTCGCCGCCCGAACCGTAGCCCACCGACACGACGGACGTGGAGTTGAGTCCCTCATGAGCGTTCTCATGACCGATTCGCACGGTCACGCCCGGATCCTTCGCCTCGCCGAGCAGCTTGAGGAGCACGACCTGCTCCTCGAGCGCCTCCAGCACCGGCCGGATCACCAGGGGGAAGTCGTGCCCGAAGCGGGTCAGATTGGCGGTGCCGCCGATCATCAACCGCTCCTCGTTCTCCTCGACCAGCGTCTCCAGGAGAGTGGAGAGCACGGTGGAGACCGTACCGCGATCCTCGGCCTCGAAGGCATCCGGCAGTTCCTCGACCAGACCCGGCACGTCGGTGAAACGACGGCCCGCGACCCGGCTGTTGAGCCGCGCGCGCAGATCCGCGAGGGACGCCTCGCCGAACGGCGCCGCGCAGTCGACCATCCGCTGCTCGACCCGGCCGGTGTCCGTGATCAGCACGAGCATCAGGCGCGCGGGCGCGAGGGCCAGCAACTCCACGTGCCGCACGGTCGAGCGGGTCAGCGAGGGGTACTGCACGACGGCGACCTGCCGGGTCAGCTGCGCGAGCAGCCGCACCGTGCGGGCCACCACGTCGTCGAGGTCGACGGCGCCCTCCAGGAAGTTCTGGATGGCGCGCCGCTCGGGCGCGGTCATGGGCTTGACGCCGGCCAGCTTGTCGACGAACAGGCGGTAGCCCTTGTCGGTCGGGATGCGTCCGGCGCTGGTGTGCGGCTGGGCGATGAACCCCTCGTCCTCCAGGGCCGCCATGTCATTGCGCACGGTGGCCGGCGAGACGCCGAGGTTGTGCCGCTCGGTGAGGGCCTTGGACCCGACCGGCTCCTCGGTGCCGACGTAGTCCTGGACGATGGCGCGCAGTACCTGGAGCCTGCGTTCACTGAGCATCCGCGCACACCTCCAGAAGTCGTCCGCCCGCTGTCCTGCCGGTCCGTCCTGGCACTCACGGCGCGCGAGTGCCAGACTTCCCCGGCCCAGTGTACGGCCGTGGGGTACGCCCCCGGCAAGGCCGGGGCCACGCCGACGTGCGGCGAGACGGTGTGGCGATAGCGTCGTGGTCGTGACGGTGACTTGGGAAGACCTGGGATGGGAGCGGGTGGCGGCCGGGGTGGGCCGGTACCGGCTGCCGGGCTGGGACTGCACGGCCGGGCTGGTCCTCGGCACGGACGCGGTGCTGCTGATCGACGCGGG
Organism: Streptomyces sp. NPDC056128; assembly: GCF_042263835.1. Classification (NCBI taxonomy): domain Bacteria; kingdom Bacillati; phylum Actinomycetota; class Actinomycetes; order Kitasatosporales; family Streptomycetaceae; genus Streptomyces; species Streptomyces sp. NPDC056128. The sequence goes on along the minus strand of NZ_JBHJVQ010000002.1, from coordinate 343,003 downwards.
ATCGAGCCTGGGCGAGGGCGCCCGGTTGCGCGCGGGGGCGCAGCGGCTGGCCGGGCACCGTGTGACGCATCTCGCGCTGACCCACCCGCACTTCGACCACGTCCTCGGCGCCGCGGCGTTCGCGGGCGCGGAGGTCTACGGCGCGGTGGGCACCGACGCGGTGTTCGCGCCGGGCGGACACGGGCGGGAGGCGCTGCGCGCGGACGCGGTGGCGGAGGGGCTGGACGAGCGGCGGGCGGAGGAGGCGGTCGACGCGCTGGTCCGCGTCCCGCACGAGGTCTGCGGCGAGTGGACGCTCGACCTGGGCGGCGGGCGGCAGGTCCTGCTCGCCAACGTGGGCCCCGGGCACACCGGCCACGACCTCGCGGTGCTGGTGCCGGGCGACCCGGAGGTGGTGTTCTGCGGCGACCTGGTCGAGGAGTCCGGCGAGCCGCAGGCGGGCCCCGACGCCGTACCGTCGCACTGGCCCGCGGCCCTGGACCGGCTGCTCGACCTGGGCGGCGCGGACGCGCGGTACGTCCCCGGTCACGGAGCGGTGGTGGACGCGGCGTTCGTCCGGGCCCAACGGGACGCGCTGGCCGCGCGTTTCGGCGTGTCGCACTGATCACGGACGGCGGATTCCTCGTATCGTCGGCAGAATGCGCCAGTACTCCGCCGACCTGACCCCTCCGTGGAAGAAGTCGCAGCCCGTACCCGAGGTATCCGCCGACCCCGGCCTGGTGGTCGAGGAGCCCAGCACCGGGTTCTGCGGCGCGGTGGTCGGCTGCGAGGCGGGCACGGTGACGCTGGAGGACCGCTTCGGCAAGCACCGGGTGTTCCCGATGGAGCCGCGCGGCTTCCTGCTGGAGGGGCGCGTGGTGACGCTGGTGCGGCCCGCGTCCGGCCCGGTACGCCCCTCCCGCACGGCGTCCGGTTCGGTCGCCGTCCCCGGCGCACGCGCCCGGGTGGCGCGCGCCGGGCGCATCTACGTCGAGGGGCGGCACGACGCCGAGCTGGTCGAGAAGGTCTGGGGCGACGACCTGCGCGTCGAGGGCGTCGTCGTGGAGTACCTGGGGGGCGTGGACGACCTCCCGTCGATCGTCGCGGACTTCGCCCCGGGGCCGGACGCGCGGCTCGGCGTCCTGGTGGACCACCTGGTGCCGGGTTCGAAGGAGTCCCGCATCGCGGAGGCGGTGACGGGCGAGCACGCCCTGGTCGTGGGCCATCCCTACATCGACATCTGGGAGGCGGTGAAGCCGTCGTCCGTGGGGATCGACGCGTGGCCGCGGGTGCCGCGGGGACAGGACTGGAAGACGGGGGTGTGCCGGGCCCTGGGCTGGCCCTCCGACAACACCGGGGCGGTGTGGCAGGCGATCCTGGCCCGGGTCAACTCGTACAAGGACCTGGAGCCGGAGCTGCTGGGCCGGGTGGAGGAACTGATCGACTTCGTGACCGCGACCGCGTAGTTCTCAGCCTTGACCGGCAGTTCTCAGCCTTGTCCGGCTGCATTTCAGCCCCTCCGGCGTTTGAGGAGCGGGGGTCCGGGGGCAGCGCCCCCGGGACGGGACGGGTAGGGGCGGCGGGGGCGAAACAGGCTGTTCAGTCCACCAGATCCCGCACCACCGCATCCGCCAGCAACCGCCCGCGCAGCGTCAGCACCGCGCGCCCTTCCCCATACGCCCCCTCCTGGAGGAGCCCGTCGGACAGCGCCCGCCGGGACGCCGCGAGCCCCGCCTCCCGCAGCAGCGACAACGGCACCCCCTCCCGCAGCCGCAGCTCCAGCAGGACGCGCTCCACACGCCGGTCCTCGTCCGTGAGGATCTCCCGCCCGGCCCCCGGCGACTTCCCCGCCGCCAGCGCCCCGGCGTACGCCCCGGGGTGCTTCACGTTCCACCAGCGCACGCCACCCACGTGGGAGTGGGCTCCCGGCCCCGCACCCCACCAGTCGGCACCCCGCCAGTACAGCTCGTTGTGGCGGCAGCGACCGGCGTCGGAGGTGGCCCAGTTCGACACCTCGTACCAGTCGAAGCCCGCCGCCGAGAGGGTCTCCTCGGCGATCAGGTACCGGTCGGCGTGCACGTCGTCGTCGGTCATCGGGACCTCGCCGCGCCGGATGCGCCGGGCCAGCTGGGTGCCCTCCTCGACGATCAGGGCGTACGCCGAGACGTGGTCGGGTCCGGCGCTGAGCGCGGCGTCGAGGGAGGCCCGCCAGTCGTCGTCGGACTCGCCGGGGGTGCCGTAGATCAGGTCGAGGTTGACGTGGTCGAATCCGGCGGCGCGGGCCTCGGCGACGCACGCCTCGGGGCGGCCGGGGGTGTGCGTGCGGTCCAGGACCTTCAGGACGTGCTGCCGCGCGCTCTGCATGCCGAAGGAGATCCGGTCGAAGCCGCCCTCGCGGAGGGTGGCCAGGTAGGCGGGGTCGACCGACTCGGGGTTGGCCTCCGTCGTCACCTCCGCGTCCGGCGCCAGGCCGAACTCGTCGCGGATCGCGCCCAGCATCCGCACCAGGTCCCCGGCGGGCAGCAGGGTGGGCGTGCCGCCGCCGACGAAGACCGTGCGGACCTCGCGCGGGTCGTCGCCGAGCACCTTGCGAGCCAGGCGGACCTCGTCGACGAGTGTCCCGGCGTAGTTGTCGCGGGAGGCGAGGACGCCGCCGGTGCCGCGCAGCTCGGTCGCGGTGTAGGTGTTGAAGTCGCAGTAGCCGCAGCGGGTCGCACAGTAGGGCACGTGCAGGTAGAAGCCGAGGGGGCGGTCGGCGGCCCCGGCGAGCGCGGACGCGGGCAGGGCACCGTCGGCGGGGACGGGTTCGCCGTCGGGGAGTGCGGAGGGCATGCGTTCCATTGTCCCGTACGGGAACGGTTGCCCGTCCTGCGGCCGCTGGGCCGCGACGACCCGGCCAGCGACGACCCGGCCAGCGACGACCCGGCCCGCCGCTACTCGGCCTGGAGCACCAGCAGCGCCAGGTCGTCCTCCGGGGGCCGGGGCCCGAACTCGTGCACCAGCCGCCGGATGCGCTCGGCGACCAGCTCGGCGTCAAGACCCGCGCACCCGGCGAGCGCCGCGGCGAGCCCGTCCCCGTCGTCGAACTGGCGGGAGCCGCTGCGCCGCTCGGTGACGCCGTCGGTGACGCAGAGCAGGGTGTCGCCGGACCGCAGCTCGAAGGTCTCGCTGGCGTACGTGGCGTCCTCGACGACGCCGAGCAGGGTCTGCGGCGCGGCGACCGCGCACACCGCGCCGTCGGGTCCGAGGAGCAGCGGCAGCGGATGCCCGGCGGAGGCGAGGGTGCAGCGGACGCCGCCCTCGAAGGGTTCCAGTTCGCCGTAGAGCAGGGACAGGAAGCGGGTCTGCGGTCCGTCGCCCGGGGCAACTGGTGGCCCGCCGACGGCGACCAGGGCGCGGGCGGCGGCGTCCGCGGCCTCGGTGGCGTCGTCGAGGAGGAGCTGGTTGAGGCGGTCGAGGACGTCGGGGACGCCGTACTGCTCGCGGGCGAGCAGCCGCAGCCAGGGCCGGGCGAGGCCGATGACGACGGCGGCCTCGGGGCCCTTGCCCTGGACGTCGCCGACGGCGAAGCACCAGCGGCCGTCGCCGGCCGGGAAGAGGTCGTAGAAGTCGCCGCTGGGGCCGCCCTTGTCGCAGGGCTCGTAGACGAGGGCGCTGCGCACGCCGGGGATCTCGGCGACGGCGCCGGGCAGCAGGCCGCGCTGGAGGACGGCGCTGATGGTGGCCTGGCGCGCGTACTGGCGGGCGGCGCCGATGGCGAGCGCCACCCGGCGGCTGAGGTCCTCGACCAGACCGGTGATCTCGTCGGGGAAGCCCGCGGTGCCGGCCCGTCCGATGACCAGGGTGCCCAGCGGCCTGCCCCCGGCGACCAGGCGGTAGGCGAGCGCGGCGCCGTGGGTGCCGAGCGCCTCGGCGGGCCAGGGGTGACCGACGGGGCCGGAGCGCCACGGGTCGCGGGCGCGGGGCGGGTCCTTCTCCAGGGCCCCGCGCAGTTCGTCGAGGTGGCCTTCGCCGGCGTGCCACACGCGGGCCAGCCGGGCGCCCACGGCGGTGCCGGGGTCGTCGCTCCAGGCGCCCCGGCCCAGGGACTCGTCCTCCAGCCACACCCCGCACCAGTCGGCGAGCCGCGGCACGAGGAGCTGCCCGGTGAGCGAGGCGACCAGGTCCTCGTCGAGCTGTCCGGCCAGGAGGTCGGAGGCCTCGGCGAGGAAGGAGAGCGCGCCGCGTCCGAGCCACTCCCGGTCGCGCAGACCGCGCAGGCCGGTGCCGGGGGCGGCGTCCGGGCTCTCCCGGCCCTCGTCCGGGGCGTACACCTCGATCTGCCCGGCGGTCACGGTGTCGCTCCCGGCGTCGGCCGCCGCCGCCTCCGTGCCCGCGGCCGGGAGCCGGGCCCACACCGTCTTGGTGCCCGGCCGGTACGTGATGCCCCAGGCCTCCGAGAGCGCGGCGACCAGCCGCAGGCCGCGCCCGTACTCGGAGGGCTCCTGCGGTGTCTCGTGGTCGCCGCCCCTCGGCGCGCGGGAGGGATGGTGGTCGGTGGCCTCGACGACGAGGGTGCCCGTCTCCTCCATCCGGCAGGTGACCTCGACGTCCGTACCGGCGTGCACGACGGCGTTGGTGACCAGCTCGCTGACCACCACCAGGACGTCGGTGGCGCGGTGCTCGGTCAGCTGCTCCGTGCCGGGCAGGCCGCGCGCGGACCAGTCGGCGAGCGCCGCCCGCACCATCGCGCGCGCGGCGCCCGGCGCCAGGGAGCTGCCGAGCAGCGCCACGTGCGCCCGCGCGCACTCCTGGGCGGATGCCTCAGCGGTGTAGGCGGGTGCCCCGCTGGTGCGGGAGGCGGTCTCCCGCTGCGTCGGAATGGCCCCCATGGACGTCTCCCCGGGCAGTTCGTGCGACGTACTCGCAGTCGATGCCGACAGAGTGACAGACCGACCCCGTTCATAAGCACGGAGTTACCGAAGTCGGCCGCCATGGGTGAGATCCGTGCTACGCGGACGCTCGAACACCGCCGGAGAACGGACGGTTCCGAGCATCCGCCACGGAGCGAGGAGCGACGAGCGCGCTCACGCCTCGCGCGAGCCCTCGTACATCTCCTCGATCAGGTGCTTGTACTCCCGCTCCACGACCGGCCGCTTGAGCTTGAGGCTCGGGGTGATCTCGCCGTGCTCGACGTCCAGGTCGCGGGGGAGCAGGCGGAACTTCTTGATGGTCTGCCAGCGCTGGAGGCCCTCGTTGAGCTGCTTGACGTAGCCGTCGACCATCTCCACGGTCACCGGCGCCGCGACGATCTCCGCGTACGGCTTGCCCGCCAGGCCGTTCTCCTTGGCCCACTCGGTGATGGCGATCTCGTCGAGGGAGATGAGCGCGGTGCAGAAGTTCCGGTCGGCGCCGTGCACCAGGATGTTGGAGACGTAGGGGCAGACCGCCTTGAACTGGCCCTCGACCTCGGCGGGCGCGATGTACTTGCCGCCGGACGTCTTGATGAGGTCCTTCTTGCGGTCCGTGATCCGCAGGTAGCCGTCGGCGGAGAGTTCGCCGATGTCGCCGGTGTGGAACCAGCCGTCGGCCTCCAGCACCTCCGCCGTCTTCTCGGGCAGCTTGTGGTAGCCCTCCATGATGCCGGGGCCGCGCAGCAGGATCTCGCCGTCGTCCGCGATGCGCACCTCGGTGCCGGGCAGCGGCTTGCCGACCGTGCCGGTGCGGTAGGCCTCGCCGGGGTTGACGAAGGACGCGGCGGAGGACTCGGTGAGGCCGTAGCCCTCCAGGATGTGGATGCCGGCTCCGGCGAAGAAGTAGCCGATCTCGGGGGCGAGGGCGGCCGAACCGGAGACGCAGGCGCGCAGCCGGCCGCCGAACGCCTCGCGGATCTTGGCGTAGACGAGCTTGTCGGCGACGGCGTGCTTGGTGCGCAGGCCGGCGGGCGCGCTCGCGGTGCCGGTGCGCTTGAAGTTGTCCTGGGTGACCTTGGCGTACTCGCGGGCGATGCCGGCGGCCCACTGGAAGATCTTGTACTTGGCCCCGCCGCCGGCCCGGGCCTTGGCGGCGACGCCGTTGTAGACCTTCTCGAAGATGCGCGGCACGGCGGCCATGTAGGTCGGCTGGACCACCGGCAGGTTCTCGATGATCTTGTCGACGCGGCCGTCGACGGCGGTGACGTGGCCCACCTCGATCTGGCCGGAGGTCAGCACCTTGCCGAAGACGTGCGCGAGCGGCAGCCACAGGTACTGCACGTCGTCCCCGCTGACCAGGCCGGTCGCGGCGATCGCCTTCGCCATGTACGACCAGCAGTCGTGCGGGAGCCGTACGCCCTTAGGCTTGCCGGTGGTGCCGGAGGTGTAGATGAGGGTGGCGAGCTGGTCCTTGGTGAGCGCGCCGACCCGCTTGGTGACCAGCTCCGGGTCCTTCTCCAGGCGGGCCGCGCCGCTGCGCTCCAGCTCGTCGAGGGTGAGGATCCAGTCCTCGCTGGTGTCCGCGCCGGTCGCGTCGATCACCACGACGTGGGTGAGTTCCGGCAGCTCCGCCCGCTTCTCCCGGGCCTTGGCCAGTTGCGCGGCGTCCTCCGCGATCAGCACGCGGCTCTCGGAGTCGGAGAGGATGTACGCCGACTCGTCGGCGTTGGTCTGCGGGTAGACGGTGGTCGTCGCCGCGCCCGCGCACATGATGCCGAGGTCGGCGAGGATCCAGTCCAGCCGGGTGGCGGAGGCCAGTGCCACGCGCTGCTGCGGCTGCACGCCCAGCTCGATCAGGCCGGCCGCGATCGAGTAGACCCGTTCGGCGGCCTGGGACCAGGTCAGCGACTTCCACTCGTCCGGGCCCTCGCCCGAGGCCGACGGCACCGGGTAGCGGTACGCCTCGGCGTCCGGCGTGGCCGCCACCCGCTCCAGGAAGAGTCCCGCCACGGAGGGCGGACGGTTCTCGATCGTTGTCTGTGTGTCGCTCACGACATCCTCCGTGGGCCCGCGACGGCGCGGCCGGCTCGTGGTGGCCGGCCCAGGTGCGGTTGGCTCAGGTGCGGCTGGTTCACTCTCGGGCGGTGTTCAGGCAGGGCTCGGACAGTTGCCCGATCACTTGTTTAACTCACGAGTAACTACGGGGCAGGCATCAGAGTAAAGGGCGACCGGCCCCCGCGTAAGAGTCCGCGCCCTGTAACTTCCTACAGACGCCCGCCCGTGACATGCGAAGGGACCCGCCGCACTTTCGTACGACGGGCCCCTCGGAGCCCGTTTTGCCCGGACTTGGCGTGCGCTGCGGCGGTTACTTCTTGCCCTTGCCCGACCCCGCGCTGTCATCGCTGGAGAGGACCGCGATGAAGGCCTCCTGCGGAACCTCCACGGAACCCACCATCTTCATCCGCTTCTTGCCTTCCTTCTGCTTCTCCAGCAGCTTCCGCTTGCGGGAGATGTCACCGCCGTAGCACTTGGCGAGGACGTCCTTGCGGATGGCGCGGATGGTCTCGCGGGCGATCACCCGGGAGCCGATGGCGGCCTGGATGGGCACCTCGAAGGCCTGGCGCGGGATCAGCTCGCGCAGCTTGGCGACGAGCCGCACCCCGTACGCGTACGCGGCGTCCTTGTGGGTGATCGCGGAGAACGCGTCCACCTTGTCGCCGTGCAGCAGGATGTCGACCTTGACCAGGCTGGAGGTCTGCTCGCCGGTGGGCTCGTAGTCCAGCGACGCGTAGCCGCGGGTCTTCGACTTCAGCTGGTCGAAGAAGTCGAAGACGATCTCCGCGAGCGGGAGGGTGTAGCGGATCTCCACCCGGTCCTCGGAGAGGTAGTCCATGCCGAGCAGCGTGCCGCGCCGGGTCTGGCACAGCTCCATGATCGAGCCGATGAACTCGGTCGGCGCCAGGATGGTGGCGCGCACGACCGGCTCGTAGACCTCGTTGATCTTCCCCTCGGGGAACTCGCTCGGGTTGGTGACGTCGACCTCGGTGCCGTCCTCCAGGATGACGCGGTAGACCACGTTGGGCGCGGTGGCGATCAGGTCGAGGCCGAACTCGCGCTCCAGCCGCTCGCGGATCACGTCGAGGTGCAGCAGGCCGAGGAAGCCGACGCGGAAGCCGAAGCCGAGGGCGGCGGAGGTCTCCGGCTCGTAGACCAGGGCGGCGTCGTTGAGCTGGAGCTTGTCCAGCGCCTCGCGCAGCTCGGGGTAGTCGGAGCCGTCCAGCGGATACAGGCCGGAGAAGACCATCGGCCTGGGGTCCTTGTAGCCGCCGAGCGCCTCCTGGGCGCCCTTGTGCTGGCTGGTGACGGTGTCACCGACCTTGGACTGGCGGACGTCCTTCACGCCGGTGATCAGGTAGCCCACCTCGCCGACGCCGATGCCGTCGGCGGCGAGCATCTCCGGCGAGTTGGTGCCGATCTCCAGCAGCTCGTGGGTGGCGCCGGTGGACATCATCCGGATCCGCTCGCGCTTGTTGAGCTGGCCGTCGATGACACGGACGTACGTGACGACGCCGCGGTACGAGTCGTAGACCGAGTCGAAGATCATCGCGCGGGCGGGGGCGTCCTTGACGCCGACCGGCGCGGGGACCTCGGCGACGACCTTGTCCAGCAGCGCGTCGACGCCGAGGCCGGTCTTGGCGGAGACCTTGAGCACGTCGTCGGGGTCGCAGCCGACCAGGTTGGCGAGCTCCTCGGAGAACTTCTCGGGCTGCGCGGCCGGCAGGTCGATCTTGTTCAGCACGGGGATGATCGTGAGGTCGTTCTCCATCGCCAGGTAGAGGTTGGCGAGGGTCTGGGCCTCGATGCCCTGGGCGGCGTCCACGAGGAGGATCGTGCCTTCGCAGGCGGCGAGCGACCTCGAGACCTCGTAGGTGAAGTCGACGTGCCCCGGGGTGTCGATCATGTTGAGGATGTGCGTGCTGCTCTTGTCGTGCGTCGGCGCCCACGGCAGTCGCACCGCCTGGGACTTGATCGTGATGCCGCGCTCGCGCTCGATGTCCATGCGGTCGAGGTACTGGGCGCGCATCTGCCGCTGCTCGACCACACCGGTCAGCTGGAGCATCCGGTCGGCGAGCGTGGACTTGCCGTGGTCGATGTGCGCGATGATGCAGAAGTTGCGGATCAGCGCCGGGTCGGTACGGCTCGGCTCGGGCACATGGCTGGGGATCGCGGGCACGCAGGGTCCTGATTCTTGAGGCGTCCGCAGTGTCTGCGGTCTCGGGTCTCGGGTCGGATCGATACGTAGCCTCCATCGTCCCACGGGTGGGGAGCTGGGATGGGTTTGGGACGGACCGAGGCCGGGTTGTGGCCGGGGTGCGGCCGGCTCGAGGCCTGGTTTTGGGGGCGCTGCGGGCCGCTGGTACTGTGGGGGGCTGTGTCTCATGCCCTCTCAGCGCGAGGCACTCCTTCAAGAAATCATCGGTACGGGACCCTCGCGGCCTCGTGCCTGAACCTGCAAAGGCTCAATTCGTGGCGAACATCAAGTCCCAGATCAAGCGGAACAAGACCAACGAGAAGGCCCGGCTGCGCAACAAGGCCGTCAAGTCCTCTCTGAAGACCGCGATCCGCAAGGCCCGTGAGGCCGCTGCCGCGGGTGACGTCGAGAAGGCCACCGAGTACCAGCGCGTCGCTTCGCGCCAGCTCGACAAGGCCGTCTCGAAGGGTGTCATCCACAAGAACCAGGCCGCCAACAAGAAGTCGGCGCTTGCGACCAAGGTCGGCGCCCTCAAGGGCTGAACCCCTCATCTGGTCTGATCGCCGGGTGGACCCAGAGCGGGCCCTCTCTCATCCGCTCCCGTCCGGCACCCAGGATCCATGCGCGGCCTGCGTTCGCCACGCGGGCATGGATCCGCGAGCTTGATCCGAAGGCCCCGGTGGCCGTCCTTCCCCGGACGGACGCCGGGGCCTTCGGTCTGTCGTGCGCCGGGGCCTGCGGTCTGCGGTTGCGGGTGGGGGCAGGCTACGAGCGTCCGCGTGAGCGCGCCGCGCGTGCGATCGTCACCACGGCCTTCTCCAGCGCGTACTCGGGGTCGTCGCTGGCGCCCTTCACCCCCGCGTCCGCCTCGGCCACCGCGCGCAGGGCCACCGAGACCCCGTCCGGTGTCCAGCCGCGCATCTGCTGCCGGACGCGGTCGATCTTCCAGGGCGGCATCCCCAGCTCGCGGGCGAGGTCGGCCGGGCGTCCGCCACGGGCGGAGGAGAGCTTGCCGATGGCCCGCACGCCCTGCGCCAGCGCGCTGGTGATCAGCACCGGCGCGACCCCGGTCGACAGCGACCAGCGCAGCGCCTCCAGGGCCTCGGCCGCCCGTCCCTCCACGGCGCGGTCGGCGACGGTGAAGCTGGAGGCCTCGGCGCGGCCGGTGTAGTACCGCCCGACCACCGCCTCGTCGACCGTCCCCTCGACGTCGGCGGTCAGCTGGGACACCGCCGAGGCCAGCTCTCTGAGGTCGCTGCCGATCGCGTCGACCAGGGCCTGGCACGCCTCGGGGGTGGCCGACCGCCCGGCGGTACGGAACTCGGAGCGCACGAAGGCCAGCCGGTCCGCGGGCTTGGTCATCTTCGGGCACGCCACCTCGCGCGCGCCCGCCTTGCGGCCGGCGTCCAGGAGGCCCTTGCCCTTGGCGCCGCCCGCGTGCAGCAGGACGAGGGTGATCTCCTCGGCGGGAGAGCCGAGGTAGGCCTTGACGTCCTTGACCGTGTCGGCGGACAGGTCCTGCGCGTTGCGTACGACCACGACCTTGCGCTCGGCGAAGAGCGAGGGGCTGGTGAGCTCGGCGAGCGTGCCGGGCTGCAGCTGGTCGGGGGTCAGGTCGCGTACGTCCGTGTCGGCGTCGGTGGCCTTCGCGGCGGCCACCACCTCCTGCACGGCACGGTCGAGCAGGAGGTCCTCCTGGCCCACGGCAAGGGTCACCGGGGCGAGAGGGTCGTCATTCGCAGTCTTCCTGGCCATCGCGACAAGCATCGCACGCACCACTGACAACGGACGTCCGCCGCCGGTGCCGGGTCCGGTGCGGGACTACGGCTCCTCGCGCCAGCCCTCCCACTCCCCCGCGAATTCGTCCAGCTCGCCGGGGTCCAGCAGTTCCCGCTCGTCGCACAGGAGGACGAGCCACTGGGCGTCCTCGGCGTCGTCCTCGCCGGCCAGGGCGTCCCGCAGGAGCCGGGGTTCCTCGTCGAGCCCGAACCGCTCCCCGAGCGCCTGGGCCGCCTCCTCCGCCGCGTCGCGGTCGGGCAGCACCAGTACATGTCTCACGTCGCTCACGGGTGCCATTGTCGGACACCGCGCGGCGGGCGGAGCGCGGGGGCGGTCAGCCCTTGGGCACGGTCTGCACGTCGAGGTCGATGCGGATGCTGGGCCCGACCACCGCGATGCCGCGGGCCAGCATCGTCTGCCAGCTCACCGTGAAGTCGTCGCGGTGCAGTTCGGTGGTGGCGCGGCAGGCCGCCCGCGTCTCGCCCTCCATGCCGTTGCCGAGCCCGAGGTACTCGGTGTCCAGCGTGACCGTGCGCGTCACGCCGTGCAGGGTCAGCGCTCCCGTGACGGCCCACCGGTTGCCGCCGCGGTGCGTGAACCGGTCGCTGTAGAACTCCAGCGTCGGAAACCGCCGCACGTCCAGGAAGTCGGCCGAACGCAGGTGGTCGTCACGCATCTTCACGTTGGTGTCGATGGACGCCGCGTCGATGACCACGTGCATCGCCGACCGCTCCATCTCGTCCGCGATCCGCACCGCGCCCGCGAAGGAGTTGAACCGGCCGTGGATCCGGGCCAGTCCGATGTGCCGCGCGGTGAACGCGATCGAGGAGTGCGCCGGTTCGATCTCCCAGTCGCCCGGCGTGGGCAGCTCCGGCGGCTGGGCTACCTGGAGGGTCACGTCGCCGAGCGAGGCCAGCGCGTCCTCGGTGACCGTCACGGACGCCCGGTACGGCGTGTAGCCCTCGGCGGAGACGGCGAGCCGGTACTCCCCCGCGGGCACCGCCGCCAGGAACGACCCGAAGGGATCCGTGCCGCCGCCGACCACCTTGCGTCCCATGGTGTCGCTGACCACGAACTCCGCGTTCGGCACCGGCTCGTGGACCGGGTCGAGGACCCGGCAGCTGAGCACCCCGGCGTCCGGCGGGGTGCGCACCGCCGCCAGGGGACCCGTCCGGTGCATCCGCTTCGTACGGCTTCCCAGCAAGCGGCCGATCATCTGCGACACCCTCTGCCCCACATCAGAATTAGTTGACGAAGCAACATTCGATCACCGATGGGGCTTTCGAGGCAACACGGGACCACTCACCCGGTATCGGCACACCGCCGTACCGGGACCCGGTCGAGCCGGATGCCGAAGTGTTCGCGGTACGCGGTGAGCACCTCCTCGTCCGTGCCCAACTCGCGCTCTTCCCGGCTGCCGTCGGGGGCCGTCGCCGTGAGCCGGCGTCCGCTGAGCGTGATCCGTCCCCCGTCCTCGGTGATCCGGGAGCAGACCGTCGACTGGAGGAAGTGCGACCGGGGCGAGGTGCTGTGCCACCACGCGCCGGACACGAAGTCGTCCAGCACCCTCGGGCGGGCCTCCACCCGGTACACCGGCCGCCCGTCGCGCAGCACGTCCAGGTCGGCCGCCCGCGCCGTGGCCTCCGCCCCGCGCACCCCGGCCGCGTCCGGCCCCGCCTCCACGACCCGGAACGTCCCCCCGGGGTCCTCCTGCTCCGCCCGCTCCCCGAACGCCAGCGGCCCGTGACTGTGCGCCCCGAACCCGACGTCCGCCAGCCAGTCACCCCCGTCCACCGTCCGCACCAGCAGCACCATGTGGTCGTACGGGATCCCGAGCCGGCCCCCGTCCCCGTACACCCGCGCGGCGAGCATCGTGACCTCGTATCCGAGCGCCGCGAGCAACCCGCCGAACAGACCGTTGAGTTCGTAGCAGAAACCGCCCCTGCGCCCGCCCACCACCTTGTCCAGCAGCCGCGCCTCCTCCAGCACGATCTCCTCGCCCAGGTGGACGGAGAGGTTCTCGAACGGCACCGTCCGCAGATGAAGCAGGTGCAGTGCGCGCAGCGCGTCGACGGTGGGCCACGCCGGGTACTCGGCTCCCAGCCGGCGGAGATAGGCATCGACCTGTGCGGAATCCATGCCTTCAGTCTCCCAAGACCCGCAGCGCCCCGCCCGAGCCCGCGACGGCCAGCGCCCCGTCCCGGTCCGTGCGCAGCACCGTCGCCCCCTGCCCGCGCAGGGCCGCGACCGTGTCCGGGGCCGGGTGCCCGTAGGTGTTGTCCGCGCCGCAGCTGATGAGGGCCAGGCGCGGAGCCACCCTCCGTATGAGGTCCGGGTCCTGATGAGCCGACCCGTGATGGGCGACCTTGAGCACGTCGACCCCTTCCAGCGCCGCTGCCGCCGGGGAGCGCGCCAGCTCCCGCTGGGCCGGCGGCTCCAGGTCCCCGAGCAGCAGGAGACGCAGGCCCGCCGTCCGCACCAGGAGGGTGACGCTGGCGTCGTTGGGCCCCTCGGTGCTCGTGGGCGGCATCGTCCCCGGGCCCGTGCCGGAGGGCGGCCACACCACCTGCCAGGACAGCGGGCCGGCCCGTCGCCGCTCCCCGGCGGCCGCGTGCCGCAGGGGGATCCGTCGTGCCGCCGCCTGTCTGCGGACGGCGTCGGCCTGGTCCGCGGGCTCTTCGAGGGCGGTCGTCTCGATGGCCCCCACCGCACGCCCCCGCAACACCCCGGGCAGCCCGGCCACGTGATCGGCATGGAAGTGGGTCAGCACCACGAGCGGGACGCGGGTGATGCCGAGCGCGCGCAGACAGCCGTCCACCAGCGCCGGATCGGGCCCGGCGTCCACGACCACGCCCGCGCCCTTCCCCGCCGCGAGCACCATGGCGTCGCCCTGTCCCACGTCGCACATCACCATCCGCCAGCCCGGCGGCGGCCATCCCTTGATCACCCGGGCCAGCGGCGGCGGCTGCACCACCGCCAGCACCAGCAGCACCGCGCAGACCCCGCACCACCAGGGATGCCGCAGCAGCCGCCGGCCCACGAGGAGCCCGCCCGCCGTGACGAACGCGAGCAGCGCCGCCCCGGCCCAGCTTCCCGGCCAGTCCACTCCCGCGCCGGGCAGCGCGGCCCCGGTGCGGGCGATCCCCGCGATCCACCCGGCCGGCCAGCCCCCGCACCAGGCCAGCGCCTCGGCCACCGGCATCGCCACCGGCGCCGTCGCCAGCGCCGCGAACCCCAGCACCGTGGCCGGGGCCACCGCGAACTCCGCGAGCAGGTTGCACGGCACCCCCACCAGGCTCACCCGCGCCGACAGCACGGCGACGACCGGCGCGCACACGGCCTGCGCGGCCCCCGCGGCGGCCAGCGCCTCCGCCAGGCGCGGCGGCACCCCGCGCCGCCGCAACGCCACGCTCCACCGAGGCGCGAGCGTGAGCAGCGCCCCCGTGGCCAGCACGGAGAGCAGGAACCCGTAACTCCGGGCCAGCCACGGGTCGTACAGCACGAGCAGCAGTACGGCCGTCGCCAGCGCCGGGAGCAGCGATCTGCGGCGTCCGGTGGCCAGGGCGAGCAGGGCGACGGACCCGCAGGCCGCGGCCCGCAGCACGCTCGGGTCGGGTCGGCACACCACGACGAAGCCGAGCGCGAGCGCCCCGCCGAGCAGCGCCGTCGTCCGCAGGGAGAGCCCGAGACGGGGTGCGACTCCCCGGCGCTCACTGCGCTGAGCCAGCCCGGGCGGCCCGAGCAGCAGGGCGAGCACGATCGTGAAGTTGGCCCCCGAGACGGCCAGCGTGTGCGCCAGGTCCGTCTCCTTGAACGCCTCCTCCAGCTCCGGAGTGACGCGCGACGTGTCCCCTACGACGAGCCCGGGCAGCAGCGCCCGCGCGTCCCCCGGCAGACCGTCGGTCGCCTCGCGCAACCCGGCCCGCAACCGCCCCGCCAGCCGCTGCGCCGCCGACGGACCGGCCACCACCTCGGGCGCGGCCCCACCACCCCGTACCCGCAGCACGGCGGCGATCCGGTCGCCGCTCGTCCTCGGGGGCGCCGAGCGAGCGATGACGCGGAGCCGGGTGGTCGGCAGGAGCCCCAGCCAGCGCGAGGCCGCGGGATCGGCACGGGACGGCCGCCCGGCGTCCTC
This sequence comes from Streptomyces sp. NPDC056128, assembly GCF_042263835.1. NCBI lineage: Bacteria > Bacillati > Actinomycetota > Actinomycetes > Kitasatosporales > Streptomycetaceae > Streptomyces > Streptomyces sp. NPDC056128. The sequence goes on along the minus strand of NZ_JBHJVQ010000002.1, from coordinate 327,966 downwards.
ACCCGAGTCCTCCTCCCCCACGTCGACGAGCACGAGCACCGGCGTCCGCGTCGCGACCGCCGTGCCGTCCTCCGCCATGACCCGGCGCACGTCGGCCTCGATCAGCACCGTGGGCGGGGCAGCACGGTTGCCGCGGACCTGTGGCCTGGTGAGGCGGGGGTCGGCGGTGACCTCCACCTCGGCGGTGACGGTGGCGTACTGCCGGGCCGACCCCGGCACGGGTCCGCGCCGCAGGTCCGCGCCGTGCAGCGCGGCGGAGGTGGCGGCCGCGGCGACACAGAGGAGCAGGGCGGCGACGGCGACCGGGGGCCGTCCGCGCGTCGCGCGTTGCCTCCGCTCCCTCCGGAGCAGTACACCCGCCAGGACCAAGGCACCGGTCACCATGCCCACGGCCCATCCGGTCGGTGCGGCCGGCATGAGCGCCGCCGTCGCCCAGGCCGCGAGCGCGGGCGGCACCAGCCGGAGGTCCGTGGGCCCCTCCTGGCGGGGGTGGGCCGCGCCGAGCCGGTGACCGGAGGCGGCGTGCACGGCCGCGCGTGGGGGCGCCGTCCGGTCGTGGGACTGCCTGGCAGGGTCCGTGGGCCGATCCGGGGACGGACCCGTGGGCAGATCCGGGGGCAGGCCCGTGGGCAGCCCCGTGGGCAGACCCGTCCTCATGGCCGCACGAGATCCCGCAGGTCGGCGAAGCGGCGCTCGCCGATGCCGTTGACTTCCCGCAGCTCGTCCACCGACCGGAATCCGCCGTGCTGGGTGCGGTAGTCGATGATGTGCTGGGCGAGCACAGGGCCCACGCCGGGCAGGGTGTCGAGTTGGTCCGGGGTCGCGGTGTTGAGAGAGACCGGTGCCGCGGGCGCCGCCGCCCCGCTCCCGGCGGTACCTGCACCGCCGGGGGCGACCCCCGCGACGGGTGCGGGAGCGCCCACGACGACCTGCTCGCCGTCCACCAGGAAACGCGCCTGGTTCAGCCCGTCGGTCTTGGCGCCGTCCCGCACGCCTCCGGCGGCCCGCAGGGCGTCCGCGACCCGTGAACCGGCCGGAAGACGGTGGACGCCGGGCTTGCGGACCCTCCCGCCGACGTCCACGACGATCTCGGCACCGGCCGTGGGCGCCGCTCCACCGACCGCCTTGCCCTCACCCTCACGCGCGCCTTCGTCCCGCGCTCCGAACGCCGCCGCCTCCCGCACCACCTCGGGCGCCGCCACGGACTGGGTGCGGCCGGTCCAGAAGTGCTGCACGGCGAAGAGCGCCGCGACGACGAGCAGCACCGTGAGCGCGGCCACGCTGCGCCGCTCCAGCCCGCACCGCGCCTGCAGCCACACCGGCATCCGCTCCCGCAGCGCCTGCCCGGCCCGCTCCTTCCAGGCCGCCCGGCCGGCACCCTCGGCCGCGACGGGAAGCGGCGCGTCTCCGCCTCCGCCTCCATCTCCGCCGTACAGCGGCGGCCCCTTCCCCGACTCCCCGCGCGATCCATCGTGCTCGGCCTGCCCGTCCCGCTCGGCGAACAGCGCCTCCGCCCGTCGCCGCAGTTCCTCCGCGGGTGCGTGCCGGCGTCCGTGCCGGGCGTGGGAGCGGGGCGGGTGGCGGAGCCGCCCGTCGGAAGCCGGTGCGCGACCCGGACCACTGGACCCGGTCGCCGTGCGCAACCGTGAGCGTGAGGGTGACTGTGAGCGTGAGCGTGATCGAAGTGCCATGCGCCGAGGATCCGACACCTCGCCCCACCCGCGACGATCATGCTCAATTCCCGTGGACTACCCACGGGTTGTGGAAAACTCCGCCCCCCGAACGGACGACACGCTGCGGCGCAATCACGCGACCGCGCAACGCCCCCTCACCGCGACGAGACGACAACCCCCAGCAACCCGGGCCCCGTATGCGCCCCGATCACCGCCCCGACCTCGCTCACATGCAGGTCGGCCAGGCCGGGCACCCGCTCCCGCAGACGGTCCGCGAGGGCCGACGCCCGGTCCGGGGCCGCGAGATGGTGGACGGCGATGTCGACGGGTGCGCCGCCCGCCCGGTCGGCGGCGATCTCCTCCAGCCGGGCGATGGCCTTGGACGCCGTGCGGACCTTCTCCAGGGGCTCGATGCGGCCACCGTCCAGCTGCAGCAGCGGCTTCACGGCGAGCGCGGAGCCGAACAGCGCCTGGGCCGCCCCGATCCGGCCGCCGCGGCGCAGATAGTCGAGGGTGTCGACGTAGAAGTAGGCGGAGGTGCCCGCGGCCCGCTTCTCGGCGGCCGTGACGGCCTCGTCCACCGTGCCGCCCGCCTCCACCGCGTCCGCGGCGGCGAGCGCGCAGAAGCCGAGGGCCATCGCGATCATCCCCGTGTCCACGACGCGCACCGGGACCGGCGCCTCACGGGCCGCGACGACGGCCGCGTCGTGCGTGCCGGACAGCTCGGCGGAGAGGTGCAGCGAGACGATGCCGTCGACGCCGGACTCGGCGATCTTCCGGTAGGTCTCGGCGAACAGGGCGGGGCTGGGGCGGGAGGTGGTGACCGGGCGCCGCTTCTGCAGGGCCTGGGCCAGGGAGCGGGTCGAGATCTCGGTGCCCTCCTCCAGCGCCCGGTCGCCCAGGACGACGGTCAGGGGTACCGCGGTGATGCCGTGCCGCTCCATCGTCCGGGCCGGGAGGTAGGCCGTTGAATCGGTGACGATCGCGACATGGCGGGACATGAGCTGGAGGTTACCTGGCGTACTGTCCGTCCGGCAGCCCGGCCCCGGTGACCGGGTGTTCACCGGGCCGTGGTCAGGTCGTGCTCTCCGGGCGCGTCTTCTTCTGCCAGGGGTACACGGGGTTGGGTCCGGGTGGGTCGAGGGCGGGGCGCGCCGCCTCCTCCGCCGGCTCCTGGACCGGGGGCTCCGGCCAACTCTGCCGGGCGGCGGGGGCGTCGGCGGCCGGAGCCTCGGGCCAGGGCGGCGGAGCGGCGGCGGGCTCCGTCTCCGTCCAGTGCCGCAGGGCACCGGCCTCGACGTCGATCTGCGCGCTCAGCGAGTCGAGGTCGTCGTCCGCGAAGCGGCGGGCCCGGTCACGGGCCGCCCAGCGCAGGGACTCGGCCGACCGCGTGATGCGCTCGGTGCGCTCGCGCAGCGAGGGCAGCAGCTCGGCGAGTGTCACGCGGTCCGGCTCGGACTCCAGCCGCCGCAGCTCGCCGTCGAGTTCGAAACCGTGGGCGCTGAGCCGCTCGAAGAGGGCCAGCGACTCCTTGAGGGACGCGTCCTCCGCCACGCGCGCGTGCAGCGCGTCCTGGGTGGCCCGCATGGAGGTGCGCAGGCTCAGCCGCAGCTGCGCCAGCTCGCCGACCGGGCCGACCTGGACGAGGGACTTCGCGCGCAGGGTGTGGTCCTCGACCGTGCGCCGGGCCTGGGTGATACCGCGGTCCACGCTGCGCTTGGCCGCGCCGACCGCCTTCACCGTGGCGTAGACGCCCAGCACCACGGCGAGCACGAAGAGCAGGGCGAAGACGGTGATCACTGCTTCCACGAAGCTCCTCCTCCGAGCGTCCGGCCCGCGCGCGCCGGCGTCCGCGGCACTCTTCGCGCCGCTCTTCCACGGTAAACGCAACGGGCAGGCCCAGGGTTCCGGCGGAACCCCGAACCTGCCCGCACCCGACCCCGGACCTCCCCGTAGGGGATCACCCCGAGACCGGCGAAATACAGCGCTCGGCCCGCCCGAGCGGGCCTCAGGGCCTCAGGGCCTCAGGGCCTCAGGACCACAGGACCTCGGGACCTCAGGACCTCACGCGGGGACGATGTTCACCAGCTTCGGCGCCCGCACGATCACCTTCCGGATCCCGGCCCCGCCCAGCGCGGCCACGACCTTCTCGTCGGCCAGCGCCGCCTTCTCCAGGTCGTCCTCGGAGATGGCCGGGTCGACCTCCAGCCGCGCCTTGACCTTGCCCTTGATCTGCACGACGCAGGTCACGGTCTCGTCGACGACGTAGGCCGGGTCGGCCACCGGGAAGTCGTGGTGCACCACGGAGTCCGTGTGCCCCAGCTTGCGCCACAGCTCCTCGGCGACGTGCGGGGCCAGCGGCGCGACCAGCAGCACCAGGCGCTCGGCGACCGGGCGCGGAACCGGGCCTCCCACCTTGGTCAGGTGGTTGTTCAGCTCGGTGACCTTGGCGATGGCGGTGTTGAACCGCATGCCCTCCAGGTCCTGCCGGACGCCGTCGATGGCCTTGTGCAGGGCGCGCAGCGTGTCCGTGTCGACGTCGGAGTCCGCGACGTCCGTGACGGTCACCTCGCCGGAGTCCTCGTCGACGACGTTGCGCCACAGCCGCTGCAGCAGCCGGAACTGGCCCACCACCGCGCGGGTGTCCCAGGGCCGGGAGACGTCCAGCGGGCCCATCGCCATCTCGTACAGGCGCAGCGTGTCGGCGCCGTACTCGGCGCAGATCTCGTCGGGGGTGACCGCGTTCTTCAGGGACTTGCCCATCTTGCCCAGTAGCCGGGAGACCTTCTCGCCCTGGTGGTAGAAGGCGCCGTCGCGCTCCTCCACCTCGGCGGCCGGCACCGCGATGCCGCGGCTGTCCCGGTAGACGTAGGCCTGGATCATGCCCTGGTTGAACAGCTTGTGGAACGGCTCGGCCGAGGACACGTACCCCAGGTCGAACAGCACCTTGGACCAGAAGCGCGCGTACAGCAGGTGCAGCACGGCGTGCTCGGCGCCGCCGACGTACAGGTCGACGCCGCCGTGCGGCAGGCCCTCGCGGGGGCCCATCCAGTACTGCTCGATCTCCGGGTCGACCAGCCGCTCGCTGTTGTGCGGGTCCAGGTAGCGCAGCTCGTACCAGCAGGAGCCGGCCCAGTTGGGCATGGTGTTGGTCTCGCGGCGGAACCGGCGGGGGCCGCGCCCGTCGCCCAGGTCCAGGGTGACGTTCACCCAGTCCTCGTTGCGCGACAGCGGCGTCTCGGGGCGGGTGTCGGCGTCGTCCGGGTCGAAGGTGCGCGGCGAGTAGTCCTCGACCTCGGGCAGCTCCAGGGGCAGCATCGACTCGGGCAGCGAGTGCGCGATGCCGTCCTCGTCGTAGACAATCGGGAAGGGCTCGCCCCAGTAGCGCTGGCGGCTGAACAGCCAGTCGCGCAGGCGGAAGTTGACGGTGCCCTCGCCGGTGCCGGTGCGCTCCAGCCACTCGGTGATGCGCTCCTTGGCGTCGGCGACGCCCAGGCCGTCCAGGCTGATCTCACCGTTGGACGAATTCATGATCTTCGCGTCGTAGGAGCCGAAGGCGTCCTCCCACGTCGCCGGGTCGGTGCCGCGGCCGTCGGTCGGCTCGACCACGCAGCGGATCGGCAGCTCGAAGGCGCGCGCGAACTCGAAGTCGCGCTGGTCGCCGGCCGGGACGGCCATGATCGCGCCGGTGCCGTAGCCCATCAGGACGTAGTCGGCGATGAAGACCGGGACCTGCTCGCCGTTGACCGGGTTGGTCGCGTAGGCGCCGATGAAGACGCCGGTCTTGTCCTTGGCCTCGGCCTGGCGCTCGACGTCGGACTTGGACGCGGCCTGCGCGCGGTACGCGGCCACCGCCTCGGTCGGGGTGGCGTGGCCGCCGGTCCACACCTGGTGGGTGCCCTCGGGCCAGGCGGCCGGGGTGAACTTCTCGACCAGGGGGTGCTCGGGCGCCAGCACCATGTAGGTGGCGCCGAACAGGGTGTCCTGGCGGGTGGTGAAGACGGTGATGCGCTCCCCGTCGACGGGGAAGTCGACGCGGGCGCCCTCGGAGCGGCCGATCCAGTTGCGCTGCTGCAGCTTGATGGCCTCGGGCCAGTCCAGCTCGTCCAGGTCGTTCAGCAGCCGGTCGGCGTAGGCGGTGATGCGCATGTTCCACTGGCGCAGCTTGGACTTGAAGACGGGGAAGTTGCCGCGCTCGGAGCGGCCGTCGGCGGTGACCTCCTCGTTGGCCAGCACGGTGCCCAGCCCGGGGCACCAGTTGACGGGCGCGTCGGAGGCGTAGGCCAGGCGGAACTCGCCCAGGACGTCGGCGCGCTCGGCCTCGCTCAGCGTGCTCCAGGCGCCTCCGGGGTGGCCCGGGATCGCCCGCTCACCGGACGCGAACTGGGCGACCAGCTCGTCGATCGGGCGGGCCTTCCTCGCCTCGTCGTCGTACCAGGAGTTGAAGATCCGCAGGAAGATCCACTGGGTCCACTTGTAGTACTCGGGGTCGATCGTGGCGAACGACCGGCGCTTGTCGTGGCCCAGACCCAGCCGGCGCAGCTGGCTCACCATGTTCTTCATGTTGGCCTCGGTGGACACGCGCGGGTGCGTGCCGGTCTGCACCGCGTACTGCTCGGCGGGCAGTCCGAAGGCGTCGAAGCCCAGGGTGTGCAGGACGTTGTGGCCGGTCATCCGCTGGAAGCGGGCGAATACGTCGGTGGCGATGTACCCCAGGGGGTGGCCGACGTGCAGGCCCGCGCCGGAGGGGTACGGGAACATGTCCATGATGAACTTCTTGGGCCGGGCGACGACCTCGGGGTCGCCCGCCAGGTCACCCTTGGGGTTCGGCGCCGCGTACGTCTCCTCGGCGTCCCAGAAGTCCTGCCAGCGTGCCTCGATCTCGGCGGCCATGGCGGCCGTGTAGCGGTGCGGCGCGGCGTCCGCCGACACAGGGGCGGTCGCCGCGGGGTTCGTCTCGCTCATGATCCTCAAAGCTCCATCGATCGTCTCTGCCAGCGGCTGCGACCTTCAAGACCAGCGGCTGCGGATGCCGGGAAATGAAAAATCCCCTCGCACAGGAGGGGACGCCGCGCCGATTCCGGCCACCGGACTTCGACCGGGGTCGGGACTGATCAGCGCGGCTCGCTAAGCAGAAGGCGTACGGCACGCATGGCGTCAGGGTACCGCAGTCGCCGATCGGGCGGCGACGCGCGTTCCGGCCACCCGCGCGGCGGGCAAAGCGGGCGGCAAAGCGGCCGGCAAACCTGAACCAAGGTCAAAGGTTACTTCGCGTAACAACCAGTAAGGGGACAACACTACGAGCGCACTGTCGTTTGATAACAACGCAATAACTCAAACCTCGTACCCACGGGTATGGCGCCACTTAGAGTGCGGCAGCGGGACCGCTTTCCCGAACCGCTCCGGAGTTGCCCCCATGAACCCTCCCCCGATCCGCCCTCCGCTCCACCCTCACGACACCAGCTCGCCGCCTTCCCGCGCGTCCCTGACGTGGGGAGGTCTGCCGTGGTGACGACCGACAGCACGGTCGACGACACCTTCGCCGAGTTCCTCAACTTCGGCGCCGGCGTCCTCTCCCTGGTCTTCCTCAGCTGCTCGGTGATCTGGGGACTCCTCGCCCAGGACCGGATCGTCCTCGACACCCGCCAGCGGATCCTGGCCCAGGCCGTGCACCGGATCACCGCGGTCGCCTCGGTCGTGTTCCTCCTGGTGCACATCGGGGTCAAGCTGGCCCTGGACCACACCACCTGGGTCGCCGCGGTCCTCCCGTTCGGGCTGCTCGCCACGGACGACGAGGAGTTCGGCGGCCGCGCCGTCCTGATCGGCTTCGGCACCCTGGCCAGCATGCTCATACTCTTCGTGAGCGTCACCGGCGCCCTGCGCACCCGCTTCGCGTCCGCGTCCCCCGTGGCCTCCCGCTGGCGGGCCATGCACATGCTGGCCTACCCGGCGTGGTGCCTGGCCCTGCTGCACGGGCTCTACGCGGGTCGAGCGGCGCAGCCGGTCTTCACGATCCTGTACGGCCTGTCCGTGCTGGGCGTCATGGGTGCCCTGGCACTGCGGGCGGCCCCCCGGCCGGTCAGGCGCAGGGCCGCCGCCCGGATCGCCGCCCTCTTCGGGACCGGGGAGTGGCCGGTCCGCGAGGAGCGGTCGGAGGAGCTGCCCCAGTGGAAGGACCCCGCCGCGCTGCCCGGCTACGAGCAGGCCGGGGCGCGGCGGCGGCGTGGCAGGTCGGCACCGCTGTACGAGACCGCGGAGCGCGTGACTCCGGAGCGCGCGAGCGGCTTCGCGGCGGCCTACCGCGCCGTGTCCGGCCCGTCCGGCGCCCGCCGGCCACCGCTGGCGGGCGACGGCACCGGGTCCCACACGCTGCCGCCCGACATGCGCCCCACCGAGTCGATGCCCTACGTGGACAGCGCCGCGAGCACCTCGGGCAGCTGGCCCATACCGTCGCCGCCACCGGTCGGCGAGGCGCCCCCGTCGGCCTACGACCCGCTCAACGACACGGGACACACCATCCCGGTCTACGGCAATCCGGACGCCTCCGGCTACGGGTCGAGTGACGTGTACGACACCGCTGAGACGAACGCGGTCTACGACACGTACTACCCGAACGACACGTACAACAGCGGTCCCGCCACTGAACCAACCCCCGGTACGCCTTCGTCGGCCTACGACTTCGACGCACCGGGTTCGGGCGAACCTTGGAACACGCCTTCCGGAGGCCATAAGTGAACGAGGCCCTGCCCGACGTCCCAGAAGTCCGCGTGGTCGGTCTTCCCCAGCTCACGTCGGGCTTCGACCTTGTCGAGCGCCTGGATCTGCCGATGCACCTCAAGGTGCACGGTCCGCTCGAACCGATGGGCGGGGAGCAGCTCGCGCAGCTCTCGGAACGCATCAACCTGAGGGGCCGCGGCGGCGCGGGCTTCCCCTTCCACAAGAAGCTGCGCTCGGTCGCCGAGGCGGCGATCAAGCGCGGCGTCCGGCCGGTCGTGGTCGTCAACGGCAGTGAGGACGAGCCGGCCTGCCGCAAGGACACGGTGCTCATCAACCGTGCCCCGCACCTGATCCTGGACGGCGCGCTGCTGTGCGCCGAGGCGATGGGCGCCCGCACCCTCGTCATCGGGGTCACCCGCGAGTCCACCCAGCGCTCCATGGAGGCCGCCCTCGCCGAACGCGGCCTCAGCAACGGCCGCCGCTCCGCCCTGCGCGCACGCGTGCAGCGCAACCCGGTCCGCATGGTGACCGGCGCGGCGGCCTCGCTGGTCCGCTCCATCGACGGCGGCCCGGCGATCCCGGCCGGCCGCAAGGTCAGCGCCTCCAGGAGCGGCGTCGGCGGCGCCCCGACCCTGCTGTCCAACGCCGAGACCTTCGCCCAGCTCGCGATCGCCGCCCGCATCGGCCCGGAGCGCTACGGCAACACCGGGCTGTACGACGAACCCGGCACCGTGATGCTCACCGTCTCCGGCGCGGTCGCCCGGCCGATGGTCATCGAGGTGCCGACGGGTGTGCCACTGCGCTACGTCCTCCAGCTGGCCGGCGCCCCGCCGGTGCCGCAGGGCGTGCTGACCGGCGGCTACCACGGCAAGTGGATCGACGCGGCGAGCGTCGACGAGGCGATCGTCTCCCGCAACTCCCTGCAGCAGGTGGGCGGCTCGCTCGGCGCGGGCGCGATCCTGCCGATCGGTCAGGACACCTGCCCGCTGGGCGAGTCCCTGCGGGTGGCCCAGTGGCTGGCGGAGGAGAGCGCGGGCCAGTGCGGCCCCTGCTACCTCGGTCTGCCGGCCGCCGCGCGCGGTCTGGAGGACATCCTGAACGGCGGCGGCCCGGCCGCCCTGGAGGCGGTCAAGCAGGTCGCGCGGAACGTGAAGCGGCGCGGCGCCTGCTCACACCCGGACGGCTCGGCGATGTTCCTGGAGTCGACCGTCAGCGCGTTCACGGACGACCTCGCCGCCCATGTCCTCGGCAACGGCTGCGGACGGCCCGTGGAGGGCGTCCTGCCGCTCTTCGAGGGGGGCAGGACCCCTACGGGCGTCCCCGGCGGCGAGGGCGGCAACGGCCCCAGCCGCCAGAAGATCTACGTCGACTGGACCCTGTGCCGGGGCCACGGGCTGTGCGCGGACATCCTCCCGGAGGTCTTCCAGCTGGGCGCCGACGGTTTCCCGACGGTCGCGCAGGCCGACGTGCCGCGGTTCGCGGAGGCCAAGGCGGTGCGCGCGGTGCGCCGCTGCCCCGCGCTGGCCCTGCGGATCGAGGAGGAGCTCCGCGGACCGGCGCCGTCCTCGCGCACCAACCTGCCGGTCCTCTCCCAGGGCCGGGGACGCCGGGCGCTCGGCCGCTGACGGGGACGTCGGACACACGAAAGAACCCCCCGGACCATGATCCGGGGGGTTCTTCGTGAAGCTGTGGAGCTAAGGAGAATTGAACTCCTGACCTCCTGCATGCCATGCAGGCGCTCTACCAACTGAGCTATAGCCCCTTGCCCTTCATCCGCCCGGTCTCCCCGGCGGCGACGCCAACATTACACGGTCCACCGGGGCGAACACCAAATCGTTTCCGTTCCGTCCGGTTTGCCCTAAGCCGTCACGAACGAGTAGAAGCGCTTGAGGGTGCAGTGCTCCTCCAGGAGCCGGCCGTAGATCGGTTCGCCCTCCAGCTCGCGGTACGTCTCGATCGGGTCGCCTTTTATGATCAGCGCCCGCGCGCATTCCTCGCACCAGTACTGGTAGTCCGGGTTGAGCGGCTCCATGTCGCGCACGATCGGCGTACCGCTGCCACACCAGTCGCACTTCCGCCTGTGTGCACCCATCGATCAGCTCCAGCTGTGGCCGCAGGCCGTGCACACGTACGAGATTCCGCCGTTGTCACCGAGGACTTGGGCCACGTGCCCGGAACCGCAGGAAGGGCAGTGGAGGCGAGTGACGGTGTTCCGTGCCACCGCTCCGCCGAGGAGGTGACCGACCTCCTCGAGGATGCTCGCAGGCATCGCCACTCCCTCCCGTCGGGTCGCGGTCCCCTTCCGGCCGTTTGATTCTGCCACGACCGGGCCAATACGGTCAGCGACGCCTCAGTACCAGTCCGGACACGGAGTTCCACAGGGGTATACGCCCCTGGGAGCCCAGTTGCTCAAGCGGGCGGATGCGAAAAATCCCGCCCCCCGAGGGGGACGGGATTCGTCCGTGGGCTGTGGAGCTAAGGAGAATTGAACTCCTGACCTCCTGCATGCCATGCAGGCGCTCTACCAACTGAGCTATAGCCCCTGGTGCCACGCGGCCGGGCCGCGTGTTCCTGTTCGCTCCGCTCGGCGGGGCGAACAAGAAGAACTTTAGCCTGTGGCCTGCCGGAAAGTGAAATCCGGGGACCGGGCCCGCCGGCCGCGGCTCAGTCGTCGTCGCCGAGCACCGGTTCCGGCAGCGTGCCGGCGTTGTGCTCCAGCAGTCGCCAGCCGCGCGCGCCCTCGCCCAGGACCGACCAGCAGCAGTTGGTCAGGCCGCCGAGGCTCTCCCAGCTGCGCGGGTCGAGGCCGAGCAGGCGGCCGATGGTGGTGCGGATGGTGCCGCCGTGGCTGACCACGACGAGGGTGCCGTCCTCGGGGAGCTTCTCGGCGTGCCGCAGGACCACGGGCGCGGCGCGGTCGGCGACCTCGGTCTCCAGCTCGCCGCCGCCGCGGCGCACGGGCTCGCCGCGCTTCCACGCCGTGTACTCCTCGCCGTGCCGGGCGATGATCTCGTCGTGGGTCAGCCCCTGCCAGACGCCCGCGTAGGTCTCCCGCAGGCCCTCCTCCAGGGTCACTTCGAGGCCGGTGAGGACGGACAGCTCGGCGGCCGTGTCCGCGGCCCGCACCAGGTCGGAGGCGACGATCGCGTCGGGCCTCAGGTGGATCAGCAGCTCGGCCGCGCGGCGGGCCTGGGCGACGCCGGTCGCGGTCAGCTCGACGTCCGTGCTGCCCTGGAAGCGGCGCTCCACGTTCCACGCGGTCTGGCCGTGCCGCCAGAGGATGACGCGCCGGCCGCGTCCCGGCCGGCCCGCCGCCACCTCGCCGGTGGCGCTCATCGCCAGTCCCCGTCGGTCTGCGTCGCCTCCTCGGCGGCCTGGAGCCTGGCGTGCTCCTCGGCCTTGCCGCGGGTCTCCTTGGCGTCGGCGGGCAGCTCCAGCTCGGGGCAGTCCTTCCACAGCCGCTCCAGGGCGTAGAAGACGCGCTCCTCGCTGTGCTGGACGTGGACGACGATGTCGACGTAGTCGAGCAGGACCCAGCGGGCCTCGCGGTCGCCTTCGCGGCGCACCGGCTTGGCGCCCAGTTCCTTGTTCAGCCGCTCCTCGATCTCGTCGACGATCGACTTGACCTGGCGGTCGTTGGGCGCGGAGGCCAGCAGGAAGGCGTCCGTGATCGACAGCACGTCGCTGACGTCGTAGGCGATGATGTCGTGCGCGAGCTTGTCGGCCGCGGCCTGGGCGGCGGTGCTGATGAGTTCGATGGAGCGGTCGGTCGCGGTCACTGCCTGGCTTTCGGGTCGGCGGTCGGTTGACCTCAAGGGTCTCACGACCGCCGACGGCGGCCCACGCGTTAACCGCGCCGCCGCCCCGCGAAGGGGCCCGTGGCTCCTACGACGCCGGTTCGTAGTCCTGGCCGAGCACCACCGAGACCCGCGCGTTCGCGGAGGTCTTCCCCTGGGCGACGGCGTCGGTGGGCAGGCCCAGGGTCTTGGCGACCTGGACGGCGTTCTCCTTGTCGGCGGCCTCGGCGTAGACGACCTCCGACTTCGCCTCGGTGCCGGAGGCGGTGCCGCCGGACAGGAAGGTGAAGCCGCCGTTCAGCAGGACGACGCGGGCCTTGCCGGTGCGGTCCTCGACGCCGGTGGCGTTGCGGACGGAGACGCTGACGGCCGCGTCCTTGTCGGGGCTCTTGGCGGTGCCGCCGAGGATGTCCTTGACGACGCTGTCGCTCGCCTCGGCGCTGAGCGAGCCGCCGTCCTCGACGGGCAGCAGCCGGGTCCTGAAGTCGCCGCCCTTGGCGAGGTCGGAGAGCCCGGCGAGGAAGGAGCCGAGGTCCTTCTCGGTCAGCGGCGGGTCGAGGATCAGCCCGAGGGTCTGGATGGTGGTCGTCGCGGCCTGCGGGTCGGAGGACAGCTTGCGCAGCACCCCCTGCATGACCTGCCCGAACCGCTGCAGCTGGGCGTCGGCCTGCTCGCCCGAGCCGCGGTGGGTGGCGTAGGCGACGGCCATCTTGCCGCTGAGGGTCTGGCCCTGGCCCTTGCGCACCAGGGGTGTGGCGCCCTTGTCCTTGGCCTCCGGGTCGGCGACGTCGGCGTTGGTGTCGACCTCGATGTTGCCGACCAGGTCGACGAGGATCTGGAGGTACGGGGTGTCCAGGCGCCAGGTGCCCTCGATGTCGGTGCCGAGGGAGGAGTCCAGGGCCGTCCGGGTGGCGTCGGGGCCCTCGTCGTCGACGGACTTGGCGAGCGTGGTGGTGCTGCCGTCGTCGCCGGTCAGGGCGAGGTCGTTGGGCACCAGGACGGCGGTGCCCTGCTTGGTGGTGGTGTTGTCGACGAGCAGCGCGGTGGAGGTGGCGCCGCCCTTGGTGTCGTGCAGGTGGACGGCGATCACGTCGCGCTTCTGGGCGCCCGCCGCCGTCGTACCGCCGGTCTTGTCGTCGGAGGAGCCCACGCCGGGGAGTTTTCCGGCGTACCAGAGGTAGCCGACGCCGCCGACCGCGACCAGGGCCAGGACGACGACCAGGGCGACGACACGCGTGCGTGCGCGCCGCCGGGCCTCCTCGCGGCGCTCGGTGCGGTTCTCCGTGAACTTCATCCAGTCGATGACGTCCTCGGAGCCGTCGGCCGGCTCCTCGACGAAGGCGAACTGCTCGGTCCGGTAGTCCCGGTCGCCGTCGGCGGGTGCGGAAGGCTGCGGTTCCTCGCGCGGACCCGCCTGCTGCGGGATGTGCGCGGTCTGCTCGGCGACCCGGGGCTGCGGCCCGCTGGTCGCGGCCTGGCCGTAGGGGTCGTACGGCTGCTGCGCGGCGGGCGGATAGCCGTAGGAGCCGTGGCCGGGCGTGGGGGGCTGCTGTCCGGTGTCGTAGCCGGTACCGGAGCCGTAGGGGTCGTACGGGTCGTAGGGCCGCTGGGCCGCCTGCCCGCCGTCCGCGGGGGCGTACTGGTCGTAGCCGTAGCCCTGCTGCCCGTACTGCTGACCCTGCTGCTGGTACGGGTCGTACTGCTGCTGCCCGCCGGGAGCGGCCTGGGCCTGGCGGTAGACCGGCCGGCCGTACTCGTCGTAGCCGACGAGTTCGTACGGGTCGTCGCCGCCGTATCCCGCGTCGTATCCGTCGTTCACCGGTGCCCCTCTCGGTTCACTCGCCGCGGTACAGCTGGCGTTTGTCGATGTAGCGCACGACTCCGTCCGGCACCAGATACCAGACGGGATCGCCCTTGGCGACTCTCGCACGGCAGTCCGTGGAGGAGATGGCGAGGGCCGGGACCTCGACGAGCGAGACGCCGCCCTTGGGGAGCCCGGCGTCCGTGAGGGTGTGGCCGGGCCGGGTGACGCCGATGAAGTGCGCCAGGGAGAACAGCTCCTCGCTGTCGCGCCAGGTGAGGATCTGGGCGAGGGCGTCGGCGCCGGTGATGAAGAACAGGTCCGCGTCCGGGTTGAGGGCGCGCAGGTCGCGCAGGGTGTCCACGGTGTAGGTGGGGCCGCCGCGGTCGATGTCGATGCGGCTCACGGAGAACTGCGGGTTCTCGACGGTCGCGACCACGGTCATCAGGTAGCGGTCCTCGGCCGCGGACACCGTGCGGTGGCTCTTCTGCCACGGCTGTCCGGTGGGGACGAACACCACCTCGTCGAGCTGGAACTGCGCGGCGACCTCGCTGGCCGCCACGAGGTGCCCGTGGTGGATCGGGTCGAAGGTGCCGCCCATGACGCCCAGACGGCGCTTGCCCGGCGACGACGGGCCGTTGCCCGGACCGGTGGCGCGGGCGGGCACCGCGTTCTGCGTGCCGCGCCCCGGCGTGTGCGCCGGGCCGGTAGGCGTGTCCTGCTCTCCCATGCGTGCAGACCCTACCGGCCCGCCCCGGGCACCCCGGCCGCCCCCACGGCCACGGGTGCTCAGCGGTCGCGGTTGAACCGGGTGGTGATCCACAGCAGGAGCATCAGGGCGATGAACGCGCCGATGCCGGTGACGTAGGGGCTGAGGCTCTCGTGGTTGCCGCTGTGCTCCTCGCCGCCCTCGGCGGCGAGGGTGGCGAACTGGGCGGCGCTGAGGGGAAGGCTCATCGGCAGGACCTATCCGGTGTGGGCGGGACAAGACGTCCGCTCATCGTATGCGGGCCGCTCACGGGCGATCACGCCGACTCCGCCGACGGTGCCGCGCGGGAGGGGTCCGGGGAACCTTCGGATCGCCTCAGTCGTCCTTCCGCTTGTACCCCCGCAGCAGGAACCACGCGGTCAGCACGCACCCCAGGACCATGACGATCAGGACGATCCGGAGCAGATTCCCCGGCCCCTGCTGCTCGGCGGCGGTCGCGGCCCCGGCGAGCCAGTCGGGGTGGGGGATGTGCTGCATGGCGTGGACTCCTTCGACGTACTGCCCGTCCACGGTATCTCCGCCTAGGCTGGGCCCGGCTCCGGGGGTGCGAAGGACCGCACAAGGGTTCGCAAAGGCCAGACACACGCACAGGCCACACACACGCACATGGGGGAAGACATGTCCGACGGCCATCAGGACAACGGGCACGAGCACGTGCCGAGCCGGCAGCGCAGGCGCTTCCCGGGGATCTCCTCGCGTGCGTACGAGCATCCGGCCGACCGCAGCGCCCTGGTGGCGCTGCGCAAGCTGAGCGGTTTCGACACGGTCTTCAAGGCGCTGAGCGGCCTGCTGCCCGAGCGGAGCCTGCGGCTGCTGTTCCTGTCCGACTCGGTGCGCGTCTCGGACCGGCAGTTCGCCCATCTGAACGTCATGCTGCGCGACGCCTGCTACATCCTGGACCTGGAGAAGGTCCCGCCGATGTACGTCAACCAGGACCCGGTGCCGAACGCGATGTGCATCGGCCTGGACGAGCCGATCATCGTCGTCACCACGGGCCTCGTCGAGCTGCTCGACGAGGAGGAGATGCGGGCGGTGGTCGGGCACGAGGTCGGGCACGCGCTGTCCGGGCACTCGGTCTACCGGACCATCCTGCTCTTCCTGACCTCCCTCGCCGTCCGGGTCGCCTGGATCCCGCTGGGCAACGTGGCGATCATGGCGATCGTGACCGCGCTGCGCGAGTGGTTCCGCAAGTCGGAGCTGTCCGCCGACCGCGCGGGTCTGCTGGTGGGCCAGGACATCCAGGCGTCCATGCGCGGCCTGATGAAGATCGCGGGCGGCAACCACCTGCACGAGATGAACGTGGACGCGTTCCTGGAGCAGGCCGACGAGTACGAGGCCGGGGGCGACCTGCGCGACTCCGTGCTGAAGATCCTCAACGTGCTGCCGCGCACCCATCCCTTCACCACGGTGCGGGCGGCCGAGCTGAAGAAGTGGGCGGCCTCCCGGGACTTCCAGCGGATCATGGACGGCCACTACCCGCGGCGCGACGAGGACAAGGACACCTCGGTCCGGGACTCCTTCCGGGAGTCGGCGTCCCACTACGCGACGCACGTGCGCGGCTCCAAGGACCCGCTGATGAAGCTGGTCAACGACATCGCGGGCGGCGCCGGTGACCTCGGCGACCGGATGCGGCGGGGCTTCGGCGGCTTCACGTCCTCCCAGCCGCGACCGCCCGGGGACGCGAACGGGTCCTCCGAGGGCCCGGCGGGCTCCGACGGGGGCCCGGCAGGCACCGACGGCCCGGAGAACCCGGACGACCGCCCGCCGCGCGACGGCGCCTGAGGCGGCGCGGGGGCGTCACACCTTGGGCTGGGCGCTCGCCGCGAGGGTCCCGCACAGGGCGGTGGCGTTGTCCGAAGTGTACGGGTCGGTGCCGGCGGGGGCGCCGGTCCTGGCCGTCTGGCCGGCGAGCAGCGGCCGCAGGTGGTTCGCCGAGTCCTCGGCGCAGGAGAGCGGCCCGGCCTGGACGTAGGAGGCGACCAGCTGCGTCTGGTGCAGCCGCAGGTCCTCCCGGTCGTAGCGGAAGGTCAGCTCGCGCCGGACGGTGAACAGCGACGTCCCGGCCCGCTGGTCACCGGCCGGCCGCAGCGCGTAGACCATGGTGTGGTCGGCGGCGACCTCCAGCGTGGACGCGTCGGTCTCCACGGCCCGCAGGCTGCCGTTCACCCGGATCTCGGAGTCGGCCAGCTCGGCCCGGCCGGGGTCGAAGCGCACCAGCCACCCGGTGGGCGCGTGCCGTCCGTCGGCGGTGGGCCGCTCGAAGCTCTCGTCGAACTGGTGGAGCTGGTCGGGGTCGAGCAGGACCCGCACCGAGCGCACCTCCCGGCCGCCGAGTACGTCCGGGTCCAGCGCCGAGCGGACGATGTAGTTCTTGGCGGTGGTCAGCGCGTTCAGCACCTGGTCCTCGGAGAAGTGCGCCGTGCGCCGGGCCCCCGGCAGCGGGACGCCCTCGGCGGCGGTGCGGAACTGCGCGGCGGGACTGTGCTCGTAGAGGAAGCCGGCGTCGTCGGCGCCGGGCACCCTGCCCTGGGGTGCGAGCGGGACGACCGTCATCCGCACCGGCTCGGCGGCCCGCTGGGCGGACGGGTTCTGGTACGGGTGCCGTACGCCCATGTAGATGGCGGTGCCGAAGGCGACGGCGATCAGGACGACGAGGACGAGCGCCTGCCGGGAGAGGCCGGCCCGGCGCAGCGGCGGGCGGCGGCGGACGGCGGGGGCGTGGTCGGTGATGCGTTCCTGGGCGGAGAACTCCTGGAGCCGGGCAGCGCGGACGAACGACTCGTCGAAGACGACGGATCGGTATTCGTCCTCTCCGCCGCCGGGGGCGCCCTCGGGCGTCCCTCCGGGCGGATCGCCAAGCCCTGCCATACCTTCAGGGTAGGTCGGCGGGAGGTCGCGTAAACGCGCCTGTGCAGGTCAAGTTGGGACAGCTTCGGGCCGCGGGACGGCAGGTCAGGGGCTGCTCGGAAGCACCGGGACGGCGGGCTGCGAGTAGTCGGCGGAGGCGGAGGGGGTCACGGTGCCGCCCTGCTCGGGGCCGGTCGACGCGGGTGGCGGCACCTGCTCTGTGCCGCTGCCCGAGGAGGCTCCCCGGTAGACGGCCACGAAGGCCAGTGCGACCATGCCCACGCCCATCACGAGGGCGAGTATCCAGGCGACGGGCCGGTGCCAGCGGACCTGCTTGCCGGACGCGGGAGGGGCGCCGTAGGGGCGGTCCAGGAGGTCGCGGTCGTCGTCCGGGTCGTCGAGGTCGGGATCATGGCCGAAATCGCCGTACCCGTCGTCGTAGCGCTCGCCTCTGGTGCGGCCGCGGCGGGCGGCTTCGGCCTCGGTGGCCTCGGCGCGGGCCTGCGCGGCGGCCAGGAGGCGCTCGACGGCGGTCGGCTCGTGCACCGCGGCCGCCCGTACGAAGGCCTCGTCGAAGACCACGGAGGCGAACTCTTCGTCCGACACCCCGCGGTCGTGTTCGTCGTCGGGCTCCCAGCCGTCGGGAAACGGCGTACCCCCCACGTCCTCCGGCACGGATCCAGAGTAGACCTGGGGGGTCGTTTTGGGCAGACGGCCGGGAAATTCGTCCGTTGGGTGGGATGCCCCGATCGTGTCAGCGCCGTACGTGCCCGTCGCCGGTGACGATGTACTTGGTGCTGGTCAGCTCGGGCAGCCCCATCGGGCCCCTGGCGTGCAGTTTCTGGGTGGAGATGCCGATCTCGGCGCCGAAGCCGAACTGGCCGCCGTCGGTGAAGCGGGTGGAGGCGTTCACCGCGACCGTGGTGGAGTCGACCAGCTGGGTGAAACGGCGGGCGGCCTGCTGCGAGGTGGTCACGATGGCCTCGGTGTGGCCGGAGGTCCACAGCCGGATGTGCTCGACGGCCTTGTCGAGGGAGTCGACGACCGCCGCGGCGATGTCGTACGACAGGTACTCCGTCTCCCAGTCCTCCGGGGTGGCCTCGACGGCCGTCACCTTGGAGTCCTCGGCGTACGCCATCACGCGCTCGTCGGCGTGCACGGTGACCCCGGCCTCCGCGAGGGCGTCCAGGGCGCGGGGCAGGAAGTCGGCGGCGATGTCCTGGTGGACCAGGAGGGTCTCGGCGGCGTTGCAGACGCCGACCCGCTGTGCCTTGGAGTTGACCAGGATGTCGACGGCCGTGTCGAGGTCGGCCCGCGCGTCGACGTAGACGTGGCAGTTGCCGGTGCCGGTCTCGATGACGGGGACGGTGGACTCCTGGACGACGGTGTTGATCAGCGAGGCGCCGCCGCGCGGGATGAGGACGTCGACCAGCCCGCGGGCCCGCATCAGCTCGCGCACGCTCTCGCGGCTCTCGCCGGGCACCAGCTGCACGGCGTCGGCGGGCAGCCCGGCCCCGCCCACGGCGTCGCGGACCACCCGGACCAGGGCGGTGTTGGACTGGTAGGCCGAGGAGGAGCCCCGCAGGAGGACCGCGTTGCCGGACTTCAGGCAGAGGGCGGCGGCGTCGACGGTCACGTTGGGCCGGCCCTCGTAGATGATGCCGACCACGCCGAGCGGCACCCGGACCTGGCGCAGGTCGATGCCGTTGGGAAGGGTGGAGCCGCGCACGACCTCGCCGACCGGGTCGGGCAGCGCGGCGACGTCGCGCACGTCGGAGGCGATGGCGCGGACCCGCTCCGGGGTCAGGGTGAGCCGGTCGATGAGGGCCTCGCTGGTCCCGGCGGCGCGGGCCTTGGCCACGTCCTGCGCGTTGGCCTCGACGATCTCGCTGGTCCGGACCTCCAGCGCGTCCGCGACGGCGAGCAGCGCGTCGTCCTTGACAGCCCGCGGCAACGGCGCGAGGTCGGCCGCGGCGGCCTTGGCCCGGTAGGCGGCCCGGGTGACCGGGGACATCGAGTCGTACGGCGAGAGCGTGGTCATGGGGGCAGCGTAGTAGGCGGGGCCAGGCCGTCCACCCGTCGTCCCAAACCCCGAGACATGCAACGGACGGTACGGAACCCCACCAAAACGGAACTCGCTAGAAGGGGTGCACCCCGACCGGCGTCGCCGGGGCCGGGCCGTACCCCGCCGCGATGCGCTGGTGGTAGGTGGCCCGGTCGATGACCTCCAGGCCGACGATCTCCCACGGCGGCAGTCCCGCGGTCTGCCGGTGCTCGCCCCACAGGCGCAGGGCGACGGCGGCGGCGTCGTGCAGGTCGCGGGCCTCCTCCCAGTACCGGATCTCCGCGTGGTCGTCGGCGTACCTGCTGGTCAGCAGGAAGGGATGGTCGTGCGCGAGCTGTTCGAGGGCGCGCCGCACCTCGGTGAGGGGCGCGCGGGCGCCGGAGACGCTGAGGGTGACGTGCCACAGGCGCGGGGTGTGCCCGGGGTCCTCGCCCCGGAACCGGTCGCCGGCCGCGACGCTGGTCAGGGCGCGTTCCTCGCCGGGTGCGCGGGCGCCGTTGCGGGCGCCGCCGGGACGGGCGCCCGTGCCGCCGCGGGAGGCGGTACCACCGCGGGACGCCGCAGGCCCAGGGCGCGCTCCGCTCACGACGGCCTCCTTCACACACACGGCTGGCCCGGCGGTCGGCCGGGTTCGTCCCTGAGGAAAGTTGAGCAGGCCGCGCGCGATCGCGGGGCGGTTTTGCGGAACGTCCACCGCCGATTCGGGGACGTTTCGACCTATTACGGGTGCAGGATCACCAGATCGTCCCTGTGTACGACCTCACGTTCGTACGCGGGTCCCAGCTCGCGGGCCAGCTCCCGGGTGGAGCGGCCGATCAGCCGCGGGATCTCCTTGGCGTCGAAGTTGACCAGGCCCCGCGCCACCGCCCGTCCGGCGCCGTCCCGCAGCTCGACGGGGTCGCCCGCGGCGAACTCGCCCTCGGCGCCGGCGATCCCGGCCGGGAGCAGCGACTTGCGGCCCTCGACGACCGCGCGCACCGCCCCTTCGTCGAGGATGAGCGCCCCGCGCGGGGTGGAGGCGTGCTGGAGCCAGAGCAGCCGGTCGGCGAAGCGCCTGCCGGTGGCGTGGAAGTAGGTGCCGGTGTCGCCGCCGGCCAGGGCGTCGGCGGCGTGGACCGCGCTGGTCAGCACCACCGGGATGCCGGCCGCGGCGGCGATCCGGGCCGCCTCGACCTTGGTGACCATGCCGCCGGTGCCGACCCCCGCCTTGCCGGCGCTGCCGATCTCGATCTCCGCGAGGTCGGCGGGGGCGTGCACCTCGGCGATCCGCGAGGTGCCGGGCCTGCTCGGGTCGCCGTCGTAGACGCCGTCCACGTCGGAGAGCAGGACCAGCAGGTCGGCCCGGACCAGGTGGGCGACGAGGGCGGCGAGCCGGTCGTTGTCGCCGAAGCGGATCTCGTCGGTGGCGACGGTGTCGTTCTCGTTGACGATCGGGAAGGCGCCCATCGCCAGCAGCTTGTCGAGGGTGCGGGAGGCGTTGCGGTGGTGCGCGCGGCGGCTCATGTCGTCGCTGGTCAGCAGCACCTGGCCGACGCGGACGCCGTAGCGGGCGAAGGAGGCGGTGTAGCGGGCGACCAGCAGGCCCTGGCCGACGCTGGCGGCGGCCTGCTGGCGGGCCAGGTCCCGGGGACGGCGGCGCAGGCCCAGCGGGGCGAGCCCCGCGGCGATGGCACCGGAGGAGACGAGGACGATCTCCCGCTCTCCCCCGCTGCGCACCTTGGCCAGAACGTCGACGAGCGCGTCGACCCGGTCGGCGTCCAGGCCGCCCGACGCGGTGGTCAGCGAGGAGGAGCCGACCTTGACGACGATCCTGCGGGCCTCGCCCACGGCCTGCCTTGCCCCTGCCACGGTTGCCGTCCGCCTCTCCCGTTCGACGCGCGCGAACCCCGCGCTCGCCAGGCAATCTACGCGAAGGGGCACCCGCCCCGCGCCGCGGTCCAGGCTGCGGACAGGGCGGCGGGGCACCTCCGCGCGGGGGTTGGCGTCAACACGCGCGTGTCGTCGGGAGGCCGCCCGGCGTTAACCCGGATGTCCGATGCGCGACAAGCCTGGAGCGACCGCAGTGCCCCTCTCTCTGCCCCGCCCCCGCCTCCCCCGCCCCTCCCGCCTCCGCCGCCGCCCGCGCCTGCCGGGCCGCCGGACCGTGGTGAAGCTGCTCGTCCTGGGCGTCCTGGCGGCCGCCTTCGCCGCCCAGGCGGTGGGCGCGCTGCTGCCGCATGTACCGCTGCTGCTCGCCGCGACCGCCGGTTCGCTGGCCGCCGAGGGGGTGCTGTACCGGTGGCAGCGGGGCATGGTGTCGCTGTTCGCCAAGTCGCACGCCGACGTCACGGTCCGGCACGTACTGCGGGACCTGCTGCTCGTGGTGGGGCTGCTGCGGCTCGGCGAGCAGGACCGGGAGGGGGTGTACGCCCCGCTGGTCGCCGCGCTGCTCGTCTTCTACGGGCTGCACTGGGCGCTCCAGGCGGTCTCCGTCCTGGTCCGCCGCACCCGGACGCTGCCCGTGGTGACCCGGAACATCGACGCCTCGGCGCTGCGGCTGACCCCGGCGCCCCCGCTGCTGCTGCGCCGCCCCGGGCACCGGCTGGCGGTCTTCGGGCTGCCGGCGTCGGGCGGGCTGCTGGCCACGGCGGCCACCGACGCGCCGGTGTGGGGCGCGGCGGGCCTCGGGCTCTCCCTCACGCTGGCGGTGGCCGGTCTGTGCGCGCTGCTGACGCGGCTGCTGCCGGGGCGCCGGCCCGCCGGTGAGCAGGAGGTGCTCGACTGGTTCGAGGCGTGGCTGGCGGAGTACCGGCCGACGGTCGGCCTGTACTTCTCGGGCGGGGCGTCCTCGGCGTACCAGGCGAACATGTGGCTGGAGCCGCTGGCGCGGCTGGAGGGGCGGCCGGTGATCGTGCTGCGGGAGCGGTTCATGGTGCAGCGGATCGCGGCGACCGACATCCCGGTGGTGTGCCTGCCGAAGGTGTCCACGCTGATGCGCCTGGAGCACTCCACCCTCCGGGTCCTCCTGCACCCCTCGAACTCCGGGAAGACCTCGCAGGTGCTGCGCATCCCCACCATCAAGCACGCCTTCGTCAACCACGGGGAGAGCGACAAGCTGTCCTCCTGCAACCCGTACGCGAAGGCGTACGACGAGGTGTGGGTGGCCGGTCCCGCGGCGCGCGAGCGGTACGCGCTGGCCGAGGTCGGCGTCGAGGACAAGGACGTGGTGGAGATCGGCCGCCCGCAGCTCGGCGCCGTACGGCCGCACGCGGGGCCGCCCGCGCCGGGAGCCTTCACGACCGTGCTGTACGCGCCGACCTGGGAGGGCTGGGACGGCAATCCGGGCAACACGTCGGTGGTCGAGGCGGGCGAGCACCTGGTCCGGGCGCTGCTCGCGGACCCGGCGGTACGGCTGCTGTACAAGCCGCATCCGCTGACGGGGTCGGTGGATCCGCGGGCCCGGGCGGCCGATCTGCGCGTCCGGGAGCTGGTGCGGGCGGCGAACCGGGAGCGGGGCGGGCCCCGCCCGGCGCCGTCGGCCTCCGCCGAGCTGGCCAAGCGGACGGCCGAGCTGGACCGGCTCACCGCGCCCGGTTTCCGGTCGGCCGCCGACCAGGCGGAGCGGATGCTGCGCGGTCCGGAGCCGGCGTCCGGGCGGGCGGAGGCGGTGGCGCGGGCGACGGCCGCCTGGGAGGAGGCGTACTGGGCGTCGCTGCCCGGGTGGGAGCACCAGGTGGTCACGGAGGCCCGGCCGCCGCTCTACTCCTGCTTCAACCGGGCGGACCTGCTGATCAGTGATGTCTCCAGCGTGATCAGCGACTTCCTGGCGAGCGGCAAGCCGTACGCGGTGGCCAACACCAGCGGGCTGGCCGAGGACGGGTTCCGCAAGTCGTTCCCGACGGTGGTGGCGGCGACCGTGCTGACGCCGGACGCGGCCGGGGTGCCGGACCTGCTGGACGCGGTCCGCCATCCGGAGCTGGACGAACTGGCCGGGGAACGCGCCGCGTTGGCCCTGCGGCTGCTGGGCCCGGCCGGGCCGCCGCCCCAGGAGCGCTTCGCGGCGGCCGTCCGGTCGCTGTGCACGGCGGCCGGGGAGCACCGGGCGCGCATGGCCGAGCGGCTCGCCACGGAGCTGCCGCTGCCCGGGCCGCGGCGCGGGCCCGCCCAGCGGCCCACGGCGTCGGCCGGCACCCCGCACGCCGGGCAGACGGAGCCGCGGGGCCGCGCCTGAGCGCCACCGCCGCGCGGCCGGATGTCAGCCGTGCCGGTGGCGCCAGCCCTGCCAGGCGGACTCGATCATGGCGTCCAGGTCGTGGCGGGCCGTCCAGCCCAGTTCCTCGTGGGCGCGGTCGGCGGAGGCGACGACGCGGGCCGGGTCACCGGGGCGGCGTCCGGTCACCTGCGGGGCGAGGTCCTGCCTGTCGGTGACCTTGAGGATGCGGTCAACCAGCTCCCGCACCGAGCTGCCCTCACCGCGGCCGATGTTGAGGGTGAGCGCCGTACCGTCCGGGGCGTCCGCCAGGCGCCGCGCGGCCGCGAGGTGGGCGGAGGCGATGTCCTCGACGTGGATGTAGTCCCGTACGCAGGTGCCGTCGGGGGTGGCGTAGTCGTCGCCGAAGACACGCGGGACGTCGCCCGCCTCCAGGCGCTCGAAGACCATGGGGACGAGGTTGAAGACACCGGAGTCGGACAGCTCGGGGGTAGCCGCGCCCGCGACGTTGAAGTAGCGCAGTGAGGCGGCGCGGATGCCGTGGGCCCGGGCGGCGGCGTTGATCAGCCACTCGCCGACCAGCTTCGTCTCGCCATAGGGGCTCATCGGCAGGCACGGGGTGTCCTCCGTGACGAGGTCCACATCGGGCATGCCGTAGACGGCGGCGGAGGAGGAGAAGACGAGGCGGCCGACACCGGTGGACGTCATGGCCTCCAGGAGGGTCGCCAGACCCGTGACGTTCTCCCGGTAGTAGTGCAGTGGCCGCTCGACCGATTCGCCGACCTGCTTCTTGGCCGCGATGTGCACCACGCCTGTCACAGCATGGTCACGAATCGCGCCTTCCAGCAGGGCTCCGTCGAGCACGCTGCCGACCACCAGCGGGACCCCGTCGGGCACCCGGTCGGCGCTGCCGGTGGACAGGTCGTCGTACACGACGACACGTTCACCGCCGTCGACCAGGGCGCGCACCACATGCGCGCCGATGTACCCGGCTCCGCCCGTGACCAGCCAGCTCATTTCTCATGCCTCCCAGATCTTTGTCACTGGGCTGCACACTCGTCGGTGGGCTGCGGAAAATCGAGTCGGGCACATCGGGGCAGAAACGAAGAAAGGTGCGGGTGGACCGAAGGTGAGCAAGGTCTCGCCCTCCCCGCACCGTGCCCACCGGGCATTCCGCCACGCCTTGCTCCGCCCGGTGCCCGGTCTCCCCCAGCCGGGCCACCGCGCCCACGGAAACTTCACGTGAATCCTTTACGCTGATGCGGCGGCGCGCCCGGGCCCACCGACGCTCGGAGCGCGTTCCGGTCCCAGCCCGCGCCCCTCCGCGACTCGGAACAGGTTGTAAGAATGCCCAAGCTCTCTCTCGTCATTCCCGTGTTCAAGGTGCAGGGATACCTGCCCGAATGTCTTGATTCCGTACTCGGTCAGGAATACACGGATTACGAGATCGTCGCGGTCGACGACTGTTCGCCGGACGGGTCGGGGGCCATTCTTGACGAGTATGCGAAGCGGGACCCCCGCGTCCATGTGATTCATCTCACGGAGAATGTCGGCCTGGGTCGCGCGCGGAACGCGGGGCTGGAACGGGCGCAGGGCGAGTACGTGCTCTTCCTCGACAGTGACGACACGCTGTCCGACGGTGCCCTGACGGCGATAGCCGAACGTCTCGAGGCCACCGGAAACCCCGAGGTGCTCGTCTACGACTACGCCCGCACCTACTGGGACGGCCGCGTCCGCCCGAATCTGCGAGCCGACGTCCTCGACGCCGAGGGCCCCGACGTCTTCTCCCTCGCCGAGCGTCCGGAACTGCTCGACCTGCTGCAGATCGTCTGGAACAAGGCCTACCGCCGCGACTTCATCACCCGGATCGGGCTGACCTTCCCGCCCGGGTACTACGAGGACGCGCCCTGGACGTTCTGCTCGATGATCAGTGCCGAGCGGATCGCCGTGCTGGGCCGTGTCTGCGTGCTCTACCGCCAGCGTCGCGAGGGCGGCAACATCCTCAAGACGGTCAGCCGCAAGCACTTCGACGTCTTCGACCAGTACCGCCGTGTCTTCGATTTCGTCGGCCGGCGCGACGAACTCGCCCAGTGGCACGCTCCGCTGTTCCGCAAGATGGTCGATCACTACCTGACCGTGCTGGAGCGTCCGGGCCGGTTGCCGCGGGACGCCCGTGCCGAGTTCTTCCACCGCGCCGCCGCCGACTACCGGGCGTATCTGCCGCTGGACTTCGAGCTGCCGGCCGGCCGTCGCCGCCACAAGTACACGATGCTGCAGCGCGACGCGTACCCCGCCATGGTGAGCGCACTGGCCGCCGTGCGGACCCGTCAGCGGGTGCAGAGCAAGACGCGTCGCGTGCTCAACCGTTCCAAGCGCAGCGCGATGGGCGTCTTCTACCGGTCGCAGCTGAGGCTGCCGCTGGACGAGAACCTGGCCGTGTTCTCCGCCTACTGGGGGCGCAGCGTGTCCTGCAACCCCGCTGCCATCGACGCCGAGCTGGGCCGCCTGGCTCCCCATGTGCGCCGGGTATGGGCGGTCCGGCCGGAAGCCGTGAAGCAGGTCCCCGAGGGCGTGGAATGCGTCCGCGTGGGGTCGCGGGAGTACTGGGCGGCCGTGGCCCGCGCCAAGTACCTCGTCAACAACGTGAATTTCGGGGACAGCGTGGTGAAGCGGGAGGGCCAGGTCCATGTACAGACCCATCACGGCACCCCGCTGAAGACGATGGGCCTGGACCAGCAGAAGTATCCGGCCTCCACCAACATGAGCTTCCGCAAGCTTCTGCAGCGCTGCGACCGCTGGGACTTCAGCCTCAGCTCCAACCGCTTCTCGTCGAGCGTGTGGGAGCGGGTGTACCCCTGTTCCTACACCTCGCTGGAGACCGGCTACCCGCGCAACGACATCCTTCTCCGGGCGACGGCCGAGGACGTGCGTGAGGCCCGGGAGGAGCTCGGCCTGAGTGAGGGCACCACCGCCTTCCTCTACACGCCGACGCACCGCGAGTACCAGAGCGGCTTCGTGCCCCGGCTCGACCTGGAGCAGCTCGCCGAACGGCTGGGGCCCGACGTCACCGTGCTGGTGCGCGGTCACTACTTCTACGGCGGCTCCGCACGTCTCGCCGAGCTGCGGTCCAGCGGACGCATCGTCGACGTGTCCGGTCATCCGTCGGTGGAGCGGCTGTACCTCGCCGCCGACGCCCTGATCACGGACTACTCGTCGGCGATGTTCGACTACGCCAACCTGAACCGCCCCATCGTGATCTTCGCCGACGACTGGGACACCTACTCCGTCGTCCGTGGAACGTACTTCGACGTGCTGCGGGAGGCGCCGGGAGCCGTCGCCACCACGCAGGAGGAGCTGAGCGAGCTGCTCTGCTCCGGCGAGTGGCGCGGCGACCGGGCCGCCGAGGCCCGGGCCCGGTTCCGGCGGCGTTTCTGTGATTTCGATGACGGTCGTGCATCCGAACGGGTGGTTCGACACGTCTTCTTGGGTGAACCGCTCGCGGAACTGCCGCCGATCGTGCCGCTGGACGAGCGGGTGCCTGCTCCACCGCCCGGCCCGGACGTCGCAGCGTCCGACCCGATATCCGTTCTTTGAGTCAGAGGTAGCTGCCGCTGTGTCCCAGCAAGACGACAGAACACCAGACGTAAGCGTCGTCGTCATCGTCTACAACGACGCCGACCGTCTTCCGACGGCGGTGCAGTCGGTTATCGACCAGACCCTTCACAACGTCGAGGTCATCGTCGCCGACGACCACTCCACCGACGGCTCGTTCGAGGTCGCGCAGCGGCTGGCGGCCGGCTCCGACCGGGTGCGCGCCATCCAGCTGGCGGAGAACAGCGGAGGCTGCGGCGAGCCACGCAACCAGGGCATAGCCATCGCCCGCGGTCGTTACGTCATGTTCCTCGACAGTGACGACACCCTGGAGGTCAACGCCTGTCGCAACATGCTGGAGGCCGCCGAGCGCACGGGCGCCGATCTCGTCTCCGGCCTCTGCCTGCGCGTGCACACCGACAGCCGGTCGGGCAAGACGGCCAAGTGGTACCAGTGGCTCTACCGGCAGACCCGTACCTTCGATTCGGTCGCCGAGATACCGGACCTGCTGGTCTTCGACACCCTGTCGACCAACAAGTGCTACCGGCGCGAGTTCCTCGTCGAGAGCGGACTGACCTTCCCGCGCGGCATCCACTACGAGGACCTGCTCTTCTCCGCGCAGGCGTACCTGGCCGCGTCCCGGATCACGCTCATCCCCAACACGGTCTACCACTGGAACGTCGTCGAGAAGACCGAAGAGAAGTCGATCAGCAACCGGCGACACGAGATCAACAACTTCGCCGACCGGCTGGAGATCCACCGCAGGATCGACCGCATCCTCGCCGAAGAGGGCCACGACGAGCTCAAGCTCCACAAGGACACCAAGTTCCTCAAGCACGACCTGGTCCTCTACCTCCGGGACCTGCCCTTCCTGGACGACGAGTACCGGCACCACTTCGCGGAGATGGCCCGCAGCTACATCCAGGACTTCCCCGACGAGGCGTACGCCGAGCTGTCCCCGATCCACCGGCTCTGCGCCTACCTGCTGCTGCGTGAGGACTGGGAACACCTCATGCCCGCCATCGACACGCTCATCAACAAGAGCAAGGTCTCCAGCCCGCTGCTGGAGCGCGACGGCCGGGTCTACTGGTGCGCCGAGCACCTCGACGACCCGATGGGCCGCACCATCCTCGACGTGACCGACCTCGGCTACCACGCCAAGCCGGTGCAGCGTCTCAACCTGCGCAACGCGGTGACCCGGTACGCGGAGAACTCCACGGGGGTCGTCCTCGCCGGCGCCCTGGTCAACCCGCTGGGAGTGATCGCTCCCGAGGCGGTCCTCGAGGGCGAACTGGAGTTCCGCGCCCGCCGCAAGAGCCTGCAGTCGTTCCGCTTCCCGGTGTCGGAGATCCGGCACGAGGGCGACTCCCTGACCTGGCAGACCACGGTCGCGCTGGCGACCAGGCTGCGCCCCGTGGGCCTCGTCGACGACGTGTGGGACGTCCGCCTGCACCTCGTGGTCGACGGCGAGCGCACCACGAGCCGGCTCACCGTCGGGCGCACGGACCTGGAGGGCGCCGGCGCGATCCGGATCCGGCCGAGACTGGGCCGGATGATGGCCGACCGGATCCTCCCGCACGCCTCGGCCAACGGGCACCTCGCCTTCCGGCTGACCCAGCACAGCCGGCTGGCACAGCGCACCTCGTCGCTGGTCCAGCGCAACATCCAGAGCCCTCCGGCGCGCATGGCGAAGAAGATGGTGCGCAAGGTCGCCAAGGTGCGCAAGGACCTGAACTCCGGTCCGCGCAAGATCGAGACCTTCGAGCGCATGATCCGGATCCTGCCCGTGCGCAAGGGCACCGTGGTCTTCGAGAGCCACCTCGGCAAGCAGTACAGCGACAGCCCGCGCGCCATCTACGAGGAGCTGCGCCGGCGTGGTGTGCCGATCAAGGCGATCTGGTCATACGCGGGCAACCGTCCCACCGGCTTCCCCGAGGAGGTCGAGCTGGTGCGCCGCTGGTCCTGGCCGTACCTGAGGGCACTGGCGCAGGCCGAGTTCTGGATCGACAACCAGGGCTTCCCGCTGAAGCTGCCCAAGCGTGCGGAGACCACCTACATCCAGACCTGGCACGGCTCCGCCCTCAAGCGCATGGGCTTCGACGAGCCGAACTACCGGATCATGCCCGAGCACGAGCAGCGGGCCTACCAGCGGGCCATCGACCGCTTCGACCACTTCGTGGTCCGTGGTGAGCACGACGAGAAGACGCTGGCCCGGGCGTACCGGATACCCGAGGAACGGCTGCTGCGCACGGGGTACCCGCGCAACGACGCCCTGGTGCGTGCCCGCGACTCGGCGACCACCGACCCGGCGGCGCAGGAGCTTGCCGAACGGCTGGGCATCCGGCGGGACCTCCCCGTCGTGCTGTACGCCCCGACCTTCCGGGCGCAGGCGAACGGCAAGGTCCGCAAGTTCGAGTTCCCCTTCGACGTCGAGGAGTTCGCGGACCGCTTCGGCGACCGTTTCACGCTGCTGATCCGCACGCACTACCTGAACAACGTCACGCTGCCGCCGTCGGTGGCCGGCCGGGTCGTCAACGTCAGCGAGGAACCGGACATCACCCCCGTCCTGCTGCTCGCGGACACGATGGTCACCGACTACTCCTCCGTGATGTTCGACTACGCCCTGCTCCAGCGGCCGATGGTCTTCTTCACCTACGACTGGGACGAGTACGCGCAGAACAGCCGCGGCACCTACTTCGACCTGTCGGAGAAGGCCCCCGGCCCGGTGGCCGAGACGGCGGAGGAGCTCTTCGAGGTGCTGTCCGACCTCGACGCGCTCGCGTCCGGATGCGAGGGCCCGGTCAAGGAATTCATGACGCAGTACGGCGAGTACGACCGCGGCGACGCGGCCGCGCAGATCGTCGACCGCTTCTTCGGCTCCGAGGGAGCAGCCCGATGACACAGCGCGACATCATCTTCGTGGCCAACGAGGTCAACGAACTCGGCGGCGTCGCCCGCTGGCAGGCTCTGATGGCCCAGCTGCTCGCCGAGCGCGGACACCGCGTGACCATCGTGGGCATCGCGCCGCCCGAGGTGCCGATGGACCTCGGGGAGGACCCGCCCTTCACCACGGTGACGCTCTACGACCGGCGCCCGCCCGGTCCGTGGCAGGCCAAGAACCTCCGCGACCGGGCCAACATCGCGGCTCGGCGCCGCGAGGCGGCCCGGGAAGCGGGCATGCGGGAGGCGGCGGAACGGCTGTCCCGGCTCTTCCGGTCCGCCGGTCCCGGCGCCATGATCGTCGTGACCCAGGTCTGGGCGATGGAGTGGGTGGCCGCCGCCGACACGGCCGGTCACCCGGTCATCGGCATGAGCCACGAGTCCTACGAGTACTCGAAGGGCTCCTCGCGTTTCCAGCGTGTCCAGCGCTACTACAAGGACATCGACCGGCTTCTCCTGCTCACCCAGGAGGACGCGGACCTCTGGGTCGGCCGCGGCCTGAACAACGTGGGGTTCATGCCCAACCCCCTGCCGATGATGCCGGAGGTCCCGTCCGCGCGTACCGAGAAGGTCGTCGCGAGCATCGGCCGCCTCGGTCATCAGAAGGGCATCGACATGCTCCTGGACACGTGGGCCGACACGGCGCCCAAGCACCCCGGGTGGCGCCTGCGCATCTACGGTTCCGGTCCCGACGAGAGCGCGCTGAAGGAGCAGTGCACTCGTCTGGGGCTGGACGACTCGGTGGAGTGGGCCGGCCAGACGGACGACGTGGTGGGCGCGCTGCACGGTGCCTCGGTGTTCGTCCAGTCCTCCCGCGGCGAGGGCTTCCCGCTGGCGCTGCTGGAGGCCATGGCGTGTGCCGTGCCCTGCGCGGCCTTCGACTGTGCTCCGGGTGTCCGCCAGATCGTCCAGGACGAGGAGGACGGTCTCCTCGCCCGGCCGGGCAACACCATGGAGCTCGCGCGTCAGCTGGGGCGGCTCATGGAGGACGACGAGCTGCGGGACACCATGGGCGAGAAGGCGCGTGAGAACGTGCAGCGTTACTCGCCCTCGGCCATCACGGACCAGTGGGAAGAGCTGTTCACCTTCCTGGAACGGTGAGTCCCGGACCCCGCCGACGGTGACGGCGCGGGCCGCCGAACGGCCCGCGCCCGCCGTACGTGCTGGAAAGTTCTACAACCATTCCCTGGGCCGGTCGGTCATGGAAGCGCGATCGCGCCGGGGACCTCACGCACCTCGGCATGCCACCGGAAAGGCAGATGAATGCGCCAGACGGACCAGCACCCACCGGCGGACAGCCCCACCGTGGAGCTGGGGGTGTCCGCGGTCGTCCCGCAAGCGCCGTCGCCGCAGCCGGCCGCGGAGGTGCCGGTGGCGGACGCCGGACCGGTGGTCCGCAAGAACCGGCTCGCCGCCCTGGACGGGCTGCGCTTCCTGGCGGCGCTCGCGGTGGTCCTCTTCCACTTCGTCGGCCAGACGCCGGGGGCGATGGAATTCGTGTGGGGCCGCCCGGTGGACACCCTGTTCCCGGACGCGCACCGTTACTTCGCCTTCGGCCGGCTCGGTGTCGACCTGTTCTTCCTCATCAGCGGCTTCGTGATCTGCATGAGCGCGTGGGGCCGCACCCCCCGCGACTTCTTCATCTCGCGGGTCACCCGGCTGTACCCGATGTACTGGGTGGCGATCGTGGTGTCGGCCGGCGTGATCTACCTCTTCGACACGCCGTTCGGGCATCCCAACCCCCGGGTGCTCTTCGCGAACTTCACGATGCTGCAGACCCCGCTCGGCGTCGACAACCTCGACTCGGTCTACTGGACGCTCTGGCCGGAGCTCTGCTTCTACCTCACCTTCGCGGTGGTGGTGTGGAAGGGGCTGACCTACCAGCGGGTGGTGATCTTCTGCGGGCTGTGGACGGTCGCCGCGGTGCTGGCGCCCAGCGCCGGGATCCCGCTGCTGACGCTGCTGGTCAATCCGACGTCCGCGCCGTTCTTCATCGCGGGCATGGCCTTCTACCTGATGTACCGCTACCGGCCGACACCGCTGCTGTGGGGCATCGTGGCCATGTCCTGGCTGCTGGCGCTGCACTTCCTGCTGGCCCCGCACGGCGGGCGCAACAACTGGGAGACCTGGTCGCCGTGGCGTGGCTGGCTGATCCTCTCGACCACGGTGTTCTTCCTGCTGATCGCCGCGATCGCGCTCGGCTGGACCACCTGGATCCGCGGACGCTGGCTGACCGTCGCCGGCACGCTGACCTTCCCGCTGTACCTGCTGCACGACGTCCTCGGGGTGACGGTGGTGCACCACTTCAGCGGCCGCGTGGACCCCTGGGCCCTGGTGGGGATGACCGCCGGCGGCCTCATCGTGCTCTCGTACTTCGTCCAGCGCTTCGTCGAGCGTCCGATCGCGGTCGCCATGCGACGGCGCCTGAGCAGCGCCGAGTTCGGCCTGAAGGCGCCGGCCCCGCGGCAACGGTCGTGACCTGCCCGCGGCGGCCGGGTCAGCGTACGAGGACGCCGACCCGGCCGTAGTTCAGGGCAGCGGGACGCTCAGAACGGCTCGAATCCGTCGAACTCCCGCTCCGCGTCGTCCCGTTCGGCATCCCGGTCGCGGCGGCGCTGGGCGGCCGGACGGGGCGCCTCGAAGCGGTGGTCCTCGCCGCGGCGGCCGAGCATCTCGGCGCCGGCCGTCACCGACGGCTCCCAGTCGAAGACGACCGCGTTGTCCTCGGGGCCGATCGCCACACCGTCGCCGTTGCGGGCGCCGGCCTTCATCAGCCGGTCCTCGACACCGAGGCGGTTGAGCCGGTCGGAGAGGTAGCCGACGGCCTCGTCGTTGTTGAAGTCGGTCTGGCGCACCCAGCGTTCGGGCTTCTCGCCGCGCACCCGGAACAGGCCGTCCTCCTCGCGGGTGACGGTGAAGCCGGCGTCGTCCACGGCCTTGGGCCGGATGACGATCCGCGTGGCCTCCTCCTTGGGCCGGGCGGCACGCGCCCCGGCCACCAGCTCGGCCAGCGCGAAGGACAGCTCACGCAGGCCCATGTGGGCCACCGCGGACGCCTCGAAGACGCGGTAGCCGCGCTCCTCCAGGTCCGGGCGGACCATCTCGGCGAGGTCCTTGCCGTCGGGTACGTCGATCTTGTTGAGGACGACGATCCGGGGCCGGTTGTCCAGGCCGCCGTACTCGCGCAGCTCGGCCTCGATGACGTCCAGGTCGGAGAGCGGGTCGCGCTCGGACTCCAGCGTCGCCGTGTCCAGGACGTGCACCAGCACGCTGCACCGCTCCACGTGCCGCAGGAACTCCAGGCCGAGGCCCTTGCCCTGGCTGGCGCCGGGGATGAGGCCGGGGACGTCCGCGATGGTGTAGACGGTCTCGCCGGCCGTCACCACGCCCAGGTTCGGGACGAGCGTCGTGAAGGGGTAGTCGGCGATCTTCGGCTTGGCCGCGCTCAGTACGGAGATCAGCGAGGACTTGCCGGCGCTCGGGTAGCCGACCAGCGCCACGTCGGCGACGGTCTTCAGCTCCAGGTGGATGTCCTGGAGGTCGCCGGGCTCGCCGAGCAGCGCGAAGCCGGGCGCCTTGCGCCGCGCGGAGGCCAGCGCCGCGTTGCCGAGGCCGCCCCGGCCGCCCTGCGCGGCGACGTAGGAGGTGCCGTGGCCGACCAGGTCGGCGAGGACGTTGCCCTCCTTGTCGAGGACCACGGTGCCGTCGGGCACGGGCAGGACCAGGTCCTGGCCGTCCTTGCCGGAGCGGTTGCCGCCCTCGCCGGGCTTGCCGTTGGTGGCCTTGCGGTGCGGCGAGTGGTGGTAGTCGAGGAGCGTGGTCACGGACTGGTCCACGGTGAGGATGACGTCGCCGCCCCGGCCGCCGTTGCCGCCGTCCGGGCCGCCGAGCGGCTTGAACTTCTCACGGTGGACGGAGGCACAGCCGTGGCCTCCGTTACCCGCGGCGACGTGCAGCTCGACGCGGTCCACGAAGGTGGTCATGGGATGTGCCTCCAGTTACTGCTTACTGCGGGGATGTCTCTTGGATAACACGCGAAAGGCGGACCCGCTTCCCCTCGGGGAAGTGAGGCCCGCCTCGCGAAAGTGTCCGGTCAGGCGACCGGGACGATGTTCACGACCTTGCGGCCACGGTGGGTGCCGAACTGCACCGCACCGGCCTGCAGGGCGAACAGCGTGTCGTCGCCGCCACGGCCGACGCCGGCGCCCGGGTGGAAGTGGGTGCCGCGCTGACGGACCAGGATCTCACCCGCGTTGACGGCCTGACCGCCGAAGCGCTTCACGCCGAGCCGCTGGGCATTCGAGTCGCGACCGTTCCGGGTGGACGATGCGCCCTTCTTGTGTGCCATGTCTCCTCAGTCCCTTACTTCGCAGCCGCGGGGATCTCAGTGACCTTGATCGCCGTGTACTGCTGGCGGTGGCCCTGACGACGGCGGTAGCCGGTCTTGTTCTTGTAGCGCAGAATGTCGATCTTCTGGCCCTTGTGGTGGTCCACGATCTCGGCCTGGACCTTGATGCCGGCCAGCACCCACGGGTCGCTGGTCACAGCGTCGCCGTCGACGACGAGCAGGGTCGAGAGCTCGACCGTGTCGCCGACCTTGCCGGTGGAAATCTTGTCAACCTCAACGATGTCGCCGACAGCAACCTTGTGCTGGCGACCACCGCTGCGCACGATGGCGTACACGCGGATCTCACTCTCTCGCTCGGGAACGGCACCCCCGCAGTCCAGCCACCCGGTGACACACGGACAGCCTCTCCCGGCCGGGGCCCGCGAAGGGCCCGTACCCGGAAGGAAAGAGGTTTACGGGGATGTGACGCGTCACTCGACACGCCGACGCTCAAGATTACGGGGCCGCACGACAGGGGTCAAACCGGGCCCCTGCCCGCCTGCGCACCGTGGCCCCGCCCGCCCGGATTCCGGGTGAACGGGGCCACAGGTGCTGCGACGGGTGCCGGGTCAGGCCTCGTCGGTGGCGGCCGTGACCGAGGACGGTGCCTGCTGGGCGGCGGCCGCGGTCTTCTTCGACGCCGTCTTCTTGGCCGTGGTCTTCTTGGCGGTCGTCGTCTTGGCCGCCTTCTTCGCCGTGGCCTTCTTCGCGGTCGTCGTCTTCTTGGCCGCGGTCTTCTTGGTGGCGGCCTTCTTCGCCGTCGCCTTCTTGGCCGTCTTGCGGGCCGCCGCCTTCTTGGCCGGGGCGGCCTCCTCGGCGGCCTCCGTGTCCGACGCGGCCTGCTCCTCCTCCGGACCGGCCGACGGGACGACCATGACGGCCGCCTCCTCGGACGCGGTGGGCGCGGTGGACTTGCGCACCGCCCGGCGGCGCGTACGGGCCGGGGCCGCTTCCTCGGCGGCGGGCTCCGCGGGGGCCTCGGCGGGTGCCTGAGGCGCCTGCTCGGCCTGCGGGGCCGGTGCGGCCGGTGCGGACGGCGCGGTCTCGGGAACCGTCAGTACGGCGGCCTCCGCACCCGCGGGCGAACCGGCCGGTGCGGACACCTTCCGGGTGGCCCGGCGGCGGGTACGGCCGTTGGGCGCGGCCTCCTCGGCGGCGGGCGCCGCGGGGGCCTCGGCGGGTGCCGTGACGTGACCGCCGGCGACCGCGTCCTCGACGGCCGCGGGCTCGGCCAGCACCTCGGCGGCGGACTCGCGCCGCACGGGACGCTCGACCTCCTCCTGCACCGTGACGTCCTGCGCCGTCGGGCCCCCGGCACGCGCGGCCTCGCCCTTCCCGGCCTTCGGCGCGCCCGCCGGGGCGGACGCCCGACGGCTCGCGCGACGCCGGCCACGACCGCGCGTGGCGGCGGCCTCGGCCTCGGCGGCGCTGCTGTACAGCTCCTCGTCCGGGGTGAAGTCGGGCGCCGGGAGGGCGACCGGCTCGGCGACCTCCGCGGCGACCTCGGACTCGGACTCGGTGTCCGCCTCCTGCTCCGCCGTCGGACCGGTCTCGACGCCGGCCACGGCCTCGTGCTCGTGCGGCTGGTCGGCCCCGGCCCGCGCCCGCTTGCGGCGCTTGCTCCCGCCGCCGCCACCGGCGGCGGTCGGCTGGTCGAGGTGGACGATGACACCGCGGCCGTTGCAGTGGACGCAGGTCTCCGAGAACGACTCCAGGAGGCCCTGGCCGACCCGCTTGCGGGTCATCTGCACCAGACCCAGCGAGGTCACCTCGGCGACCTGGTGCTTCGTACGGTCCCGGCCCAGGCACTCGAGCAGGCGCCGCAGCACCAGGTCCCGGTTGGACTCCAGCACCATGTCGATGAAGTCGATGACGATGATGCCGCCGAGGTCGCGCAGCCGGAGCTGGCGCACGATCTCCTCGGCCGCCTCCAGGTTGTTCCTGGTGACCGTCTCCTCCAGGTTGCCGCCCTGGCCGGTGAACTTGCCGGTGTTGACGTCGACGACGATCATCGCCTCGGTGCGGTCGATCACCAGCGAACCGCCGCTGGGCAGCCAGACCTTGCGGTCCAGCGCCTTGGCGAGCTGCTCGTCGATCCGGTACGTCGCGAAGACGTCGACCTCGCTGGTCCACTTCGACAGCCGGTCGGCGAGGTCCGGCGCCACGTGGGACACGTAGCCGTGGATGGTCTGCCAGGCGTCGTCACCGCTGACGACGACCTGGGAGAAGTCCTCGTTGAAGATGTCGCGCACGACCCGGACGGTCATGTCCGGCTCGCCGTAGAGCAGCGTGGGCGCGTTGCCGCTCTTGGCCTTCTTCTGGATGTCCTCCCACTGCGCCTGGAGCCGCTCGACGTCGCGGCGCAGCTCGTCCTCGCTGGCGCCCTCGGCGGCGGTGCGCACGATGACGCCCGCGTCCTCGGGGACGATCTTCTTGAGGATGGTCTTCAGCCGGGACCGCTCGGTGTCGGGCAGCTTGCGGCTGATGCCGGTCATGGAGCCCTCGGGCACGTAGACCAGGTAGCGGCCGGGCAGCGAGACCTGGCTGGTCAGGCGGGCGCCCTTGTGGCCGATCGGGTCCTTGGTGACCTGTACCAGGACCGACTGGCCGGACTTGAGGGCGGACTCGATGCGCCGCGGGCCGTTCGCCATGCCCAGCGCCTCGAAGTTGACCTCACCGGCGTACAGGACGGCGTTGCGGCCCTTGCCGATGTCGATGAAGGCGGCCTCCATCGACGGGAGCACGTTCTGCACCTTGCCGAGGTAGACGTTGCCGACGTACGAGGTGGCCTGCTCCTTGTTGACGTAGTGCTCGACGAGCACGCCGTCCTCCAGGACGCCGATCTGCGTGCGCTCGCCGTGCTGGCGCACGACCATGACGCGCTCGACGGCCTCGCGGCGGGCCAGGAACTCGGCCTCGGTGATGATCGGCACGCGCCGGCGGCCCTGCTCGCGGCCCTCGCGGCGGCGCTGCTTCTTGGCCTCCAGGCGGGTCGAGCCCTTGATGGACTGCACCTCGTCGGAGGGCTCGCTCTTCTCCCGCGGCGGGCGGGGCTCGCGGACCTTGACGACGGTGCGCTCGGGGTCGTCGGTGGACGCGTCGCCGTCCCCGGAGCCGTCCCCGGCCCGGCGGCGACGGCGGCGACGGCGCCGGCTGCTGCTGGAGCCGCCACCGTCACCGGCGGACTCCGCGCCCTCCTCGGCATCCTCCTCGGCCTGCTCGGCGGTGTCGGCAGCGTCCTGATCCGCCTGCTCGGCGGCGGTCTGCTCGCTCTCGCCGTCGTTCAGGTCGCCGTCGGCGGAGTCGCCGCGGCGACGACGACGGCCGCCCCGGCGCCGGCGGCGGCGCGAGCCGGACTCCTCGGAGCCGTCGGCGTCGTCGTGGTCCTCGCCCGACTCGTCGGAGTCGGAGTCGGCCTCGGTGTCGGCCTCGGCCCGGGTGGCGGCGCGGGTGTCGGTCTCCCGCTCGTCCTGCGCGGCCGCGGGCGTCCGGTCCTCGGTGCCCTCCTCGGCGGCGCCCTTGCGGCGGCGACGGCGACGCGACCCGGCGGCCTGCTCCTCGGACGGCTCCTCGGCCGCCTCGGCGGGCTTCGCCGGCTCGGCACCGGCCGCCTCGGCGGCGGCTTCGGCGGCGGCCCGCTCGGGCGTCTGGAACTGCGGCTCGGCGAACACGGGCGCCTGGAACACGGCGACGGCGGGCCGGGACGGGCGCTTGGGCGCGTCGGCGTCGTCGGAGGCGGCGGTCTGCGCCGGGGCGGCGAAACCGCTGGCGGCCTTACGGGTGGACCGGCGGCGCGCCCGGCGCGGAGCGGCGTCCTCGACGGGCTCGGCGGGTTCGGCGGCAGCGGGGGTCTCGGCGTCCTTGGCGGCCTCGGGGGCGGGCTCACGGACGGGCTCGGGGGCGGGCTCGCTCACCTCGGCGGCGGCCTCGGCGGGCGCCTCGGCCGGGGCGGCCACGCGGCGCGTGGCACGACGGCGGGTGCGGCCCTTGGGCGCGGCGTCCTCGGCCTCCGTCCCGGCGGCGGGAGCGGCGGCGGGCTCGGCCTCCGCGGCGGCGGTGGGCTCGGCGGGGGCGGCTGCGGCGGTCTCGGCGGCGGCCGGCTCGGCGGGCGTGGTCACGCTGCGCGTGGCCCGGCGGCGGCTGCGGCGCGGCGCGGGGTCCTCGGTGACCTCACCGGCCTCGGCGACCGGCTCGGCGACGGGCGCCTCGGCACCGGAGGGCGCCGCGACGACGGTCTCGGCCGCCTCCGTCGACGTCGGGGTCCCGGCGGGCGCGGAGGCGCGGCGGACCGCACGGCGCCGCGGCCGGGCGGGGGCGGCCTCGGGGGCCGGGGCGGCGGCCTGCGCGGCCTCCGTCTCCTCGGTCTCTTCCGCCTCGTCGGTGGTGGCGGTCACCTCGGCGGGCGCGACGGTCTCGGCCGGCGCGTCGGAGCCGCCGGACGGCGGACCCGCCGGGCGGGAAGCGGCCCTGCGCCGACGGCGCGGCGGCAGGGTGTCGCTCGGGGTGTTCGACTCGGAGTCGGTCGAGGTGGTCGACGACTCGGTGGGTTCGGTCGGTTCGAGCATGCGGGGGTTTCTCCCGTCAGGCTCCCGGGCGCCGCGCCTGGTCCGGCATCGATCTGATCGACCGCCGGTGACGTCCGCGGCTCGCGCGGTGCGCGGTCGCCGCCGTCCGGGGCGCGGGCGCCGCTCGGAAGCTCTCCGTGTCTTGTCTCGCCGGTTCCGTACCCCTTGTCGTGCACGGCCTGGCGAAAGTCTTGTGGTCGGTGCGCTGCCCGACCCAGGTGGCTCCCGAGTTCGAGGGCGACGCTACGACGTCCGTCCCTACGCGGAACCTTCCCTACGCGGGCGCCTTCGCGGCGGCGGAAGCGGCGGCCGGTTGCGGCTCGGGCGCTTCTGCCTCGCGGTCGGGCGCGAGCGGGTCGGTCACCGCACCGGTCTCTTCATCGAACAGCCCCTGCGCCAGCCTGGTCACCGCTGCGGGGACCGGCGGCGCCAGGTCGGCCACGGCGCGAAGACCGGACAGGACGTCGTCGGGTCGTACGGCAGGCGTCACGTGCCGAACAACCAGCCGCAGTATCGCACAGGGCTGGTCGGTCGGCCTATCAGCCGGTGAACCGTGCGTGGTGGCGCTCTCCAGGCTCGCGACGGCGGAGCGGGCGTCGAAGGTACGGACGCCGTTCTTGGTCCGGCGCTGGACCTCCACGGCCGGGGCCGAGTTGAAGGCCGCCACGGCGCGCTCGGCGTCCGCGGGCTCCACCCCGTCCAGCCGCAGCTCCCACACCGATGCCGTCAGCCGGTCGGCGAGCCCGGAGGTCCGGGCCTCGACCGCGTCGACGACGTCGAGCCCGGCGGGCAGCGACGCGTCGAGGAGCACCCTGAGCTGCTCCGGGTCACGCGCCGCGGTGAGCGCGATCTCCAGGTACTCCGCCTCACTGCCCGTGCCGGTGGGTGCGGCATTGGCGTACGACACCTTCGGGTGGGGCGTGAACCCCGCCGAGTACGCCATGGGCACCTCGGCGCGGCGCAGCGCGCGCTCGAAGGCACGCTGGAAGTCACGGTGGCTGGTGAACCGGAGGCGGCCGCGCTTGGTGTAGCGCAGTCGGATGCGCTGCACCGCGGGTACGGGCGGCGGGCCTTCGGGCTGTCGCTTGCCCAGTGTCGTTCAGTCCTTCGTGAGAGCGGTCGTACTACTACCAAGAGTACGTGCCTCGGCGACGGATGGTTCCCGCCGGTCGACCGGCCGCGGCTTCGCGGGCTCCCCGAAGAGTGCCCGGCGTACGTCGGCGCGGGCCTGCCGCACGGTCAGCCGGGCGGCGGCGAGAGCCTGCCGGGTCGCCCGCCCCGCGGCCCGTCCGGCGTCGGCGACGGGCCGCAGGACGGTGTCCCGTACGGCGTGCCCCACCGGGGTGAGCACGCTCCGGTACGCCCAGCGGGCCGGCTCGGCCACGGTCCACCGCCACAGGGTGCCGAGGAACCGCCCGAAGGCGCGCGAGACGTACCCCGCGATCCGCCAGGCGTGCCCGAGGGCGTCCAGGACCTCCCTGCC
The DNA here is from genome assembly GCF_042263835.1 of Streptomyces sp. NPDC056128. NCBI lineage: Bacteria > Bacillati > Actinomycetota > Actinomycetes > Kitasatosporales > Streptomycetaceae > Streptomyces > Streptomyces sp. NPDC056128. The sequence goes on along the minus strand of NZ_JBHJVQ010000002.1, from coordinate 287,142 downwards.
GATGACCGCGAGGACCCGGCCCACCGGGGTGAGCACCCACCGCCACAGGGCGAGGGCGGGCAGGACCACCAGCACCCGGGTGGTCCAGTAGAGGACCGCGCCGACACCGGTGACGATCATGCCGAGACACCAGGCGAGCCCTCTCCCGCACCACGCGAGCCCGTGGCCCACCGGCGTGAGCAGCCAGGCGTAGAGCCAGGCGGCGGGTACGACGACGAGGTACCGCCCCAGCCAGGCGAGGGCCGCGTACAGCCCGCGCCCCGCCGGCGTCAGCACCCTCCGGTACAGCCACACCGCCGGCACCACGAGCAGCCCGTGTCCGAGCAGGGCCACGCCTTTGCCCAGCGGTACGACGGCGTACCGCCAGATCCCGACCAGCGGCCACACGAAGAGGACCCGCCCGAGCCAGGCCAGCGCCCGTCCGGCCGGGCGGAACACGGTGTCCCGCAGGAACCGCCCGGCGACGACCAGTACGTCCCACGCCATCCGTACCGGTACGACCAGCACCAGGACGACGATCCGCACCGGAACGCGGATCACCGCGGCGACGCACCCCTCCGGGTCCGATCGCCGCGGCGGCTCCTGCGGACGGCCGTCGGGCCGCTTCTCAAGCTCCATACCGGCACAGACGCCGAAACGCCCCGCCCGGATGCGGTCAGGTGAGTTCGCTGCGTCCCCAGCTCCAGCTGCCGAACGCGGAGCTGTCCCACTTGCGCACCGGCCCGCCGAACCCGGAACCGTTACTGGTCAGCGTCCACAGGGCGGTCCGACTGACCCCGTCACTCCCCCGACCGTTGTCGTACAGCACGCCGACGTCACCACGACCATCACCGTCGAAGTCACCCGACGCCACCTTGGACCGCTCCCAGTCCCAGCTGATCGACCCCGCACTGTCCCACTTGCGCACCGGCCCACCGAACCCGGAACCGTTGCTGGTCAGCGTCCACAAGGCCGACCGATTGGCCCCGTCACTCCCCTGACCGTTCCCGTACAACACACCCACATCACCACGACCATCACCGTCGAAGTCACCCGAGACCACCTTCGACCGACCCCAGTCCCAACTGATCGACCCCGCACTGTCCCAGACCTTCACAGGCTTACCGAACCCGGAACCACTACTGGTCAACGTCCACAGCGCGCTCCGATTCGCCCCATCACTCCCCTGACCGTTCCCGTACAACACACCCACATCACCACGACCATCACCGTCGAAGTCACCGGAAACGACCTTCGACCGACCCCAGTCCCAACTGATCGACCCCGCACTGTCCCAGACCTTCACAGGCTTACCGAACCCGGAACCATTACTGGTCAACGTCCACAGGGCGCTCCGTTTGGCCCCGTCACTCCCCTGGCCGTAGTCGTACAGCACCCCCACGTCACCACGACCATCACCGTCGAAGTCGCCGGAGACCGCCTTCGACCGGCCCCAGTCCCAACTGCCGCCCGTGGCGCTGTCCCAGACCTTCACGGGCTTAGCGAAGCCGGAACCATTGCTGGTCAGCGTCCACAGCGCGGTCCGGTTGACCCCGTCGCTCTGGCGGCCGTAGTCGTACAGCACCCCCACGTCACCGCGACCGTCGCCGTCGAAGTCACCGGAGACCACCTTCGAGCGGCCCCAGTCCCAGCTGCCGCCCGTGGCGCTGTCCCAGGCCCGCACCGGCCCGCCGAACCCGGAGCCGTTGCTGGTCAGCGTCCACAGGGCGGTCCGGTTGGTCCCGTCACTGCCCTGACCGTTGTCGTACAGCACGCCCACATCGCTACGGCCGTCGCCGTCGAAGTCGGCGGCGGGGGTCGGCACGGCGTTCGCGGTGACCCAGTCGCGGATGTCGTCGATGCGGGCGGCGACCGCGCTGCTCGTGGCTCCCGCCGTGGAGTCGACGCCGAAGCAGCCCACCTGGTTCGAACGGCTGCTGACCGCGACGAGCGCCGGGCGGCCGTCGACGGTGCGCAGGACCGGGCCGCCCGCGTCGCCCTGGCAGACCGAGGCTCCGTCCTTGCCGCTCAGGACCAGGTCGGCGCCGTCGACAGTGGTGACGGCGAAGGTACCGGTGTGCTTGTCGAGCGGCGCCCACTCGGTCGCGGTACGGCCGTGTCCGGCCACGGTGAGGTCCTGTCCGGCGGCGGGTCCCGTGGTGGCGAGGGCGACGGGGGCCACTCCCCGCACGGGCTGCGCGAGCCGGGCGAGCACGAGATCGCGCTCACCGTGCGGGCGCAGTTCCACAACGTTACGCTTCTCGCCGCCGACGGTCGCGACGGTCTTCAGCCGGGGCGGGCCGGCCGGCACGGAGAGGTCGGCGGCCGGGTCCTCGGCGAAGCAACTGGCAGTCGTGAGCAGCCACTCGGGCGAGACCAGCGAGCCCGAGCAGCCCCGCTGGTGGTCACCGACCAAGAGCCGGGCGGTGAAGCCGAGACCGGCGTCCGTCGAGGGCTCGCCGACCACCGAGTGCGCAGGTGTGACGCCGAGGAGCAGCAGCGGCGCGGCACCGAGCAGCGCGGCGGCATGTCTGAGCCGGTTCGGACGGGAATCGGTCTTGCTGCGTGCGTTCATTGCAGTCCTAGGAGTCGGTCTGGGAAAACTGGCTCGAAGGTTGCGGTACGCCGACTGCTCTTCACTTGTCGGAGGGTGCCTTCGCTAGGCGTTCACGAAATACACCCGATACCCGCCCCCCTCGGCCATCCAAGACCGTGCTCCATGATCTCGTCCACGGGTCAAACCACCCAAACTGACAGTACGTCACACCCGGAGCATGACTTACGTCACCCGAGAAACGACCGCCGCTACTTGACCGTCAGTGGCAGCAGTTTCTTGCCGGTCGGGCCGACCTGGATCTCGGTGTCCATCGCGGGGCATATGGAAAAACGCTTAAAACTGCGCCACGCTGTTCAGCATGAGGAAACGAGGACAGCGGCGGCTTGCGACAGAGCGAGTGGCCTACAGCGTGGAAGCCGAGTGGACCGAAGCCGACCTTGCCCTGTTGGCAGAGCTCAAGCGTGCTGAGGCCCTGCTCCCCGAGGATGCTCCCCGGGCTCTCCTGTCGGTCCGCTTATCGGTGCTGACGGACGACACGACGTCACCAGTGCGGCAGGAATTGGATCTCCGCATCCTGGCCAGGGAGCGAGGAAGCCGAGTCATCGGCGTCGCATCCGATCTGAACGTGTCGGCGACGAAGGTTCCGCCGTGGAAGCGGAAGCAGCTCGGGGAGTGGCTGAACAACCGCTCCCCCGAGTTCGATGAGCTCCTCTTCTGGAAGCTCGACCGCTTCGTACGTCGTCTTTCCGATCTCTCGACGATGATCGAGTGGAGCCTGAAGCGCGGCAAGAACCTGGTCTCGAAGAACGACAGCCTTGACCTCACGACGACCGCCGGGAAGATCATGGTCACGATCATCGGTGGTATCGCCGAGATCGAGGCGGCCAACACATCGACCCGGGTCACGAGTCTGTGGGACTACGCAAAGTCCCAGGAAGACTGGATCATCGGGAAGCCGGCATACGGGTACGTCACGGACGAGGACGACACGGGGAAAGTCGTTCTCGTGGTCGACCCGGAGGCGTCCAAGGCCCTGCACTGGGCCCGACGCATGGCCCTCCGGGGACGCTCCGCCGGATTCATGGTGCGCTGCCTAAAGCGGTCCGGCCTGATGACACAGGGGCTCACCGTGGCGACGCTCCACCGCCGTCTACGCAATCCCGCGCTCCTCGGCTACCGGGTGGAGGAGGACAAGAACGGCGGTCAGCGACGCTCGAAGCCGCTACTGGGCAAGGATGGCAGGCCGATCAAAGTCGCTCCTGCCATCTTCACCGAGGAGGAGTTCGAAACCCTCGGGGCCGCTCTCGATCTTCGCTCGAAGAACCAGCCGCCGCGCCGTGTCGGCGGAGCGACACAGTTCCTTGGCGTGATGCTGTGCGCCGCCTGCAAGACGAACATGACGGTACAGATCACGAACAACAAGTTCGGGACGTACCAGTACCTGCGGTGCCGCAACTGCAAGAGCGGAGGTCTTGGCGCGCCCAACCCGGAGCGGGTCTACGAGCGTCTGGTGGAGGACGTGCTGAAGGTCCTCGGAGACTTCCCCGTGCAGGTTCGCCAGTACGCCGAAGGTGCCGAGGCGCGCAGGGAGATCAAGCGCCTTCAAGAGGCCATCGCTCTGTATATGAAGGAGCTCGAACCCGGAGGCCGTTACACGAAGACGCGGTTCACGAAGGAGCAGGCGGAGGCGACGCTGGACAAGCTCATTGGGGAGCTCGAAACGATCGATCCCGAGACGGCCAAGGATCGATGGGTCAACGTCCACGGCGGTAAGACGTTCCGTGAGCACTGGCAGGAAGGCGGCATGGAGGCCATGTCCGCCGACTTGTACCGAGTCGGCATCCGCTGCGAAGTGACCCGTACGAAGGTGCCGAAGGTCCGAGCCCCCAAGGTGCATCTCCGTCTTCTGATTCCGAAGGACGTACGCGAACGACTCGTCATCCGAGAGGACGACTTCGCGCAAGCCTTCTGACCACGTCCACCCATGAACGGAGCCGCCTCCCCGTCGCATAGGGAGGCGGCTCCGTTGTTCTATTCGAACCATGTCGCCGGGTCGAACGGTGCTTCCGTACCGTCCTCATCCACGATCACGATCTCGGTTTCGATCAGGCTCGTAGCCCTGTCATTCCCAGGCTCAGGTTTAGGCAGCGGAGTGATCGGCCCCACCTCCCTGCTGCATCGCATCTGCGCCGAGTCGCCGACACTCCGCAAGGTCTTCTGCGACGCCAGCGGCGATGAGGGCGGCGCCGGGGGTGTGGCCGGAGCCGACGTAGCGCCAGTGCGCATCCGTGATCGCGTCGGGGGTGTCGGTGTGGCCGAGGTGGTGGGCGCGTTCGGCACGCAGGGCGGCGTAGGTGGTGGAGTAGGCGCGGGATTTGGTGAGGATGTGGCCCCGGTAGCCGAGGGTGTGGGTCCAGGTGTGCAGGCGCAGCGGTGCGTGTTCGGGGAGGCCGCCGAGGTTCCAGCAGGTGTGCATGAGGGTGCGGACGTGTCGGCTGACGGGTGCCGTGTCGATGTCGTCGCAGGTGGTGACTTTGTGGTCGGTGCCGGCGCCCGTCTCGGCGGTGCCTTTGCTGACGTACTTGGCGACGTAGGCGGCCACGGCGTCGTCGTCGGGCCCGTCACCGTCGGCGTGCAGGACGCGTACGTCGGTCTGCGCGCCCCAGCTCAATTCCAGTTCGCCGACGGCCGGGCTGTAGGGGGTGCAGACTGAGACGCGCCGGGCGGACGCGTGCACGGCGCGGGTGAGCCGATCCGTCGTGCCCCAGGCCGGGGGATCTTCGGCGGGACCGTCCGGCCCGTCGAGGCGAACCACGGCATGCACGTGGACGGCCGCGCGCTTCTGGTACTCGGCGATGCGCGCGAACGACAGCCGGGCGTGGCGGGCGAAGCGGGACTGGACGATGCCCGCCGAGGAGGCGAGGCGCCGCCGGACGTCGATGACAAAGCGGTCCCACAGTTTGGAGGCGTGGGCGTGCCACAGGACGTGTGCGGTGTAGTCGTAGCAGTCCGTGCAGAGGGGCTGTCCGACAACGGGGGCGTCGGGGGCGTGCACGGTGTGGCAGCCAAGGGGACGGCGGTGCTCGCAGGCGCCGCCGTCACGGCGAGGGCGGCATGTTTGCCCCGCACGGTGCACCGCTCCGAAGGAGGGGGCAGTCAGGGTGACGAAGAGACGGGGCCGCGTGCGAACGGTGGCGGGAACGTTCTTGCCGCCCATGAGACCGGCGCGGACGAGGTGGAAGGTGTCGCCCGCGTGGAGTCGGGAGCAGGCGGGGCAGACGGTCGCCCGGCGGTTGCGGCAGCGGACCAGGAGGCGTTCGCCGGGTTCGTTGCGGGTGTCGTAGTGGCGGAGGATCTCGCCGGTTGTGCCGTCCAGGGTCGTGGTGGAACCGGAGAGGTGCACGGGATGAGCGCAGCCGCCGGTTTGGGTGATCTGTTGCAGCCAGCGGGGAAAGTCGGGGTCTTGGGCGATGCGGAGGGCGTCTCGGTCTGCTTCGGGGAGCTGACGCAGGCGCGCCGCGCGGTCGAGGGCGGCGCGCCGGTCAGCCGGGGTGGTGGGGTGCGGGGTGATGGTGGTGACCTTCCGGGGTGGGCCGCCGCAGCGGCACGGGTGGTGGGTGGTGGCGCGTCATCCGTCATGGGGATCACTCCTGTTGGTGCGGGGTGGATGGTGGGTTAGCGGATGGTTCCGGTGCCCCGGCAGACGCGGCAGCGGCGCAGTCGTCCGGTCCAGGTCTTGCGGGCTCCGTCACCCTTGCAGTGGGTGCACCTCACGCGGCGCATCGTCATGGAGGAGTCCTTGTCTCTCAGGTGTGGGAGAAGCCGCTGACGGCCCACGTGACGAAGCCGTGGATGGTGAACAGGACGGGGGTCTGGCCGAGGTAGAGGCCGAACAGGCCCACGCACACCGCCTCCCAGCCGCGTACGTCGCGGGAGCGGACGAGGAGGACGGTGATGATCCCGAAGACCACCGCGAACGTGAACGCCGTACCTTCGCTGATCACTTGACGTCTCCTTCCAGCGCCACCAAGGCGCGCTCTATGGCCGGGAGTTCGGGGGTCATGGCGGAGTGCTTCCGAGCCGTGGCCACGGCCTCATCCGTGAGGGTCAGGTGGGAGCGGGCACGGGCCCAGCCCCCGTCCGGGCCGGTGCACACCGCCACGCCGCGTTCCTGAGCCGTGATCGCCTGCGCCACCGCCACGGCGTCCTTGTTGAGGTCGCCAAGGGTCATTTCTGCGGTGCCGGGGTCGTTGACGCGGTGGCAGATCCGGCCGCCGAGCTGGGCGCGCAGGGCGGTGACACCGGGGCCGAGGTCGGAGCCGACGCGTTGGCCGGCAAGCACCAGGTGCAGGCCGAGCGCGGCACCGAGCTGGGCCAGCCGCAGTAGGAGCGTGGAGCACTGCTCTGCTTCCGCCTTGCTCTGCCGGGTGCCGTCGGACAGGTACAGCTCCGCGATCTCGTCCACCAGGACCACGACCGGCACCGGGCGGAGCTTGTCCGGCAGCTCCCACACCGAGCGCACCCCAGCCGTGCGGCAGGCACTCATGCGGTCCTGCATGTCGACCACCAGGGCCGTCAGCACGGCGACCGCTTCGCGCCTCGATGTGGCGAGCGCGCTCAGCCGGTCGGCGAAGAGACCGAGTTCCATGCCGCCCTTGCAGTCGATGCCGACCAGCGCGACCGGTTGGGGTGCGAACTGGGTGATGACCCGGGCGAGCAGGGTCGACTTGCCCGAGCGGGTGGCCCCCGCGATGAGCCAGTGCGGGACCAGGCGCAGGTTCATCACCCACGCCCCGCCCGTCTCCAACGCACCGATCAACGCCGACAGCAGTTCCGCCGGAGCGCTCGCTAACCCGGGCCGTTCCAACGGGTCGGTGGCCGTGGCGGTCAGCAGCACGAGGCCGCGTTCAGGCGAGGTGACCCGCACGGCGTGGACCTTCCACGCGTGGACCAGCGCGTCAGCCGCCTGCATGTACGTCGCAGGGGTCTGGCCCGCGTGCAGCCGCACCACCACCGTCAGCCCCATACGGGTCGCCCGCGGGAAGGAGATCCGCGGGGCCACTGGCCGCACCGGGTCACCCTTGACCAGCAGATGCCCGACCAGCGTGCGGGCCGGGAGCCGGGACACGGCGAGGTCGTTGAGCAGGGCGACCCGCCGCCAGGTGGACGCCACCCGCCAGGCCGTCACGGGGTATCCGGTGAGGTACCAGTGCCAGGCCGGTCGGTGGCGGCGCACCAGGTCACCGACGACCAGCAGCCAGGCCCCCACCGCCAGGGCGAAGGCGATCAGGATCGGTTCCATCAGGCGTCACCACCCTTGCCGTGCGCCGTCGCCGTGGCGGGGACGGGGGTGATGGCGTCGGCGCGGAAGCTGACGCCGTGCCGGTCGCCCATCGACCAGGCGAACGCGGTCAGGCCGGTCACTTTGACGATCTGGCCCTCTTGGATGCCCTTGGGTTCGCCGCTCACGGCGATCTCGATGACGGAGATCCGCCGCCGGTCCTGCCGCACGGTCACGGCGACGGTGTAGACCGGGTTGCCGTCCCGGTCCTTCTTCACCTCCTGCGTCTCGGGGTTGCTGAGCTTTGCTTCCGGCGCGATGGCGCAGCGCAGTACGCCAAGCCGGGTCGTGTCCACGGGAATGGACTGCATTTCTGTGGCCTCCCTGGCCAATCAGGACGCCCGACCTATACGGACGTCACTTGTCCTTACGAGTGCCAAGCTTGGAGCACTGTACGGCGAGAGTGCAAGTACTTATGCTGACGAGTGATGTCGCGCGTGCGACGTGCCTACGACACCAGACCGGAGATGCCGAGATGACGGAGATCCAGCGCCCCGGAGCCCTCTACCAACAGGTCGCCGCCGCCATCCGCGAAGCGATCCTGACAGGAGAACTCACACCCGAGGCCCCGTTGCCGTCCGAAGCCCAGCTCATGACCCGCTACGGCGTATCCCGCCCCACCGTCCGCAACGCCATCGCAGCCCTGCGGGCAGAAGGGTTGATCGACGTCCGGCACGGCAAGGGCAGCTTCGTACGCTCCGACGGACACCCCACCCTCAGCCTGGATCGCCGCATCAGCCACGCCCCCGGCGGCACGTTCGTCATGCTCGGCGGTGACGTCTGGGGCGAGGCCGAGGAACCGAGCACGTACCGCACCCGCACGACGAAGAGCACGGGCCGACTGCTCGACCTGGGCGAGGAAGAGGAGCTGTTCGGCTGTGACCGTCTCCTGACCGATGCCAGCACCGGCGCGCGGGCGATGCACCGGACGCTGATCCCCTTCGAGGTCGCTGAGAGTGTGCCGGCACTCGCCGAAGAGCCTGGCCAGCAGCCGACAACCGCCTACGCGGCACTCGCCAAGGCCGGGCACAAGCTGTGGTGGTCGGAGACCGTGCGCGCCCGTATGCCTGTGCCGGATGAGCGCGCCACGCTCCAGCTCCCGGACGCGACCCCGATCCTGCATCTGTCCCGCGTCACGCACGGCACCGACGACCGGCCGCTGATCCTCGAAGAACTCCGCATCGGAGCCGACCGCGCCGAAGCCGCCTACCGGATCACCGCCGACAAGCAGCGCACCCGACGCCGCCAGACCTGACCGGCAACGAGGATCGGTCGAAACCACCTTCACTTCCTCAAGGGCGCGCCTGCGGCGCGCCGGGGCGCCCGGCCGCCCCGGCCGGGCGTGCGGCGTGACCGCCGGTCCCGTCCGGTCGGCAGACGCCCCACACCGCAGCACGCCCAGGGAGTCCGGGGGACGACCGGCCGCCGGGAGCCGGGGCGTGGTGGGCCGGGGGTCGCCGGGCTCCGGGACTTTAGGCAGCCACCATGGGGCGAGCCTCGAAGAACAGGGGGCCCATCGGCCACAAACGCGGGCAGGACCAGTGCCTGCCCGATTCGCCTGACGAGCGTAAGGCCCCCTGTTCACTCGCCCCATGGCAGCTCCCGCCCAAAGTCCCAGAGCCCGACGACGTGCCCACGCAACCCGCTCACCCGACCCAGCGCCCATCACCGACCACCGCCATCACGATCAGCCAGCGCCTCCAGGAGCACCGCGAGCCGATCAGCCGTCTCCGGCCAACCCGCCAGCCGCACCACCCCACGCCCGCACTCGTCGGCCGACGCCACCGCCCGCACCGCAGACAGCTCGAAACCCGCACCCAGAAGCGCACGGTTCAGCCGGTCCGCAGACTCACGCGCCGACCGCCAGCCCCCGACGTAATCGACCCCGCGCACCCACAGACCCGACTCCACACCCGCAACGTCATCGAGCCCGTCATGCAGCCAACCCTCACCCGCGCCAGTCATTTGGCCACTCCCATCCGCTCAGCTAACGGATCATCAAGTCTTCGTGGCCCGGGGTGTGTAGACAGCACAACGACCCCGGTACCATCGGGCACCGGGGAACGCTGTGTCCCCTCCCGGACCACCCCGGTTGCTGCCAGGCGCGGGGGTGGTCCGGTCTCGGTATGAGGTTGTGAAGCGCGGCCCCTTGGCCGGGTGGGGAACCCGATGAACAGTTCCCAAGGGACCGCGCCCTGTGGGCCGGAGAGGTCAAACTCCGGCCGATGCCCGGGCCGTCACCCCACTCCTGATCGCGAAGGAGGGTTGTGGAGGCGACGGCCCGGAGATCAACGGGGCGTGCCGGCCGTTGCCCCCTGGTCTGCGTCCATGCGGCACCAGACCGTCTTGCCGCCACCCTCACCCGGCGTCCACCAGACGGCCGATGCGAGTCGCTGAACGATCAGCAGACCCCGGCCGTTGTCGGGAAGCACGGCCTCTGACAGCTCACCCATGAGTCCAGGCGAGAAGACATCTCCCAGTGGGAGGAGCGGCGGCGTCGAGTCCTCGTCCGCGACGCCAATGAAGAGCCACTTCGGCCACAGCTTGAAGCTCACGTCCATACGACGAGATCCACCAGGCTGGGCCAGGCCACGTTCCGGCACCACGTGGTTCACCACGTTGCCGACCAGCTCCGAGACGATCAGCCGAGCGTCGTCCACCATGGCATCCGCACCGGCGCCCCGCAGGAAGACGGCCGTCATGTCTCGCGCCACGCGAGCCGTGTCGGCGGCCTCCGCAAAGAGCGTCACAGTCAGGAAGTGCCCGGCGGAGGGATCAGGCTTGGCGAACCAATGGGCGAACGCCTCGATCTCCGCGCCCACTTGTTCGCGCTGCCGCACTTTCCTCGCGTCCATGACGTCCCCTTGTTAGCTTCGACGGCCCTTCCGAGACCGCTTGCTACGCGGAATCCAGTACACGGCGGACGACGTCTGACCGGGAGTGTTCGCCGGGGGGTTCACGTGAACACCGGCAAAGCCAAGGGGGGTTCACCAATGAACCCCCCAACCCGCCACTTTGTGACACGATGAATACTCGCCGTCATTCTCGGGTTGGCAGGGGAGCATGAGCCGAGAGCCGAACGCGCAACTGATCGCGGTCATGAACGAAGCGCAGGTCTCGAACAAGGGCCTAGCGAAGCGGATGAAGGACGCCGCAACGCAACGCGGCACGCCTCTCGGAACCACTCACGTAGCCGTCCAGCGCTGGCGCGATGGCGCAGGCATCCAGCCGCATACGGCAGCGATCATGGCTGATGTCTTGAGTGCCAAACTGAGCCGTCGCGTCACACCCGGCGATCTTGGCTTCTTCGACCACTCGCAACAGTCCACACCGGAAGCCGTCGGCTACCCCAGCACCGTCCCCGACGCGCTGTCCATGCTTGACGGACTGGCCCAGGAACGCGCCGAAGACGCGCCGCCCGGCGGAGGTCTGATCGTCGCCGACGCGGACCTGAGCTCCACAGTCCTGTCCTGGATGATCGGGAGGCCCGACGGCATCCAGGCCGACAGGCCGGCACACCAGCGAATCGGCATGCGCGACGTCCGCGCGATCCGAGACGCAGGGGACATGTTCATGCAGCTCGACTTCAAGTATGGAGGTGGCCACGGCCACCGCGCCTTACGCCACTACTTCCGACATGAGGTCTTACCCCTCCTCAGTGCGAGCTACAGCGAGAAGGTGGGGACCGCGCTCTACAGCGCCGCAGCCGAGGTGTCCCAGCTACTCGCGTGGACCGCGTACGACACCGGCAACCACCGGCTTGCCCATCGCTACCTCACTTCCACACTCCGCCTGTCACAGGTCATCGATGACCGCATGTTCGGGGCCCGCATCCTTGGCAACCTCAGCCACCAGGCGAACTACCTCGGCCACCACACCCAGGCCATCCAACTGGCCCGTGCCGCCGTCGAGGGGGCCAAGGGCCGAGCCACCCCGCGAGCCATGGCGAACTACTCCGCGATGGAAGCACGCGCCCTGTCGAACGCAGGTGACCGGATCGGCGCCGGACGCGCCATGAACGAAGCGGAACGCCACTTCGAACGTGCGGACACGGGAGAAGACCCGGCGTGGCTCAGCTACTTCGACTCAGCGGAACTCATGGGCGAACTGTGCCACTGCTTCCGCGACCTCAAGATGCGCCGAGAAGCCGTCGAGCAGGCGCAGCGTGCCGTCGACGGCACGGACCCGAAGTACGCACGGACTCTCGGTTTCTGCCGCATGGTTCTCGCCCAGAGCCAGCTACTCAACGGCGAACTGGAAGCCGCCGTCCAAACAGCCAGCCTGGCCGTGGACGGCGGCGACAGCCTCCAGTCAAACCGCTTCCACCGCTACGTCACCGACTTCCAGGCCGAGGTAGGCGGACACGTGGGCAACCCCGTGGTGGCCGCCTTCAACGACCAGGTACGGGATGCCCTGGCCCGCCTGGACGACGACGAGTAACGCCCTACCAGGGACGCCAATCCCGCGGAGCCGCATCATCACGAAGTGCCGCAATGCGCCGACGGTACTCCGCAGCCGTCTTCTCGTCCTCTCCGATGTTCTGCATGAGCCACGTCGTCATGCCGAACTCTTGAAGGCCGCGAAGGGTTTCGTAGCCCGGCCAGTCGTGCAGGTCCCGCCCGTAAGCACGCACGAAGTCGGCGTACTGCGCTTTGCTCTGCCACCCAAGACTGTGATGCTCAACGGCCGTGACCATCAGATCCCATTCAGGGTGGTCGTAGCAGAAGGCTTCGAAGTCGATCAGGACGACCCGACCACGGTCGTCCACCATGAGGTTCTGCACGTGCGCATCCCCGTGCACCGGCCCCTTGGGCGTCTCGAACTCCAACTCCTTGTAGCGATCTTGAAGTTCACGCCAACGCTTACGCAGGAACGTCCTGTCATCCTCGGGAATCGAGGCACGGTCAATCCGTAGTTCTTGCCTACCAAATGGATCAAACCGGGACAGTTCAAGACCGGCCGGAACGGTGAGCGTGTGCAGGTCACGGAGCACGGCCCCCAGCTCCCCGTAGGCAGGTTTGCGATCACCCTCGACAATCTGACGCCAGAAGGTCACCGGGTACCCGTCGATCAACAAGGGCTGTTCAAGATCCTCCACGATGCGCGCTGCGGAGAACCCCTCCCCCGCCAGCCACCTGGAGACAGCCACCTCTTTACGCGCCGTAGGCAGCCACTCTCGTCCCCTTGCCACACGCACGATCACCGGCGCGGAGGCCAGCCGGAACAACGCGTTCTCTCCGAGCCGGATCAGCTCCGCCTCGTTGCCGTCGAGCCCAGCAGCCCGGCACGCGGTGGCCATTACCCGCGTAACCCTCGCCGACGTGAACCCCTCATCCGATCGAGCAGCGTCAACCGCCATGCCCGTACCAGCTCCCCTAGTTGCGCGCGATCAACCAGCGCACGCCATCGGGTGACCAACCCGACGCGCACTGGACATGCATCGACGGTATCGAGTAGATCACCCTCAGGCGACCCCACGTCAGCTCACGCTTCTTGCGACTGCTTCCTCGATATCGCCCGCCCTATCGGATATAACGTGCAAAGATGAGCCTCATGCTGAGCGGGGTACGGAGAAGGCTGACGCGGAAGCGACGCGAAGCCGCCGATAAAGAGATCGAAAAGCTCAAGGCAAGCATGGAACGACTCTCTTTAGGTCGTTCGGTACCCCCACGCGTTCGGCTTGCCTTGAGAGTCCATGAGCGCTTTCAAAGCAAAGGCCACTTAATAGGATTTCTACATGGCGTAGTCGTCGGCGTCTGGTGGCCGATGCCGATTATCTTTGCCCTCGACACCAGGCCTGGATCGATGCGCGACGTAACGGGAACAGTAATCAGCTCTGCAACGGACACAGTGAAGCACTCAAACGATTCGGCCGATCTCGTGTCCAGCCTTCTTCAGATAGCAGCAGGGTCCGTATTTCTCGCCGCATTCTATGCGGTAATCACCATAGGTCCAGTAATCCTCGGGGCACGTGTCGCTCTGGGGTTCGCCGGAATACCAACCCCTGGGCGGAAGGTATTTCTCACCTATCGCCGCTCACTCCTCGTTTACTGCTGCTCAGACGCCCTCGTGGCATGCGCAGAGCCACTCGGCAAGACCGGAGAGAGGCGCAGCAAGGCACTCCAAAAAGTTGGCGAAGAATTGAGCTATGTCCGCACTTCCCTGCGGACAGCACATCGCTTCACCAGAGGATTTTCAAAACGCGCCCGGCGAAAGCACGTCAAATCACACGCGCTGCGCGTTTCGACCTATCTTGCACAGCTTGAAAAATCAGTCGAGGAGATGAATGACGCCGACCTGAAGCAATTGGCAAACACGGTTCTACGTATCGCCGAACGGTGCGCAGATGGGAAGTTCGGCAGCATCCTGGAGGAAGACACTATCGCTGACGTAGTAGTACCCGAGCGGGAGTCCCTCCGCCTCCTACTTACGGCGGCGGCGGCAATCGTGATCGCGGCGGGCTCACTTTACGCAGTCGCCGCTCTTAAAATGCCGTCCAGTCTGGAGCCACTCGTAGTGTCCGGCTCCATCCTGTTGACAGTGAGCGTGAGCTACGGAAAGCGAGCACTCCACAAGATAGACGCGATCCGTGGGATAACGGGGCAATAGGTCAGCGCAGACCTGCTAGGCAAGTGCTTCGTGTCGTCGATGAGGGAGCCGGGCAGTAGATGCCTGGACGGCGACACTCGCAGGCCAGGAGGAGTCAGACCCACTCCACCTCGGACTGGATCCGTTCGGAGCCCCCAGGCGGCGGCAGCGGCGTCCTCGTCGCCCTCTGTGCGTGACGTTGCCGCCCCTTCACTACCCCAAGTTCGGTCAGCGCTGCGGCCACGTCTTCCTCCGTGACATCAGCCACAGCCTCAACGACCCGCCGCAGCGCCTCACTCACCCTCGGATCCCCGTATCAGCTGGTCGGAGCGTTGTTCTTGACCGTCAGCGGCAGCAGCTTCTTGCCCGTCGGGCCCGTTTGTGGCCATGTGTCGAACTGGGGGCAGACGCCGCAGTCGAAGCACGGGGTCCAGCGGCAGTCGTCGACCTCCGTCTCGTCGAGGGCGTCCTGCCAGTCCTCCCAGAGCCACTCCTTGTCGAGGCCGGAGTCGAGGTGGTCCCAGGGCAGGACCTCCTCGTAGCCGCGCTCGCGGGTGGTGTACCAGTCGACGTCGACGTCGGTGGGCGCCAGGGCCTTGTCGGCGCAGGCCATCCAGCGGTCGTACGAGAAGTGCTCGCGCCAGCCGTCGAAGCGGCCGCCGTCGTCGTAGACCGCGCGGATGACGGCGCCGAGGCGGCGGTCGCCGCGGGAGAGGAGGCCCTCGACGATGCCGGGCTTGCCGTCGTGGTAGCGGAAGCCGATGGAGCGGCCGTACTTCTTGTCGCCGCGGATCTTGTCGCGCAGCTTCTGCAGGCGGGCGTCGGTCTCCTCGGAGGAGAGCTGCGGGGCCCACTGGAAGGGGGTGTGGGGCTTGGGGACGAAGCCGCCGATGGAGACCGTGCAGCGGATGTCGCCCGCGCCGGAGACCTCGCGGCCCTTGGCGATGACCCTGGTCGCCATGTCGGCGATCTGGAGGACGTCGTCGTCGGTCTCGGTGGGCAGGCCGCACATGAAGTACAGCTTCACCTGGCGCCAGCCGTTGCCGTAGGCCGTCGCGACGGTACGGATCAGGTCCTCTTCCGAGACCATCTTGTTGATGACCTTGCGGATGCGCTCGGAGCCGCCCTCGGGGGCGAAGGTCAGGCCGGAGCGGCGGCCGTTGCGGGTCAGCTCGTTGGCCAGGTCGATGTTGAAGGCGTCGACGCGGGTCGAGGGGAGGGACAGGCCGATCTTGTCGTCCGTGTACCGGTCCGCGAGGCCCTTGGCGACGTCGGCGATCTCGGTGTGGTCGGCGGAGGAGAGGGAGAGCAGGCCGACCTCCTCGAAGCCGGTCGCCTTCAGACCCTTGTCGACCATCTCGCCGATGCCGGTGATGGAACGCTCGCGCACCGGGCGGGTGATCATGCCGGCCTGGCAGAAGCGGCAGCCGCGGGTGCAGCCGCGGAAGATCTCCACGGACATCCGCTCGTGGACCGTCTCGGCGAGCGGGACGAGGGGCTGCTTGGGGTAGGGCCACTCGTCGAGGTCCATGACGGTGTGCTTGCTGACCCGCCACGGGACGCCGCTGCGGTTGGGTACGACGCGGGAGATGCGGCCGTCGGGCAGGTACTCGACGTCGTAGAAGCCGGGGACGTACACGCCGCCCGTCTTCGCCAGGCGCAGGAGGAGTTCCTCGCGGCCGCCGGGGCGGCCCTCGGCCTTCCAGGCACGGATGATCGCGGTGATCTCCAGGACGGCCTGCTCGCCGTCGCCGATGACGGCGCAGTCGATGAAGTCGGCGATCGGCTCGGGGTTGAACGCCGCGTGCCCGCCGGCCAGGACGACCGGGTCGTCGATGCCGCGGTCCTTGGCCTCCAGCGGGATGCCCGCCAGGTCCAGGGCCGTGAGCATGTTGGTGTAGCCCAGCTCCGTGGAGAAGGAGAGGCCGAAGACGTCGAAGGCGCCGACCGGGCGGTGGCTGTCGACGGTGAACTGCGGGACGGAGTGCTCCCGCATCAGGTCCTCCAGGTCCGGCCAGACGCTGTAGGTGCGCTCGGCGAGGACGCCCTGCTGTTCGTTGAGCACCTCGTAGAGGATCATGACGCCCTGGTTGGGCAGTCCGACCTCGTAGGCGTCGGGGTACATCAGGGCCCAGCGGACGTCGCAGGATTCCCAGTCCTTGACCGTGGAGTTGAGCTCTCCGCCGACGTACTGGATCGGCTTCTGCACATGCGGGAGCAGAGCTTCGAGCTGCGGAAACACAGACTTCACAGACTCGGCGGCTTCGGCAGGCATCTCACGGAACCTTCGTGTGCTGACAAGGGGGACCATCCAGCCTAACCCGGCGAGGATGGTCCCCCGTACCGTCCACGGCCCGCGCTCAGGCCGACATGGGTCTCTGCACCGTGATCGACTGGAGCAGCCCGACCGCCATCCACACGGCGAACATGGAGGAGCCGCCGTAGGAGACGAAGGGCAGGGGCAGACCGGTGACCGGCATGATGCCGAGCGTCATGCCGATGTTCTCGAAGGTCTGGAAGGCGAACCAGGCGACGATCCCGGCGGCGACGACCGTGCCGTACAGGTCGGGGGTGGAGCGGGCGATCTTGCAGGCGCGCCAGAGGATCACACCGAGCAGGGCGATGATCAGGCCCGCGCCGAGGAAGCCCAGTTCCTCGCCGGCGACCGTGAAGACGAAGTCGGTCTGCTGTTCCGGTACGAACCTGCCGGTGGTCTGCGAGCCCTCGAAGAGGCCGGAGCCGGTCAGTCCGCCGGAGCCGATCGCGATGCGCGCCTGGTTGGTGTTGTAGCCGACGCCGGCCGGGTCGAGGGCCGGGTTGGCGAAGGCGGCGAAGCGGGCGATCTGGTAGTCGTCCAGGATGCCGAGCTGCCACACGGCGAGCGCCCCGGCCGTGCCGGCGCCGAGCAGTCCGAAGACCCAGCGGTTGCTGGCCCCGGAGGCGAGCAGGATGCCCAGCACGATGATGACCATGACCATGACCGACCCGAGGTCGGGCATGAGCATCACGATCAGCATGGGCACGGTGGCCAGGCCCAGGGCCTGGAGCACGGTCCGGTGGTCCGGGTGCTGCCGGTCCCCCGCGTCGACGCGGGCGGCCAGCAGCATCGCCATGCCGAGGATGATCGTGAGCTTCACGAACTCCGAGGGCTGGAGGGAGAAGCCGCCGGGCAGCTTGATCCAGGAGTGGGCGCCGTTGATGGTCGAGCCGAGCGGGGTGAGCACCAGCAGGATCAGGAAGACGGAGGCGCCGTACAGGACCGGCACGGCGGTGCGCAGGGCGCGGTGGCCGAGCCAGACGATGCCGACCATGAGGGCGAGCCCGATACCCGTGTTCAGGAGGTGGCGGGTGAGGAAGTAGTACGGGTCGCCCTGGTTGAGTTCGGTGCGGTTGCGGGTCGCGGAGTAGACCAGCAGCGAGCCCAGCAGCGACAGCGCGACGGAGGCCAGCAGTATCGGCCAGTCGAGCCGCCGGGCCATGGAGTCCCGGGCGAAGAGCCGGGTCCAGCCGGCCTTCTCGGGGCCGTACCCGGAGACCTGGAAGCTGTTGGCGCCGGTCATGCGCGTGCCCTCCGGCTTCCGTGTCCGCCGCCGGTGCCGCGCCTGCCCGGGCCGCCGCGCCGTCGGCGGCGCCTGGTGTCGCGGTTCTCGGTGTTCTGGGTGGGCGGGGTGGCGCCCTGCTCCTGGCCGTCGATGGGGGCGTACTCCTCCTCGGGGGAGACCTTCTCGTCCGGCTGGAGGTCCTTGACGATGTCCTTGGAGATCTTCGGCGCGGGGATGGTCCCGTCGGCCTTGATCGTCGGGAGCTTCGCCTGCGGCTGGGGCAGCAGCGCCTTCTTCTTGTCGATCGCGCCGTCGTCCGAGACGCCGTACAGGGCGTTGTAGATGTTGCGGACGGCGGGGCCGGAGGCGCCGGAGCCCGTACCACCCTGGGAGATCGTCATGACGATCGAGTAGTCCTTGGTGTACGTCGCGAACCAGGACGTGGTCTGCTTGCCGTGGACCTCGGCGGTACCGGTCTTGGCGTGCATCGGGATCTCGTCCTGGGGCCAGCCGCCGAACCGCCAGGCGGCGGTACCGCGGGTGGCGACACCCGCGAGGGCGTCGTCCATCTTGGCCAGCGTGGTCTTGCTTATCGGCAGCTTGCCGTGCGACTCGGGCTCGATCGCGCTGACCTGCTTGCCGTCGGGGCTGACGACCGCCTTGCCGATGCTCGGGTCGTAGAGGGTGCCGCCGTTGGAGATGGCCGCGTAGATGGTGGCCATCTGGATGGGGGTGACGAGGGTGTCGCCCTGGCCGATGGAGTAGTTGATGGAGTCACCGGCGCGCATCTTGTTGCCTTCGAGGCAGTTCTCGTACGCGATCTTCTCGACGTAGGAGCCGTCCTTCTTGCCGGACTTGCACCAGGCCTCGTGGTTGGCCTCCCAGTAGTCCTGCTTCCACTGCCGGTCGGGGACGCGGCCGGTGACCTCGTTGGGGAGGTCGATGCCGGTCTCCTCGCCGAGGCCGAACTGGTGGGCGGCCTTGTAGAAGAAGTCGTTGGGGTCCTTGGGCTTCATGCCGCCGTCCTTCTTCCACTCCTGGTGCGCCAGGCGGTAGAAGACGGTGTCGCAGGACAGCTCCAGGGCGCGGCCGAGGCTGATCGGGCCGTAGCTGGCCGACTCGAAGTTCTTGAAGACCTGGCCGCCGACGTTGTAGGCGCTGGAGCAGTCGTACCTGCCGTCGAAGTCGTAGCCGGCCTCCACGGCGGCGGCCGAGGAGACCACCTTGAAGATGGAGCCGGGGGCCGCCTGGCCCTGGGTGGCGCGGTTGAGCAGCGGGTAGTTGGAGTCCTTGCCGGTGAGCCGCTTGTAGTCCTTGGCGGAGATGCCGCCGACCCAGGCGTTCGGGTCGTAGTCGGGGTTGGAGGCCATGGCGACGACCCGGCCGGTCTTGGCCTCCATCACCACGACCGCGCCGGCGTCGGCCTCGTAGAGCCGGTTGGTGTTGCGGTCCATCTCCTTGCGGGCGGCCTTCATGGCCTCGTTCAGCTCGTACTCGGCGACCCGCTGGACTCGCGAGTCGATGCTGGTGACGAGGTTGGAGCCGGGGGTGCCCGGGTCGGACTCGGCCTCGCCGATGACGCGGCCGAGGTTGTCGACCTCGTAGCGGGTGACGCCGGCCTTGCCGCGCAGCGCCTTGTCGTACTGGCGTTCCAGGCCGGAGCGGCCGACCTGGTCGGAGCGGAGGAAGGGCGAGTCGGTGTCCTGGGCCTTCTGCAGTTCCTCGTCGGTGACCGGCGAGAGGTAGCCGAGGACCTGGGCGGTGTTGGACTTGCCGGGGGCGGCGTAGCGGCGTACGGCCATGGGCTCGGCGGTGATGCCGGGGAAGTCCTCGGCGCGCTCGCGGATCTGCAGGGCCTGCTTGACGGTGGCCTCGTCGGTGACGGGGATCGGCTGGTAGGGCGAGCCGTTCCAGCAGGGCTGCGGGGTCTCGGCGTCGCAGAGCCGGACCTTGTCGATGACGTCCTGGGGCTTCATGCCGAGGACGCCGGCGAGCTTGGTGAGGACCGCCTTGCCGTCGTCCTTCATCTTCAGCAGGTCGGTGCGGGAGGCGGAGACCACGAGCCGGGTCTCGTTGTCGGCGAGTGCCACGCCGCGGGCGTCCAGGATCGAGCCGCGGGTGGCGGGCTGGACGACCTGCTGGACGTGGTTGCCGGACGCCTCCTCGGCGTACTCGTCGCCCTGGCGGATCTGGAGGTACCAGAGCCGGCCGCCGAGGGTGGCGAGGAGGGAGAGGACGAGGATCTGGATGACGACGAGCCGGGTCTGGACGCGTGTGCTGCGGCCGGTCTCGGGGATGTTGGTCACTGCTGGGTCCCCCTCGCGATGTGCTGGTTCCCTGTCTGCTGCCGCGTCGTCACCGTCACAGCCGCTTGACCCCCTTGATGCGTCCGGCCCGGGCCACGCGTGCCCGCGCGGTCTTCATCCGCAGCCCGCTGCGCTGTCTGCCGATGCGCAGGCCGGTGCCGCCGGAGAGCCAGCCGGAGGAGATGTCGGGGCTCTGGGCGGCGGCGTTGGTGTCGGCCAGCGGGTCGTTCTCGGCGCGCCGGGCGAGCGCCATGATGCCGGGGACGACGAAGGGCGCGAGCAGCAGGTCGTACAGGGCGGCCGTGAACAGCAGGCTGGGCAGGCCGACGTGGCGGGCGGCGGTGTCGCCGACCAGGGCGCCGACGCCGGCGTAGAGCAGGGTGGTGCCGATGGCGGCGGCGACGACCACGACCATGGGGCCGGTGGCCGACCTGAGCCGGCCGTTGTCCGGTTTGGCGAGTCCGGCGAGGTAGCCGATGACGCAGAGCACCAGGGCGTAGCGGCCGGCCGCGTGGTCGGCGGGCGGGGCGAGGTCGGCGAGGAGTCCGGCGCCGAAGCCGACGAGGGCGCCGCCGACATGGCCGTAGACCAGGGCGAGGCCGAGGACGGTGAGCAGCAGCAGGTCGGGGACGGCGCCGGGCAGGTGGAGGCGGGCGAGAACGCTGACCTGGATCACCAGGGCGACGACGACCAGGGCGACGGACAGCAGGATCCGGTTGACGCGCATGGGGTGAGAACTCCTACTGCTCGGTCTGCTCGTTCTGCTCTGTCTGGTCGTTCTGCTGTGACTGCTGGCCCTGTTGCGACTGTTCGTCCTGTTGCGACTGCTCGTCCTGGCCGTTCTGCGTCTGGCCCTCGGGGTCGGCCCCGGCGGACGGGGTCGCGGTGACCGTGACGGTCGGGGTGGGCTTCGGCTTCGACTTCTCCGGGAGCACCGTGTCGCGCGGGTCCTTCTGCGGCGCCTGGACGACGACGCCGATGATGTCGAGCTTGGTGAAGCTGACGAACGGCGTGACTTCGAGGATGCGGGTGAGGTCGCCGCCGTTGGGGTCGACGCGGGAGACGGTGCCGACGGGCACGCCGGGCACGAAGGGCTTGTCGGCCTGGGAGCCGAAGGTGACCAGCCGGTCGCCCTTCTTGACGTCGGCCTTGCCGTTGAGCAGCTCGACCCGCAGCGGGCGGCTGCCCTGGCCGGCGGCGAAGCCGAGTTCGTCGCCGGACTCCATCCGGGTGCCGACGGTGAAGTCCGGGTCGTTGGCGAGCAGCACGGTGGCGGTGTTCGGGCCGACGGTGGTGACGCGTCCGACGAGGCCGTCGCCGTTGAGGACGGTCATGTCGCGCTTGATGCCGTCATTGGCACCGACGTCGATGGTGATGGTCCACGAGAAGCCCTGGGCGGCTCCTATGGCGATGACCTGGGCGCCCTTGATCCCGTACTGTCCGGCGCCGGCCAGTCCGAGCATCTTGTCGAACTGCTGGAGCCGGCTGCGCCCGCGTTCGTCGCTGCCGAGTTTCGCCTTCAGGGCCGCGTTCTGCGTCTCCAGCTCGGCGAGGCGGTCGTGCCGGTCGCCGGAGTCGCGGATCGCGGAGACCGCGTTGCCCACCGGGTCGACCGCGGACGACACCCCGTTCTCGATCGGGCCGAAGACGGTGGCCGCGGCCTGCCGGGCACCGTCGACCGGCGAGTCCTCCCCACCGCGGATGTCCACCGTGATCAGCGCGAACGCGACGGCGATCAGCAGTACCAGGAGCAGCCGGCTCTCTTTCGTGTCCCTCACGTGCGGCGGCCGTGCCTTCCTCGTCGAAATTCGGGAATCTCGGAATTTACGTGGCGGTGTTCAGGAATTCAGCTGATTCGGTACTTCGCGGTACGTGCGGTGCATCGCGCGCTTCACGTACGTCCGGTACTGGAACCCTCTATATCAACGATCCGCCGCACGAGAGGAGATCGTCTCGTACGGCGGAACCGAAGTGTTACGTCATCTGCGGGGCGAGGCGTCCAGCACCTGCTGGAGCGCCTCGAACTCCTCGACGCACTTGCCGCTGCCGAGCGCCACGCTGTCGAGCGGGTCCTCGGCGATGTGGATCGGCATTCCGGTCTCCCGGCGCAGCCGCTCGTCGAGCCCGCGCAGCAGCGCGCCGCCACCGGTCAGGACGATGCCCCGGTCCATGATGTCGCCGGACAGCTCCGGCGGACACTTGTCGAGGGTCGTCTTGACGGCGTCGACGATCGCGTTGACCGGCTCCTCGATCGCCTTGCGCACTTCGGCGGCGGAGATGACGACGGTCTTGGGCAGGCCGGAGACCAGGTCCCGGCCGCGGATTTCGGT
Organism: Streptomyces sp. NPDC056128; assembly: GCF_042263835.1. NCBI lineage: Bacteria > Bacillati > Actinomycetota > Actinomycetes > Kitasatosporales > Streptomycetaceae > Streptomyces > Streptomyces sp. NPDC056128. The sequence goes on along the minus strand of NZ_JBHJVQ010000002.1, from coordinate 264,499 downwards.
GTGCTCGTCGGAGTCGAGGTCGTACGCAGAACCGATCGTGATCTTGATCTGTTCGGCCGTGCGCTCACCCAGCAGAAGGCTGTACTCCTTCTTCACGTGCTGGATGATCGCGTTGTCCAGCTCGTCACCCGCGACGCGGATGGACTGGGCCGTGACGATGCCGCCGAGCGAGATGACCGCGACCTCCGTGGTGCCGCCGCCGATGTCCACCACCATGTTGCCCGTGGCCTCGTGGACCGGCAGGCCGGAGCCGATGGCCGCGGCCATGGGCTCCTCGATGATGTGCACCTGCCGGGCGCCGGCCTGGGACGACGCCTCGATGACGGCGCGGCGCTCGACGCCCGTGATGCCCGAGGGCACACAGACGACGACCCGCGGACGAGCCAGATACCGCCGCTTGTGGATCTTCAGGATGAAGTAGCGGAGCATCCGCTCGGTGATCTCGAAGTCGGCGATGACGCCGTCCTTCAGCGGACGCACGGCAACGATGTTGCCGGGCGTGCGCCCGATCATCTTCTTCGCTTCGGCGCCGACCGCGAGGATGCCACCGGTGTTGGTGTTGATCGCGACGACGGACGGCTCGTTGAGTACGATCCCGCGACCCCTGACGTACACCAGCGTGTTGGCGGTCCCGAGGTCGACAGCCATGTCACGGCCGATGAACGACATTGAGTTCCCCATCAGGATTCGACTGGCCTTCCCAGGAGCTTTTGAGGGCTTTTCAGGTAGGCGAAGTGGGTGCAGTGACGCGTGGAGGCTTCTATCGTAGACGCGCTTTCGCGAACACTGCGCGAGGGTCTTCGCCATTGTCAGCAGATGGCGCACCGCCTCGCTTGTGGAGACGGGCCAACGGTGGGATCCGTTCCCCCGATCAGGCGCGCATATGCCATGGGGCGGCCGCTTTTGACGCGACCGCCCCCCTGCTCCGCCTGGGCCGTTCGACTGACGCGCTGTCAGAAAAAAGGGTGTCCGGCGGGTCCCGGAGTGGACTCAGACCCGGCCCGGGAAGAAGATCTTCAGCTCGCGCTCGGCGGACTCCTCGGAGTCGGAGGCGTGGATCAGGTTCTCCCGGACGATCACACCGAAGTCACCGCGGATGGAGCCGGGGGCGGCGGCGATCGGGTCGGTCGGGCCGGCCAGCGCGCGCACGCCCTCGATGACCCGCTCACCCTCGACGACCAGGGCTACGACCGGGCCGGACGCCATGAACTCGACCAGCGGCTCGTAGAACGGCTTGCCCTTGTGCTCGCCGTAGTGCTGCTCCAGGGTCTCGGCGTCCAGGGTGCGCAGTTCCAGCGCGGTGATCTGCCAGCCGGCCTTGCGCTCGATACGGCTGATGATCTCGCCGGTCAGGCCACGACGGACGGCGTCGGGCTTGAGGAGGACGAGGCTGCGCTGCGTCACGAGGGGCTCCCTTGGAGGTGTGCGGTTGTGCGGGTGATGACTGAGGTTACCGGGCGTGTCGCGGCGCCGGTCACGCAGCGTCAGGCGGTGGCGGGGAGGCCCGCTCAGGCGGCGTCGGGCGCGGCTGCCTCGGCCTGGGCGGCGAATCTCGCCTTGGCCTCGTCGATCTTCCGCCCGTAGTGCACGGAGGCCCACCACAGGGCGGCGAAGACCGCCCCCAGGAAGAACATCGTCGGCACCACGAAGCCGGAGGCGATCAGGGCGATCTGGAGCGCCCAGCCGAGGGCGACGCCGCCCGGCCGGGTCACCGCCCCGCACAGCGCCACGCACAGGAACATGGCGATGCCGCTGACCGTCCACACCGTCCCCGTGGACAGGTCCGGGTCCTTCATGGCGACCAGTCCGGCGAAGCCGATGACGAAGACCTCGCCGATCAGAGTGGAAGCACAGAGCGTACGCACGGTTTCTCAGCCCCTCCCCAGGAGCAGTCGGGCCTCGCCGACGGTGATGACGGAACCGGTGACGAGGACACCGCCGCCCGCGAACTCGCCCTCCTCCTCGGCCAGCGTGATCGCGGCCTCCAGGGCGTCCGGCAGCCGCGGCTCGACCTGGACGCGGTCCTCGCCGAACACCTCGACGGCGATCCCGGCCAGTTCGTCGGCGTCCATCGCGCGGTGGCTGGAGTTCTGGGTGACGACGATCTCGGCGAAGACCGGCTCGAAGGCCTCCAGGAACCCCCGCACGTTCTTGTCGCCGCTCGCGCCGACCACGCCGATGAGCCGGCTGAACTCGAACGCCTCCCCGACGGCCTCCGCGGTGACCCGGGCGCCGGCCGGATTGTGCGCGGCGTCGAGCACCACGGTCGGCGAGCGCCGCACCACCTCCATCCGTCCGGGCGAGGCGACGGCGGCGAACGCCTTGCGGACGGTGTCGACGTCCAGCGGCTCGGGACGCTGCGCGCCGACGCCGAAGAACGCCTCGACGGCGGCCAGCGCGACGGCGGCGTTGTGCGCCTGGTGGGCGCCGTGCAGCGGCAGGTAGACCTCGGGGTACTCGCCGCCGAGGCCGCGCAGGGTCATCAACTGCCCGCCCACGGCGACCTGCCGGGAGACCACACCGAACTCGAGCCCCTCGCGCGCGACGGTGGCGTTGACGTCCACGGCCTTCTTCAGCAGCACCTGCGCCGCGTCCACCGGCTGCTGGGCCAGGATCACGGTGGCGTCCTGCTTGACGATGCCGGCCTTCTCGGTCGCGATCTCGCCGGGCGTCTCGCCCAGGCGGTCGGTGTGGTCCAGGTCGATGGGGGTGACGACGGCGACGTCCCCGTCGATGACGTTGGTCGCGTCCCAGGAGCCGCCCATCCCGACCTCGACGACGGCGACGTCCACGGGCGCGTCGGCGAACGCGGCGTACGCCATGCCGGTCAGCACCTCGAAGAAGGACAGCCGGTACTCCTGCTGGGCGTCCACCATCTCGACGTACGGCTTGATGTCCTCGTACGTCTCGACGAACCGCTCGGCGGAGATCGCGGCGCCGTCCAGGCTGATCCGCTCGGTGACCGACTGCACGTGCGGCGAGGTGTAGCGCCCGGTGCGCAGCTCGAAGGCGCCGAGCAGGGCCTCGATCATGCGGGCGGTGGAGGTCTTGCCGTTCGTCCCCGTGATGTGGATGGAGGGGTACGAACGCTGCGGGTCGCCCAGTACGTCCATCAGCGCGGCGATCCGGGCGACGGACGGCTCCAGCTTGGTCTCGCCCCAGCGGGTCGCGAGCTCCGCCTCGACCTCGCGCAGGGCCTTGTCCACCTCGGGGTCCTCGGGACGCCCGGGCACGTCGGCCTGCGGGGTGCCGCCCTGGGTGCGCAGGGTGCGGCTGCCGGCCTCGATGACGGCGAGGTCGGGGTCGCGGGTGGTCTCCGCCGCGATGATCTGCTCGAAGGAGTCAGCGGGGTCGGGCTGGTCGTTGTCGCCGGGGTTGTCACTCACGGGTCCCAGTCTACGGACGGTCGCTGACAGTGGCGCCGGGGAGTGGGGTGGCTGGGGTTTCGTGGCGTGTGCGGGTGCGTTGTGGCTGGTCGCGCAGTTCCCCGCGCCCCTTGGAGGGGCCTGAAGGCTCCCGGCGTCTGCGCGGTGCCGGGAGCCTTCATTGACGTACGGCGGTTACGCCTGCGGCAGTTTTTCCAGCTGGGACTGGATGCGGGTGATGTCCTCGTCCGCCTTGGTGAGGCGGCCTCGGATCTTGTCGACCACGTTGTCCGGGGCCTTGGCGAGGAACGCCTCGTTGCCGAGCTTGGCGGTGGCCTGGGACTTCTCCTTCTCGGCGGCGGCGAGGTCCTTCGCGAGCCGCTTGCGCTCGGCGGCGAAGTCGATCACGCCGGAGAGGTCGAGGGAGACCTCGACGCCCGCGACCGGGAGCGTGGCCGTCGCCGTGAAGGCGTCGCCCTCCGGCTGGAGGCGGAGCAGCTGGCGGACCGCCGCCTCGTGGGCGGCGAGGGGGCTGCCCGCGAGCGTCAGCCGGGCCGGGACCCGCTGGCCGGGCTGGAGGCCCTGGTCGGCGCGGAAGCGGCGGACCTCGGTGATCACCGACTGGACGGTCTCGATCTCCCGCTCGGCGTCCGCGTCCCGGAAGCCCGAGTCGGTGGGCCACTCGGCGATGACGACCGACTCGCCGCCCGTGAGCGTCGTCCACAGCGTCTCGGTGACGAAGGGGACGACCGGGTGGAGGAGCCGCAGCGTGACGTCCAGGACCTCGCCGAGGACCCGCTTGGAGACCTCGGCCGCCTCGCCGCCGGCCTGGAAGGTGGTCTTGGACAGCTCGACGTACCAGTCGAAGACCTCGTCCCAGGCGAAGTGGAACAGGGCGTCGGACAACTTCGCGAACTGGTAGTCCTCGTAGTACGCGTCGACCTCGGCGACGACCGTGTTGAGGCGGGAGAGGATCCACCGGTCGGTCGAGGACATGGCGGACGCGTCCGGCAGCGGGCCCTCGACCGTCGCGCCGTTCATCAGCGCGAAGCGGGTGGCGTTCCAGATCTTGTTGGCGAAGTTCCGGGAGCCCTGGACCCAGTCCTCGCCGATCGGGACGTCGGTGCCCGGGTTGGCACCGCGCGCGAGGGTGAAGCGGAGCGCGTCGGAGCCGTACTTGTCCATCCAGTCCAGCGGGTTGACGACGTTCCCGAAGGACTTGGACATCTTCTTGCCGTTCTGGTCACGGACCATGCCGTGCAGGGCGATGGTGTGGAACGGCGGGGTACCGTCCATCGCGTAGAGGCCGAACATCATCATCCGGGCGACCCAGAAGAAGAGGATGTCGTAGCCGGTGACCAGGACGGAGTTCGGGTAGAACTTCGCGAGCGACTCGGTCTGCTCGGGCCAGCCGAGCGTGGAGAACGGCCACAGGCCGGAGGAGAACCACGTGTCGAGCACGTCGTTGTCCTGCGTCCAGCCCTCACCGGTCGGCGCCTCGTCGTCGGGACCGACGCAGACGACCTCGCCGTTCGGCCCGTACCAGACCGGGATGCGGTGGCCCCACCACAGCTGGCGCGAGATGCACCAGTCGTGGAGGTTGTCGACCCAGTCGAAGTACCGCTTCTCCATCTCCTGCGGATGGATCTTGACCTTGCCGTCGCGGACGGCGTCGCCGGCCGCCTTGGCCAGCGGGCCGACCTTGACCCACCACTGCATGGACAGGCGCGGCTCGATGGTGGTCTTGCAGCGCGAGCAGTGGCCGACGCTGTGGACGTAGGGGCGCTTCTCGGCGACGATCCGGCCGTCGGCGCGGAGCGCGGCGACGATGGCGGAGCGGGCCTCGAGGCGGTCCAGGCCCTGGAAGGGGCCGTGGGCGGTGATGACGGCGTGCTCGTCCATGACCGCGACGGCGGGCAGGTCGTGGCGCCGGCCGATCTCGAAGTCGTTCGGGTCGTGGGCGGGCGTCACCTTGACGGCGCCGGTGCCGAACTCGGGGTCGACGTGCTCGTCGGCGACGACGGGGATCGAGCGGTCGGTGAGCGGCAGCTTGATGAGCTTGCCGATCAGGTGCTTGTACCGCTCGTCCTCGGGGTGGACGGCGACGGCCGTGTCACCGAGCATCGTCTCCGCGCGGGTGGTGGCGACGACGATGGTGTCGTCCCCGTCCCCGTACTTCATGGAGACCAGCTCGCCGTCGTCGTCCTGGTACTCGACCTCGATGTCGGAGATCGCGGTCAGGCAGCGGGGGCACCAGTTGATGATGCGCTCGGCGCGGTAGATCAGTTCGTCGTCGTAGAGCCGCTTGAAGATGGTCTGGACGGCCTGGGAGAGGCCCTCGTCCATCGTGAAGCGCTCACGGGACCAGTCGACGGCGTCGCCGAGGCGGCGCATCTGCCCGCTGATCTGGCCGCCGGACTCGCCCTTCCACTGCCAGACGCGCTCGACGAACGCCTCACGGCCGAGGTCGTGCCGGGACTTGCCCTCCTTGGCCAGTTCCCGCTCGACGACGTTCTGCGTGGCGATGCCCGCGTGGTCCATGCCGGGCTGCCACAGCGTCTCGTACCCCTGCATGCGCTTGCGGCGGGTCAGGGCGTCGATGAGCGTGTGCTCGAAGGCGTGCCCGAGGTGCAGGCTGCCGGTGACGTTCGGCGGGGGGATGACGACGGTGTACGGAGGCTTCTCGCTCTTGGCGTCGGCCTCGAAGTAGCCCCGTTCCACCCAGCGCTCGTACAGCTGCTCCTCTACCTCGGCCGGCGCGTACTGGGTCGGCAGTTCGGTGCTGGGGGCTGGCTGCGGCTGCTGAGAGTTCTCGGTCACGGGGGTCAGTTTAAGGGCGTCACGGCCCTGTCCCGAAACGCGTTTCCTTTGTAACGGTGCGCCCCCCGGTGACCTGCGCACGCCAGGTCTGAGTCAGGATGTCAGCATCACGTAAGCATCTGGAGGGGAACCCAGGAATGTCTCACAACCAGCCGGGCCCGTACGGCGGGCAGCCCCAGCAGCCCGGACCGTACGGCCAGCCGGGCCCTTACGGCCAGCAGCCGCCGCAGGCGCCCCAGCCCGGTTACGGCTACCCCCAGCAGACGCCTCCCCCGCAGCCGGGTTACGGGTATCCGCAGCAGCCCCAGCAGGGCGGCGTCCCGCCGCAGACCCCTCCCTACGGCCAGCAGCCCCCGTACGGCCAGCAGCCGCCCTACGGCCAGCAGCCCTACGGCATGCCCCAGCCCCCGGCGCCGGGCGGCGGCAAGAAGAAGACCGGCCTGATCATCGGCGCGGTGGCGGTCGTGGCGGCGATCGGCGTGGGCGCGTACTTCGTGCTGGGCGGGGGCGGCGGCGCGGGCGGCCTGGAGGACGACGGCGCGCACAAGCTGACGACGCCGGCGACGGTCCTGGGCGACTACACGCGTGCCGGTGACGAGTCCGCGCCCTCCTCCGACAGCGACGCGGAGGACCTCGCGAAGACCGGGATCGAGGACGGCAAGGGGGTGACCGGGTTCTACTCCACCGCGGACCTGAGCGACTACGACCCCTCGGACCCGAGCACCCAGCCCGACCCCTCGGAGATGGCGACGGCCAAGGGCATCACCTTCATCGGCGGCTACGGGAAGATCTCCGACCCCGACGCGACGCTCGACAAGTTCTTCGCGGAGTTCAAGAAGCAGTCCGAGAAGAGCTCTTCGTCCGGCAGCGGCACCGGCGGCAAGGTGGTCGGTGAGCCCGAGTCGGTCGACATCGACGGGGCGGTCATGAAGTGCCAGGGGGTCGAGGGCACCAACCAGCTGACCAAGAAGGAGAAGACCGACTGGATCTGCGCGTGGGCCGACTACAGCACCGCCGCGGTCGTCTCCCCCGGTGACGCCACCAAGGGCATCACGAAGGACGTCGCCGTGGACATCACCACCAAGCTCCGCAAGGAGATCCGCGTCAAGGCCTGAGCCGGGCGGGACAGTTGAGACGGCCGAAGGGGCCCGGGTCGGGAGTCGACCGGGGCCCCTTCGGCGTCGTCGTACGTGCGGCGGTTACGCCGTCTTCTGCTCGCCCGAGCCGCGCCCGCGCGAATCCCGGGGGATCAGCGTCGGGTTGACGTTGGAGAGGACCACGTCGGCGGTGATGACGACGCGGGCTACGTCCTTGCGGGACGGGACCTCGTACATCACGCCCTGGAGGACCTCCTCCATGATGGCGCGCAGGCCGCGGGCGCCGGTCTGGCGGAGGATGGCCTGGTCGGCGATGGCCTCCAGCGCCTCGCGCTCGAAGTCCAGCTCCACGCCGTCGAGTTCGAAGAGGCGCTCGTACTGCTTGACGAGGGCGTTGCGCGGCTCGACCAGGATCTGGAGCAGGGCCTCGCGGTCGAGGTTGTGGACCGAGGTGATGACCGGGAGCCGGCCGATGAACTCGGGGATCATGCCGAACTTGACCAGGTCCTCCGGCATGACCTGCTCGAACTGGTCCTTGGACTCGATCTCCCGCTTGGAGCGGATCTGCGCGCCGAAGCCGATGCCCTTGGCGCCCGCCCGGCCCTCGATGATCTTCTCCAGGCCGGCGAAGGCACCGCCCACGATGAACAGGACGTTCGTCGTGTCGATCTGGATGAACTCCTGGTGCGGGTGCTTGCGGCCGCCCTGCGGCGGGACGGAGGCGGTGGTGCCCTCCAGGATCTTCAACAGGGCCTGCTGGACGCCCTCGCCCGACACGTCACGCGTGATGGAGGGGTTTTCACTCTTCCGCGCGACCTTGTCGATCTCGTCGATGTAGATGATCCCGGTCTCGGCCTTCTTGACGTCGTAGTCGGCGGCCTGGATCAGCTTCAGCAGGATGTTCTCGACGTCCTCGCCGACGTACCCCGCCTCGGTGAGCGCCGTGGCGTCGGCGATCGCGAAGGGGACGTTCAGCATGCGCGCCAGGGTCTGCGCGAGGAGGGTCTTGCCGGAGCCCGTGGGGCCCAGCAGGAGGATGTTGGACTTGGCCAACTCGATGGCGTCCTCGCGGCCTTGGGCGCCGCCGTTCTCGCCGGCCTGGACCCGCTTGTAGTGGTTGTACACGGCGACGGAGAGGGCCTTCTTGGCCGCCTCCTGGCCGACCACGTAGCCCTCGAGGAACTCGTAGATCTCGCGGGGCTTCGGGAGCTCCTCCCAGCGCACCTCGCTGGTCTCCGCGAGCTCTTCCTCGATGATCTCGTTGCAGAGATCGATGCACTCGTCGCAGATGTAGACACCGGGCCCTGCGATGAGCTTCTTGACCTGCTTCTGGCTCTTGCCGCAGAACGAGCACTTGAGCAGATCGCCGCCGTCACCGATGCGTGCCACGGTGTGCTTCCCCTTCGCCTGGGAGACTCCTGGACGTCGACCTGACGTCAACGTGCAGCGGACTCCTGGTGCTGCCTTATGTCCGACGGTACCTTGCCGGGCCCCCCGTCCGGGCCCCCCTTGGCACGGTTCGCTTTGACGTGAACCGCGTCAAACCGTGCCAAGGAGCGGCAGACGATACAGCCTCCCGCCTAGCGGAGAGAGGAGTTGTCCATCTTCCGGGTGGTGATGATCTGGTCGATCAGGCCGTAGCTCAGCGCGTCCTCGGCCGTGAGGATCTTGTCGCGCTCGATGTCCTCGCGGATCTTCTCGACCGGCGTGGTGGAGTGCTTGGCCAGCATCTCCTCCAGCTGCGCGCGCATCCGGAGGATCTCGTTGGCGGCGATCTCCAGGTCGGAGACCTGACCGCGGCCGGTCTCGCTGTACGGCTGGTGGATCAGCACGCGGGCGTTCGGGAGCGCCATGCGCTTGCCCGGGGTGCCGGCGGCCAGCAGGACGGCGGCCGCGGAGGCGGCCTGGCCCATGCAGACCGTCTGGATGTCCGGCTTCACGTACTGCATCGTGTCGTAGATGGCCGTGAGCGCCGTGAAGGAGCCGCCGGGGCTGTTGATGTAGACCGAGATGTCCCGGTCGGGGTCCATCGACTCCAGGCACAGCAGCTGCGCCATGACGTCGTTGGCGGAGGCGTCGTCGATCTGGACGCCGAGGAAGATCACGCGCTCCTCGAAGAGCTTCGCGTACGGGTCGTACTCACGCACGCCCTGCGAGGTGCGCTCGACGAAGCGCGGGATCACGTAGCGGGACTCGGCGGACGGGCCGGTGTACTCGGCACGCGCGCGGTCGTACAGGCCGCTGCCGGGGAAGTCGTTCACAGTGTCTCCTGTAAAGGGGCTGAGGCGGTCGGCTCGGGGCGGGGGATGGCTCAGGCGCCCGTGCCGCCGCCGCCCGGCATGCCGGCGGCGGTGGGGATCACGTCGTCGATGAGGCCGTACTCCTTGGCCTCGAAGGCGTCGAACCAGCGGTCGCGGTCCGAGTCGCGGGTGATCTGCTCGACCGACTGGCCGGTGTGCTGCGAGGTCAGCTCGGCCATGCGCTTCTTGGTGTGCAGCAGCCGCTCGGCGTGGATCTTGATGTCCGAGGCCGAACCGGCGAGGCCGGCGGACGGCTGGTGGATCAGGATCTCGGCGTTCGGGAGCGCGAAGCGCTTGCCCGGGGTGCCCGCGCTGAGCAGGAACTGCCCCATGGAGGCCGCGAGGCCCATCGCGATCGTCACCACGTCGTTCTTGATGAACTGCATGGTGTCGTAGATCGCCATGCCGGCCGTGATCGAACCGCCCGGGCTGTTGATGTACAGGAAGATGTCCTTGTCCGGGTCGGCGGCAAGGAGCAGCAGCTGTGCGGTGATCTTGTTGGCAATGTCGTCGTCGACCGGCTGGCCGAGGAAGATGATCCGCTCGCCGAGCAGCCGGTTGTAGACCTGGTCGCCGAGGCCGCCACCGATCGAGGGCTCGCCGGCGGCTGAGGGCATCAGATTCGTCACGTATCCACCTGCTCGTCTTACGACGGCGCCGGGCCGTCTCACGTTTCCCTGCGGGGCTGGAGCCGCTTTCGGGGACTCCCCTGCCCTCGTATTCATGGACCCTAACGCGGTGGGCCTGCGGCGCCATCCCGGTTCTGCGGGTGTTCGCCGGGGGCGTAGAGCGCCGTGACGGTTCCTGTTCGTCTCCGGGTGCGGGTTCGTCGTGGTTGTTCGCGCAGTTCCCCGCGCCCCTGAGGGGGCTGTCCAGCCGTACGACGAACGGGCCCCGGCGTCAGACGTCCGGGGCCCGTTCCACATCCGTCAGGGACGGCTCGAGGGTCAGCCCTCGGTCTTCTCCTCGGCCTTCTCGTCACCCGACTCGGCGGGCTCGGCGGCGGCCTCGGTGGCCTCCGTCTCGTCCTCCTCGTCGTCCAGGTCGACGATCTCGCCGTTGGTGTCCTTGACCGTGGCCTTCTCGACCACGGCGGCCAGGGCCTTGCCGCGGGCGACCTCGCCGACGAGGAGCGGGACCTGGCCCTGCTCGACGACGGCCTGGGCGAACTGGTCGGGGGACATGCCGGAGGAGGCGGCACGGCGCATGAGGTGCTCGGTCAGCTCTTCCTGGCTGACGTTGAGCTTCTCCTGCTTGACCAGCTCGTCGAGGACGAACTGGGTCTTGATGCCCTTGACCGCGGCCTCACGGGTCTCGGTCTCGAACTCCTCGGCGGTCTTGCCCTGGAGCTCCAGGTACTTCTCCAGGTCGAGACCCATCTGGCCGAGCTGGTGGTGCTCGAGGTTGTGCTTACGGGTGTTGACCTCGTCCTCGAGGAGCTTCTCGGGGACCGGGACCTCGACCAGTTCGAGCAGCTTGTCCAGCACGCGCTCCTGGGCCTGCGTGGCCTGGTCGTACTGCTTCATGTTGGCGAGGCGCTTGCGGCTGTCGGCGCGCAGCTCCTCCAGCGTGTCGAACTCCGACGCGAGCTGCGCGAAGTCGTCGTCCAGCTCGGGCAGCTCGCGCGCGGCGACCTGGCTGACCTTGACGGTGACCTGGGCCTCCTTGCCGGCCCCCGAGCCGCCCTTGAGCTCGGAGGTGAAGGTGGTCTCGCCACCGGCCTCCAGGCCCGTCACGGCGTCGTCGATGCCTTCCAGCAGCTCGCCGGAGCCGATCGTGTAGGAGACGCCGTCGGCGACGCCGTCCTCCAGGACCTCGCCCTCGACCTCGGCCCGCAGGTCGAGGGTGACCACGTCGCCCTCGGCGGCGGCGCGCTCGACCGGGGAGGTGGAGGCGAAGCGCTCACGCAGCTGCTCCACCGACTTCTCGATGTCCTCGTCGGAGACGTCGACGGCGTCGACCTCCACCTCGATGCCGGAGTAGTCCGGGATCTCGACGGTCGGACGGATGTCGACCTCGGCGGTGAAGTTCAGCGTCTCGCCGTCCTTCAGCTCCGTGATGTCGACCTCGGGCTGGCCGAGCGGGTTCAGCTCGGCCTCGTTGACCGCGTCGGTGTAGAACTTGGGAAGCGCGTCGTTGACCGCCTCCTCCAGCACCGCACCGCGGCCGAACCGCTGGTCGATGACCCGGGCCGGGATCTTGCCCTTGCGGAAGCCCTTCACCGTGACCTGCTGGTTGATCTTCTTGTACGCCGCGTCGAGGCTGTCCTTGAGCTCCTCGAAGGGCACCTCGACAGTGAGCCGAACCCGGGTCGGGTTCAGGGTCTCCACGGCGCTCTTCACGGTTCGGTCTCCTTGGTGGCTGACTTCTTGGGTTTTGCCGGAGCCAGAGCGGCATCCGGCAAATTTCGCCGCCCGGAGACTTCAGACGCTGAGACACACGGGCGTGCAGCTTGCATAGTAACGGCAGCGACTACACGGCCCAAAAGGCGATCACCGGTGCCCGTCCGGAAGGATCGGTGGAGCTCGACGGTGATCGGCCGAGGTGGTCGGGGTGGCGGGATTTGAACCCACGGCCTTCCGCTCCCAAAGCGGACGCGCTACCAAGCTGCGCCACACCCCGTCTGGTGCGACACGTAGGGTACATGCCGCCGGGCACCGGGTACCGCAGAGTTTCCGGTGCGTCCGGTCCGGCCCGGCGCCGACCGGAAGGGGTGTGCGGTGAGGGGGAACGACCCGCTACGATGCCTTCAGTGCCGCGGTCACCGACCTGCGGCGCGTGCTGTGCGGGCGTAGCTCAATGGTAGAGCCCTAGTCTTCCAAACTAGCTACGCGGGTTCGATTCCCGTCGCCCGCTCCATACGGCTCAGGGCCAGGCGGAGGATCATTCCTCCACCTGGCCCTGACCGCTTTCCGGGGGCCCGATCGGACTCGCTGGACGAAACGGATGGTGAGGGCCCTGGACGGCCTGGCGAACACGGGTGCCTCCAGCGGGCACCGGCGAAACGGTGCCCTGGGGCCTCGTGCGTCCTTCCTGGTGCCGCTGGTGCTCGCGCTGCTGCTGGGCGCGCTGTCGGCGCTGGTGATGCTTCCGGCGGCCCAGCATCTGCGCTCCCTCCAGGACGGCGTGCGGGCGCGTGCGACCTTGCATACGAGCGGCGCGTGCATGGCGGGCAACTGCCGGGTCGAGTTCGAGGCCGACGGGCAGAACGTGGTGGCGGATCTTCCCGTGGGCAGTGGCGGTGGCAAGAGTTCTGCCGGCAGTTCACTGACCGTCCGGTACCAGGCAGACGACCCGCACGTGGTCGCCCGTGAAGCCGATGTCGGCGGCGGCGGGGCAGCCGTACTGGCAGCGGTGTCGGGCGGGGGCGCCCTGTTCTTCCTGGTGATCTCGGTCGTCGCGGCCGTGTTCGTGGCGCGGCAGCGCCGGCGGCAGCCCTCCTGACCCTCCCCGGCGCGCTCCTGCCAGGTCGGGCCCGGAGGCGGTCCCCTAGAACTGGATCGAGTTGATCGTGTCCGCTATCGAGTTCAGGAACCGCTGGATGTCGTCGGCCATGCCCGTCGAGGCCAGGAAGAAGCCGAAGAGGACCGCGACGATCGCCGGCCCCGCCTTGATGGAGCCTCCCCGGAGCAGCACCACCAGGATGATCGCCAACAGCAGCACCACTGACAGCGAAATGGCCACAACTGATCACACCCTCGGTCGGTCCGCTCTCCCGGCCCGGAGGTGCCGCACCGCACACCCCCGCCAGAACCATCGTGCCACCAACCGGGCCCCGCTATGCGGCGGGTGACACATCGTCCGGCCGGCTCCCGGTTGACTCGGTGCCCCCGCGCGGGCGGGCCCACCCAACGATCGCACCCCGCATGTGAATTCGATCGGTCACCCGTACGGGGAATTCCGGTCGGTTCGTTTCCATACACACACATCGCGTTCGCAGGTATTTCGAATTGTCGCGGCGGCCACAGCGCCGGGCACATCACAGGGAGATCACAGGATCACCCATGGGTCCCGTAAGCGCATTGAAGGGGACATTCCAGCGGAGTCGCCCGCCGGTCTTATGGGGTTCTTAATCATGACGAGTCACGACAAATGGGGTGCGGCAACGGACTGGTCTGTACAGGACGTACCCGGTTATGTGGGTGCCGTCACACGAACGGCGGGATCACGTTCCGCGAAATGCGGGGTAGCCGACGGACACGCCGGAGTCGAATAGCAGGAATGACGCCGGAGGTTTTACGGAATCACACGGAGAACGCTAGGGTGCCTCAGATGTTCTACGCTGCCCCGTCCCCCACCAGAGCAGCGAGGTCCTGTGACGACCCGCCGAGTTTCCGGCGGGGGGTTGCATGACTAGCTCGCTGCGATCGCACGGTGACCGGAAAACGCCGTCCCCTCCGGACCAGCAGACCCAGCGCCCCCAGCCGAGCCGCCGGCGTGACGCGTTCTTCGACAACGCCAAGTACCTGGCGATCGTGCTGGTCGGCATCGGCCACGCCTGGGGACAAATCCTGGACGGGAACCGGACCGTGGAGACCCTCTACCGGGTCCTGTACACGTTCCACATGCCGGCGTTCATCGTCATCTCCGGCTATTTCTCGCGCAGTTTCGACCTGAGCCCCAAGCGGGTCAAGCGGCTGATCACCGGTGTCGCCGTCCCGTACCTCGTGTTCGAGGTCGCCTACGCCCTGCACCGCCGCGTCAGCGAGGACCCCGGCAACGACATCAGCCTGCTGGACCCCACCTACCTGCTGTGGTTCCTGTGCGCGCTGTTCATCTGGAGGCTGACCACCCCCATCTGGCAGACGCTGCGTTGGCCGCTCCCCATCTCCCTGGTCATCGCCGCGCTGGCCTCCGTGACACCCTCGATCGGCGACGACCTGAACATGCAGCGCGTGCTGCAGTTCCTGCCGTGCTTCGTGCTGGGTCTCGTGCTGCGCCCCGAGCACTTCCAGCTGGTGCGCCGCCGTTCGGTGCGGATCATGGCCGTGCCGGTCGTCGCGGCGGCCGTGGCCATCGCCTGGTGGTCGGTGCCGCGCATGGAGACCGGCTGGTTCTACCGCAACGCCGCCGTCCAGGCCACGGGCGCCCCCTGGTGGTCCGGGCCCGTCGTGACGCTCGCGCTCTTCGGCTGCTCGCTGGTGCTGACCGCGTGCTTCTTCGCCTGGGTGCCGGGTCGCCGCATGTGGTTCACGGCGCTGGGCGCGGGCACGATCTACGGCTACCTGCTGCACGGCTTCCTGGTGAAGGAAGGCCTCTTCGTGGGCCTGTTCGACAAGCCCGTGTGGGACAAGCCGCTCGCCGCCGTCGGACTGACCGTCCTCGCGGCCTCCGTCATCACCCTGCTGTGCACCAAGCCCGTCCAACGGGCCCTGCGGTTCGTGGTCGAGCCGAAGATGGAGTGGGCTTTCAAGCGGGACGCGGGTGACACCGCCCGGGCCCGTGAGAAGAGCGAGAAGAGTAAGCAGAGCGAGAAGCGTGCGGTGAGCGAGCCGCGCGAGAAGGTCTCCGTCTAGCGACGGGTCCTCCCGCCTCAGGCACCCGGTTCGACCAGGCCGAGGAGTGCGCGCATCCGCGTGTACTTCTCGGTCAGCCGCGTGCGGGTGGCCTCGTCGAGGACCGCGAGGCGTGCCGGGTCGGCGTTGTGCGCCAGGTCCGCCGCCTTGACCAGGACCGCGCCGGGCGTGGCCAGGATCCGTGCCGCGTACGCCTCGGGCGGCTCGCCCGGCCGTCTGGTGAGGGCGAGGACGATGTCCTTGGTACGGCGGCTCAGCGCGGCCTCGCGCAGCCATCGCTCGGAGAGCGCGTCGTCCTCGACGGCGTCGTGCAGCCAGGCCGCCGCGATCTGCTCGTCGTCCCCGCCGCGCCGCCGCACGCCCTCGGCGACGGCCCGCAGGTGTTCGGCGTACGGCCGCCCCGCCTTGTCGGTCTGTCCGGCGTGGGCGGCCCGGGCGGTGGCCTCGACCTCGGCCGGGGTGAGCCGTGAGGCGGGCGGGGGTGGTGTGGGTGAAGAGGTGCGGGACACGGAGTCCACTGTGTCAGTCGGCCACCGACGGCGCCGCCTGGGCCGCCAGGCCCTCCCGGCTGATCAGCAGGAGCGCCCGGTCGTCGTTGACGTCCTTGGCCACCGCCTCGATCAGATGCCAGGCGGCGCCGTGGAAACCGCCCGCGACATACCGGTCGGCCTCGCCGGTGAGCCGGTCGATGCCCTCGGAGATGTCCCGGTCGGAGGTCTCCACCAGGCCGTCCGTGAACAGCATCAGCACGTCGCCGGGCCGCAGCGAGCCCTTCACCTGGTCGAACTGCGCCCCGTCGTACACGCCGAGCAGCGGTCCGTCGGCCGACTTCTCCTCCCAGCGGCCGGTGCCGGCGCTGAGCTGGAGGCCCGGCGGATGTCCGGCGGAGTACAGCTCGTAGTCGCCGGAGTCGAGGTCCAAGACGAGGTGGATGGAGGTGGCGAAGCCCTCGTCCCAGTCCTGGCGCAGCAGATAGCCGTTGGCGGCCGGCAGGAAGGCGTGCGGGGGCAGGCTGCCCAGCAGTCCGCCGAAGGCGCCCGACAGCAGCAGGGCGCGGGAGGCCGCGTCCATGCCTTTACCGGAGACGTCGGTGAGGACCACCTCAAGCGTCCGGCCGCCGTTGGTGCGGGCGGCGACGACAAAGTCGCCGGAGAAGGACTGGCCGCCGGCCGGGCGCAGCGCCATCTCGCGGTGCCAGCCGGTCGGCAGCTGGGGCAGCTTGCTCTGGACGCGGATGCGTTCGCGCAGGTCGAAGAGCATGGTGCCGCCGCGCCGCCAGGGCACGCCGACCCGGCTGCGGAACTGGGCGACGAGCAGCCCGAAGAAACCGCAGGCCGCGACGACCAGGACCACGCCGGGGGTGACCCGGGAGGGGCCCTCGGTGTAGGGGCCGAGCTGCACCGACTCCACGATCAGCGCCGTGGCGGCCGCCGCGTACAGGCCGAGCAGGCTGGCCGGGCGCAGCAGCAGGCCGCCCGCGACGATCGGCAGGACCAGTGCGGAGGGGGCGCACCATACGGAGTTCATCATCGTGGTGGCCGCGATGACGGGGATCGTGAGCAGCAGTCCGGCGAGCGCGATCCAGTCCGAGCCGTCGCCGCGGAAGTAGTCGACGGCGGATCGGCGCACGCCGACACGGGCCCGGTGCCACTGCTTCTTCCACCGGGCCGTGAACGTCTCGGCCGCCGCGCGCCGCTGTCGTCCTGCTGTCATTAGTTCGGGACCCTATCCATCGGACCGGCTGCTTGGCACGGGAGGTCCCACTTGTCCCCCGTCCGAGGCCCGACTTCACAGTGAACTTCACGAACGGCCTTCGCGCCGCAACCCTGCGGAAATTGCCTCGCTCCTCTCCGTACCGCCCTGGTACGCATGCTGCATGGGACGCTCCACGGGAACAGACGGCGACGACATGACGACCGGTCCGCGGGTGCTGCGGCGCGACGAATGGGACATCTGGTACGGGTCGCTGATCCGTGCCTTCGGCGGGATCCCGGAATCGGCCGAGGTGCTGGCCCTGTACCGGGAGCTGACGCGGGTCGAGCGCTCGATCGGTGTGTGGGAGGGCGACGCGTGCGTCGGTACGGCGGGGGCGTTCGACTTCCGGCTGACCGTGCCGGGCGGTGCGGCGGTGGCCGCGGCCGGCGTGACGATGGTGAGCGTCGCCGCCACGCACCGGCGGCGGGGTGTGCTCACGTCGATGATGCGGCGGCAGCTGGACGACGTACGGTCCTGGGGCGAGCCGCTGGCCGTACTGACCGCCTCCGAACCGGCCATCTACGGCCGGTTCGGGTACGGCGCCGCGACCTTCCAGGTCAACGCGGAGATCGACACGGACCGGGTCCGGCTGTCGGTGCCGCCGGGCACGGATGACGTACGGCTCGCGTACGCGGCGCCCGCCGACGTGCTCGACGCGTGCGAGGCGGTGTACGCGCGGCAGGTGCCCGGGCGGCCCGGGATGCTGGCCCGGCTGCCCGGCTGGGACCGGCTGGGGCTGCTGGACTCGGAGAAGGAGCGGGACGGCGCCTCGCCGCTGCAGTGCGTGGTCGCCCGGCGGGACGGCGAGGTCACCGGGTACGCGCGGTTCCGGGTGCGGCCGGACTGGGAGCCCGCGGGGCCCAAGGGCACGGTGGTGCTGGACGAGCTGGCGGGGCTGGACGCGGCGACCGAGGCGGCGCTGTGGCGCTTCCTGTTCGACGTCGACCTGACCTCGACGCTGACGGCGCGGGGACGGCCGGTCGACGAGGCGTGGCAGTACCAGGTGTCCGACATCCGGCGGTGCCGGCCGACGCTGCGGGACGCGCTGTACGTGCGGCTGGTGGACGTGGGGGCGGCGCTGGCGGCGCGGACCTACCAGGCGCCGGTGGACGTGGTGTTCGAGGTCGAGGACGCCTTCTGCCCCTGGAACGAGGGGCGTTGGCGGCTGAGCGGCGACCGCAAGGGCGCGTCCTGCGAGCGTACGTCCGATGCGGCCGATCTCGCCCTGTCCGTACGGGAGTTGGGCGCGGCCTACCTCGGGGGCGTGAGCCTGGCCTCGCTGGCCGCGGCCGGGCGGGTGCGGGAGGTGCGGCCCGGGGCGCTGACGGAGGCGTCGGTGGGGTTCGGGTCGCCCGTCGTGCCGTGGCTGCCGTACGGGTTCTGAGGGCGGGGCGCTACCGCTTCTGGCAGGTCGGGCACCAGAAGAGGTTGCGGGCGGCGAGGTCCGCGGTGCGGATCGCGTCGCCGCACAGGTGGCAGGAGAGGTTGGCCCGGCGGTAGACGTAGACCTCGCCGCCGTGGTCGTCGACGCGGGGCGGGCGGCCCATGGCCTCGGGGGTGTGCTCGGGCCGGACGGTGTCGATGCGGTTGTTCCGCACGCCCTCGCGCATGAGGGCGGTGAGGTCGTGCCAGATGGTGTCCCACTCGGCGGGGGTGATGGCCTTGCCGGGGCGGTACGGGTCGATGCCGTGGCGGAAGAGGACCTCGGCGCGGTAGACGTTGCCGACGCCGGCGATGACCTTCTGGTCCATGAGCAGGGCGGCGATGGTGGTGCGGCTGCGGGAGACGCGGCGGTACGCCGACTGCGGGTCGGCGTCCGGGCGCAGGGGGTCGGGGCCGAGGCGGTCGTGTATCGCCTGCTTCTCCGCGTCGGTGATCAGGGCGCAGGTGGTGGGGCCGCGGAGGTCGACGTAGGCCGTCTCGTTGACGAGGCGGAGGCGGACGGTGTCCGTGGGGGGTGGCGCGGGGGCCGGTCCGAAGGTGACCTTGCCGAAGAGGCCGAGGTGGATGTGGACCCAGTGGGCGGGCTCGGCGGCGCCGAAGCCGAGGAAGAGGTGCTTGCCGTGGGCCTCGGTGCGGACGAGGCGGGTGCCGGTGAGGAGGGCGGCGGAGTCGGCGAACTTGCCCTGGGGGCTGGTGACGTGGACTGCCGTCCGGGCGAAGGCGGCGGCGTAGTCCTGGGCCAGCCGGTGGATGGTGTGCCCCTCTGGCACGGTGTCCCTTCCTTTCCTTGCCTCGGCCCACCCGCCCACCCGACTCGGTCGGTCGAGAGGCGGGACTCACCCGGGGCTCCGCCCCGGCCCCCGGCGGGGACTCCGTCCCCTGCACCCCTGGAGCACCGGCCCCCGGGCGCACGTTCCAGCACCCCGGGGCCGCGGGTCACCTTGGCCCGGGGCGTACCTGCCCCCCGACGCGCACGCACCAGGGAAAGGCACCGCCGGAGGCGCCCCGCGGCACGTTCCAGCACCCGCGGGCCGCACGTCACCTCGGCCCCCGGCGTCCCTGCCCCCGACGCGCACGCGTCGGGGAATGGCACCGCCGGAGGCGCTCCGTGCTACTGCTGCGGGTGGTGTGCCGGGATCGGCGGGAGGTCGCCCGTGGTCTCGTAGGACGCGAGCATGTCGATGCGGCGGATGTGGCGCTCGTCGCCGGAGAACGGGGTGGCGAGGAAGGTCTCGATGAACTTCGTCGCCTCGTCCCGCGTGTGCATGCGGGCGCCGACCGCGACGACGTTGGCGTCGTTGTGCTGGCGGCCGAGAGCGGCCGTCTCCTCGCTCCAGGCCAGCGCCGCGCGCACGCCCTTCACCTTGTTCGCGGCGATCTGCTCGCCGTTGCCGGAGCCGCCGATCACGATGCCGAGGGCGCCGGGCTCGGCGGCCGTCCGCTCGGCGGCGCGGAGGCAGAAGGGCGGGTAGTCGTCCTGGGCGTCGTAGATGTGCGGGCCGCAGTCGACGGGGTCGTGGCCCGCCGCCCTGAGCCAGTCGACGAGGTGGTTCTTGAATTCGAAGCCCGCATGGTCCGAGCCGAGATACACGCGCATGCGACGAGTGTGACATGCGCCCTAGGGGAGGGCCCTGTCGGGTGTCAGCCTTGAAATCGCCGAGTGAAACTATGGAACCTCAGGCGAAGCTCAAGTAACGATCCGGATTCAGAGGTTCCCCAATCCGTTCACCTCCGTTTCACTGGTCCGGCTCGTACACCGCTCGTACGGGAAAGTGCACGACCGGCGCAAAGGAAGACCTCCCCCATGACTTCGCAGCCGACCTTGACCAAGCCCGAGGACGGGCCCGCGGGGCCCGGAGAACCCGGGCCCGGGCTTCAGGCAGGGCTCAAGAACCGCCATCTGTCGATGATCGCCATCGGCGGTGTCATCGGAGCCGGACTCTTCGTCGGCTCCAGCTCGGGAATCGCCACCGCGGGCCCCGGCATCCTCCTCTCCTACGCCCTCGTCGGCACGCTCGTGGTGCTGGTGATGCGGATGCTCGGGGAGATGTCCGCCGCCAACCCCACCTCCGGCTCCTTCTCCGCGCACGCCGACCGGGCGATCGGCCCCTGGGCCGGGTTCACCATCGGCTGGCTCTACTGGTTCTTCTGGGTCGTCGTCCTGGCGGTGGAGGCGACCGCCGGGGCCGTGATCCTCGAAGGCTGGATACCGGCCGTGCCCCAGTGGGGCTGGGCCCTGATCGTGATGGTCGTCCTGACCGCCACCAACCTCGTCTCCGTCGGCTCCTACGGCGAGTTCGAGTTCTGGTTCGCGGGGATCAAGGTCGTCGCCATCGCCGCGTTCATCGTCGTCGGCGGGCTGGCCGTCTTCGGCCTGCTGCCCGGCGCCGACACCGACCAGGCCGGACTGGCCAACCTGACGGAGCACGGCGGCTTCCTGCCGAACGGCGCGGGAGCGATCCTGACCGGCGTACTGCTCGTCGTCTTCTCCTTCATGGGCAGCGAGATCCCCACGCTGGCCGCCGGTGAGTCCGAGGACCCGCAGCGCGCCGTCACCAAGGCGACCAACAGCATCATCTGGCGTATCGGCGTCTTCTACCTGGGCTCCATCTTCGTCGTGGTCGCGCTGCTGCCGTGGGACTCGCAGTCGATCATCGACAAGGGCTCGTACGTGGCCGCCCTGGACTCGCTCGGCATCGCGAACGCCGGTCAGATCATGAACTTCATCGTGCTGACCTCGGTGCTCTCCTGCCTGAACTCCGGGCTCTACACGGCCTCCCGCATGGCCTTCTCGCTCGGCCGGCGCGGTGACGCACCGAAGGCGTTCGCCCGGACGACCTCGCAGGGCGTGCCGCGGACGGCGATCCTCGTGTCCGTGGTGTTCGGCTTCGTCGCCGTCTTCTTCAACTACGAGTTCCCGGACTCCGTCTTCCTCTTCCTCGTCAACTCCTCGGGCGCCGTGGCCCTCTTCGTCTGGCTGGTGATCTGCCTCTCGCAGCTGCGGATGCGGAAGATCATCGAGGCGGAGGCGCCGGAGAAGCTGGTGGTGCGGATGTGGCTGTTCCCGTACCTGACCTGGGTGGCCGCCGCCGTCATCGTCTTCGTGCTCGGCTACATGCTCACCGACACCGAGAACAACGGGCGCACGACCGTGCTGCTGTCGCTGCTCGTCGCGGCGCTCGTCATCGTCGTCGCCCTCGTCAAGCAGCGGATCACCGGGCGGAAGGCCGTCGCCGACAAGGCCGTCGCCGAGAAGGGCTGACCGCCGCCCGAACCCGGGACACGAAAGGGGCTCGCCCGGTTGCTGCTGCGACCGGGCGAGCCCCTTTCGTGCGCTACCGCGGTCCTACCGCTTGTCGACCAGCTTCCACGCGGTGGGCAGGACGCCCATCGCCAGGGCGGCCTTCAGCGCGTCGCCGATCAGGAACGGGGTGAGGCCGGCCGCGATCGCGGCGGTGAGGGACATGTCCGCGGCCAGGGCCAGGTACGGCACGCCGACGGCGTAGATGATCGCCTCGCCGAGCAGCATCGTGCCGGCCATGCGCAGCACGGAGCGGTCGGCGCCGCGGCGGGCCAGGGCGCCCACCACCGTGGCGGCGAGCAGCATGCCGAAGACATAGCCGAGGGACGGGGCCGCGGTGCCGGAGCCGCCCTCCGCGAACCACGGCATGCCGGCCATGCCGACCAGCGCGTAGAGCGCGAGCGAGAGCAGGCCGCGGCGCGCGCCGAGCGCGGTGCCGACGAGCAGCGCCGCGAAGGT
The DNA here is from genome assembly GCF_042263835.1 of Streptomyces sp. NPDC056128. NCBI lineage: Bacteria > Bacillati > Actinomycetota > Actinomycetes > Kitasatosporales > Streptomycetaceae > Streptomyces > Streptomyces sp. NPDC056128. The sequence continues at coordinate 242,443 of NZ_JBHJVQ010000002.1, read as the reverse complement.
CTGGCCGGTCACCGGCACCGGGGAGCCGGGCACGGGTACCGCGATCTGGGCGGCCACGCCGGTGAGCACGGCGCCGCCGGCCACGAGCGCTACGTCCCGGACGCGGGAGGAAGGAATGAGGTCGGCGAGGACCTGCCCGGAACGGGCGGTGGGGACGGCGGCGGTGCTCATGGGGACTCCGCGGTGGTGTGGACATGTCGGGACAGCGTGACGCTATCCCAGCGGGCCGGGGCCGATCACCAGCAGCGCTCGACAAAGGCTCGATCGGCGGCTTGGTGGGCTCCCGACAAACGCGCGGGATACACCTGCTCTCGGGTGACACCGGTCACTGAGCGGGTGACGCGGGCGTCACGGGTAAGCGGAATTCCGCATTCGGACGATCACGTTCCGTATCGACAGTGTCCGCATCGTGGGCAGCCGCTGTCGCCCACCGGCGCGACCCCGGAGACTGTGGGCGTTTTTGCCCTGCCCCTCCCCCACGCATTGGACGAGCCGCTCCATGTCCAACAGCACCACCACCGAGGCGCCACCGCGGTCGGACGACGCCGCCCTCTCCCACGGCCTCAAGCAGCGCCACCTGTCGATGATCGCCCTCGGTGGCGTGATCGGCGCCGGGCTGTTCGTCGGCTCCGGGGCCGGTATCGCCGCCGCCGGACCCTCGATCGTCGTCGCCTACACCCTCTCCGGCCTCCTCGTGATGCTGGTGATGCGGATGCTGGGCGAGATGTCCGCCGCCTATCCGTCCTCGGGCTCCTTCTCCGCGCACGCCGAACGGGCGATCGGCCCCTGGGCCGGGTTCACCGCGGGCTGGGCGTTCTGGGTGCTGCTCTGCACCGCCGTCGGCCTGGAGGGCATCGGCGCGGCGCAGATCGTGCACGGCTGGCTGCCTGGCACGCCCGAGTGGGCGTGGGTGGCGCTGTTCATGGTGGTGTTCTGCGGGACGAACCTGGCCGCGGTGAAGAACTTCGGCGAGTTCGAGTTCTGGTTCGCCGCCCTCAAGGTCGGCGCGATCTCGCTGTTCCTGGTGCTTGGCGTGCTGGCGATCGTCGGCGTCCTGCCGGGCACCGACGCCCCCGGCACCTCGCACCTCAGCGACTTCATGCCCAACGGCGGCAACGGCCTGATCATCGGCCTGCTCGCCTCGGTCTTCGCCTACGGCGGTCTGGAGACGGTGACCATCGCGGCCGCCGAGTCGGAGAACCCGGTGAAGGGCGTGGCGAGCGCCGTACGGACGGCGATGTGGCGGATCGCGCTCTTCTACATCGGCTCGATGGCGGTCATCGTCACCCTGGTCCCCTGGGACTCCCCCGAGGTGGTCGAGAAGGGCCCCTACGTCGCCGCCCTCGACGAGCTGGGCATCCCGGGCGCCGGCCAGCTCATGAACGTCGTCGTGCTGGTCGCGCTGCTGAGCGCGATGAACGCCAACATCTACGGTGCCTCCCGGATCGGCTACTCGCTGGTCGAGCGCGGCCAGGGCCCGAAGGCGCTGGGCCGGGTGTCGGGCGGGGTGCCGCGGATCGCGGTGCTGGTCTCCTCCCTCTTCGGCTTCGGCTGCGTGCTGCTCAGCTACTGGCGGCCGGACGACGTCTTCTCCTGGCTGCTGAACATGATCGGCGCGGTCATCCTGGTCGTCTGGATCTTCATCGCCGTCGCCCAGCTGCGGCTGCGCCGCCGCCTGGAGCGGGAGGCGCCCGAGAAGCTGGTCGTGCGCATGTGGGGCTTCCCGTGGCTGACGTGGGTGGCGCTGGCGGGCATGGCCGCGGTCTTCGTCCTGATGGCCCGCGAGCCGGACACCCGGGTGCAGCTGTACTCGACGGGCGGGATGACGCTGGTCCTGGCGGCCGTCGGCTACGCCTGGCAGCGGCGGCGCGCCCGCGTGTAGCCCACCGCCCGACCTCTCCGAGAGCCCCCGCACGGACGCGTGCGGGGGCTCTTTCGTGCTCGTTCGGCCCGCCCGTCCGCGCTCTCGCCGTGACCTGCTGCTAGCGTGCACTTGCAAGCCTTTTGCAATAAGAAGCTCGGAGGGGATCCGCCATGTCCGTCTACACGCTTCCTGAACTGCCGTACGACTACTCCGCGCTGGCCCCTGTGATCAGCCCCGAGATCATCGAGCTGCACCACGACAAGCACCACGCGGCCTATGTGAAGGGCGCCAACGACACGCTGGAGCAGCTCGCCGAGGCGCGCGACAAGGAGTCGTGGGGCTCGATCAACGGCCTGGAGAAGAACCTGGCCTTCCACCTCTCCGGCCACATCCTGCACTCCATCTACTGGCACAACATGACCGGTGACGGCGGTGGCGAGCCCCTGGACAAGGACGGCGTGGGCGGGCTGGCCGACGCGATCGCCGAGTCGTTCGGCTCCTTCGCCGGTTTCAAGGCGCAGCTCACCAAGGCCGCCGCGACCACGCAGGGCTCCGGCTGGGGTGTGCTGGCGTACGAGCCGCTGAGCGGCCGTCTCATCGTCGAGCAGGTCTACGACCACCAGGGCAACGTCGGCCAGGGCTCCACGCCGATCCTGGTCTTCGACGCCTGGGAGCACGCCTTCTACCTGCAGTACAAGAACCAGAAGGTCGACTTCATCGACGCCATGTGGGCCGTCGTCAACTGGCAGGACGTGGCCAAGCGCTACGAGGCCGCCAAGGCCCGCACGAACGTGCTGCTGCTGGCGCCCTGACGCCGACCGACTCCCCGAGTCGTCCTGCCTCGTGATCGTCTTCTCACCCTTCACGACGGCAGGCGGAATGAGGGAAGCCCCCGCGAGGACCTGACTCGCGGGGGCTTTCTGTGTGCCGGGCGGGGTGTCAGGACTTGCGGGCGAGCCCGCCGTGCTGGCCGATCGGCTGCGGGGCCGTTCCGTCCGGGGCCTGGTCCGGACGCCACAGCGGGACCGACACCACGCCCGGGTCGACCAGTTCCAGGCCCTCGAAGTAGGCCTCGATCTGCTCCACGGGACGCAGGAAGTAGGGGACGGCGCCGGTCTCGTTGTAGCCGTCCTGGGCCGCCTCGTAGGCCGGGTCGGTGCCGCGGGAGCCGTCGTTGACGCACAGGTAACTGCCGGCGGGCAGGCCGGCCATCAGGCGGCGGACCAGGTCGCGGGCCCAGTCGTGGCCGTCGATGTGTCCGAGGATGCCGCTGAGGATGAGGGCGGTGGGGCGGGTCAGGTCGAGGGTGTGTCCGGCCGCCTCCAGGATGCGCTCCGGCTCGTACAGGCTCAGGTCCTCGTAGGCGGTGACGCCCTCGGGGGTGGAGGTGAGCAGGGCGCGGGCGTGCGCGAGGACCAGCGGGTCGTTGTCGACGTAGACGATCCGCGCCCCGGGGGCGTGCCGCTGGGCGACCTCGTGGGTGTTGTCGACGGTCGGCAGCCCGGTGCCGACGTCCAGGAACTGGCGCACCCCGGCCTCCAGGACCAGGTACCGGATGGCGCGGCCGAGGAAGGCACGGCTGCTGCGGGCGATGGTGACGATGCCGGGGAAGACGGCCGTGTAGGCGTCGCCGGCCGCCTCGTCCACGGGGTAGTTGTCCTTGCCGCCCAGCCAGTAGTTCCAGATCCGGGCCGAGTGCGGCACCGAGGTGTCGATCTCCGTCATGGGGTGGGGCTCGCCTCCAGTGAGTGGGTGTGCCCATGCTCCTACGGGAGGGGAGCCGACGGGAACAGATGACCGCCGCCGGGCGGAGGCTTCCCGGTGGGAGTGGTTCCGGGCCACAGTGTCCGGCATGGGTCTTCCGAACCGGCGTTGCCCCAACTGCGGGGACACGGACCAGGACTTCCGCCCGCTCGACGAGGCCGAGCGGGCGTACGCGCTCACCCGCACGCAGGTGTCCAGGGCCGACCTGGGCACCTACCGGCGCTGTGCGCGCGAGGGCTGCGTGCGGGTGCAGTCCTACTTCAACTGGAGGTCCGGGTTCGATCTGCCGGACTCCTTCCGGCCTACAGGTTGCTGAAGTCCGGGCCCTTGGTGCGGGTGCGCTTGATCTCGTAGAAGCCGGGGACCGAGGCCACCGCGAGGGTGCCGTCCCACAGCCTGGCGGCCTCCTCGCCCTTGGGCGCCGGGGTGACGACCGGGCCGAAGAAGGCGAGCTGGCCGCCGTCGGCGCCGGGGACGGCGATGACCGGGGTGCCGACCTCCTGGCCGACCTTATCGATGCCCTCCTTGTGGGAGGCGCGCAGCTGGGGCTCGTAGGGCGTGGCGTCCCAGTGGTCCATGAGGGACTCGGGCAGGCCGACGTCCTTCAGGGCGGCGGCGACCGTCTCGCGGCCCGGGCCCTCCTCCTGGTTGTGGATGCGGGTGCCGAGCGCCGTGTAGAGGTCGCCGAGCACCTCGGCGCCGTGCTCCTCCTGGGCCGCGATGACCACGCGGACCGGGCCCCAGGCCTTGACCTCCAGCATCTCGCGGTACTCGTCCGGCAGCTCGTCGAGCTTGTCCTCGTTGAGCACGGCGAGGCTCATCAGGTGCCAGCGGACCTTGATGTCCCGGACCTTCTCCACCTCCAGGACCCAGCGCGAGGTCATCCATGCCCAGGGGCACAGGGGGTCGAACCAGAAGTCGACGGGAGTCTTGTCCGACATGTCTCTCCTCATGAGGCGCACGAGCAGGCTTTTGTACGGGCAACACGGCCGGGTACCCCACCCATTCCCCGGCTGCCGCACGTCAGGGGCGCATGGCAGGATCGGTGCTGTCCGCATACTGAACACCATCCGAGGGAGTGCCACCCGTGCCCGGTGAGAATCTGTCCCGCGACGAGGCCCGGGAGCGGGCCGCCCTGCTGTCCGTCGACGGGTACGAGGTGTCCCTCGACGTGCGCTCGGCCGTCGGTGACACGCAGGGCGAGGGGCCCCGCACCTTCCGTTCCGTCACCACGGTCCGGTTCCGCTGCAACGAACCCGGCGCGAGCAGCTTCGCCGACCTGGTCGCCCCGAGCGTCACCGCCCTCTCCCTCAACGGCCGCGACCTCGACCCGAGCGAGGTCTTCGACGGCACCCGGATCGCCCTGGAGGACCTGGCCGCCGACAACGAGCTGGTCGTCGACGCCCAGTGCGCCTACTCCCGCACCGGTGAGGGCCTGCACCGCTTCGTCGACCCCGAGGACGGCGAGGTGTACCTGTACACCCAGTACGAGCCGGCCGACTCCCGCCGGGTCTTCGCCAACTTCGAGCAGCCGGACCTGAAGGCACCGTTCCGCTTCGAGGTGCGGGCGCCCGAGGAGTGGACGGTGTGGAGCAACGGCGCCGGAGAGCGCGTGGACGGGGTGTGGCGGTTCGCGGAGACGAAGCCGGTCTCGACGTACATCACGTGTGTCGTCGCGGGCCCGTACCACTACGTCACGGATTCCTACGAGCGGACCTTCGAGGACGGCACGCGGCTGGAGATCCCGCTGGGCGCCCTGTGCCGCAAGGGTCTGGCGCCGCACTTCGACGCCGACGACGTCTTCCTGATCACCAAGCAGGGCCTGGACTTCTTCCACGACCACTTCGACTACCCGTACCCCTTCGGGAAGTACGACCAGGCGTTCGTGCCGGAGTACAACCTGGGCGCCATGGAGAACCCGGGCCTGGTGACCTTCCGGGAGGAGTACGTCTTCCGCGGGAGGGTGACGCGGGCGTCGTACGAGGGCCGCGCCAACACGATCCTGCACGAGATGGCGCACATGTGGTTCGGCGACCTGGTCACCATGGAGTGGTGGGACGACCTGTGGCTGAAGGAGTCCTTCGCCGACTTCATGGGCGCGTTCGCGAACGTCGGCGCGACCCGCTTCAAGGACGCCTGGATCACCTTCGCCAACCGCCGCAAGGCCTGGGCCTACCGCGCCGACCAGCTCCCCTCCACGCACCCGGTCACGGCCGACATCCGTGACCTGGAGGACGCCAAGCTCAACTTCGACGGCATCACCTACGCCAAGGGCGCCTCCGCACTGAAGCAACTGGTGGCGTACGTCGGCCAGGACGCGTTCCTGGAGGGCGTGCGGCGCTACTTCAAGCGGCACGCGTACGGCAACACCCGCCTCGGCGACCTGCTGTCGGTGCTGGAGGAGACCAGCGGACGGGACATGGCGGCCTGGGCGCGCTCCTGGCTCCAGACGGCGGGCGTCAACTCGCTGACCCCGCAGGTGCTGCTGAGCGCCGAGGGACGGATCGACGAGCTGGCCGTCGTGCAGGAGGCCGCGGAGTCGCATCCCGAACTGCGCCCGCACCGGGTCGCGGTGGGCCTGTACCGGCGTACCGCCGAAGGCGCACTGGAGCGGTACGCGCGCGCCGAGGCGGACGTCGACGGGCCGCGCACGGTCGTCGCGGAGCTGGCCGGAGCCGAGGCGCCCGAGCTGGTGCTCGTCAACGACGACGACCTGACGTACTGCAAGACCCGTTTCGACGCCACCTCGCTGACCGCTCTGCGGGCCGGGCTCGGTGACATCAGCGACCCGCTCGCCCGTGCCCTGTGCTGGTCGGCGCTGTGGAACATGACGCGGGACGCGCTGCTGCCGGCGCGGGACTTCGTGGACCTGGTGCTGAGGTTCGCGGGGCGCGAGTCGGACATCGGCGTGCTCCAGATGCTGCACGCCTGGGCGGAGTCGGCGGCGGTGCACTACACGGCGTCCGACCGGCGGCAGCAGACCGGCCGGCTGCTCGCCCAGGGCGCGTCGCTCCAGCTCTACGCCGCCGAACCTGGCAGCGAGCACCAGCTGGCGTGGGCGCGGTTCTTCGCGCGCGTGTCCGACGCGCCGGCCGGCTTCGAGCTGCTGACCGCGCTGCTGGACGGCACGATGACGCTGCCGGGTCTGGACGTCGACCAGGAGCTGCGCTGGGCGTTCCTGGAGTCGCTCGCGGTGCACGGCGTGGTCGGGGAGAAGGAACTGGCCGACGAGCTGGCCCGCGACGACACGGCCTCCGGCAAGCGCCACCAGGTGCGCTGCCTGGCGGCCCGGCCGTCGGCGGCGGTGAAGGCGCAGGCGTGGGCGCAGGTCGTGGAGTCCGACACGCTGTCCAACGCCCTGGTGGAGGCGACGATCGCGGGCTTCGAGCAGTCCTCGCAGCGGGAGTTGCTCGCGCCGTACACGGAGAAGTACTTCGCGGCGATCGAGCGGGTGTGGGCCGAGCGGTCCATCCAGATCGGGATGGACGTGGTCCGGGGCCTGTTCCCGTCCCTGAGGGACTCCCAGGACACGCTGGACGCGACGGACACGTGGCTGTCGGCGCACGAGGACGCGGCGCCGGCACTGCGCAGGCTGGTCCTTGAGGCACGGGACGACCTGGCGCGGGCCCTCCGGGGGCAGGCCTGTGACGCGGCGGCGGCCCGCTAGGCCGAACGTGTCCCGGACGACGACGATCATTGGCCAATGATTGGGCGCTGCGTCATCGTTACGGAATTCAGTCAATAGCAGCCGTAACCCCTGGCCCGCACCTCGGCGGACCAGGGGTTTTCGGCATCCGAACACCCGTCCTTTAGGACGGGCTTGTCCGGGTTCGGCGATGAGCGTGTAACAGGGGTTAAGGGACGGATCGGGCGCGGGAAACCCCCGGTCATGACGCACAACACCCCGCTCTCCCCCCGCCCCCTGCACGAACTGGCGCACGGCAGGCGCCGGCTGATGACGGCCGCCCAGCTCCGGGCGCACGGCGTCTCCGCCGCCGAGACCAACGAACAGTGCCGGCCCGGCGGCCCCTGGCGGCAACTGCTCCCGAACGTCGTCCTGCTGCACCCGGGCCCGCCGACCGGCGAGGAGCGGCTGCACGCCGTGCTGCTCTACGCGGCGCGGGAGCGCACGCCCGGCACGGTCCCGGGCGTCACCGCCGCCGTGCCGGTCCAGCCGGGCGGCGAGCACCCGCCCGTCCCCGCGTACGCGGAGGCGATGATCACGGGGCTGGCCGCGTTGACGCTGCACGGATTCTCCGCCGCTCCCCCGCTGCCGTCCCTGGAGGTCGTCGACGTACTGGTGCCGCGGCTGCGCCGGCTGCGGACGACGGGGTGCGCGCGGATCGTCCGCACGGCCGCGCTGCCCGTCGCCGAGGAGGTCGCCGGGGTGCCGGTGGCGCCGGTGGCGCGGGCGCTGGCCGACGCGGTGGCGGAGCTGACGGACGGGGAGGCCGTGCGGCGGCTGCTGACGGAGGCGGTGCGCGGCGGGCACTGCGAACCGGCCGCGGTGGTACGGGAGCTGAACCGCGCGCGGCTGCTGAGCCGGCCGCACGTCGTGGACGCCGTGGACTCGCTGGTCGCCGAGGGGCGGGCGCTGGCCGAGCAGCGCCTGTACCGGATGGTGCGCGAGCACGGCCTGCCGGAGCCGGTCTGGCACGTCGACCTGCGCATGCCCGGCGGCCCCCACCTCGGCGGCGTGGACGCCTTCTGGCCGGAGCAGGCGGTGGCGCTGGAGCTGGATACGCGCGCGCACCGGCAGCAGGAGGACGACGCGGTCTGGGCGGAACATGCGCGCAAGCGGGAGCACTTGGAGCGGCTGGGTATTACGGTCGTGCACCTCACCCCGCGCAAACTGCGGGACTCGCTCGAGCACCAGGCGACCGTCGTCCGTACGGCGTTGATGGCGGCGGGGGACCGGGAACCCGCCGCGTATGTCGTGGTGCTGCCCCAGTAGTGAACGACGGGGCGGTCACCAGGAGGGGAGAGGAGGGGCCGCGGGGCACGACGCCCGGCGGCCCCTCCTCACGCCGCCCCCGGTCCGGCTCGCGGGATTGTCATGGCCCGCCCCTTGTGTCCCGGATGGCGTATGGCGGAAGTACGCCATGGCTCCTTCCCGTCCCGGACAACTCTCCCCAAACAGTGAGCCCTTGCGTAAAGCTGAGCGGTCGTCCGGGATCGGATTCCGGACTGCTGCGGCCGGGACCGATCGGCTCCGGTCGTTCATGCACGTTCCTTTACCTACAAGGGATGCCGATGACCCACACCCCCCAGCGCGAACCGATACCGGGCGCGAGACGCGCGGCCCGCATCGCCGTGGCCGCGGGCCTCGTGGCCGCGCTCGCCGCGGCCGGGCCCGTGCCCGCGGCCTTCGCCGCCGACGGCCCGGCGGCCGCTCCCCCCGCCGACGCCTCCGTCAAGTCCGCGCACGACAAGCTCGGTTCCGACGACGCGGACCGGCTCGCCGAGGCGAAGGCGGACGGCGAGAAGAACGTCACGATGATGGTCGCCACCGCGCCGGGCGGCACCGAGCGGGTGGCGAAGGAGCTGGACGCGGTCCCCGGCGGCACCGTCGGCCGGACCTACGACGAGCTGGGCTACGTCCGCGCCACCGTCCCCACCGCCAAGGCGGACTCGGCCATCGCCGCCGCCGCGAAGCTCTCCTCCGTGCACGGCATCGACCTGCGCGAGGAGATCCCGCTGGACGACCCGACGCCGGGCGCGGACCGGGCGAAGGGCGCCGCGCACCACAAGGGCCGCTCCTACCCGGCGCCGGACCGCCGCACCCCCGCCGAGAACCCGTACAACCCGTCCTTCGAGACGGGCGCCGTCGACTTCGTGGAGAAGTACCCGAAGGCGGACGGCCGCGGCGTCACCATCGGCATCCTGGACTCGGGCGTCGACCTCGGGCACCCGGCGCTGCGGAAGACCACCACCGGCGAGCGCAAGATCGTCGACTGGGTCACCGCCACCGACCCGGTCGTCGACGGCGACCGCACCTGGCGCCCGATGACCACCTCGGTGTCCGGGCCGACCTTCACCTACGGCGGGAAGACCTGGACCGCCCCCGCGGGCTCCTACCAGGTCAGCAGCTTCCTGGAGTCCTACACCACCGGCGGTGACGCGGCCGGCGACGCCAACCGGGACGGCGACACCACCGACTCCTGGGGCGTCCTGTACGACGCGAAGGCCGGCACGGTCCGCGTCGACCTGAACGGCAACCACGACTTCGCCGACGACACCCCGATGAAGCCCTACAAGGACGGCTTCCAGGTCGGGTACTTCGGCACCGACGACCCGAAGACGGACGTGGCCGAGCGCCAGCCGTTCGTCATCGAGATCCGCAAGGACGTCGTCCTCAACTCCTCCGGCGCCAAGGCCGACTTCGTCAACATCGGCGTCATCGAGTCCGAGCACGGCACGCACGTCGCCGGACTCGCCGCCGCCAACGGCCTGTTCGGCGGCCGGATGGACGGTGCCGCGCCCGGCGCGAAGATCGTCTCCTCCCGCGCCTGCACCTGGAGCGGCGGCTGCACCAACGTCGCGCTCACCGAGGGCATGATCGACCTCGTCGTCAACCGCGGCGTCGACATCGTCAACATGTCGATCGGCGGCCTGCCCGCGCTCAACGACGGCAACAACGCGCGCGCCGAGCTGTACACGCGGCTCATCGACGACTACGGCGTCCAGCTCGTCATCTCCGCGGGCAACTCCGGCCCCGGCGCCAACACCATCGGCGACCCCGGCCTCGCCGACAAGGTGATCTCCGTCGGCGCGTCCATCTCCCGCGAGACCTGGGCCGCCAACTACGGCTCCGCGGTGCGCACCAAGTACGCGATGATGCCGTTCTCCTCGCGCGGCCCGCGTGAGGACGGCGGCTTCACGCCGACGCTGACCGCGCCCGGCGCCGCGGTCAACACCATCCAGACCTGGATGCCCGGCGCCCCGGTCCCGGAGGCGGGCTACGACCTGCCGGCCGGCTACGGCATGCTCCAGGGCACCTCGATGGCCTCCCCGCAGGCCGCCGGCGCCTCCGCGCTGCTGCTGTCCGCCGCGAAGCAGGCGCGCGTCGACCTCACCCCGGCGAAGCTGCGCACGGCGCTGACCTCGACCGCCGACCACATCAGGGGTGTGCAGGCGTACGAGGAGGGCGCGGGTCTGATCAACGTCCCCGACGCCTGGCGCGCGATCCGCAAGGGCGCCACCGCCCACGAGTACACCGTCCAGGCCCCGGTCGACACCGCGATCGACCAGTTCCTGAAGACCCCGGGCAAGGGCACCGGCCTCTACGACCGCGAGGGCGGCCTGAAGGCGGGCGAGCGGAAGACGTACGAGATCACGCTCACCCGTACGTCCGGCGCCGACCGGGCGGTCCGGCACGAGCTGGAGTTCGAGAACAACTCCGGCCGCACCTTCCGGATCGTCGGTCCGGACGAGGTGCGGCTGCCGCTGAACGAGCCGGTGACCGTCAAGGTCGAGGCGCGTCCCCGGTCCGCGGGCCTCAAGAGCGCGATCCTGGAGGTCGACGACCCGCGCACCGAGGGCGTCGACAAGCAGGTCCTGTCCACGGTCGTGGTCTCGGCCCCGCTGACGTACGACGTCTCCGCCAAGGGTTCCGTGCAGCGCAACGCCACCAAGTCCTACTTCGTGACCGTCCCCGAGGGCGCGAAGGCCCTGGAGGTGGCGATGAGCGGGCTGAGGGACGGGAGCCAGACCCGGTTCATCGCCATCCACCCGTACGGCGTCCCGGTCGACAACACCTCCACGCCGTACTGCTACAACAACTACCTCGACGGCAACGGCTGCCGGCCCGACGTGCGCGCGTACGCCGACCCGCAGCCCGGCGTCTGGGAGATCGAGGTCGAGTCGCGGCGCACCTCGCCGGTGCTGGACAACCCGTTCAAGCTGGACGTCACCGTCCTCGGCGCCGTCTTCGACCCGGAGACCGTGACCGTGCCCGAGGCGAAGGCCGGCACGCCGGCCGCCGTCTCCTGGCAGGTGACGAACCGGTACGCCCCGCTGGAGGGCAAGCTGGCCGGCGGTCCGCTCGGCTCGTCCGAGACGTCCCGCCCGTCCATCGCGCAGGGCGCGACGGCCACCTCCACGGTCGAGGTGCCCGAGGGCGCCGACTCGCTGGACGTCTCCATCGGCGGCGTCTCCGACACGGCCGCCGACCTTGACCTGACGGTCTACGGCGCGGACGGCGCCGTGGTCGGCCAGTCCGCCGACGGCGACTCCGAGGAGTCGGTCTCCGTCGCGAAGCCGGCCGCCGGTACGTACACCGTCGAGGTCGCCGGCTACTCGGTGCCGTCGGGCAGCACGGAGTACGACTACCGGGACGTGTACTTCGCCGCCACCCTCGGCTCGGTCGCCGTGGACGACGCGGCGCCGGTGAAGCTCGGCACGGGCGACTCGGCGACGGTCACCGCCCAGGTGACGGCGCTGGCCGCCGCCCCGGAGGGCCGTGAGTTCTTCGGCCGGGTCCAGCTGGTCAACGCCCACGGCACGGCCGCGGGCCTGGGCAGCGTGCGGATCGGGAAGGTCGTGCCGTAGTCCGGTGCGGTACGGGGAGGGCGGGCGCTCCGCGGGGGCGCCCGCCCTTTCCTGTGTCCGGTTGGTCAGTCGCAGGTGAGGGTGCGGGACTCGGCGAGGGACGCGGTGATCCAGGCGCGTTCGGCGGCGATGGCCGGGCCGCCGGTGATCACGGCGTCCGGGGTGTCCCCGTGCAGGGGGATGCCGATCAGCGCGCGGTCGCCCGCGGCGAGGCGGGCCGTGCTGTCGTCCAGCTCGAAGGTGATCGGCCCGCCGTCCTGCTCCGGCTCCGGCCGTTCGTCCGGCTCCGGCTTGTAGGTGCGGGTCACGTCGAAGGTGATCCGGTGCCGGCCTGTGCCCGGCACGGGTTCGGCGCGGGTCACCGTGCCCTCGGCCACCAGTCGGGCGCAGGCGAGGTAGTGGGGGCTGCCGAAGGCCACGCCGGACCCGGCGGACTCCGCCCGCTGGTCGCTCGCCGCGGCCTTGCCGGCCGCGTCGTCGGAGCTACCGCTCCCGCCCTGCGCCACCAGCCAGCCGAGGCCCGTCACCACGGTGCCCGCGCAGGCCACCGCGAGGGCGCCGAGGGCGAGGGTGAGCGGACGGCGCCGGGTACGGCGCGGTGCGGGGGCGGCCACCGTGGAGATCCCGGGCTCGGGGAGCGGCTCGGGGGGCGGCTCGCTCAGCGTGCGGCCGATGATCCCCAGCTGTTCCCGCAGCAGCGCCACGTCGGCCGTCGCGGACCGGTACTCGCCGTGGGCGTCCGCGCCGGCGCCGGGCGGCAGTGGCTCGCCCGTGATCGCGGCCATGAGCGCGTCGTGCCCGGCGTGCCCGTCGGGGTGCTTCTCGGCGGCCATCTCACACCACCTCGTCCTCGTGCAGGCGGGCCCGCAGTGCCCGTACCGCCGTGTGCAGCCTGCTCTTGACCGTGCCCTCGGGGATGCCCAGCTCCTCGGCGATGCCGCGCACCGGCAGGTCCGCGAAGAACCGCAGGACGAGGACCTGGCGCTGGGCGTCGGGCAGCTCGTCCAGGCCCTGGGCGACCGCGAGGGAGAGCACGCTGGTGTCCTCCCCCGAGGGATGGTCCGCCTGGCGGAGCGCGGCCAGGCGCTCCCCGAGCCGGTCCTGGCGGCGCCGGGCGCGGTGCCAGTCCATCGCCAGGTTGGAGGCGACGACCGCCGCCCACGCCGACACGTCGCGCGGCGCCTCCCTGCCGCTCGCCGTCCGCTCCAGCAACCGCAGGCGGACCTGCTGCACCCCGTCCGGCAGGTCCGCCTGCGGCACCCCGCCCAGCGCGAGCACCGCCCGCACCCGGCGTTCCTGGGCCGCGTCCAGGGGATCGTCGCGTCCGGCGTCCCCCTGGCCGCGGCGGGCCTTTCTGCGCAGCACTGCCACCCCTCCCCCTGGGACCTGTCCTCGCGTCTCCCCTATGACGCAGCAGCGGCCCGAAACGTTCGCCCGTCCGGCCGGTCAACGGCGCGAGGCGTACGTCACATCGTCGTGTGGGGTGGGACGGGATGGGCAGGGGCGGACCGAGCCACCTGCGTCCCAGGGTGCGGGCACCCGGGGCAAAGGATTGGACAGGCGGACCGGGCTTCGCCCCATGATGGAAAAGTCTCGGCCGAGCAAAGCGCGCGTGAAGACACGCGCACAAACGGAGAAGGAGTCACCGTGAGGATCGGAATCGTCGGAGCCACCGGCCAGGTGGGCACGGTCATGCGCAGGATCCTCACGGAGCGCGACTTCCCGGTCACCGAGCTGCGCCTGTTCGCCTCGGCGCGCAGCGCCGGCAAGGAGCTGGACGGCGTGACGGTCGAGGACGCGACCACCGCCGACTACTCCGGTCTGGACATCGTGCTGTTCTCCGCGGGCGGCGCCACCTCCAAGGCGCTGGCCGAGAAGGTCGCCTCGCAGGGCCCCGTCGTGATCGACAACTCCTCCGCCTGGCGCCGCGACCCCGAGGTCCCGCTGGTGGTCTCCGAGGTGAACCCGCACGCGATCGCGGACCGCCCCAAGGGCATCATCGCCAACCCGAACTGCACCACGATGGCCGCGATGCCGGTGCTGCGTCCGCTGCACGCGGAGGCGGGCCTCGAAGCCCTCGTCGTCGCCACCTACCAGGCGGTCTCCGGCTCCGGCCTGGCCGGTGTGGACGAGCTGTTCGAGCAGGTCCAGAAGGTCGGCGCGGACGCCCCCAAGCTCACCCACGACGGCTCCGCGGTGGAGTTCCCGGAGCCCGACAAGTACGTCGCGCCGATCGCGTACAACGTGCTGCCGCTGGCCGGCTCCATCGTCGACGACGGCCTGCACGAGACGGACGAGGAGCAGAAGCTCCGCAACGAGTCCCGCAAGATCCTGGAGATCCCGGAGCTGAAGGTCTCCGGCACCTGCGTGCGGGTGCCCGTCTTCAGCGGCCACTCCCTGCAGATCAACGCCCGCTTCGCCCGCCCGCTCAGTGTGGCGCGCGCCAAGGAGCTGCTGGCCGGCGCCCCCGGCGTCGCCCTCGCCGAGGTGCCGACCCCGCTGCAGGCGGCCGGGCAGGACCCGTCGTACGTGGGCCGCATCCGTCAGGACGAGACCGTGGAGAACGGCCTCGCGCTGTTCGTCTCCAACGACAACCTGCGCAAGGGCGCGGCCCTGAACGCGGTGCAGATCGCGGAGCTGGTGGCGGCGGAGCTGAAGGGCTAGCACCTGGGGGCTGGGCTAGCCCCGCCTCACCTCGTAGAGGAAGCAGCCGTACTCGACGGCCCGGACGTGGACGAACGCCACGGCCGGGTCGTCGAACGCGTTCCGGAGGGCGTCGTCGAACGCGTCGGCCCCGCCGACCAGCCGCCCGCCCAGGATGCGCCCCTCGGACGAGTAGCGGCGCACCGTGCGGTGGGCGTTGGTGAAGGCGAGGCCGTCCCCGTCCGGTCCCGCGCACTCCTCGGCGTGGACGAAGACCGGCCCCTGTTCGTCGTACGCGCCCGGGTCGGCGCCGGTGCGGGCCGCCCAGCGGCGCAGCGGGGCGTAGGAGACGAGGGCGATCCTCTCCCCCGGCACGCTGCGGCGCAGGCAGCAGCGCAGGGGTGCGCCGCCCTCGGTGTCGGTGAGCGGGTCGGGGGCGCGGCCGGCGTCGTCGGCGGCGCGCAGTTCCGTCAGGGTGGCCGGGGGGACCGGGTGTGCGGTGTAGTGCTGCATGGCCCCAGGCTCGCGCCCGCCCGGCCCGCCCACCGGCGGGAAATGGACATCGCGCTCCGTGCGGGCACCGTGGAAGGATGGCGCAACCGACACATAACGAGGAGATGACCGCGTGCCTGGCACAAACCTGACTCGCGAAGAGGCGCGGCAGCGGGCGACGCTGCTGAGCGTTGACTCGTACGAGATCGATCTCGACCTCACCGGCGCGCAGGAGGGCGGCACCTACCGGTCCGTGACCACGGTGCGCTTCGACGTCGCGGAGGGCGGCGGCGAGTCCTTCATCGACCTGGTCGCGCCGGCGGTCCACGAGGTGACGCTGAACGGCGACTCCCTCGACGCCGACGAGGTGTTCCAGGACTCCCGCATCGCCCTGCCGGGGCTGCTGCCGGGGCGCAACATCCTGCGCGTGGCCGCCGACTGCGCGTACACCAACACCGGCGAGGGCCTGCACCGGTTCGTCGACCCGGTGGACGACCAGGCGTACCTGTACACGCAGTTCGAGGTGCCGGACGCGCGCCGGGTCTTCGCGTCCTTCGAGCAGCCGGACCTCAAGGCGACGTTCCAGTTCACCGTGAAGGCGCCCGAGGGCTGGACGGTCATCTCCAACTCGCCGACGCCCGAGCCGAAGGACAGCGTCTGGGTCTTCGAGCCGACCCCGCGCATCTCGTCGTACATCACGGCCCTGATCGTCGGCCCGTACCACTCGGTGCACAGCGTGTACGAGAAGGACGGCCAGTCCGTCCCGCTCGGCATCTACTGCCGCCCGTCGCTCGCCGAGCACCTCGACTCGGACGCCATCTTCGAGGTGACCCGGCAGGGCTTCGAGTGGTTCCAGGAGAAGTTCGACTACCAGTACCCGTTCAAGAAGTACGACCAGCTCTTCGTGCCGGAGTTCAACGCGGGCGCGATGGAGAACGCGGGCGCGGTGACCATCCGGGACCAGTACGTGTTCCGTTCGAAGGTGACGGACGCCGCGTACGAGGTGCGGGCGGCGACGATCCTGCACGAGCTGGCGCACATGTGGTTCGGCGACCTGGTCACCATGGAGTGGTGGAACGACCTGTGGCTGAACGAGTCGTTCGCCACCTACGCCGAGGCCGCCTGCCAGGCCGACGCGCCCGGCTCCAAGTGGCCGCACTCGTGGACGACGTTCGCCAACCAGATGAAGACCTGGGCGTACCGGCAGGACCAGCTGCCGTCCACGCACCCGATCATGGCGGACATCAGCGACCTGGACGACGTGCTCGTCAACTTCGACGGCATCACGTACGCCAAGGGCGCGAGCGTGCTCAAGCAGCTCGTCGCGTACGTCGGTGAGGACGCGTTCTTCCGGGGCGTGCAGGCGTACTTCAAGCGGCACGCGTTCGGCAACACGCGCCTGTCCGACCTGCTGGGCGCGCTGGAGGAGACCTCCGGGCGGGACCTGAAGACCTGGTCGAAGGCGTGGCTGGAGACGGCCGGCATCAACGTCCTGCGCCCCGAGATCGAGACGGACGCGAACGGGGTCATCACGTCCTTCGCCATCCGCCAGGAGGCCCCCGCGCTGCCCGCCGGCGCCAAGGGTGAGCCGACGCTGCGCCCGCACCGCATCGCGGTCGGCGCCTACGACCTCGACGCGGACGGCAAGCTGGTGCGCGGCGAGCGCGTCGAGCTGGACGTGGACGGCGAGCTGACGGACGTACCGCAGCTGGTGGGCAAGCCCCGCCCGGCGGTGCTGCTCCTGAACGACGACGACCTGTCGTACGCGAAGGTCAGGCTGGACGAGCAGTCCCTGGCCGTCGTCACCGAGCACCTCGGCGACTTCACCGAGTCGCTGCCGCGCGCGCTGTGCTGGGCGTCGGCCTGGGACATGACCCGGGACGCGGAGCTGGCCACCCGGGACTACCTCTCCCTGGTCCTGTCCGGCATCGGCAAGGAATCCGACATCGGTGTCGTGCAGTCGCTGCACCGCCAGGTGAAGCTGGCCATCGACCAGTACGCCGCCCCGACCGCCCGCGAGGCGCTGCTCACCCGCTGGACCGAGGCCACCCTGGCCCACCTGCGGGCCGCCGAGGCCGGCAGCGACCACCAGCTGGCGTGGGCGCGCGCGTTCGCGGCGACGGCGCGGATGCCGGAGCAGCTCGACCTGCTGGACGCGCTGCTTGACGGCACGCAGACGATCGAGGGCCTGGCCGTCGACACGGAGCTGCGCTGGGCGTTCGTGCAGCGGCTGGCGGCCGTGGGCCGGTTCGGCGGCTCGGAGATCGCGTCGGAGTACGAGCGGGACAAGACGGCCGCCGGTGAGCGGCACGCCGCCACCGCGCGTGCCGCCCGCCCCACCGAGCAGGCCAAGGCGGAGGCCTGGGAGTCGGTCGTGGAGTCCGACAAGCTGCCGAACGCCGTCCAGGAGGCGGTCATCGCCGGCTTCGTCCAGACCGACCAGCGCGAGCTGCTGGCGTCGTACACGGAGCGGTACTTCGAGGCGCTGAAGGGCGTCTGGGAGTCCCGTTCGCACGAGATGGCCCAGCAGATCGCGGTCGGCCTGTACCCGGCGGTGCAGGTGTCCCAGGAGACCCTGGACCGCACGGACGCCTGGCTGTCCTCCGCCGAGCCGAACGCGGCCCTGCGCCGCCTGGTCTCGGAATCCCGCTCGGGCATCGAACGCGCCCTGCTGGCCCAGGCGGCGGACGCGGCGGCGACCACGGAGTAGACCTTCACGCCACAGGGGGCGTCCGGTCCGTACGTCGGACCGGACGCCCCCGCTGTGTGCCCGGGCGGGTCGACGCACGGCGCCCCCATCACCACGCCCGCCAGACTCGTTCGCGTCCGCCCACCACGCCCTGTGGCGCAAGCCGCGCCGGGGGCCCGGCCTGTGATCAGGTGGGTCGCGGCGCACTACCGGGCCGCCCTGCGGCACCAAGAGGACCATCGCATTCGCCCGCCACGCCCGGTGGCGTGGGTCGCGTCGGGGCTGCGGCGTCGGCTCAGGGGCGGGCGGCCGCCGCCCCCTGGAGAGCCCTGAGTACCGTCGCGACGGCGGGGGCCTCCGCCGCTCCCCTGCGTACGGCCGCGACCACGTGGCGGACGGGGCGGTCGGCGTGCAGTTCGCGCATGGCCACGCCGTCGCGCGGGACGGCCGCCATGCGGGGTACCAGGGCCACGCCCATCCCGGCCTCGACCATCGCGAGGATCGCCGTCCAGCCGGCCGCCGTGTGGGCCTGGTGCGGGCGGAAGCCGGCCGTCTCGCAGGCCGCACGGGTGATGGCGGACCAGGGGCCGCTGCCGCCGAAGATCCACGGCTCGGCGGCCAGGTCGGCCAGCCGCAGCCCCTCCGCGCGGGCCAGCGGATGGTCGGCGGGCAGGGCCACGTCCAGCGGGTCGGCGAGCAGCGGGACCCGGGTGAAGCGGGGGTCGGCGGCGCTCGGCGCCTGCGCGGCCAGCGACAGGGCGAGGTCCACCTCCCCGGCGGCCAGCAGCTCGTACGCCTCCTGCGCCTCGGCCTCCCGCACCCGCACCGCGACGGCGGGGTGGCTCGTCCGCAGCGCGGTGACGGCCGGTACGACGAGCGCCGGCACGGCGGTGGAGAAGGCGCCGACCCGTACCTCGCCGGCCTCTCCCCGGACGTACGCCGCCAACTCGGCGTCCGCCCGTTCCAGTTGCTCGAAGACCGCCTCCGTGTGCCGCAGTACGAGGCGGGCCGCGTCCGTCAGCCGGACCCGGCGGCCCTGGGCCCGGAGCAGTTCCACGCCGAGCTGCCGGGAGAGGTTCGTCAGCTGCTGGGACACGGCGGACGGCGTCATGTTCAGCGCCTCGGCCGTCGCGGTCACCGTGCCCCGTTCCCGCAGCGTCCGCAGGATCTGCAGCTTGCGGATGTCCCAGTCGGCCATGGCGGCAACCTATCCGCGCCCGGCCCCCGTCACCGACGCGACCCCGCGCCGAGGACGACGCCGCCGAGGATCAGCGCCATGCAGCCCGCCTGCGCCCAGCCGGTCGGCTCGGCCAGCAGCGCCCAGGACAGCAGGGCGACGCACACCGGCTGGAGGTAGTAGACGACGCCGGCGCGGGACGGACCGATCAGGGAGATCGCCTTGTTCCAGGCGAAGAAGGCCACGGCCGAGGAGGCGACACCGACGTAGAGGAGGGCGAGGACGGTGCCCGGCTCCGGGTTGAAGCCGCCCTGCGCGGCGAGGCTGACGCCCTGCGCGGGAAGCAGCATGAGGGTGCCGAGGAGGAAGGTGGTGAACAGGAACCCGGCCCCGTCCAGACCGGCGGGCCTGCGCCGCAGCAGCGCGCTGTACGACCCGAAGCAGCAGGCCGCGGCGATCATCCACAGGTCGCCGGCCGAGAAGCCCGCCCCTCCTCCGATCAGCAGCAGCACGCCCGCGCAGGCGACGAGCAGCCCCGCCACCCGGCGGGCGCCGAGCCGTACGCCGCCCGCCCGTTCGTAGACCGCCATCAGCACCGGGGACGCCGCCATGATCATGCCCATGTTGGCGGCGGGCGTGGTGACGCCGGCCTGGTTGACGAGGGTGTTGTAGACGGCCACGCCGAGCAGGGAGGCGAGGAGTACGAAGCCGAGGTGGTGCCGGATGAGCGCGCGTTGCCGCCAGGCCCGCCGGGCGCCGAAGGGGGCCACGACCGCGAGCGCCACCACCCAGCGCCAGAACGCGTGCTGGACGGGCGGGACGCTGTCCCCGAGGGCACGGGAGGCGACGAAGCTGCCGGACCAGACGACGGTGGCGAGCACGGCGAGCCCGATCCCGAGCGCGACGGGGGCGGCGGGCGCGGCGAGGGCGGCGAGGGCGGCGGCAGGGGTGCGAGCGGGGGTGACGGTCCGGCGGTCGGCTACGGCCACGGAGGTCCTTTCACTGTCGGCGGTCGTGGTGGAGCTACCGTCGCAGGCCCGAACCCGTCAGGTCCATCGAATCTTTTCGACCGTTCCTTGAAGGAGAACTGAACGGTACGGCCGCCGTGTCCGCCTCCGTGCGCGGCGCCCGCTGCCCCGCGACCGTCGCCCCGAACGCCAGCGCCATGCCCGCCAGTTGCACCGGCGTCAGCGTCTCGCCGAGCGCCGCCCAGCCGACGACCGCGGCGGTGAGCGGCGAGAGCGGGCCGAGGAAGGTGACCTGGGTGGCGGAGAGCCGGCCGATGCCGCGGAACCAGAGCCAGTACGCCACCGCCGTGTTGGCCAGCGCCAGGTAGAGGTAGCCGCCGACCGCCGCGCCGTCCAGGGCGGGCGGAGCGCCCTCGACCAGCAGGGCGACCGGCGCGATGAGCAGCCCGCCCGCGGTCAGCTGCCAGCCGGTGAGGGCGAGCGGGCCGACGCCCTCGGGGCGGCCCCAGCGCTTGGTGAGCACGGTGCCGGTGGACATGGACGCGGCGGAGGCGAGGGCGGCCAGCGCGCCGAGCGCGTCCAGTCCCCCGGCCGCCTTCAGCACGACCAGGCTGACGCCGAACGCGGCGACGACACCGGTGAGCACCGCCCGCGTGGTGGGCCGCTGCCCCAGCAGCAGGGCCGAGAGACCGACGACGAAGAGCGGGCCGACCGAGCCGACGACGGCCGCCATGCCGCCCGGCAGCCGGTAGGCGGAGAGGAACAGCAGCGGGAAGAAGGCGCCGATGTTCAGCGCGCCCAGCACCGCCGCCTTCCACCACCAGGCGCCGCGCGGCAGCACCCGGGCGAGGGCGAGCAGCAGCAGACCGGCGGGCAGGGCGCGCGCGAGACCGGTGAACAGGGGCCGGTCCGGTGGGAGGAACTCGGTGGTCACGGCGTAGGTGGTGCCCCAGGAGACGGGGGCGAGGGCGGTGAGCGCTATGAGGGTGGTGCGACCGGCGGACAACATGAAACTAGCTTACTTGTAAGCAAGTTTCCGTCAAGCTACTTTCTTGCGGTCGAGCGGAATCCTCCCGATACTCGTGCCATGACCGAACGCCCCGGGCCACCTCCCGAGCCCTCCCCCGAGCCGCGCAAGGACCCCGTCGACGCGATCGTCGACCAGTGGGCGGTGGTCCGTCCCGACCTGGACACGGCCGCCATGGAGGTGTTCGGCCGGGTCTTCCGGCTGGCCCGCGCGATGGGCGACCGGATGGAGAAGGCGTACGCCCGCTTCGGGATCTCCCGCGGGGAGTTCGACGCCCTGGCCACCCTGCGCCGCTCCGGCGAGCCCTACACGCTCTCGCCCCGGCAGCTCTCGGCCACGCTGATGCTCACCACCGGCGGCATGACCGGACGCCTGGACAAGCTCGAACGCGCGGGACTGCTGCGCCGCTCCCCCGACCCGCACGACCGCCGGGGACTCCAGGTCACGCTCACCGACCGGGGCCTGGAGCTGATCGACGAGGCGGTCGGCGCGGGCCTCGCCGCCCAGACGGAGGCCCTGTCCGCCCTGGACGCGCGTCAGGCCGCCGAGGTGGCCGGCCTGCTGCGGGTCCTGCTCGCCGGTACCGAGAAGTAGACCGGGAAGCAGGCGGCCCGCTCAGCCCACGTGCGCGGCGACGGCCGACCCGGTCTCCGCCGCGCCGGCGTCGTCCGCCGCCCAGGCCACGTACCCGTCGGGGCGCACCAGCACCGTCGTACGGCGTCCGCTCGCCCAGCACTCCACGGACAGCCGCTCCTTGCGGCCCTCCCCGTCCGGGTACGCCTCCGCGCCCGGGGCCGACGCCGGGGTGACCAGCACGAACCGTCCGCCGCGCAGCGCCTCGTAGAGCCGGCCCCCGCCCGCGAGGGGCAGGTCGGGGACGCGGGTGCCGGTCAGCCGGTGGGCGCCGCGGGGAGCGGGGTAGCGGTAGCCGATGCCCGTGATCCGGCCGGTGACCCGGCGGCGGGCCGGGCCGACGCGGCCGAGGACGGTGGTGACCGCGGCCCGGAACGTACACGCGGCCCAGCCCGTGAACAAGCCAAAGGGCGCCACCCCCATCCGTGCGATGGGAGAGGCGCCCTTTGGCGGAGCTGAGGTGTGCGGCCGGGCCTTCGCGGCTCAGACCTTCGGGGCTCAGGCCTCGGTGACTCAGGCCTTCGCGGCCACCTTGGCCTTGGTCTTGGTCTTGCCCTTGGTGCCGGGGGTGATCACCCGGTGCTCCGGCTTGGACTTGTCCAGGGCCATGACCAGACCGGTGATGACCGCGAACAGCGCGAGCGGGGCCAGGACGTAGTAGCCCAGCGTCTCGATGACGCTCAGGCCGGTGCCGGGGTCGTCGCCGTCGTCGCGGGTCAGCGCGAGCGCGGGGGACGACATGAGCAGCATCATCAGCGTCGTACCGGCTGCCAGGGCGCCGGCGCGCAGGGCGTTCTTCTTGTCCACGGTGCCAAGTTAGCGAACGGCCGGAGGGACCGCGCGCCCGGGGTGCCCGTACGGGGCCCGCGGGCGCCCGGTTCAGCCGTCCCGGCCGCCGCCGCGTTCCCGTACGACGTCGATCAGGGCGTGCAGGCGGGGCGAGGCGGCCAGGTCCTCCAGGGTCACCGGGCGGCCCTCGGCGTCGGCGACGGGCAGCCGCCAGTTCGGGTACTGGTCCCAGGTGCCGGGGAGGTTCTGCGGGCGGCGGTCGCCGACGGCGTCCGGGAGCCAGATGCCGACCATGCGGGCCGGGGTGCGCAGCAGGAAGCGGTGCACGGCCTGGATCTCCGCCTCCTCGGCCGGGGCTCCGGTGTCGCCGCCGGTGCCGTCCAGCAGCCCGAGCCGGGCGAGGACTTCCAGCCACTCCGCGGTATCCGCCGCGGACTCGGCGCGCTCCCGCTCCAGCGGGCGGGTGAGCAGCCCGAGGCGGTCGCGGAGTTCGACGTGCTCGCCGGTGAGGCGGGCGGCGGTGGACGGCAGGTCGTGGGTGGTGGCGGTGGCCAGGCAGTCGGCGCGCCACTGCTCGGGCGGCAGCGGACGGCCGTCGCCGGTCCAGTCGCGCTCGAACCACAGCACCGAGGTGCCGAGCACCCCGCGTTCGCGCAGCGCCTCGCGCACGCCGGGTTCGACGGTGCCCAGGTCCTCGCCGATGACGACGGCGCCGGCCCGGGTGGCCTCCAGGACGAGGACGGCGAGCATGGCCTCGGCGTCGTAGTGGATGTAGGTGCCCTGGGTGGGCGGGTGGCCCTCGGGGACCCACCAGAGCCGGAACAGGCCCATGACGTGGTCGACGCGCAGCGCGCCGGCGTAGCGGAACAGGCCGCGCAGCAGGTCCCGGAAGGGCGCGTAGCCGGAGTCGGCGAGGCGGTCGGGGCGCCAGGGCGGCAGGCCCCAGTCCTGGCCGAGGGCGTTGAAGGCGTCGGGCGGGGCGCCCACCGACATGCCGCGGGCGAAGTACTCCTGCTGCGCCCAGGAGTCGGCGCCGCGCGGGTGCACGCCGACGGCGAGGTCGTGGACGATCCCGACCGGCATGCCGGCCTCGCGGGCGGTGTGCTGGGCGGCGGTGAGCTGGGTGTCGGTGAGCCAGGTGAGCCGGGAGTGGAAGTCGACGCGGTCCATCAGCTCGGTGCGGGCGCGTTCGGTGGCGGCCGAGCCGGGGTCGCGCAGGCCCTCGGGCCAGCGGTGCCAGTCGGGGCCGTGGATCTCGGCGAGCGCGCACCAGGTGGCGTGGTCCTCCAGCGCGGTGCCCTGTGCGGCGAGGTAGTCGCAGTAGGCGGCGCGGCGGCCGGGTCCGAGGGGGACCTCGTGGAGCAGGTCGAGGGCGTCGCGCTTCAGCTCCCACACGGCGTCGCGGTCGATCAGGGCATCGTCGTCCAGTACGGCGTCGCGCAGCCGTCCCGCCCGTTCCCCGAGCTTCCGGGCGCGGTCGGGTTCGGTGACGTACGCGTACTCGGGCACGTCCTCGATCCGCAGGTGGACGGGGTCCGGGAAGCGGCGCGAGGAGGGCCGGTACGGGGAGGGGTCGGAGGGGGCGCCGGGCACGGCCGCGTGCAGCGGGTTGACCTGGACGAACCCGGCGCCGAGGGCGCGTCCGGCCCAGTCGGCCAGTTCGCGGAGGTCACCGAGGTCGCCCATGCCCCAGGAGCGGCGGGAGAGGAGGGAGTAGAGCTGGACGAGGAGTCCGTGGGAGCGCCCGGCGGGTGCGGGCAGCCGGGCGGGCGCCACGATCAGGTGGGCCCGCGCGGTGCGGCCGTCGGGCGTGGTGGCGGTCAGGCTGTGGACGCCGGGCGGCAGCCGCCCGGCGTCGTCGCGGGTCTCGCCCTGCTCGGTGTCGACGCGGAGCCGGGTGCCCTCGGGCAGCGCGGCGAGGGCGGCCGGCGTGCCGCCGCCGCTCCAGCCGACGACGGTCGGCGGCAGCAGGCGGTCACGCAGCCCGGTCTCGCGCGCGGCGAGCGCGGCCCGTACGGCCTCGGGGGTGCTCGTGTCCACGCCGAGGGCGGCCAGCGCGAGGGTCACCGCGGTGACCGAGGCCGGGACGGTGCGGTCCGGGGACGGGCGGTAGGCGGTGGCGACGCCGTGCAGGGCGGCGAGCCTGGTCAGATCCTCGGGAAGGTCCTCGGCGGGGGGCTCGGCCGGCCCGGCTGCTGGCATCTGTGACCTCTACGACCTCGTCGGCTCGGGAACGGCGAAGGAGGGTCCGCCCTGCTCCGGCACGTCAGCCGTGAGCTCGGGCGAGGACTCGCTGGTCAGCGGTACGGCGTCGGCGAACGGCGACTCGCTGGTCAGGGGCTCGGCGTCGGGCAGCGGAGGTTCGCTGGTCAGCGGGGTCTCGGCGAAGCTCTGGGCGGCGCCGAAGACGCAGTAGTGCGGGGTCTCGGAGGCGGCGGAGGGCTTGGCCCAGGGGGTGGACGGCTCCGCCACGGGTTTGGAAGGGGCCGGGAGCAGGAGGGGTGCAGCCACGGAGATCTCCTTTGGGTCGGGCTGTGTTGCGAGCACGCTTCTTGCGGGTTACGGCAGCCCCCTACCCAGAAGGTGCGGGGACAGACGCCCTGACACCCGCAACGTGGCCCTGGTCACATCTCACTCCTCCCAAATACCCATGATCCGGGCAAAAGAAATCTCCAGCAGAATCCTTCAAGCTATTCACTCAATACATGTACGTAGTGAATACTGATCTTCATGAGCACCCGCCATCTCCTCCTGGGCCTGATCGCCTCGGGGCCGAGCCACGGCTACGACCTCAAACGGCGCCACGACGAACGCTTCCCGCAGGCCCGTCCGCTGGCCTATGGGCAGGTCTACACAACCCTGCAGCGGCTGGTCCGGGACGGCCTCGCGGAGGTCGAAGGCACCGCGTCCGACGGCGGCCCGGAACGCACCGCGTACCGCGCGACGGACGAGGGCGCGCGCGAATTGGCGCGGTGGGCGGGCGAGATCGCACCGCCCGCGCCCTTCGTGACGAACGAGATCTTCGCCAAGGTCGTCGTCTCGATCCTCACCGGCGGCGACGCGGGCGCCTACCTGCTGGCCCAGCGCGGCGCCCACATGGGACGGATGCGGGAGCTCACGGCGCTCAAGACGACGCCGGGCACCGACCTCGCGACCGTGCTCTCGGCCGACTACGCCCTCAACCACCTCGATGCCGACCTCCGCTGGATGACCACCACCGCGGCCCGGCTCACCACACTGACCACGGAGGTCCGCACCGCATGACGAACGGGGACACGCACGAGGCCACGACGGGACCGCTGCTCGCGGCCCGCGACCTGGTGAAGACGTACGGCAGGACAGAGGCCCTGCGGGGAGTCTCGGTCGACCTGCGGGCCGGCGAGATCCTCGCCGTCACCGGGGCCAGCGGCAGCGGCAAGTCCACGCTGCTGCACTGCCTGGCCGGGATCGTCCGGCCGGACGCGGGTTCGGTGACGTACGCCGGCCGGCCGCTGGAGGGGCTGCCGGAGCATCGGCTGAGCGAGCTGCGCCGCACCGACTTCGGGGTGGTCTTCCAGTTCGGGCAGCTGATCCCGGAACTGACGGCGCTGGACAATGTGGCACTGCCGCTGATGCTGGCCGGCACCGCACGGGCCGAGGCGCGGGCACGGGCCGGTGAGTGGCTGGAACGGTTCGGGGTGCGCGGGCAGGAGGAGCTGCGCCCGGGAGAGATGAGTGGCGGGCAGGCACAGCGGGCGGCACTGGCCCGCGCGCTGGCCAGCGGGCCGAAGGCGGTGTTCGCGGACGAACCGACCGGGGCGCTGGACTCGCTGGCGGGCGAGCAGGTGATGACGGCGCTGGCGCGCACGGCCCGGGAGTCGGGCACGGCGGTGCTGCTGGTCACGCACGACGCCCAGGTGGCGGCGTACGCGGACCGCGAGGTCCGGCTGCGGGACGGCGCCGTGGCGCTGGGGGTGACGGCATGAGCACATGGGGTGCGGACGTCCGGCTGGCCCGGCAGCTCGTGAGCGGGTCGGACCGGCGGGAGTGGTGGCGGATCGCTCTCACGGCGGCGGGCGCCGCGCTCGCCACGGGGTTCGCGCTGGCGGCGGTCACGCTGGCCTCGATCCCGGACGGTTACAGCGTCTCCGTCTTCCACGGCCTGGTCAACGAGGGCGGCACCCGCTCCGGGGTGATCGCCGGGCTGTTGCTGCTGCTGGTACCGGTGCTGGCCTTTCTCGGCCAGTGCACCCGGATCGGCGCCGTGCACCGGGACCGGCGACTGGCCGGACTGCGGCTGGCCGGCGCTACACCCTGGCAGGTGCGCCGGATCGCGGCGCTGGAGACCGGGCTGGCCTGTCTGGCGGGCTCGGCGCTGGCCACCGTCTTCTCGGTCCTGCTCCTGCTGCGTCTGTGGACCGGGCCGAACGCGCTGACCTGGGCGGGCATCGCGCTGGTCACCGTCGGCGTACCGGTGGCGGGTGCGGTGGCGGGCGGGGTGGCGCTGCGCCGGGTGGTGGCTTCACCGATGGGCCGGCTGCGCCGGGTGGGGCCGGAGTCGGGCCGGGGGCCGGGCCTGCTGTTCCTGGGCGGGCTGATCCTGCTGATCGCGGTGACGACGCTCGCCACGGACGGCTCCGGCGGCGCGGGCAACCGGGTCGACTGGCGGACTCCGCTGACCGTCTTCCTCCTCGTCGTCGCGCTCGGCGCGGGCGCAGTGTGGCTGGCCGGGGCCACCGCCCGGCTCACCGGCCGGCTCCTGTCCCCCCGGGCCCGGACCGCGGCGCCGCTGCTCGCCGCGGAGCGGCTGCGGGACGATCCCTGGGCCCCGGCCCGCACGCACGCCGCCGTCCTGGTGGTGACGGTCGCCGGAACGGCCTTCCTGGGCATCCGGCACGCGATGCTCACCGACCTGCGTGCCAGGGACGGGCACCCCGGCGCCGACCTGGCGTACTACACGACCGGCCTCGACCTGACGGGCGCCGCGCTTCTCGTCACCCTCGCGATCACGCTCACGGGCCTGGCCGTGGGCACCGCCGAGTCGCTGACCAACCGGCGCCGGACGCTGGCCGCGCAGGTCGCGGCGGGGGTCCCGCGTACGGTCCTGAACCGGTCCCTACTGCTGGAAACCGCCCTTCCACTCGCCCCCGCCCTCCTCCTGGCCTGCGCCGGGGGCCTGGCGGTCGGCGTCTGGTACTCGTCCCTGCACGGCGACGGCTCATTCCCGTGGACGGCCCTCCTGATCGCACCGGCGGTGTACGCCGCCTGCCTCCTCGCGGCGGCGACGGCCCTGCCCCTGCTGGGACGCTCGGTGCGGCCGGGGGAGCTGCGGTACGTGTGACCGCGCACGGTCAGTGCGTGACGGTGACGACGACCTTGCCGACCTGGGTGTTCGACTCCAGGTGGCGGTGCGCCCGCACGATGTCCGCGAGGTCGAAGGTGCGGTCGATGACGGGTCTCAGCGAGCCGGCGCGGAGTCCGGCCTCGACGAAGGCGCGAGCGCGGCTCAGGCGGGCGGGGTCGCGGGTGATCAGGTCGACGTTGAAGCCGTGCACGGTGAGGGGCCAGTTCATGGGCAGAGGTGCGGGCCGGGGGTCGAGCCAGCCGTAGACGATCAGTGTGCCGTCGGCCGCCACAGTCTCGGCCCGGTCAGGCAGGCCGGGGCCCCCGACGGCGTCGAGGACCGCCTTCGCTCCCTTGCCGCCGGTGAGGGCCCGCACCTGGCCGACAAGGTCTCCGTCGTCACCGGTGACGACATGGGCCGCACCGGCCTCTAACAGCCGGGTGGTCTTGGCGGCGGTCCGGGTGACGGCGATGGGGACGGCGCCGAGGTGGTTGGCGATCTGTATGGCCGCGAGCCCGACGCCACTGGAGGCAGCGGTGATGACCACGCTGTCGCCAGGGCGCACGCGGGCGACTTCCATCAGGGCGCCATAGGCGGTCAGGTAGGTGGTCCACACGGCGGCGCCGGTGGGCGCGTCGACCTCGTCGGCGCGCGGCACCAGGGACCGGGCCGGGACGACGACGCGATCGGCGTAGACGCCGTGGCGTGACATGTCCTCGTCGCTGACGACGCTGACCGCGTCGCCCGGCGCGAAGTCCGCCACGCCGGGGCCCACTTCCTCGACCATGCCGGCTGCTTCGAAGCCGAGCCGGGACCCGGGGAGGGTCGGCTGGTAGTAGTAGGCGCCGGCGCGGAAGAGTGCCTCGGCGCGGTTGAGGCCGATGGCGTCCACACGGACGCGGACCTCGCCCGGGCCCGTGGCTTCGAGCCGGACCTCGTCGATCCTCAGGACGTCGGGACCGCCGACCTCGTGGAAGCGGACCGCTCGTGCGTGAATGCTCATGGATGAGGACGCTACTGACGGCGAGTGAGACTCCCCATGTCACGAAGTCCTCTATTTATGTCCGATCGTCTGGCTAGGCTCGCCCTCATGGATGTGCTCAGCGACGCGATCGCCGCCATGCGCACCGGCATCCCCCATTCCTCTCGCACCGTCCTGTCCGCACCGTGGGGCTTGAGATTCGCCTCTTCCGACGGTGCGGGCTTCCACGTGGTCCTGCGGGGGTCATGCTGGCTCCTGTCGCCCGGGCGGGAACCGGCCCCGCTCGCCCCTGGCGACGTGGTGTTCCTCGCGCACGGACGCGGGCACGCGCTCGCGGACGATCCCGCGAGCCGATTGGTCGACGTCGTACCGAACGACGACGGGGACTGGGTCCTCACCGAGGAGCCCCCGCAGGTCGCGGGCCCGCCCACGCACCTTCTGTGCGGCGCCTACCAGCTCAGCCGGACACGGGCGCACCCACTGCTCACCGGACTCCCCGATGTCGTCCACCTGCCGGCCAGAATCGGCGCGCACACCGAGCTGCGCACCGCGGTCGATCTGCTGGGCGCCGACCTGGAGCGGCCGGGACCCGGCTCCGACGCGCTGGTGACAGCGCTGCTCGACTCGCTGCTCCTCTACATCCTGCGCGCCTGGCTGAACGAGCACGCCGAGCAGGCGGCCACCGGCTGGGCGGCCGCGCTGGCCGACCCGGCGGTGTCCGACGCGCTGCACGCCCTCCACCACGACCCGGCCCGACCATGGACCGTGGAGGAGCTGGGCGCGAGGGCCGGCCTGTCGCGGGCGGCCTTCGCACGCCGCTTCGCGACGATCGTGGGCCAGCCTCCCTTGACCTACCTGACCTGGTGGCGCATGACCGTCGCCGGCCGCCTCCTGACCAACAGCGACGCCCCGCTGCACGTCGTGGCGGCCCGAAGCGGTTACTCCTCCGAATTCGCCTTCGCCAAGGCGTTCAAGCGAGAGTTCGGCATTTCGCCTGGCAGGTACCGCAGGGATGCGGCGGGTAGTCCTTAGCCTTGGGCTCGACGAATGAGACGATGCTGGGGCGCTCGGTGCGGCCGGGGAACTGCGGTTCGTGTAGGCGGCGCCCGCCCGTCACGGTCCAACTCGGAGTCGCAAACTCGCACGGCAAGCGGGCGGACCAGAGACTGTCCGGCGGATCATGCAGTCGGGCTGAGGGCGGCTGCATGAGCTGCGGAAATCCGGTGGACCGGCCTGGGCGGACCGTGCAACGGTCCTGGCATGTCGAGCGTGATCGAGTTGTCGGAGTCCTTCGGGTCCTTTGAATCGTTTGAGTCCTTCGATGGGACCGTCATCAGCTGTCAACAGCTGGGCTCTGGGCCGCCGGTCGTCATGGTCCACGGCTCCGGCGGCGGCCTGCACTCCTGGCAGCCGGTGGCCGAACGACTCGCTGACCGGTTCGAGCTGTGGACACCTGCCCGGCGCGGGTACGCTCCGAGCGGGCCAGGCCGGCCACCGAAGCGATTCACCGACGAGGTGGGGGACCTCAAGGCGCTGATCGACAAGATCGGGTGCCCAGTGCACCTGGTTGGCATGTCCTATGGCGCCACGGTCGCCCTGCACGCCACGGCAGCCGGACTGCCGGTTCGCTCCCTGGTGCTGTGGGAGCCGCCGCTGTACGCAGCCGGTGAGGAACTGGTTCCCGTACTCGCCGAGTTCGAGGACCTGATTGCACACGGTGGCCGACGGCGGGCCGATCGTCTGCTGGCGGAGAAGGTGGCCCGCGTCCCGGCCGAGCTGCTGGACCTCATGGATGCGGGCGATTCCGACGACAATGAACCCGCCGACGCGCCCGGCTGGTGCCGTGACCTCGAATCGATGGCCGCCGACTCAGTGGACGTGGAACGCTGGTCCGCAGTCACCGTTCCCACGCTGTTGATGCGGGGCGCCGACACCTGGCAGCCGATGCCGGCGACGCTTGACCGGCTCGCGTCCGCACTGCCCCACGTCATCTACACGACCTTCCCCGGTCAGATGCACTTCGCGCCGTCGGTTGTCCCGGAGGACGTGGCGGCGGAGATCACTCGCTTCCTGCCGCGTGCCTGAAGTCATCCAGGTGCCGATTCCCGATCCCATGCCTTGAGGACCCGGGCCGGTCACGTCATGGCCTGAGCCACAGGCGTATCGAGGCGACGGTGATGGTGCCGTGGAAGATGTAGGCGCGCTTGTCGAATCTCGTGGCCACGGCCCGGGAGTTCTTCAACGCGTTGATCGTGCGCTCGACTTCGTTCGATCTACGGGCCGTTGATACCCGCGAGTCCCCCTCCAACACTGGTGTCTCCCCAGCGGCGGCGCACAGTCCTCCCCGCCACGACGAAACGAGGACCGCATGCCGGCGGAACCGGCCCAGGCCGCGCTCCGGGCCCGGCTGCTGTGGTACTTCACCGAGACGCTCGGGGCGCTACCTCCCGAACTGGCGCTTGCGCTGCGGCATCCGGACCTTCCCAAGGCGGCGTTCCACGACGGTGTGACCCTGCCCTCGAACGACGACCCGGACCACCCCCTGGACTTCTTCGACATCCGGTACTGGATTCTCGGCACCACCCCCGACACTTCCGACCGGTACTACGATCTGACGTTGCGGGTCTGGAAGGGCCAGGGCTGGACGATCGAGACCGACCGGGATTCACGCCCGCGCGGCTGCGGTACGCGGACACCCGACGGGTACGGGTTCGCTCTCACACAGAGTGTGAACGGATACCTCAGCCTGTCCGGAATGACTCCGCCCTTCGCAGCCGATTCGGCCACAGGATCCCCGTTCCCGACCCGAATCGACCACCCGTCAGACGTACTCGGCTGACGGCGAGTCCGCGTAGGCGGAGGTCAGTTCAGCGACGCGGTGAACTCCGTCCACGCCTCCGGGGTGAGGCGGAGTATCGGGCCGTCGCCGGGGTTCTTGGAGTCGCGGACGGCCACGGCTTCGGGGACGTTGAGGGCGACTTCCACGCACTCGCCGCTTCCGCTGCTGTAGCTGGACTTCACGAAGTCGAAGCCGTTCATCAATGCATGTCCTCGCTGATGCTCTCGATCAGTCTGAGCGAGTCCTTGGGAGCCAGGCTCAGTCGTGCGGTGCGGTCGAAGAACGAGCTGTACGTGGCGCTTTCGCCTCCGTCCTCGACCCACACGGTAGCCGCGATGGTGTCGACGTGGACCACGTCCACGGCCTCGGGCTCGACGAACGAGACGATGCTGAAGGATCCAGCCATACAGGCGTGCCCGCCCGCACGGAACGGCAGCACCTGAAGCCGCACGTTGGGAAGTTGAGCCAGCTCCAGGATGCGGTGGAGCTGCGCGCGCATCACGTCAGGCCCGCCGACCTGCTGCCGCAGAGCCGCTTCCCAGATGACCGCGTACAACTGGAGCGGTTCGCTCCCCTCCAGACGCTCCTGCCGCTTCTTCCGGACGTCGACGACCCCCTCGATCTCGTCCGGATCCGTCCAGACACCCTCGCTGACCACCAGCGCCCTCGTGTACTCGGGCGTCTGGAGCAGACCGGGCACGAAGGACTGTTGCCAGGTGCGGACCCGACTGGCCACATCCTCCATGGAGATGTACTCCGCCACCGCCTCGGCCTGCGGCGACTGCCTCCACCACCCCTTCGCCTTACGGCGTTCCCGGTCCAGCCGAGCAAGGCCGAGCAGCCGGTTGACGGTCCGGTCCTCGTGGACCCCGTAGAACTCACAGAGCGCGCGGATGTCCGGGTCCCGCATGGGAACCCAGCCGCGTTCCATCTTCACGACCTTCGTCGCGGTGGCGGAGATGGCACCGGCCGCCTGCTGCTGCGTCCTGCCCGATGCGTCACGCAGACGCAGCAGCTCGGCACCCAGCTTGCGGCCCAGAACCGTCGAGATCCGGTTTCCTGCGGCTTGAGTTGATCGCGTCACCGCCACAGTGTCGCGCCGATCCGTCTACCGCGTCCAACTCTGGGGAATTAATTCCCCGTAGCGATTGCCCCCGGATAGACCATCCCGCTACGTTGAGTATCCAGCCGCTCACTCCGCGGCCCACGCTCCCGGCGGAAGTGCACCGTCCTGCCCCGCGCAGGCACGGCAGAGCCACCGCCGCACGCTCCAGGAGGCCTCTCCATGACAGAACCCGCGCCCCTGCCCGCACCGCCCCTCCACGAGGACCGCCTCGACTACACCCCCACCCAGCGCAGCATCCCCCTCGCCCGGCGCAGAGCCGCCCGGCTCGTTGCCGAGTGGGGACAGCCGGGACTCGCCGGAGACATCGCCCTCGTCGTCTCGGAGCTGATGACCAACGCCTTGCTGCACGGCAGCCTCCGGGGACGGCTCATCCGCGTGCGCGTCACCCTCGGTCACCACACCCTGCGGGTCGAGGTGAGCGACCCGCGCGGTGAGCGGCTGCCGAGCCCGCGGCCGGCTGGGGGCGCCGCCGGCCAGTTCGGACGAGGGCTCTTACTGGTCGAGGCGGTCACCGCGCGGTGGGGCTGGGAACCGCGCATCGTCGGCAAGACCGTATACGCCGAGTGGGACGTCCCCACCCCAACCGGGCCTCACCTACGCTGAAGCCCGTGACCGCCGACTCGCCCCAGATGCTCGTCACCGAGTTCGAGGAATTGGCCCGGCATGCCTTCAGGACGGCCGAGGGCGCGCGGTTGGAGTTCATTCACGGCTGTCTGAGCGGGAAGGCATCGCCCGACGGCAACCGCGGAAGCACGCTGCAGTGGCTCACCCGCGCTTGCCTGCAACAGCGCCCCGAGCTGTGGCTGAACTCCCGGCAGGGTCTGATCGTCGGCGCCGGCCGCGAGGGGCGCGCCCACCCCGACGGCTCCCTCACCCCCAGCCACGCCTTCGCCGGAGCCGGCGAATGGGCCGACCCCACCCCCGTCCTCATGGTCGTCGAAGTCACCTCGTACGACTCCGACACCGACCGGCGCGACCGCGTCGAAAAGCCCCGGGCCTACGCCGAGACCGGCATCCCGGTGTATCTCCTGATCGACCGGGACACCTGCGAGGTCAAGGTGCACAGCCGACCGGACGGGGGGCGGTACGAGACCGTGCAGACGCTGCCCTTCGGCAAGGAGGTTGTCCTGCCCGAGCCGGTCGGGATCGCACTGGACACCGAGCGACTGAAGAACTGGGTGCGCTGAGCGGCCCCGCACCGGCGTACGCGAAGGCCCGGACCGTCAGGCGGAAATGCCGTCGATCCGGGCCATCGCGTCCTCCGCGCCGTACGGCTGCAAGTAGGGCAGCCAGCGCGGGTCCCTATGGCCCGTGCCGATGATGCGCCAGGCCAGGCCGGTGGGTGGGGCGGGTTTGTGGTGCAGGCGCCAGCCGATCTCGCCGAGGTGGCGGTCGGCCTTGACGTGGTTGCAGCGGCGGCAGGAGGCCACCACGTTGTCCCAGGCGTGCAGCCCTCCGCGGCTGCGCGGAATGACGTGGTCGACGCTGGTGGCGACGGCGCCGCAGTACATGCAGCGGCCTCCGTCGCGGGCGAAGAGGGCACGGCGGGTGAGCGGGACGGGTCCCCGGTAGGGCACCCGCACGAACCGCTTGAGCCGGACCACGCTGGGTGCGGGCACGGTGACGGTCGCGCTGTGCAGGTAGGCGCCGGACTCCTCGAGGCATACGGCCTTGTTCTCGAGGACGAGGACGAGCGCGCGGCGGAGCGGTACGACGCCGAGCGGCTCGTACGACGCGTTGAGGACCAGGACATGCGGCACGGGTGCCTCCTTGGGCGTCGGCGGCGCGTGGCTCGCGCCGGGACGATCTGGTTCAGTCTCCCCTCATGGCTGGTCGAAGCGCCACCATGTCCCGGTAACGGGCTGGGAGTGTTTTCGACCACACGGAGCGCGGTGCCGGGGGCGTGACCAGTCCGAGCGCGGGTGAGGACCGTCTCTCCCGCCCATTTCGGGCCGTTCCGCGCCCGGTGCCCCGTTAGTGTGGTGCATCTGCCCGTCCGGTGACCTTTCCGTGACCTTGGACCGGACCTCTCAGGACGGGCCGCCGCACCTGGAGGTAAACCGTCGTGTCCCTGTCCGCCGCCGTCCGCATGGCCGCCGGTCCGTCGCCGTCCCCGACCCCCTCGGAGCCGACGACGACACCGGTGCCCTCGCTCCAGGACGCCCAGGAACGCGCGACGAACGCCGCGGGCTGGGTCGAGGAGAACTGGTCGACGTGGCTCGCGATCGGGCTGCGGGTGCTGGTGATCGTGGTGATCGCGGCGGTACTGCGGGCGGTGGTGCGGCGGGCGATCACCAAGCTGATAGAGCGGATGAACCGCAGGACCGGCTCGTCCGGCGGCACCGCGCTGAGCGGGCTGCTGGTCAACGCCGAGCGGCGCCGGCAGCGGTCGGAGGCGATCGGGTCCGTCCTGCGCTCGGTGGCCAGCTTCCTCGTCCTCGGCACCGCCGCGCTGATGATCCTCGGCACCTTCCAGATCAACCTGGCCCCGCTGCTGGCGTCCGCCGGCGTCGCGGGCGTGGCGATCGGCTTCGGCGCCCGCAACCTGGTCACCGACTTCCTGTCCGGCGTCTTCATGATCCTGGAGGACCAGTACGGCGTCGGCGACAGCATCGACGCGGGTGTGGCCTCCGGCGAGGTCATCGAGGTCGGGCTGCGGGTGACCAAGCTGCGCGGCGTCGACGGCGAGATCTGGTACGTCCGCAACGGCGAGGTCAAGCGGATCGGCAACCTCTCCCAGGGCTGGTCCACGGCCGGCGTGGACGTGACCGTCCGCTCCGACGAGAACCTGGACAAGGTGAAGGAGGCCCTCGCCGCGGTCGGCGAGCGGATGAGCAAGGAGGAGCCCTGGAACGAGATGCTCTGGGGCCCGATCGAGGTCCTCGGCCTGGACTCCGTCCTGCTCGACTCCATGGTGGTGCGGGTCTCCGCGAAGACCATGCCCGGCAAGGCCCTCACCGTCGAGCGTGAGCTGCGCTGGCGCATCAAGCGGGGCTTCGACGAGGCCGGCATCGCGATCGTCGGCGGGGCCACGCTCCCGGTGGACGGCGTCCAGGCCGCCGACCCGACGGCGGGTGTCGCGGCGCCCTCGGCGTACGCGAGCACGGTCTCGCCGCAGTCCGTCGCGGCGTCCCCCATCCCTCCGCCGAGCACCACCAAGTAGCGGGACCGGCCCCTCTCCGCCACGAGACCGCCCCCGAGGTAACGACTCCGTTGCCTCGGGGGCGGTCTCTTGACGCCCCCTCCCGGGCGGGCCTACGTTCAGCCAACAGGAAACTTTCCTAACAGTCACCTTCGATGGGGCGGGCAGACGGGCAGTGGACTTGCCCGTCCCCCACTGAAAGGCTGAGCGGCGAGAGGCAGGTGTGGACACGCATGGCAGGAACCGCCGGAACGCCGGGCACCCCGCGCGTCCTGCGCGCCA
Organism: Streptomyces sp. NPDC056128; assembly: GCF_042263835.1. Lineage (NCBI taxonomy): Bacteria > Bacillati > Actinomycetota > Actinomycetes > Kitasatosporales > Streptomycetaceae > Streptomyces > Streptomyces sp. NPDC056128. Next base: position 206,153 of record NZ_JBHJVQ010000002.1, on the reverse strand, counting down.
TGAACGACCGGGCCGCCCTGGACCTCCTGCTGGAGCACGGGCCGCTGTCCCGGACCCGGATCGGCAAGCTGACCGGCCTGTCGAAGCCGACCGCCTCCCAGCTGCTGGCCCGCCTGGAGGCCGCGGGCCTGGTGCTGGCCGGCGGCACCACCGAGGGCCGCCCCGGCCCCGGCGCCCAGCTCTACGAGGTCAACCCGGCCGCCGCGTACGCCGCCGGACTCGACGTCACCCCGGACCGCGTCCTGGCCGCGGTCGCCGACGTCACCGGGCGCACCGTCGGCCGCTTCGAGCTGCCGACCCCGGGCCGGCGGCCCGTCGCCCCGGTCGTCCAGCAGGTCACCGACGCCCTCGACGGCGCGGTGAAGGCCGCCGGGCTCGCCCGGGCCGACGTCCACCGCCTCGTCATCGGCACCCCGGGCGCCTTCGACCCGGGCACCGGGCGGCTGCGCTACGCCTCCCACCTGCCGGGCTGGCACTCCCCCACCCTCCTCGACGAACTCGCCGCCGCGCTGCCGATGCCGGTCGAGTACGAGAACGACGTGAACCTCGCGGCCGTGGCCGAGCAGCGCCTCGGCGCGGCCCGGGGGCACGAGGACTTCGTGCTGCTGTGGAACCAGGAGGGCCTGGGCGCCGCCCTGGTCCTCGGCGGCCGGCTGCACCGCGGCTGGACCGGCGGCGCGGGCGAGGTCGGGTTCCTGCCGGTGCCGGGCGCGCCGCTGGTCCGCAAGGTCAGCCGGACCGGCAGCGGCGGCTTCCAGGAACTCGCCGGTTCCCAGGCCCTGCCGGGGCTCGCCCGGGAGCTGGGACTCACCGACCTCCCCCCGGGGCCGTACTACGAGGCCGCCGCCGCCCTTGTCGCCCGTGCCGCCGCGACCGACGACGAACCGCACCGCCGGCTGCTCCAGACCTACGCCACCCGCCTGGCCACCGGCCTCGCCTCGCTCGTCTCGGTGCTCGACCCCGAGCTGGTGGTCCTGAGCGGCACCTCGCTCGCCGCCGGCGGCGAGGCGCTGCGCGACCTGGTCCAGGACGAGCTGGAGGAGCTGGCCGCCTCCCGGCCCCGGCTCGTCGTCGGTGACGTGACCGACCACCCCGTACTGCGCGGCGCGCTGGAGAGCGCCCTCGCGACCACCCGCGACGAGGTCTTCGACACCTCGCGCTGAGCCACCTCCGCACGGCACGACCCACCCCGCACCACCACCCCCGTCCCGCCACGCCCTGCCCCAGGGAGCCTCGCCATGCCCGGAATATCCAGAAAGGCCGCCCTCGCGGTCGCCGCCTCCGCCTCCCTCGCCCTGCTCGCCACCGCCTGTACCGGCCAGGCCGAATCCGGCGCCTCGGACGACCCGAACGCCGAGACCACCCTCACCTTCTGGCATGGCTGGAGCGCGCCCGCCGAGGTGAAGGCCGTACAGGCCAACGTCGACCGCTTCGAGAAGGCGCACCCCAACATCAAGGTGAAGGTCGTCGGCAACATCAACGACGACAAGCTCAACCAGGCCCTGCGCGCGGGCGGTTCGAGCGGACCGGACGTGGTGTCCTCGTTCACCACCTCCAACATCGGCAAGTTCTGCTCCTCGGGCGCCTTCGCCGACCTGAAGCCCTTCATCGAGAAGTCGAAGCTCGACCTGGACGCGCTCATCCCGAAGCCGATGCTGGACTACACCCAGTTCGAGGGCACGCGCTGCGCCCTGCCGCTGCTCGGCGACGCCTACGGCCTCTACTACGACAAGGACGCCTTCGCGGCGGCCGGGATCAAAGCCCCGCCCAAGACCTGGTCCGAGTTCGCCGAGGTGGCGAAGAAGCTGACCAAGCCGAAGGGCGACGGCTACGAGCAGCTCGGCTTCATGCCGAACTACCACGGCTACGAGACGGTCGTCGACCACTACATGTCCCAGTGGGACCACGCCTACTTCGGCGACGACGGCAAGTCGAGCGTCGCCGAGGACCCGGCCTTCGCGGAGATGTTCACGTACCAGAAGAAGCTCGTCGACGACCTCGGCGGCTTCGACAGGCTGGAGAAGTACCGCAACACCTTCGGCGACGAGTGGGGCGCCAAACACCCCTTCCACACCGGCCAGGTGGCGATGCAGCTCGACGGCGAGTGGCGGCTCGGCATGGCGAAGGACGCCGGGGTGGACTTCGAGATCGGCACCGCGCCGATGCCCGTCGCCGACGACGAGGTGGACGAGTACGGCAAGGGGTTCCTGTCCGGCACCGTCATGGGCATCGCGCCGCAGAGCGAGAAGAAGAACGCCGCGTGGGAGCTGGTGAAGTACATGACGACCGACACCGAGGCCGTCGTCGCCTTCGCCAACGCCATCCGCAACGTGCCCTCCACGTTCCCGGCCCTGAAGTCCCCGGACCTCGAGACCGACCCCGCGTTCAAGACCTTCCTGGACATCGCCCAGCACCCCGAGTCGAACTCCCCGCCGGCCTCCGTCAACGGCTCCACGTACCAGCTGACGCTCCAGGACTTCGGGTACCAGTACGAGTCGGGCAAGGTGAAGGATCTCAAAGCCGGGCTGGAGAAGACCGCCCAGCAGATCGACCGCGACATCGAGCAGACGAAGTAGCGGACATGACCACGTCCATGACCACGAACACCCTCCGCGCGAAGCGCCGTTCCTCGGCGCTGCGCACGCTGGCCTTCATGTCACCGTGGCTCGTCGGGTTCGGCGTCTTCTTCGCCTATCCCCTGGTGTCCACCGTGTACTTCTCGCTGATGAAGTACGACGGCTTCGGAGTCCCGGAGTTCCGGGGCCTGGACAACTGGGTGTACGTCTTCCAGGACTACCCCCTGTTCTGGCCGGCCCTGCGCAACACCCTGTGGCTGGTCGTGGTGATGGTGACCTGCCGGGTCGTGTTCGGGCTCGGGATCGGGCTGCTCATCACGAAGATCAGGACGGGGGCCGGGGTCTTCCGCACCCTCTTCTACCTCCCCTACCTCGCCCCGCCGGTCGCCGCGACGCTGGCCTTCGTCTTCCTCCTCAACCCCGGCACCGGACCGGTCAACTCCGTCCTGGAGGGCCTGGGCGTCCCCGCGCCCGGCTGGTTCACGGACGCGGCCTGGTCCAAGCCGGCGCTGACCGCGCTCGCGCTGTGGGGCGTGGGCGACCTCATGGTCATCTTCATGGCCGCGCTGCTCGACGTACCGAGGGAGCAGTACGAGGCGGCCGAGCTGGACGGGGCGTCGGCGTGGCAGCGGTTCCGGTTCGTGACGCTGCCGAACATCTCGCCGATCGTACTGTTCGCCGTGGTCACCGGCGTGATCCAGACGATGCAGTACTACACGCAGCCGCTGGTCGCGGGGAAGGTCGCCTCCGGGGTCATCGGCGGCTCGGGCCAGTCCTTCGAGCCGGGCTACCCCGACAAGTCGACCCTCACGCTCCCCCAGCTCGTCTACAACCTCGGCTTCCAGCGCTTCGACTACGGCTCCGCGTGTGTGGTCGCCCTCGTGCTGTTCGCGCTGGCCATGGCGTGCACGGCGCTGCTGATGCGCCGCCGGGGCGGACTGATCCAGGCAGGTGACCGATGACCCAGGTACTGGACCGGCCCGTGGTGGCCGGCACGACACCGCCCGCCGAACGGCGTGCCGCTCGCCGGCGCGTGCTGCTGGAGTGGATCGGCGTCCACGCCCTGGGCGTCGCCGCCGCCCTGTTCTTCACCCTGCCGTTCGTCTTCGTGGTGCTCACCTCGCTGATGAGCGACCAGCAGGCCCTCACCCGGGACCTGTGGCCGCACACCTGGGAGTGGGGCAACTACCGCACGGTCCTGGACACGCCCGGCTTCCTCACCTGGTGGCGGAACACGCTGCTCTACGCCGGTCTGGGCACCGTCCTGACCGTCGTGTCCTCGGTGCCCGTGGCCTACGCGCTGGCCAAGTTCCGCTTCCGGGGCCGGCAGCTGTCCCTGATGCTGGTGATCTCGATGATGATGCTGCCCCCGCAGGTGATCATCATCCCGATGTACCTGTTCTGGGCGAAGCAGCTGGACCTGTCCGGCACGCTCTGGCCGCTGATCATCCCGATGGCCTTCGGCGACGCCTTCTCCATCTTCCTGCTGCGCCAGTTCCTGCTGACCATCCCGGACGAGTACCTGGACGCGGCCAAGGTCGACGGCTGCGGGGAGCTGCGCACCCTGCTGAAGGTCGTCCTGCCGATGGCGAAACCGGGCATCGCGGCGGTGGCCCTCTTCCAGTTCTTCTACGCCTGGAACGACTACTTCGGCCCGCAGATCTACGCCTCCGAGAACCCCGGCGCCTGGACCCTGTCCTACGGCCTGGAGTCCTTCAAGGGCGCCCACCACACCGACTGGAACCTCACCATGGCCGCGACCGTGCTGGTCATGGCCCCCGTGATCCTCGTGTTCTTCTTCGCGCAGAAGGCGTTCGTCGAGGGCGTCACACTGACCGGAGTAAAGGGTTGATGACTGCATGAAACTCACCGTGGTCGGCGGCGGTTCGACCTACACGCCCGAACTGATCGACGGCTTCGCCCGGTTGCGGGACACCCTGCCGGTCGAGGAACTGGTCCTCGTCGACCCGGCGGCGGACCGGCTGGAGCTGGTGGGCGGCCTCGCCCGCCGCATCTTCGCCCGGCAGGGACACGACGGCCGCGTCGTCACCACCTCCGACCTGGACGCGGCCGTGGAAGGCGCCGACGCCGTACTGCTGCAGCTGCGCGTCGGCGGCCAGGCGGCCCGCGAGCAGGACGAGACCTGGCCGCTGGAGTGCGGCTGCGTCGGCCAGGAGACGACCGGCGCGGGCGGCCTCGCGAAGGCGCTGCGCACGGTGCCGGTGGTGCTGGACATCGCCGAGCGGGTCCGGCGGGCCAACCCGGACGCCTGGATCATCGACTTCACCAACCCGGTGGGCATCGTGACCCGCGCACTGCTCCAGGCGGGACACCGGGCGGTCGGCCTGTGCAACGTGGCGATCGGGCTCCAGCGCAAGTTCGCCGCGCTGCTCGGCGTGACGCCCGCCGACGTCCACCTGGACCACGTGGGCCTCAACCACCTCACCTGGGAGACCGGCGTCCGGCTCGGCGGCCCCGAGGGCGAGGACGTCCTGCCCCGGCTGCTCGCCGACCACGGGGACGCGGTCGCCGCCGACCTGCGCCTCCCCCGCCCCCTTCTGGACCGCCTGGGCGTCGTCCCCTCCTACTACCTGCGCTACTACTACGCGCACGACGAGGTCGTGGACGAACTGCACACCAAGCCCTCCCGGGCCGCCGAGGTGGCCGAGATGGAGCGGCAGCTGCTGGAGATGTACGGCGATCCGGCCCTGGACGAGAAGCCCGCCCTGCTCGCCAAGCGCGGCGGCGCCTACTACTCGGAGGCCGCCGTGGACCTGGCCGCCGCCCTGCTCGGCGGCGCCGGCTCCCCGTACCAGGTGGTCAACACGTACAACCGGGGCACGCTGCCCTTCCTGCCCGACGACGCCGTGATCGAGGTGCCGGCCGCGGTGGGCGCCAAGGGTGCCGCCCCGCTGCCGGTGGCGGCCGTGGACCCGCTGTACGCGGGCCTGATGGCGAACGTGACCGCGTACGAGGACCTCGCCCTGGACGCCGCCCTGCGCGGCGGCCGGGACCGGGTGTTCCGGGCGCTGCTCGCCCACCCCCTCGTCGGCCAGTACGGGTACGCCGAGCAGCTCACCGACCGGCTGATCGCACACAACCGGGAGCACCTGGCGTGGGCCTGACCGCGAGCGTGCTCGCCGTCGACGCGGGCAACAGCAAGACCGACGTGGCCGTCGTGACGGCGGACGGGGAGGTGCTGGCCACGGCCCGCGGCGGCCCCTTCCGGCCGCCCGCGGTGGGCGTCGAGCGGGCCGTGGACGCCCTGGCGGAGGCGGTGGCGCGGGCCTTCGCGGCGGCCGGTGTCGGCTCCGTCGAGCACGTGTCGGCGTGCCTGGCCAACGCCGACCTGCCCGTGGAGGAGGAGCAACTGGCCACCGCGCTGCACGCGCGCGCGTGGGGCGCGCGTGTCGACGTGCGCAACGACACGTTCGCGATCCTGCGGGCCGGTGTCGACGAGCCGCTCGGCGTCGCCGTCGTGTGCGGGGCCGGCGTCAACTGCGTCGGCATGCGCCCCGACGGCCGCACCGCCCGCTTCCCCGCCATCGGCCGCCTGTCCGGCGACTGGGGCGGCGGCTGGGGGCTGGGCGAGGAGGCGCTGTGGCACGCGGCACGCGCGGAGGACGGCCGGGGCGGACCCACCGAACTGGCCCGGACCCTGCCGGCGCACTTCGGGCTCGACTCGATGTACGCCCTCATCGAGGCCCTGCACCTGCGGCACGTCGAGCCCGCCCGGCGCCACGAGCTGACCCCCGTGCTGTTCGCCACGGCGGCGGCCGGCGACCCGCTCGCCCGGTCGGTGGTGGACCGGCAGGCCGACGAGGTGGTGGCGATGGCGACGGTCGCGCTGACCCGGCTGGACCTGCTGTCCGAACCGGCGCCGGTCCTGCTCGGCGGCAGCGTCCTGGCGGCGCGCCATCCGCAACTCGACGACCGGATACGGGAGCTGCTGGCGGCCCGCGCCCCCAAGGCCGTCCCCACGGTGGTGACGGCGCGGCCGGTGCTGGGCGCGGCGCTGCTGGGTCTGGACCGGGTGGGCGCGGCGGCCGGGGCCCGGGCGCGGGTGCGGGAGCGGTTCGCGGTCTGACACCGCGCCGGACGGCCGGCGGGACCGGCTCGGGGAACCGAACCGGTTCCGCCGGCGTATTCATGGGCAGGGGTGGTGCGTTGCACCGTGATCAAATCAAGATCGGGTGAAGGCCGGTGCGAATGTCGGTGCGGGCAGCGATACTTGCGGCGACGGATGACCATGGGGGAGGTCAGGAGTGACTCGACCGCCGAAGGGCAGCGCGGCACCGCAGGGCTCAGGCGTGCCCGCGCCGCCCGCCGTGCCGCCGCAGTCCGGCCCTCCGGCGCCCGAACGGGGCCCGGCCGGCGGCGCACCCGCGGCTCCCCCGCAGCCGCCCGCCCCGCCCCGGCGCACCGCCTTCGCCGAGGGCGTGGACCGGCTGCGCGCGGCGGCGGTCACCGAACCCGGGCGGCTGCGCATCATCGGCGCGCTGCTCGCCGCGCTGGTCGTCGTCTTCGGCGCCGTCACCGCCTGGCAGATGAACGACCGGTCCACCGCGGCCGACGACGTGCTGACCCGCAGCCAGCCCCTCAGCTCCGCCGCGGCCGGCATCTACCGCTCCCTGGCCGAGGCCAACACGGCGGCCTCCAGCGGCTTCCTCGCCGGCGGCCAGGAGACGAAGGACTCCCGCGACCGGTACGACAACGGCATCAGCGCCGCCGCCGAAGGACTCGTCACCGCCGCCGCCAACTCCGACCCCGACTCACCGGCCGCGAAGACCATCGCCAGGCTGAACCGGCTGCTGCCCGAGTACAAGGGCCTGGTCGAGCGCGCCCGCACCTACAACCGGCAGGGCTTCCCGGTCGGCGGCGCCTACCTGCGCTACGCCAACGAGAAGATGCAGAAGGAGATGCTCCCCGCGGCGGAGGACCTCTACAAGACGGAGAACGGGCGGCTGAGCGCCGACTACGGCGACGCCAAGCCCTACCCCTGGGCCGCGATCGCCCTCGGCGTCGTCGTGCTCGCCGCGCTGGCCTGGGCACAGCACCGCAACTACCGGCGTACCAACCGGGTCCTGAACCACGGCCTGGTCGCCGCCACCGCCACCGCCACGATCGTCATGCTCTGGCTGGTCGTCGGCCACAGCGTCGCCCGGTCGAACCTGACCGACTCCTACGAGCACGGCGTCCGCTCGCTGAACGCGCTCAACGAGGCCCGCATCGCCTCCCTCAAGGCCCGCGGCAACGAGAACCTCACCCTGGTGTCGCGCGGCGCGGAGACCACCAAGGTGGGCGACAAGACGTACGACTCCTACGACCTGGCCTTCGGGAAGAACATGGACACCCTCGGCAAGGCGCTCGCCGAGGCGGGAAGGCTCGCCGACGACAAGGCGGGCGAGTCGCCCGTGGACGCGGCGAACGGCAACATGACGGAGTGGAAGAAGCGCCACGCCTCGGCCCGTGAGCAGGACGACTACGGCAACTACCAGCAGGCACTGGACCTGGTGATAGGCGGCGAGGGCGCCACCGTCGAGTGCTTCGACGGCGTGGACGACTCGCTGGCCACCGCGCTCGCGCACGAGAAGGACGAGTTCGAGCGGTCGGCCGGCGACGGCCTGGACGCGATGACGCTCCTGCCCCAGGGCGCCGGGATACTGGCGGGACTGGGCGCGGCCGGCGCGCTGCTGGGCATCGGACGCAGGCTGTCGGAGTACCGGTGAGGCGGCGCGCGCGGCCGGCCGGTGGGAAGGGGAACCCTTGGAAGGAGGCGAAGGGGGCGTGAGGATGCGTGCCATGCGATTGCGGACCGGGTTGAAGGGCTGGGGCGGGGTAGGAGCGATGGCCTTCGCCTGCGCCCTCGCGGTGCTGTTCGCCCTGCTCCTGCCGTTGGTCCGCTCGCACGGCGAGAGCGGCGGCGCCGACGACGGCCACGGCCTCGCCCACGGCGGCCAGGCCCGGGCCGCGCAGGAGTGCCCGGCCCCGGAGAAGCAGACCCTCGCCCCGTCCGGGGCCGACGGCCCCACCATCGACGAGATCCGCGGCCGCGAGGGCGAGAAGCGCAAGCTGATCGTCGGAGTCGACCAGAACAGCTACCGCTGGGGCTACCGCGACCCGAACAGCGGCGGCGGCGCCGAGCTGGAGGGCTTCGACATCGACCTGGCGCACCGCATCGCGGAGGACATCCTCGGCGACGCGGACGCCGTGCAGTTCAAGGCCATACCCACCAACCAGCGCGAGCCGGCGATCCAGGACGGCCGGGTCGACATGGTGGTCCGCACCATGACCATCAACTGCGCCCGCCTGGAGAAGGTCGCCTTCTCCGCCCCCTACTTCCGGACCGGCCAGCAGCTGCTCGCCCCCAAGTCGTCCCCGATCACCGGGTACGACGGCACGCTGGCCGGCAAGAGCATCTGCACGGCGGCCGGTTCCACCGCGCTGAGCACACTGGAACAGGACCAGAAGGACGGCCGGCTCGCCGCCGACGCCGACCTCGGCACCACCGTGCCCAACCAACTCGACTGCCTGGTAAGGCTCCAGCTCGGCGAGGTCGACGCGGTGGTCACCGACGGCGCGCTCGCCGCGAGCCAGGCCGCGCAGGACCCGACGGTGCAGCTGAAGGGCGACCCCTTCACCACCGAGTACTACGGCGTGGCGATGAAGAAGGACGCCGACGATCTGGTACGCCGGGTCAACCGGATCCTGGAGGAGTGGCGCGCCGACCGGACCGACGGCTGGCAGAACTCGTACGACGAGTGGCTGTCCCCGACCATGGGCGACGACCCGGCGCAGTCGGAGCCGCCGGCCCCGGAGTACCTGCGCAAGAGCTGAACGGCCGCCGTACACAGGCAGAGAGCACGAGTCCGCGACAGCGAAGGGTGATCGATGGGCGACACGGGACCCACCGGGCCGGTAATGGACCGGGACGAGGTGGACCGTGCGCTGGCGCGGCTCGGCGCGGAGCACGAGGCGGTCGAGACCTCGCTGCTCGCCCTCCAGGACCACGCGGGCCGCAGACTCCTCGAAGGCGCCGAGCTGACCGGCGTCACGGTCGAGCGCTGGAGTACCGCGGAGGCGTCGATCACGCTGCTGTGGTCCTACTTCGACGCGTACACCGGCGCGCTGCGCACCGCCCGGGAGATCCGCTCCCGGCGCCGCTGGTCCAGCCGCGAGGACCTGGCGGAGCTGACGGAGCTGCTGCGCGGCGAGGCCGTCACCGTGGCCGGCGGTGCGGCGGCCCTCGCCCAGGCGCCCACCCCGGACGGCGGTCCCGGACGGCTCAGCGAGCGCTATTCCCTGGCGACGCTGGTGGAGCGGATGAACCAGCTGTACGCGACCTCCCTGGACATGGTCGTCGCCGCCGACGCGGTGTGGTCGGCGCTGCCCGCCCGGATCGATTTACTCGCCGCCGAGCTGCAGCGCACCCGCAAGCTCGCGCACTCCGTGGGCGTGCGGCCCGGCGAGCACCCGTCCGGCGACGACCTGGAGCGGATCACCCGCACCCTGACGCGGCTGCGCGAGCGGGTGGTGTCCGACCCGCTGGCCTTCTGGCTGCCCACGGAGGGCAGTTCGGCGCCCGGCGGCGGCCGTCCCGACACGACGGTGTACGACCGTGAGGCGCGCGCCCTGGAGGAGGTGCGCCGCGAGATCGACGCCGTGCTGGCCGTCCGCCAGGACGCCGAGCAGCGCATCGTGCGGCTGCGGGACGTGCTCTCCCGCGCGGACCGCACGCTCGCCGAGGCGCGCACCGCGCGCGGCGAGGTGCTGGCGAAGATCGCCGCGACGGAGGTGCCGGTGGTCGGCGGACCGCCGATCGTGCTCCAGGAGCAGCTGGCGGCGGCCGCCGAGTACCGCAGGCACGCGCAGTGGCACCGGCTCTCCCCGCTCCTGGAGTCCCTGGAGGAGAAGGCGGAGGACGAACTGCTGCGCGCCCGCGAGTCGTTGACCGCCGTCACCGCCCCGCTGGCGGTCCGCGCCGAGCTGCGCGGCCGGCTCGACGCCTACAAGGCCAAGGTGGCCCGCCTCGGCTTCGCCGAGGACCCGGAGCTGGCGGAGAAGTACGAGAAGGCGCGCCGCATGCTGTGGAGCGCGCCCTGCGACCTGCGCGTCGCCGAGCAGGCCGTGCTGCGCTACCAGCACGCGGCCGCCGAGACGCTGGGCTCCCCGCGGCGCGTGCCCGGGCAGGGCGGGCCGGTGGACCGGACGGGGCCCGGCGTATGAGCGACGAGGGGGAGGCAGCGTCATGAGTGAGGCAGGGCGGACGTGTCAGCGTCCCGGCTGCGGCGGGACCTACGAGGACATGGGCGGCGGGGAGCTGTACTGCGACACGTGCGGTCTCGCGCCGGTCGTCGCGTCGAACGGCATGGTCGGCTCGACCCCGACGGGCGTCACCGGAGGCGGCGGCCGGGGCTCGCGCGGTTCGGCGGGCAGCGCCGGTTCGCGCTCCAGCGCCCGCAGTTCGCGTACGTCGTCGCAGTCGTCGCGCTCGTCACGCTCGTCGAGGTCTCGGCGCTCCGTGTCGGGGCGCCTCTCGCGGGCCGTGTCGGGACGGTCCACGGGGCGTTCGGTGTCGGTGCGCAGCTCCGGTTCGGGCGCCGGCTCCACCGCGCGGGGGCGCCTGGGCGCCGGACTCGTCGAGGTCCCGGCGGTCCCGCGGCCCGACCCGCGCGAGATGGTCATGGAGCGTCCGGAGGTGCCGGAGCGGAAGCGGTTCTGCTCGCGCTCGGACTGCGGGGGGCCGGTCGGGCGGTCCCGCGGCGAGCGGCCGGGCCGCACGGAGGGCTTCTGCACCAAGTGCGGCCACCCGTACTCGTTCGTGCCCAAGCTGAAGACCGGTGACGTCGTGCACGGGCAGTACGAGGTGGTGGGCTGCCTCGCGCACGGCGGGCTGGGCTGGATCTACCTCGCCGTCGACAAGGCCGTCTCCGACCGCTGGGTGGTCCTCAAGGGCCTGCTGGACACCGGCGACCAGGACGCGATGGCGGCGGCCATCTCCGAACGGCGGTTCCTCGCCGAGATCGAGCACGCCAACATCGTGCGGATCTACAACTTCGTCGAGCACCTCGACCAGCGCACCGGCTCCCTCGACGGCTACATCGTCATGGAGTACGTGGGCGGCAAGTCGCTCAAGGAGATCGCCAACGCCCGCCGCTCCCCCGCGGGCAGACGCGACCCGCTGCCGGTGGAGCAGGCCTGCGCGTACGGCATCGAGGCGCTGGAGGCGCTCGGCCACCTGCACAGCCGCAAGCTGCTGTACTGCGACTTCAAGGTCGACAACGCCATCCAGACCGAGGACCAGCTCAAGCTCATCGACATGGGCGCGGTCCGCCGCATGGACGACGACGAGTCGGCGATCTACGGCACGGTGGGCTACCAGGCGCCGGAGGTGGCCGACGTGGGCCCGTCGGTGGCGTCCGACCTGTACACCGTGGGACGCACCCTGGCCGTGCTGACGTTCGACTTCCAGGGGTACACCAACGTCTACGCCGACTCGCTGCCCGACCCCGACACCATCGAGGTGTTCCGGCAGTACGAGTCCTTCTACCGGCTGCTGGTGCGCGCCACCGACCCCGACCCGGCCCGCAGGTTCGCCTCCGCGCAGGAGATGGCGGAGCAGCTGACCGGTGTGCTGCGCGAGGTGGTCTCGCTCCAGACCGGGCGTGCCCGGCCCGCGCTCTCCACGCTGTTCGGGCCCGAGGTCCGCGTGACGGACACGGAGCTGTTCCCCCGGCTGGACGGCGAGGTGTCGCCGCTGGGCGCCCGGACGACGGTCCGCACGCGCGGGCGCGGCACCGGCGCGGGTGCGTCCCTGCCGGGCGGCCCGGGGTCCGCGCCCGCGCTGCCGGGCGGGACGGGACCGGCCGTGGGAGCGCCGGGCGGGACGGTCGCGGGGGCCACGCCGGGTGGCGCTGCGGGCGGCGCTGCGGGTACGACGGCCGGGCCGGTCGGAGCCGCGGGGGTGGGCGCGGCCGCCGGCGGGGGCGCGAGCGCGTCGCTGCCGGGCGCGGTGAGCGCGGTCGGCGGGCTCGACGGCGGCACCTCCGGGCTGGTCAAGGACGCCGACGCGCCCACCGCGTCCCTCGCCCTGCCGGTCCCCCGGGTCGACGCGGGCGACCCCAACGCGGGCTTCCTGGCCGGGCTCATGGCGTCCGCGCCGGGCGAGCTGCTGACCGCGCTGGCCGCCGCGCCGGCGCCGTCGACGGAGACGCGGCTGCGGCAGGTCAGGGCCCGGCTGGAGAACGGCGACGCGCCCGGCGCGCTGACGGCCCTGGAGTCGCTGGAGGGCGAACGGCCCGACGACTGGCGGGTGGTCTGGTACCGCGGGCTGGCCGCACTGGTGACCGGCGGGCACGAGGACGCCGCGCTGGCCTTCGACGCGATCTACGACGCCTTCCCCGGCGAGACCGCGCCCAAGCTGGCGCTCGGCCTGTGCGCGGAGGTGCTGGGACAGCTCGACAACGCCGCCGAGTACTACCGCCTGGTGTGGTCGACCGACCCGAGCCATGTGAGCGCCGCGTTCGGCCTGGCCCGGGTGCAGCTGGCCGGCGGCGACCGGACCGGTGCCGTACGGACGCTGGAGTCGGTGCCGGAGTCGTCGGTGCACTGCACGGCCGCGCGGGTCGCGGCCGTCCGGGCCCGGCTGCGGCGGCGTACGGCGAACGCCGGCGACGTGGCCTTCCTGGACGACCTGACGGCCGCCGCCCGGCAGGTCGAGGCGCTGGACGTGTACGGTCTGGATCCGGCGCGGCGCGAGCAACTGTCGGCCGAGGTCCTCGGTTGCGCGCTGGACTGGGTACTCTCCGGAGGTCGGGGTTCCGTCCCGCCCGCCGCCGGAGGACGGACGCTGCTCGGCAGCGCCCTGGACGAACGCGGCCTGCGCTTCGGCCTGGAGCGTTCGTACCGCACGCTGGCCCGGCTGGCGCGGGACGGCGAGGAGAGGATCGACCTGGTGGAACGTGCAAATCGTTACCGCCCCCGGACGTGGGTGTAGTTGATGTCGCAGATGCCCCAGCAGGCCGCTGTGTCCAAGTGCCCGAGCTGCGAGGAACCCCTCGAGTCGGGTGACCGTTTCTGCGGTGCGTGCGGATACGACCTGTCCGCCGTGCCCCCGCGGCCCGACGACCACCCGACCGTCGCCGTCGGCGGCGCGGTGGTGCCCGCCCCGGCGCCCGCGCCGGACGGCGTGGACTGGCCCGCGGCCCGGGACTCGGACGGCCACGGCCGTCCCGTCCCCGTGCACGCGGCCGCCGAACTGCCGGGCACCGACTCGGGCGGCTCCGCACTGCCGCCGCCCCCGGCGGCCCCACCGGCCCCGTCGGCGCCGCCCGCGCCCGGTGTGCGCTTCGACCGGCCCCGCGAACCCGAGGAGTACCCGTTGCAGGCGCCCGACCCGCGGCTGACCGCCTCAGCGGCGCCGCACGCCGAGCAGGGAGCCGAACCGGCCGCGCCCGCCGCCCCGGCAGCGGCTCCGGCCGCCGCTGACAAGGTGTGCGTGGCCTGCCGCGCGGGCCGCGTCGACGACGACGGCTACTGCGAGAACTGCGGGCACGCCCAGCCCCGCGAACGCGACCACATGGAGCAGGAGTCGGGCCCCGTCGCTGCGGTCAGCGACCGCGGCCTGCGCCACCACCGCAACGAGGACGCGTTCTCGGTGGGCTGCACCGCACTGCCCGACGGCGCCCCCGCGAACGTCGCGATCGTCTGCGACGGCGTCTCCTCCGCGACCCGCCCCGACGACGCCTCGCTCGCCGCGTCCCGAGCGGCCGGCGAGCTGCTGCTGACCGCCCTGCCGCGCGGCACGCACCCGCAGCAGGCCATGCACGACGCCATCCTCGCCGCCTCGCACGCCGTCAACGCGCTGGCCGACGAGCCCGCCACCGCCCGCGAACAGGGCCCCCACCAGAACGCGCCCGCCTGCACTCTGGTCGGCGCCGTGGTCACCGCCGGCCTGCTGGTCGTCGGCTGGGTCGGCGACAGCCGCGTCTACTGGGTGCCGGCCGACCGCGCCACCCCGCCCGCCCGGCTCACCGAGGACGACTCGTGGGCGGCGCAGATGGTCGCCGCCGGTCTGATGAGCGAGGCCGAGGCGTACGCCGACGAACGCGCCCACGCGATCACCGGCTGGCTGGGCGCCGACGCCTACGAACTGGAGCCGCACACCGCGTCCTTCAAGCCGGACCGCCCCGGCGTGGTCGTGGTCTGCACGGACGGCCTGTGGAACTACGCGGAGTCCGCCGAGGAGATGGCCGACGCCATGCCCCTCGACGCCGCCGCCCGACCGCTGCACGGCGCCCGCGTCCTGGTCGGCCACGCCCTGGACGGCGGGGGCCACGACAACGTAACAGTGGCCCTCGTGCCGTTCCCGGCCGTGCCGCAGGGGGCAGGATCGGCCTGAGGCCCCCGTACGGGTAGGGGTACGCGCGCGGGGTGGCCTCGCGGGCCGCAGGGGGCGGTCCGTGCCAGCAGCCAAGGCCCCACCTCCGTGGGGACGTAGAGGGGGATGCGATCCGGCATGGCCAATTTCTCGAAGTCGAACGTGCCGCAGTTCGCGGTGGACGTCTACCAGAACGAGTACCTGCCCGAGGGCGGCCAAGAGGTCAACGCCATCGTGACGGTCACCGCGACCGGCGGCGGCACGGTCGGGAGCGCGGTCGCCGCGCCCCACCTGTACTCGCCGGGCCAGGGCCCGTCGGCGGCCGTGGCGTTGCTGGTCGACTGCTCGGGCTCGATGGACTACCCGCCGACCAAGATGCGCAACGCCCGTGACGCGACGGCCGCCGCGATCGACACCTTGCGCGACGGCGTGCACTTCGCGGTGGTCGGCGGCACCCACGTGGCCAAGGAGGTCTACCCCGGCGGCGGGCGGCTCGCGGTCGCCGACGCCACCACCCGGGCGCAGGCCAAGCAGGCACTGCGCGGCCTCAGCGCGGGCGGCGGCACCGCCATCGGCACCTGGCTGCGGCTGGCCGACCGGCTGCTGTCCACCGCGGACGTCGCCATCCGGCACGGCATCCTGCTCACCGACGGCCGCAACGAGCACGAGTCGCCGGAGGACCTGAAGGCGGCGCTCGACGCCTGCGCCGGGCGGTTCACCTGTGACGCACGCGGCGTGGGCACCGACTGGGAAGTGAAAGAAGTCACAGGGATCGCCTCCGCCCTGCTCGGCACGGCCGACATCGTCGCCGATCCGGCGGGCCTGGCCGCCGACTTCACGCAGATGATGGAGACGGCCATGGGCAAGGAGGTCGCGGACGTCGCGCTGCGCCTGTGGACCCCGGTCGGCACCACCGTGACGTTCGTCAAGCAGGTCGCGCCCACGGTCGAGGAGCTGACCGGCCGCCGCTCCGAGGCGGGGCCGCGGGCCGGGGACTACCCCACCGGTTCCTGGGGCGACGAGTCCCGCGACTACCACGTCTGCGTGCGGGTACCGGCCGCTGAGCTGGGCCGGGAGATGCTGGCCGCCCGCGTCTCGCTGGTCATCCCGGAGCCCGACGGCACGGTTCAGAACCTCGGCGCGCAGGGGCTCGTACGGGCCGTGTGGACGGACGACATGACCGCCTCCACGTCCATCAACCCGCAGGTCGCCCACTACACCGGGCAGGCCGAACTGGCACAGGTCATCCAGCAGGGGCTGGATCTGCGCAAAGCGGGCGACATGGACGGAGCAACGGCCAAACTGGGCCGCGCGGTTCAGCTAGCGGGGGTCTCCGGAAACGGCGATACGGCGAAACTGCTTGCGAAGGTGGTGGACGTGGTGGACGCGGCGGCGGGTACTGTGCGACTGAAAGCGAAGGTGGAGGAGGCCGACGAGATGACTCTCGAGACCCGGTCGACCAAGACCGTTCGTGTGAAGAAGTGACGCAGGACCATCCGCGCGACACGCCCGCAAGAGAGGGAAGCCCCGACATGCCGACCTGCCCGAACGGACACCAGTCGGGTTCCGACGACTGGTGCGAGGTCTGCGGTCACCGCATGGCCGGTGCCGTGCCGCCCCCTCCGCCGCCACCGCCCCCCGGCGGCGGCTACGGCTTCCCGCCGCCCGGCGGTCCGGGCGGTGGTCCCGGCGGTCCCGGCGGCGAGCCGCAGCTGTGCCCTCAGTGCCGTACGCCCCGCGAGGGCGGCGCGCCCTTCTGCGAGGAGTGCCGGTGGAACTTCCTCACCAACACGGCCACCTCGTACACCCCGGCCGCCCCGCGCCCGCCGGCCTCCGGCGGCCCGGCACCCTTCCAGCAGCCGCCGGGGGGTCCGTCGTACGGCGGCGGTGACGCGTACGGCTACCAGGGCTCACGCCCGTCCCAGATGAACCGCCCCGCCGAGCCGATCCCGCCGGGCCCGCCGTTCGGCGGCGACCCGTCGGGGCGCGGGGGTCCGGGCGGGCCCGGCGGTCCCAACGGTCCTGCCGGTCCCGGTGGACCTGGCGGTCCGGCCGGTGGACCTGGCGGGCCCGGCGGTCCGGGCGGTGGTCCTGGCGGTCCTAACGGCCCCTCGGGCCCGTTCGGACCCGGCGGCCCTGGTGGACCCGGCGGCCCTGGCGGTCCGGTTGGCGGTCCTAACGGCCCCTCGGGCCCGTTTGGCCCCGGTGGTCCCGGCGGTCCCGGCGGCCCGGGTCGTCCCGATGGTTCCGGCGAACCCAACGGTCCCGGTGGTTTCGGGAGCCAGGGCGGCCCCAATGGCCCCGGCGGTTTCGGCGGCCCGGGCGGCCCAGGTGGCCCCAACGGTCCTCATGGTCCCGGCGGCCCCGGCGGTTTCGGCGGCCCCGGTGGGCCCAATGGTCCAGGTGGTCCGGGTGGTCCCAACGGCCCCGGTGGCCTTGGCGGTCCCGCTGGGCCCCATGGTCCGGGTGGTCCGGGTGGTCCGGGTGGCCCCAACGGACCCGGCGGTCCTGGCGGCCCCAACGGTCCCGGTGGCCCGGGCGGTCCTGGCGGCCCCGGTGGCCCCGGTGGCCCCGGCGGCCAGAACGCCCCCTCCGGCCCCCCGGCCCCGCCCCCGTTCGGCGGTGACCCGTCGCGGCCGGTTCCGCCGCCGCCCGGGCCCGTTCCGCCCGCGTCCGGTCCCGGCGGTCCGGGCGCCCCGCAGGGCGGCTACGGCTACCCGCAGCGCGGCGCCACTCAGGCCCCGCCCGGCCAGGGCTTCGGCGGCGGTGACGACGACTGGGTGCTCTCCCCGCCGTCCTCGACCGGTCCCGGCGGCCCGGGTGCCCCGCAGGGCGGCTACGGCTTCCCGCAGACGGGTGCCACCCAGGCGCCGCCGTCGCCCACCGGTCCCGGCGGCCCGGGTGCCCCGCAGGGCGGTTACGGCTACCCGCAGACGGGTGCCACCCAGACCCCGCCCGGCCAGGGCTTCCCGCAGCCGACGACCTGGTCGGCGACGATCGGCCCGGACCGCGACTACTTCATGGCGATGATGCACCGCTCGGGCCCCGAGGCCGCGGGCCTGAACCTGCCCGCGTACTCGCCCGAGCAGCAGCGCACGCTCACCGGCAACCAGATCACCATCGGGCGCCGCCGGCACTCCACCGGTGACACCCCGGACATCGATCTGGCGGTACCGCCGGAGGACCCGGGCGTCTCGCACCAGCACGCGGTGCTGGTGCAGCAGCCGGACGGCAGCTGGGCGGTCGTCGACCAGAACTCGACGAACGGCACGACGGTCAACGGCGGCGAGGAGCCGATCCAGCCCTTCGTACCGGTACCGCTCCAGGACGGCGACCGCGTGCACGTCGGCGCCTGGACGACGATCACGATCCGCCGGGGATAGCCCGGCGGGCCCGTCCGTCAGGTGAAGGGCCAGGCGTACGGGCCCTCGGGGTCGTCCAGCCACGCCCAGGCCCGTGCGCCGCTGAGGGTGATGCCGAAGCGCTCGCGGTGCGGGGCGTCCTCGCGGTCCCAGAGCGCGTACGCCTCCTGCGGGTCGAGGCTGCCCCGGCTCAGCGCCAGCAGGAAGCGGAACAGGTCGTTCTCCCGGGCCCGGCGCGGCACCCCGCCCAGGCCCTGCGGCTGCGGCGCGGAGGCGTCCGCGCCGCGCAGCGGCACGAAGTACGCGGGCGTGTGCAGGAAGCGCCCCTCGGCGTGCCCCGCGTCGTGGACGGTGAGGACGACCAGCCCGGTGGCGAGCGGGGTCAGGATCCTGCCGCCGGGACGGCACTGGGCCAGCCAGGCGTGCGGCACCGAGGCCAGCGAGCAGGTGGCGAGGATCCGGTCGTAGGGGGCGCGCTCGGGCACTCCGCGGGCGCCGTCGCCGGTGACGACGGCCGGACGGTACCCGGCGGCGGCCAGGTGCCGGCGGGCCGACTCGGTGATCTCCGGTTCCAGGTCGACGGTGGTGACGAGGTCGTCGTCGCCGAGCCGGTGGGCGAGCAGGGCGGCGTTGTAGCCGGTGCCGGCGCCGATCTCCAGGACCCGGTCGCCGTCCGTCACGTGCAGCTCCGCCAGCATCATCGCCATCAGCGAGGGCTGGCTGCTGGAGGAGACCAGTTCGCCGTCGCGCATCCGGGTCGCCAGCGGGGCGTCGGCGTACGCGCCGCGCACCCAGCGCTCCCGGGCGTCCCGGTCGGGGTCCTCGCCCCACCGGCGTTCGTAACCGCCCCCGAAGCCGACGTAGTAGTACGGCACGAAGAGGTGGCGCGGGACCGTCTGGAACGCCTCCCGCCAGACCGGGTCGGCCGCCCAGGCACCGCTCAGCTCGATCTCCCGCACCAGCTCCGCCCGCGCCGAGGCCGCGAGGCGGTCCAGGTCCTCGTGCCCGCCCATGCCTCCACAGTACGGGCCCGGGCGGGGGACCTAAGTCCGAAGTCCTATGTCCAGGCGTCTGAGACCATGGACGACGTGAATGAGATTCGGCGCGGCACGCTTCAGGAGCAGACCTTCTACGAGCAGGTCGGCGGGGAGGAGACCTTCCGCCGGCTCGTCCACCGTTTCTACCAGGGTGTCGCCGAGGATCCGATCCTGCGGCCGATGTACCCGGAGGAGGACCTGGGCCCGGCCGAGGAGCGCTTCACGCTCTTCCTCATGCAGTACTGGGGCGGACCGACGACGTACAGCGAGAACCGGGGCCATCCGCGGCTGCGGATGCGCCACGCGCCCTTCGCCGTGGACCGGGCGGCGCACGACGCCTGGCTGAAGCACATGCGGGTCGCCGTCGACGAGCTGGGGCTCTCCGAGGAGCACGAGCAGACGCTGTGGAAGTACCTGACGTACGCGGCGGCCTCGATGGTCAACACCGCCGGCTGACCGGTCCGTCCATGGGGGCCGGGGCGGGGTAACGGGCGGATTCCGGTCGTCCGACGCCGGATTCCGGTCACGATCCGGTCAAGTCCGAGCCCCAGACGCTTACTTCCGTACCTGCTCCTCTGACAGCATCGCCGAGAGGTCTGGACAACATCGGCGGGGGACCGGGTGGCGGGGTACGGGGGATTCGCGGGGTTCGTGCTGCTGCGCGCGCGGGCGCACCGCCTGCTGCTCGCCGCCGCCCTGCTCACCGTGCTGCTCACCACGGCGGTCCTGACGACCCTGACCGCCTATTCGGGCGCGGTCGGCGACGCGGCCCTGCGCCACGCCCTGGCCGATCCCCGCAACGCGGCGGACACCGCGCTGGTCGTCAAGGCGGACGTGCCCGAGGAGGGGCGCGAGAAGGCCGACCGCACGGTGCGCGAGGGCGCCCGGGACACCTTCGGCGGGCTGCCAGTCACCGTCCGGGAGATGGTGCGGTCGGGGGCGTACAGCCTGCCCGCCACGCTGCGGCCGCCCGGCGAGCGCGGGGACGACCCGGACCTGACCTACTTCGCGGCCCTGGACCCGGCGCAGGTGCGCGTCACCGAGGGCCGGCTGCCGCGGGAGGGCGCCGGAGGGAGCGGCGGAGCCGTCGAGGTCGCGCTGCCGACGGCCGCCGCCGAGCGGCTGGACGTCCGGCCCGGCGCCCGGCTCACCCTCGCCGACCGGTTCGACGGCCCGGACGTGGTCGTCGAGGTGACCGGCCTGTACCGGCCCGCCGATGCCGCGGCCCCCTACTGGCGGCTGGACGACCTCGCCGGGCGCGGCGTCAAGAAGGGCGGCTTCACGACGTACGGGCCGCTGCTCGCCGTCCCCGGGGTGCTGACCGGGGGCGCGGTGAGCGCGGGGCCCTCGGGGTGGCTGGCGACGGCCGACTTCTCCTCGGTGACGGCCGGGCGGACGGACGAGCTGCGGGAGGCGGCCCGGGGCGGCATGGCGTGGCTGCGCGAGCGCCCGGTCCTCAGCGGCTCCACCGCGGCGACCACCTCCCTGCCCGAGGTGCTCGACCGGCTCGACCGCTCCCTGCTGGTCTCCCGCTCCACGCTGCTGGTCGTCGCCCTCCAGCTGGCCCTGCTCGCCGGGTGCGCGCTGCTGCTGGTGGCCCGGCTGCTGAGCGCCGAGCGCGCGGCCGAGCGGCGGCTGCTGCGGGCGCGCGGCGCCTCCCGGGCGCGGCTGGGGTCGCTGGCCGCGCTGGAGGCGCTGCTGCTGGCCGTCCCGGCGCTGGTCCTCGCGCCGCTGCTGGCCGGGCCGCTGACCCGGCTGCTGGCCGGCCAGGGGTCGCTGGACCGGATCGGGCTGCGGCTCCAGGTACCGGCCTGGGGCGGCGGCTGGGTGTGGCTGACGGCGGGTGCGGCGGCCCTCGGGTGCGCGCTGGCGGTGACGCTGCCGGCCCTGGCCTCCTCGCTGAACGCCGGGGGCCGCGCCCGCGCGCTGCCCGCTCCGCTGCGCGCCGGTGCCGACGTCGGGCTGCTGGTGGTCGCGGGCGTCGCGTACTGGCAGCTGTCCCGGCAGACCTCGGGCGCGGTGAGCGGCGACGGTACCGGGGCCCTCGGCATCGACCCGCTGCTCGTGGCGGCGCCCGCGCTGGCGCTGCTGGCGGGGACGGTGCTGACGCTGCGGCTGCTGCCGCCGGTGGCGCGGCTGGCGGAGCGGCGGGCGGCCGGCGGGCGGGGGCTGACCTCGGCGCTGGCGGGCTGGCAGCTCAGCCGCCGGCCGATGCGCGGCGCCGGTCCGGTGCTGCTGCTGGTGCTCGCGGTGGCCCTGGGCATGCTCGCGATCGGCCAGGGCACCTCCTGGGAGCGCTCGCAGGACGACCAGGCGGACTTCCTGGCCGGGGCCCCGGTGCGGGTCCTGGCCACCGGTTCGGTGGGCCCGGGCCGCACCGAGACCTACGCGGACGTCGAGGGCGTACGGGAGGTGGCCCCCGCGGCGCGCTCCACGCTGCAGTTGTCCGCCGACCGCGCGGCGACGGTGCTGGCGCTGGACACCGGGCGCGCGGCGGACACGATGCTGCTGCGCCCGGACCTGTCCGACGAACCGGCCGGGACGCTGCTGGCCGCGCTGGGCACGGAGGAGCGGGCGGCGGGCGCGGAGGTGCCCGCCGGGACGGTGCGGCTGGGGGTGACCGCCACCCTGCGCGGCGGCCCGGGCGGCGGCGGGGAGAGCGCCACGGGACCGGCGGACGTGACGGTCACCGTGCGGGACCGCTACGGCGTCCCCTTCCGGCTGCCGGCCGGCGAGCTGCCCGCGGACGGCCGCCGCCACACGCTGGAGCTGGACGTCTCCCCGGGCGGCCCGCTCACCGTGACCGGCGTGGAACTGGTCACGGCCCAGCCGGTCGGCCGCGCGGAGCGGCACCGCCTGACGCTGACGGAGCTGACCGCCACGGCGGCCGACGGGACCGTGCGGCGCCCGGCGCTGCCCCGCTCCTGGACGGCCTCGGTGCGCGGCGACGGGCCGTCCTCGTCGCCGGACGGAGACACCAGTCCGACCAAGCCCCGGCTCGCCCCGTCCGGACCGCCGTCGGTGGAATACGGCACCGGGTACCAGCCGGCCGACCCGTACAGCACCCTGACGTCGGCGGTGACGCTGCGCCTGGACGTCGTACAGCCCGCGCCGCCGCGGCTCACGGCCGTCGCGACCGACCGGTACC
This sequence comes from Streptomyces sp. NPDC056128, assembly GCF_042263835.1. NCBI lineage: Bacteria > Bacillati > Actinomycetota > Actinomycetes > Kitasatosporales > Streptomycetaceae > Streptomyces > Streptomyces sp. NPDC056128. The sequence goes on along the minus strand of NZ_JBHJVQ010000002.1, from coordinate 183,651 downwards.
TCGACTCGGCGGGCGCCCGCGTCGGGCAGAGCGTGGACGTCCAGCTCGACGGCCACAGCCTCCCGGTGCGGATCGTGCGCTCGGTCCGCGCCCTGCCGACCACGGCCGCGCCCGACGCGACGACCGCGGCGACCGCCACGACCGCCACGACCGCCACGAAGGACGGCGGCGCCCTGCTGCTCGACCTGCCGTCCGTGAACCGGGTGCTCCAGGCGGAGTACGGCGAGGCCCTCGCCCCCACCGAGTGGTGGCTGCGTCCGGAACCCGGCGGCACGAGCGGGGTCGTCACGGCGCTGCGCGCCTTCCCGGACCTGGAGCCCTCGCAGGTCGTCGTGCGCGACGAACTGGCCGCGGGCCTGCGCGACGACCCGTTCGGCGCCGGCCCGGAGGCGGCGTTCACCGCGGCGGCCGGAGTGGCGGCGGCGCTCGCGGCGGTCGGCTTCGCGGTGAGCGCGACGGGGTCGCTGCGGGAACGCGGCGCCGAGTTCGCGATCCTGCGCGCCCTGGGCGCCCCGCGCCGCCGGCTGGCCCGCACGGTCGCCGTCGAGCAGGCGGTGCTGCTGGTCCTGGCCCTGCTGGTGGGCACGGCCCTGGGCGCGGTGCTGACCCGGGCGGTGATCCCCCTGATCGTGCTCACCCCGCAGGCCACCCACCCGGTCCCGGACGTGCTGGTCGCCCTGCCCGCCGGCCGGGTCGCGCTCCTCCTTGCGGGTGTCGCCGTCACGCCCCTCCTGGTCACGGCGGCCCTGGCCCTGCGCCGCACGGACCCGGCGTCGGCGTTGCGCGAGCAGGGAGGTGAGGCGCGGTGATCCACGTTCGCCCCGCCGCGGGGGCCGTCACCCGCGCGAGCGCCCCGTCCACCGCGCGAGCGCGCGTCACAGGACAGGGACGACAGAGAGGTGAGGCGCGGTGAAACCGGTGAGCGTTCCCTGGGTCCGCACCCGGCTTCGGGCCGCGCCCGGTGCCGCCTGGGCCCTCGCGGTGCTGGTGGCACTGACCGCGTGTCTGGCCGCCGCCTTCCCGAGGGCACTGGACCGGTACGCGGACGCGGGCCTCGACCGGGCACTGGCGCAGGCCCGCCCCGACCGGACCAGCGTGCTGGTGGTCGCCCCGCAGCCCGACTTCGGTCTCCCGCCACGAGAGCGGGAGGAGTCGCTGCGCCCGGACCCGCTGGGCCGCCGGTACGCCAAGGCGGTCGCCGCCGTGGACCGCCGCGCTCCGCTCGCCGTCGACCGGGCGCAGTCGACGTACGGGGTGCGCACCACCGACGGTCTCCCGGTGCCGGAACCCTGGCTGCCGCAGCCGAGCGGGCTGCCGGCCCAGTTCTACTTCGCCGCCCAGCACGGCCTCGGCGACCACGCCCGGATCGGCTCCGGCCGCCTGCCGCGCGTGACCGGCGACCCGGTGACCGCCGCGACCGGCGCGCTGGAGGCGGCGGTCACCACCGAGACGGCCCGCACGCTGCGCATCAAGGTGGGCTCCGTCCTGCACGTGCCCGGCGTCGAACGCGCCCCGCTCACCGTCCGGATCACCGGGGTGCTCGCCCCGCGCGACCCCGACGGCGCCTACTGGTCCACCCAGTCCGTGCTGCGCGAGCCGTCGCTGATGACGGTGCCGGGGTCGGCGGGCGCGGACCGCGAACGCTACTGGCTGGGCACGCTGCTGCTCGCCCCGGACGCCGGGCCCGCCCTGCTGGGCACGGCCGGGACCCCCGTCCGCTACTGGCAGCTGGCCCCCGACACCGACGCGCTGCACGCCCACGACGTGGACGGGCTGACCTCGGCCGTCGCCGCCCTGGAGTCCGGTCCTGGCCTGCGCGAGGTGCGTTCGGGGGTCGACCCGCTCGCGGACGTCAGCACCGACCTGGACGAGACGGCGCTCGCCTTCGACGGGCTGCGGTCGGGCATCGGCCCGCTGGTCGCGGTCGCCGCCGCCGGGGCCGGCACGGTCGCGGGGGTCGTGCTGCTGATGGCGGGCGGCCTGGCCGCCGACCGCCGCCGCGCCGAACTCGCCCTGCTGCGGGCCCGCGGCGCCTCCCTGCGGGGCGTCGCCGGACGGCTGTTCGCCGAGACCGCCGTGGTCGCGCTGCCCGCGGGCGCCCTCGGCCTCGCCGCCGCGCTGTTCGCGCTGCCCGGTGGCCGGCTCGCCCCCGCCGTCTGGGCGGCCGTCGCGGTCACCGCCGTGGCCTGCGCCGCACTGCCCCTGCGCGCGGCCGTCGCGCACCGCACCGTACGGGTCCACGACGGCCGGCGGGACGTGGCCTCCGCCCGTCCGTCCCGGCGGCGTACGGTCGCCGAACTCACCGCCGTCGCCCTGGCGCTCGGCGCGGTCGAGACCCTGCGCCGGCGCGGCGCGTCCGGCAGCGGCGGTGACCTGGTGTCGGCGGCACCGGTATTGGTCGGAGTGATCGCCGCGCTGGTGCTCGTACGCCTGTACCCGCTGCCCCTGCGCCGCCTCGCCCGCCCGGCGGGACGCCTGCGCGGCGCGGTGGGCCACCTGGCGCTGGCCCGCGCGGGCCGTACGTCGGTCTCGGCGGTGCTGCCGCTCCTCGCCCTGCTGACCGCGCTCACCACGGCCGCGTTCGGCGGTTCGGTACTCGCCGGGGTGACGGACGCCCGCGACCGGGCGGCGCTGCTGACCGTCGGCGCCGACGCCCGGATCGAGGAGACCGGGCCGCTCCCGGCCGGCCTGCCCGACCGCGTGCGCGGCACCTCCGGGGTCCGGGACGTGGTCGAGGTCGGACTGACCTACCAGGCCAAGGGCTCGGACGGCCGCCAGACCCTGCCGGTGGCCGGCGTGGACCCGGCCGCCTACGCGCGGCTCGCGGCGGAGACCGGGCTGGGGGCCTTCGAGGCGGCCGAGCTGAAGCGGCGCGGCGGTTCCGAGGAGCCGCTGCGGGCGCTGGCCTCGCCGTCCATCGCCGAGCGGTTCGGCACCGGGCCGTTCCGGATCCGCGTGGAGGACGGCACCTCCGTCACGGTCCGGATCGCCCTCGTCCGCGACCGCACCCCCGCCGTCTCCGGTGAGGACTTCCTGGTCGTGGACCGGGCCGGACTCTCCGCCGAGGCGGCCCGCCCGACCGTACTGCTGCTGACCGGCGACCACGTGGACGCGGGCGCACTGCGCCGTGCCGCGGGCGACGACGCCGGTGCCGAGACCAGTGCCGTGAAGCTGCGGTCCGAGGAGCGGGACCGGTACGTCGACTCGCCCCTCCAGTCCGGCGCCGAACGCGTCTACGCCGGTGCCGTCGCCGCGGGCACCGGCTACGCCGTCCTCGCCCTGCTGCTGTCCCTGCTGCGCGCCGCTCCCGAACGCGCCGCCCTGCTGGCCCGGCTGCGCACCATGGGCCTCACCCGGGCGCAGGGCCGCCGCCTGCTCGTCCTGGAGTCCCTCCCCCAGGCCGTCCTGGCGGCCGCGGGAGGCGCCCTGACCGGCTGGGCGGCGATCCGCCTGCTCGCCCCCGGCCTCGACCTGACCACGATCGCCCTGGCGGGCGCCGCGTCCCCGGTGGGCCGCGCCGAACTGCGCACCGACCCGTGGTCACTGGCCCTGCCGGCGGTCGCGGTACTGGTGGTGGCGGTGGGCGTCGCCGCGGTGCAGGCGTGGTGGTCGGGCCGGCGCGGGTCGGTCACCGAACTGAGGGCGGGGGACGCGCGGTGAGGGCGTCCCCGGCGGGCCGGGCGTTCCCGGCGGGTCTGCAGGACCGCTCCCCCACCGCCACCCCTGGACGACGAGCCGCATCCGCGCAGGAGGCACGATGACGACGAACCCGACCCTCGCCGACCTGGCCGACCGCGCCACCGCGTCCCGCGACCGGCCCGCCTACGGCCACGACGCGCTGATCACCTGCGACCGCCTGGTCCGGATCTTCAGCGCGGACGGCGTGGAGGTGCAGGCCCTCCAGGGCCTCGACCTGCTGGTCCGCGAGGGCGAGTTGATGGCTCTGGTCGGTGCGTCGGGCAGCGGCAAGTCCACGCTGATGAACATCCTCGCCGGCCTGGACACCCCCACCGCCGGGGCGGCCCGGGTGGCCGACCGCGACCTGCTCACGATGACCGCGAAGGACCGGCTGGCCTACCGCCGCGAGGTGGTCGGCTTCGTCTGGCAGCAGACCTCACGCAACCTCCTGCCATACCTGACGGCGGCCCAGAACGTCGCCCTGCCCATGCGGTTGGCGGGCACCCGCGGCCGGACCGGCCGACGGGCCCGTGCCGAACGGTCCCTGGAACTCCTGGAGCTGCTGGACGTCGCCGACTGCCGCGACCGCCGCCCGCGGGAGATGTCCGGCGGCCAGCAGCAACGCGTCGCCATCGCGGTGGCCCTCGCGGGCGCGCCCTCGGTGCTGCTCGCCGACGAGCCCACGGGCGAGCTGGACTCCCACACGGCGGAGCAGATCTTCGCCGCGTTCCGCACCGCGAACGAGCGCCTGGGCACCACCATCGTCATCGTCACCCACGACCAGGCGGTGGCGGGCGAGGTCCGCCGCACGGTCGCCATCCGCGACGGCCGCACCTCCACGGAGGTCCTGCGCCGCAGCGAGGTGGACGCCGCGACCGGCCACGAGACGGTGGTGGCCCGCGAGTACGCCATGCTCGACCGCGCCGGACGGCTCCAGCTGCCCGCCGACTACACCGCGGCCCTCGGCATGCGCGACCGCGTCGCCCTGGAACTGGAGGCCGACCACATCGCCGTACGCCCGGACGACAGCGATCAGTGATGGTGCCCCCGGCGGAGGTCAGCGCACGCTGATGCCGAGGGCGCCGGTGCCCGCCCGGCGCAGCGCGACGGACCCGTAGGGCGTACGGAGCCGAAGCCAGGCGCCCGAGGAGAACAGAACCGGCGCGTCCTCGGCGGACTCCGCCCCGGGCCGCAGGAACCCCAGTGACTGGGCCGCGTGCACGGCCCGCACCGGCAGCCCGGTGTCGCCGACCGTCCGCGACCAGATCTCGCGGCCGATCCGGTCCAGCTCGGCCCGGGTACGCATGTCCGCCGCCAACTCCCCCGTACGGGAACGGAACTCCGCCACCGCGGCGGCGACCAGCGCGCGCAGGGCGTCCGGCGCGGGCAGTCCCGGCTCGGGCCGCCAGCCGCCGCGCGGGGGCAGCACCCCGGCCCAGGGCGGCCCGGTCACGGCACCCGGAACCCCAGCGGTGGCCGACTGCTCGTCCACCGTCTCCAGCAGCTCACCGGCGGACACGGTCACGTCCAGCGTGACGTCGAGCCCGTTCTCGTACGGCTTGGCCAGCCGTACCGCGCGCACGGCCAGCACCTCGAAGGAGGGAGGCCGGCCGAAGACCGCGAGAGCCGTACCGGCGGCCTGCAGACGGACGGCGGCCGAACGGTCGTAGTGGAGCAGCCGGGAGAGGAAGGCCGCGAGATCCGCGGCCTCCCCCTCGTCGGCCAGATGGAGCACCGTCATGCGGCGACGGCCTCCTCCTTGTCGTCCGTGTACTCCCGCAGGAACTCCCGTTCCTCAGCGGTGATGCGGCGGGGCATCTGCGTCTGGAAGTCGAACGGCACGATCACGGTCGAGGCGCGGACGTAGACCACGTCTCCGTCCTTGACCTCGTAGGTGAGCGTGAAGGAGGCCGCCCTCACCTCCGTGACCCACAGCTCGATGTCGACCGGGTGGTGCCGGTGGACGAGCTGCCGCTTGTAGTCGATCTCGTGGCGCGCCACCACAGACCCCTGCTTGAAGTCCTTCTCCGGGCGGAACAGGAAGTCGATACGTGCCTCCTCCAGGTAGCGGAGGAAGACCACGTTGTTGACGTGGCCGTACGCGTCCATGTCCGCCCAGCGCAGCGGGCAGCGGTAGATGTGCCGCAAGATCGATCAGCCCCGGGTCAGCTTCTTGTAGGTGGCGCGGTGCGGACGTGCGGCGTCCGCGCCAAGCCGCTCGATCTTGTTCTTCTCGTACGACTCGAAGTTGCCCTCGAACCAGAACCACTTGGACTCACCCTCGTAGGCGAGGATGTGCGTGGCGACCCGGTCCAGGAACCACCGGTCGTGGGAGACGACCACGGCGCACCCGGGGAACTCGAGGAGGGCGTTCTCCAGGCTGCTGAGGGTCTCGACGTCGAGGTCGTTGGTCGGCTCGTCGAGGAGCAGCAGGTTGCCGCCCTGCTTGAGGGTGAGCGCGAGGTTGAGCCGGTTGCGCTCACCGCCGGACAGGACGCCCGCCGGCTTCTGCTGGTCCGGCCCCTTGAACCCGAAGGCGGAGACGTACGCGCGGCTGGGCATCTCGACCTGGCCGACATTGATGTAGTCCAGCTCATCACTCACAACGGCCCACAGCGTCTTCTTGGGGTCGATGTTCTCGCGGCTCTGGTCGACGTAGGAGATCTTGACGGTGTCGCCGACCTTGATCTGCCCGGAGTCCGGCTCCTCGAAGCCTTGGATCATCTTGAACAGGGTGGTCTTGCCGGCACCGTTGGGTCCGATGACCCCGACGATCCCGTTGCGCGGCAGTGTGAACGACAGATCGTCGATGAGGACCTTCTCGCCGAAGGCCTTGCTGAGGTTGTTGACCTCGACGACGACGCTGCCCAGGCGCGGGCCCGGCGGGATCTGGATCTCCTCGAAGTCCAGCTTCCGCATCTTGTCGGCCTCGGCGGCCATCTCCTCGTACCGCGCGAGACGCGCCTTGGACTTGGCCTGCCGCCCCTTGGCGTTCGACCGCACCCACTCCAGCTCGTCCTTGAGCCGCTTGGCGCGCTTGGCGTCCTTCTGGCCCTCGACCTTGAGACGGGTCTGCTTGGTCTCCAGGTACTTGGAGTAGTTGCCCTCGTAGCCGTGCAGCCGGCCGCGGTCGACCTCGCAGATCCAGCCCGCGACGTTGTCCAGGAAGTACCGGTCGTGGGTCACGGCCACGACGGTGCCCTCGTACTTGGCGAGGTGCTGCTCCAGCCAGTTCACCGACTCGGCGTCGAGGTGGTTGGTGGGCTCGTCGAGCAGCAGCAGGTCGGGCGCCTCGAGCAGCAGCTTGCACAGCGCGACGCGGCGCTTCTCACCACCGGAGAGGTTGGCGACGGGCCAGTCGCCGGGCGGGCAGCCCAGCGCGTCCATGGCCTGCTCCAGCTGGGCGTCGAGGTCCCAGGCGTTGGCGTGGTCGAGCTCCTCCTGGAGCTTGCCCATCTCCTCGAGCAGCGCGTCCGAGTAGTCGGTGGCCATCTGCTCGGCGATCTCGTTGAACCGGTCGAGCTTGCCCTTGACCTCGGCGACACCCTCCTGGACGTTCTCCAGGACGTTCTTGTCCTCGCTCAGCGGGGGCTCCTGCAGCAGGATGCCGACCGTGTAGCCCGGCGACAGGAACGCGTCACCGTTGGACGGCTGCTCCAGCCCCGCCATGATCTTCAGCACGGTCGACTTACCGGCCCCGTTCGGACCGACAACGCCGATCTTCGCGCCGGGCAGGAAGCTCAGGGTGACATCATCGAGGATCACCTTGTCGCCGTGCGCTTTGCGCGCCTTGCGCATGGTGTAAATGTACTCAGCCAAGAGAAACCGTCCGGCAGCTTGAATCAGGCAGTGGGCAGATACACCCCATCTTGCCGCACCGCCACCCCTGGGAGGAAGCGCGTTCTCTGGCGGGATGCTGACCTGGGGTTTCGCGCCCTGCCGAACTAGGGTGGCGATGTGACAAGCGCACCGGAGCGCCCCCTCCTCTTCCTCGACGTGGACGGCCCGCTCATCCCGTTCGGCTCGTCACCGGACCGCGCGCAAGCATCCGTCACCGCTCCGGCCGAAGGGCATCCGCTCCTCGATCGCCTCACCCCCGGGATCGGGCAGCGCCTCATGGCACTGGGATGTGACCTGGTGTGGGCGACGACGTGGGGAGAGGACGCGAACGCGATCGTCGCCCCGCTGATCGGCCTGCCGCGTCTGCCGGTGGTGCCGTGGCCGGCCGACAGTGCCGTGACCGGCCCGCGCGGCCTCCACTGGAAGACACCCCGCCTTGTCGAGTGGGCCGATCGCCGACCGTTCATCTGGGTCGACGACGAGATCGGCGACATGGATCGCCTGTGGGTAGCAGCCCAACACCCTGGGCCCTCGCTTCTCCATCACGTCGCCCCGGCGAGAGGCCTGACGGACGCCGACTTCTCGGCACTGGCCAGGTGGCTCGACTCGTCGGGATGGGCCTGACCGTGACCGGCTGGGTCGCCGACAAGCGTCTCGCCGGACACCGGGTCCCGGCGAGGAGTCTTCGTCGAACCGAGCCGGTCCAGTCCGGTCAGCCGGCTTCCAAGGTCTCGGCCCGCCGCGTCAGCTCTGCCGCGATGTCGTCCCATTCCGGCCCGTGCAGCCACAGGCTCTGCGCGGCCTCCCGCAGCAGAACCGGCTCGTCCGGCCGCTGAAGGAGCACGAGGCGGTAGGCGAGGTTGCGGATCCACACGGGAAGGTGACCGTCGACCTCGTTCGGGCAGAGTTCACGCATCATCGAGAGGATCGCGTCCGCGTCGGCAAACGTCAGTTCCTCGACGAAGTAGTGCTCTCTGTGCTGCTTGCCGCACGCCGGTGTCGGACGGTACTCGTCTCCGTAGAGGCATCGGGCGTGCTCGGTCAGGGTGCTGTGCATACGCCGCAGCCTAAGAGCCCAGCAGGACGGCCTGTCGTCGGACCGCCGCCCCGACCCGGGGCTCGTCGTCGGTGGCGAGGAGGTCGAGGAGGGCGCCGCGGAGGACCGCCAGGGCCAGGGTGCGGCGGGTGGCGCCGTCCTCGCTGTCCCGCTCGGGCTGGGGCTGGCACGCGGCGAGGACGTCCAGCCAGTCGTGCACCGTGGCGCGGGCGAAGCCCGACCAGGCGCCCTCGGGCTCGACGAGAGAGCGCGCGTACGCCTCGGACCAGAGGCGGAGCAGGGCCCGGTGTTCGCGGGCGGAGAGCCAGGCCCAGACGTGTTCGACCGCCGGGACCAGGCCGACGGGCCGGTCGGTGTCCCGGAGGCGGTCCAGGAGCGCCAGTTCGTCCGCGCGGGCCCGTTCCAGCAACGCCCGCACCAGGCCGTCCTTGTTGCCGAACAGGAACATCAGCACCCGCGTGCTGGAGCCGATGGCCTCGGCCAGCGGGCGCAGCGACAGGTCGGCCAGGCCGTGGGTGAGTACGTACCGGTAGGCCGCCTCCAGCAGCTCGACCTGGCGCGCGGACGGGGTTGCCGTTTTCGGGGACATGGGCCTAGCCTAAATCTACTGACACGATTGTTTCAGTATCGGGGAGTAGTCGAAGCGTTACCTATTGGCACGGAGTGCGATCCATGTCCGAGCGAGACCACCAGCGGCGCCTCGTCATACGCCGCGCCGACCGCCCCGGCGACCTGGGCTGGGTCGTGATGGCCCACGGCGAGATCTACGACCGGCAGTTCGGCTGGAACACCGACTTCGAAGCCCTCGTGGCCAAGATCGTCGCCGAGTACGCGGCCAAGCACGACCCGGCCACGGAAGCCGCCTGGCTCGCCGAGGTCGACGGCGAGCGCGCGGGCTGCGTCTTCCTCGTCGCCGGTGACCAGCCGGGCGTCGCGAAGCTGCGCATCCTGCTCGTCGCGCCGACGGTTCGGGGGCTCGGTGTCGGCGCCCGCCTGGTCGAGGAGTGCCTGGACTTCGCCCGCCGGGCCGGCTACCGGCAGGTGACCCTGTGGACCAACGACGTCCTGGTGGCCGCCCGCAAGATCTACCAGCGCTTCGGCTTCCGTCTGGCGGACGAGGAGCCCCATCACAGCTTCGGTCATGATCTCGTCGGGCAGAACTGGATCCTCGACCTGAACTGAGGAGCAATCAGCTGCCGGCCGAGGGCAGGTCCAAGCGTCGGCCCTGGAAGCGCTCACGCAGGAGACGGTCGTGGGTCACCACCACGAGGGTGCCGGTGTAGTGGGCCAGGGCCGCCTCGATCTCCTCCATCAGGGACGGGGAGAGGTGGTTCGTCGGTTCGTCGAGGAGGAGCAGGTCGAGGGGGCCGGACGTGACCAGGCGGGCCAGTTCGAGCTTGCGGCGCTGGCCGACGGACAGGTCGCGTACGGGGACGGACAGGTCCGCGGGGTGGAACAGGCCCAGTGCGAGCAGTGCGTCGGCGTGGTCGTCGGGGTGGCCCGGCCGATCGGCGGCGTAGGCCGCGAGGAGGGTGCGGGCGTCGAAGGCGGCTTCGGGTGCGCACTGTTGGCGCAGGTGGCCGATCCGGCGCGGGCGGCGGACGGTGCCCGCGTCGGGTGTCAGCTCACCTGCCAGTACGTGGAGCAACGTGCTCTTGCCCGCGCCGTTGGGGCCGGTGACGAGCAGTCGGTCGCCGGGGGCGAGTGTCAGGTGCGGGACGGAGAGGCGGCCCCCAACTCTCACCCCTTCCAGATGGGTTGCCGTCGCCGACTCGCCCGTCACCGGCGCGCCTTCGACCCGGGCGGTGAAGCGGAGGGGGCTCGGCGGCGGTGGTACGGGGTGCTCCGTGAGCCGCTGCAAGCGCTCGCGTGCGTTGCGGATGCGGCTCTGGGCGCCGTGGGACCGTGAGCGTGCCCGGAAGGCGCCGGCGCCGCTGAAGGCCCACGGGCCCTTGCGGGGGATCTCGGACAGCATGCCGATGCCGGAGTCCGCCAGGGCGCGCTGCCGGGCGACCTCGTCGCGCCACTGCTCGTGCTCCCACGCCCAGCGCGCCCGGGCCGCCGCCTTGGCGGTGAGGTAGCCGGCGTATCCGTTGCCGTAGCGCCGTACCGTGCGCCGGTCCTGGTCCACCTCCAGCACGGTGCCGGTGACGCGTTCCAGGAACGCCCGGTCGTGCGTGGCCGCGATCACCGTGCCCCGGTGACGGCGCAGGCGGGCTTCGAGCCAGGCCACGGCCTCGTCGTCCAGGTCGTTGGTCGGTTCGTCGAGCAGGAGCAGTTCGGGGTCGGAGGCCAGCGTCGCGGCGAGCGCGAGGCGGGAGCGCTGCCCTCCGGAGAGGGTGCCGAGCGGACGCTCGCTGTCGAGCGGCGCGCGCTCACCGAGGCGGCGCAGGGTCACCTCCACACGCCGGTCCGCTCCCTGGCCGCCCCGTGCGTCGTACTCGGTCAGCAGCGCCGCGTACTCCTCGAAGGCCTCGGGACCGGCCGTGCCCAGTGCGGACTCCGCGGTCCGGATACGGCATTCCAGGGACCGCAGTTCGCGCAGTACGTGGTCCACGGCGTCGCCCACGCTCGCCGTGCCGGGCAGGTCGAGGGTCTGGGCCAGATGACCGATGCCGCCCGGTGCCGTCACGGTCAGGGTGCCGTTGTCGACCGGCTCCTGTCCGGCGAGCAGCCGCAGCAGCGTGGATTTGCCCGAGCCGTTGTCCCCGACGATGCCGACCTTCTCGCCCGGTCGGACGGTGAGGGACGCGCGATCCAGGACGACTCGGTCGCCGTAGCGCTTGGTGACGTCGGCGAGGGCGATCTGAGACGTGGGGCGGACGGGGGCGGCGTTCACGGTGGTGACGGAGGAAGCAGGGCGCAAGGGCAGTCCTTTGGCGGGAGGGAGTAGGGGGCCGGTGGCAGCGGGAGCCGGAAGCTCGCCCACCAACTGGCACGTCCGTAAAGCTAGACGATACGGTTCGTCTCGTCAAGCCTTCCGAACAAAGTCCCCGGCGCCACGCGCACGCGGCAGCCGGGGACTCGGACGGGGATCTGGAACCTGAGCCCTAGAGGGTCACCGCTCGTTCTTCCTCCGGAGGAACACCAGCACCGCACCGCCGATGACCACCAGGCCGATCGCCGCGCCGCCGATCAGCGGGGTCGCCCCTGAGCTGCCGGTCTCGGCGAGGTTGGGGTTCGGGGTGGGGGTGACGGCCGTCGCGGGGGCCGGTTCGCCGAGGGTCTGGGTGGCGTCACCCGTCGTGGCGCCCTGGGTGCGGCAGTCGAGGACGCCGGAGAAGCGCTGTTCGAAACCGGCGGGGCCGCGGATGGTGAAGTCGTAGGGCCGGTCCTCCGGCAGCGGGACGGTCACGGTGCGCGTCTCACCGGCCGCGATGGTGTACTCGGCGTCGAGCAGCGCGAAGGTGAACGGCTCGTCGCCCTTGTTGACGGCGGTGACGTCCAGGCCGCCCTCGGCGCAGTTCTTCTCGGCGGACAGGGCGGGTATCGCCCCCTGGCCGGCCCAGGTGGCCGTGGCCGTCGCCGCGACCGTGGACTCGCTGGAGCCCGCCAGGATCTGGGTCTGGCTGCGGCTCTCGGAGGCGAAGGCCCGACCGACCGGCACGGTGGTCGACGCCTGGACGGTCAGCGCGGACGTACCGGCCTCCGCGTCCTCGGGCACGTCGAAGAAGATCTGGGTGCCGTCGGTGACCTCGGTGACCGGCTCGCCCTTCTTGTCGACGATCCGCACGCCGCTGGTGGTGGCGTCCACCGGGGGCGTCACCGTCGCGCCGCCCGCGTTGGTGCGGACGGTCACCGGACCGATCCGCTCGCCGGGACGGCCCGAGACCGCGGGCGGGTCCAGGGTGAGCGAGGCCGCGGGCTCGGCGAGGTCGCGGGCGTTCTTCTCCAGGTAGTCGGCGAGCCGCTCGGCCTGCGGGTCGGTCGCCTCGACGTCCGTGTGGTCGGAGTAGCGCCAGATGGCCACCTGGGTGCCGGCCGCCGCGTCCTGCTCGGTGAGCCCGCCGCGGACACCCGCCTTCTTCGCGAGCTCGGCGAGATCGTTGACCTGGGGGTAGGAGTTGCCCAGGATCCAACGGATGCGGCCGGCGTCCTTGTTGGTGCCCAGCGAGGTGCCGCTCCACGGCGTCTCGTAGTACTTGGCGTCCTTCTGCGTCGGGTTCTGGATGTCGACGCAGTACGTCTGCAGCATCCCGCCGCCCTCGACGGACATCTCGAACAGGCCGGCCGGCACCTCCTGGTCGCCGCCCTCCCCGTGGATGACCGCGGTGCCGTGCGTCTTGAGCCCGCCTATGGTGGCCGTCGCCCCGCCCTGACCCCCCGCTCTCTCCTGGGCGGCGGCCGGTCCCGCACCGGTCACCAGACCGGCGACGGCGGCCGCGGACACCAGGGCCGTGGCGGCGGTACGTGCCGTCCTCCGGCCGGGCAGAGACAGTGCAGCGAGCGAAGAAAACACCAAATTCCCCTTCGAGCAGGACCCGTTGGCATGGGGGGAACGGTCCCACCAGCAGAATCAGCAGCCCCACAGGGCTCGTTCGGCATCCTAAGGACCTGACGGACCGTGCCCCCGGGTGATGTTCGCCCACACGGTGATCCGAATCGGAATCGTTATCGCCGACCGGCCCTGTGAGCAGGGCTTATCGACAAATCCACCCGGGTTCGTCCGGGCGCATGGGTCGATAAGCCCGTACTTCGGTCAGTTCCGGCGGAGCCGCCCGTGTCAGGCCACCGGGGCGGGCTCCGGGCGTTGTTCGAGGTCCGAGTCGGCCGACTCCCCCGCCGGTGTCTCCCAGTTGGGCTCCGGTCGCGGCGGGGAGGCCGCTACCTCCGCCGCCTCCGCCTTCCCGGTGCGCCTGAACGCGGCCGTGCCGCGCGCGAGATCGTGGCCGATCGCCACCGCGTCGATGTCCGCCGAGGTCCAGTTCTGCCCCTCGCGCACGTCCGTGCGGACCTTCAGCCGGCCCTGGACGACGACGGGGTCGCCCACCGCCAGCGACGCCGACGCGTTGGCGGCGAGCTGCCGATTGGCCCACACGGTGAAGAAGTTGGTGTGGCCGTCCGTCCAGGCGCTCTTCTCGCGGTCCCAGTAGCGCGCGGTGACCGCGAGCCGGAAGCGCGCCGACGGTCCGTTCGCCAGGTCCCGGAAGACCGGCTGCGTGGCCACGTTGCCCACGGCGCAGATCATCGTCTCGTTCATCGCGAGTCCTCCCTCCCGCACGGGCCCGTCCCGTACGGCTGCGTCCGGCGACCGCGTTCGTCGCGACCGCCGCGAGGCCAGACTGCCCCGGCCAGCCCCCGGCCCGCCGAGGGCTGTGGACCGCCGCCCCGCCTGTGGAGAACTCCGTCACCCTTGCGGGTGAGAGTCGCCGATCCGCGCCTACCTCGCCGCAGTCCCCACCCCCGTGACCCGCCCGTACTGCTCCCGCACTTCCCGGTACCGCAGCAGTTCCGCCGCCAGCGGATCCAGCACCCTGGCCCGGCCGCACCCGGCGGCCGCCTCCCGCAGCAGGCGTTCCGCCTCGTGGCCGTAGCGGCGTGCCGGGCCGCGGGCCGCCATGCGGCAGGCCCACTCGATGAGGGGACCGCCGATGATGCCCGCCAGCATCAGCAGCACCGGCACGCCCAGGTTCGGTGGCATGAAGCCGACGATCTGGCCCAGCAGCCACAGGCCGCCCACCACCTGGGTGAGGGTCATGGACGCCTGGGCGAGCACGGCCACCGGCCACCAGCCCGGCCTCGGTGGGCGCCCCGGCGGCAGCCCCGTGCGCTCCGCCAGCTCGTCCAGGGCCTCGGGCAGCCCCTGGGCGCCGCGCACGGCCGCCTCGCGCATCGCCTGCGCCCACGGCGCCGGCAGTCCGGCCGACGCCCGCTCGGAGACCGTGCGCACCGCCTGCTCGACGCGCTGCCGCGCGGTGGCCTCCTCGTCGGGCTGGGCGCGCAGCGGGAGCCGCCCCGTGGCCGGTTCACGCCGCTCGTGGTACCAGCGCCACAGCCGCAGCCAGGGCGTACCGCACGCGCGGTTGGCGTTGCGCAGCCAGGCCCGCTCGGCCGCGTCGCCCGCCGCGGTGGCGCCCACCGCGTCCGCGAGCCGGTCCGAGAACTCCTCCCGGGCCTGCTCGCTGAGGCCGGTCCGCCGCCCGGTGACGTACACGGAGCGCAGGCGCCAGGCGGCGGCGTCCACGTCGGCCGCGATACGGCGCGCCGGGGCCTGCCGCTCGGCGACGAACTGGCCGAGCACCTCGCGCAGCTCGCCGATGCCCTCCCCGGTGAGCGCGGACAGGGCGAGCACGGTCGCGCCGGGTTCGCCGTACTCCCCCAGCGCGATGCCGTCCTCGTCGAGCAGGCGCCGCAGATCGTCGAGGACCTGTTCGGCGGCCTCGCCGGGCAGCCGGTCGATCTGGTTGAGGACGACGAGGGTGACCTCCGCGTGGCCCGCCATCGGCCGCAGATAGCGCTCGTGGAGGACCGCGTCGGCGTACTTCTCCGGGTCGACGACCCAGATGACGGCGTCGACCAGCTCCAGGATGCGGTCCACCTGCTCGCGGTGCTGGACGGCCGCCGAGTCGTGGTCGGGCAGGTCGATCAGGACCAGCCCGCGCAGCGGCGACTCGGAGTCGGGGTGCTGGATCGGGCGGCGGCGCAGGCGGCCGGGGATGCCGAGCCGGTCCAGCAGGCTGGCCGCGCCGTCGCTCCAACTGCACGCGATGGGCGCGGCGGTGGTCGGCCGGCGGACACCCGTCTCGGAGATCGTCACCCCGGCGAGGGTGTTGAACAGCTGCGACTTGCCGCTGCCGGTCGCGCCCGCGATGGCGACGACGGTGTGCTGCCCGGAGAGCCTGCGCCGCGCGGCGGCCTCGTCGAGGACCCGGCCCGCCTCGGCCAGGGTCCCGCCGTCGAGGCGGGCCCGGGAGAGCCCGACCAGCTCGCGCAGGGCGTCCAGCCGGGACCTGAGCTGTCCGTCGTAGGCGAGCGGCATCAGGGCGGCCGAGGTGGCGGCGGGCCTGCTGGGCAGGACCGCGTACTGCTCCGTGCCACCGTTCTCGTCCACCCGCCGCGCGATCAGCCCGTCACCCCAGGCACCCTCCCCGTCCCCGGAACCGCCGCCCGAGTTGGAGCCGGAGGAACCACCGGGGCCGGAGGAACCACCGGAGCCGGACGGACCACCCGAGCCGGACGAACCACCGGAGCCAGACGGACCACCGGCGACACGCTCGGCCCTCGCCGCACGCTCGGCCCCTCCCGCACGTTCCATCCCTCCGGCACGCTCCATCCCTCCCCCACGTTCCGCCCCTCCCGCACGCTCAGCCCTTCCCGCACGCTCAGCCCCTCCCGCCCCCTCGGCCCCGCCCGCCCGCTCCCGGTCGACCACGCCCCCCGTACGGCCCCCGCGCCGCCGCAGCCACGTCCCCCGCACCGGTTCCCCGGACGCGCCCTCGGCGCCGTCCGCACGCGTGGTCTCCGGCTCGGTGGCGCTCTCCGGGGCCCGGCCGTCCCCGGGCTCCGTGTCGCCGGCCCGGCCCGTCCGGTCCGCCTCCTGGGTCGTGTGGTCGGAGTGCTCGGTGGGGTCCTGGTCAGTGACGGCGGTCACCGGTCACCTCTCCTTCTGCAGTACGGACAGCGCGGCGATGAGTTCGGCCTGTGGCTCGGGATGCACCTCCAGCCCGTCGAGCGGCGCCAGCCGGCGCTCGCGCTCGACGTGCAGGACGCGGTCGACGTGTTCGTCGAGCAGCCGTCCGCCCCGGTCGCGCAGCCGCAGCGCGCCGTGGGCGCCGATCCGCTCGGCGAGCCGCTCCCCGGCGACCCGCGCGCGTCGCCCGCCGAGCAGCACGGTGGCGACCAGCCCGGCCACCACCCCGGGATCCGGGGCGAGGTTCCGGTCCAGCTCGCGGACCTCGTCCTCGGCGTACTCCTCCAGCTCCCGCCGCCACCGCCGTACGGCCAGCCCGATCCGGTGCTCGGCGCTCTCCGGGGTGGGGTCGTGGCGCGCGAGTTCCGGGGCGGACGCGGCCGGTTCGCCCCGCCACGCCTCGTCGACGCGTTCGTCGGCGGCGGTGACGGCGCACAGCAGCAGGGCGCTCAGGCTCTCCACCAGGGAGTCGAGGAGCTCCTCCGGGGTGCAGTCGAGGGGGAAGGCCCGCCAGCGCTTCAGGGCGTCCCCGGCGAGCACGGCGCCCGCCTGCAACCGCCCCCGCACGCGCGCGTGCTCGCCGTCGTACGCACCCTCGACGGCGGCGGTGAGCCGCAGCGCGGCGGCGTACTGCGCCGCGGTGGCGCCGGCCAGTTCGGGCATCCGGGACTTGAGCGAGTCCAGGATGCCGTGCGCCGTACGGGCCATGGTGTGGTGCCGGGCGTCCAGGTCCTGGGCCCGGTGCACGAGCCAGGCCCGCAGCGGCGCCACGGCGCTGGCCGGCAACAGCCCGCCACCCCAGGCCGATTCGGGCAGTTCGGGCACGGTGAAGCGGGGTACGTCGCCGAGGCCGGCCTTGGTGAGCAGCGCCGCGTACTGCCGGGACACCTCGGCCACCACCTGGTGCGGCACCCGGTCGAGGACGGTGACCAAGGTGGCGTCGTACTCCTTGGCGGTGCGCAGCAGGTGCCAGGGCACCGCGTCGGCGTACCGGGCGGCCGTGGTGACCATCACCCAGATGTCGGCGGCGCAGATCAGCTCGGCCGCCAGGACGCGGTTGTCGGCGACGAGGGAGTCGATGTCGGGCGCGTCCAGGAGGGCGACGCCCGGCGGCAGGGTGTCGGCGGTCTCGACCCGCAGCACACGCGCGGGGTTCTCGCCGGGCAGGAGCAGGTCGTCGTCCGGTTCCCGGTGCGGCACCCACACGCGCGTGAGGTCGGGCAGCACCCGCATCCCGCTGAACCAGTGGTGGTCCTCCGGATGGCACACCAGCACCGGCGTGCGGGTCGTGGGCCGCAGCACGCCGGCCTCGCTGACCCGCTGCCCCACGAGGGAGTTCACCAGGGTGGACTTCCCGGCGCCGGTGGATCCGCCCACCACGGCCAGCAGGGGTGCTTCGGGGTCCTTCAGCCGGGGCATCAGGTAGTCGTCGAGCTGGGCGAGCAGCTCGTCGCGGTTGGCACGCGCGCGTGGCGCACCCGCCAGGGGCAGCGGGAAGCGTGCGGCCGCGACGCGGTCGCGCAGCGCGGAGAGTGCGTCAAGCAGCTGAGGCCGTACGTCCAAGGTCACCACATGTGAAGAATGCCCAATTTTAGGGGAATTCTGAAGCATATGAGCATGTCTGCGCGCCGACCGGACACTCCGGACGGAAGCCACTACTGGGACGTGAGCGCAGTCCAGGCATAACGAGTGGACAACACCCGATGCGCGAGCGGCCAAAAGCGATGCACGATTCGTACCTGCCTGCGATTATCAGAACCGCTTCACCGAACCTCCACATCGAGCCACGGAGGGGAAGCATCAGGGACATGGAGCCGGGAGCCCTATCCTTGTCCCCGGCAACGTCACGGACCCGCCCACACCCGGGCACCACGAACGAGGCCACCACACCAGGCCCCCGTAGCTCAGTGGATAGAGCAGGCGCCTTCTAAGCGCTTGGCCGCAGGTTCGAGTCCTGCCGGGGGCGCCACTGCCCGTTTGGCGAGGGGGACCGGACCACGTGCGACTGCGCTGCGCCGTAATCGACGACTTCCAGCGGGTGGCGACCGAGATCGCCGACTGGTCCCCGGTCGCCGACGACGTGGACGTCGTGTCCTTCGACACCCATTTCGGCGACGAGGACGCTCTCGCCGCCGCCCTCGCCGGCTTCGACATCGTGGTCACGCTGCGCGAACGCGTGGCCTTCCCCGGATCGCTGATCTCCCGGCTGCCCCGGCTGAGACTCATCGTCGCCTCCGGCATGCGCAACAGCGTGATCGACTACGCCGCCGCCGAGGCGCACGGCGTCACCGTGTGCGGCACGGCCTCCTCCTCGGCCCCGCCCGTCGAACTGACCTGGGCGCTGCTCCTCGGCCTGGCCCGCGGCATCGTCCAGGAGGGCAACGGGCTGCGCGAGGGCGGCCCCTGGCAGCAGACGGTGGGTGCCGACCTGCACGGCCGCCGCCTGGGCCTGCTGGGCCTCGGCAAGATCGGCAGCCGGGTGGCCGGGGTCGGCCTCGCCTTCGGCATGCGGGTGAGCGCGTGGAGCCGGAACCTCACCCGGGAGCGCGCCGACGAGGTGGGCGTCGAACTCGCCCCCTCCAAGGAGGCGCTGTTGCGTGACGCCGACTTCGTCTCCGTCCACCTGGCGCTCGGCGACCGCACCCGCGGCCTGCTCGGCCCCGCCGAACTGGCCCTGCTCAAGCCGACCGCCTACCTGATCAACACCTCGCGCGCGGCGATCGTCGACCAGGACGCCCTGCTCGCCGCGCTGCACGAGGGCCGGATCGCCGGCGCGGGCGTCGACGTCTTCGACACCGAGCCGCTGCCCGCCGGCCACCCGATGCGCACGGCCCCGCGCCTGCTCGCGACGCCCCACCTGGGCTACGTCTCACAGGCCAACTACGCCACGTACTACGGCCAGGCCGTGGAGGCGATCCGGGCCCACCTCGACGGCTCCCCCGTA
The DNA here is from genome assembly GCF_042263835.1 of Streptomyces sp. NPDC056128. NCBI lineage: Bacteria > Bacillati > Actinomycetota > Actinomycetes > Kitasatosporales > Streptomycetaceae > Streptomyces > Streptomyces sp. NPDC056128. The sequence continues at coordinate 164,502 of NZ_JBHJVQ010000002.1, read as the reverse complement.
CGCCGCCTGCCCGTGGCCCCGGCCCAGGACGCTCAGGCGGTTCCCACCCGGGCGGATTCCGCCGGGCGCGAGTAGATTCCGCCGCTCCGGCGCAGGTGTCCGAAGTCCACCAGATGGCGCCGGAGCGTCACATGGTCGACCTCGCCGTCCTCGCACCACGCCCGCAGCTTCTGGTCGACGGTGCGCTCCGGGTACTCCACGCCGGGGGCGAAGGTCCGCTCGGCGATGTGCCGCAGCACCACCTTCTTGCGCGTCCAGCGGGCGGGGAGGCGGACCAGGCGCCCGTCCTTCACGAAGGTCCGCAGGATCATGCCGGTGCGGTCGCCGTCGGCCACCGGTGCGGGGGCACCGGCCGGGGCCGCCGTGGGGCGGGCCGCGCGGGCCAGTTCCCTGAAACGGTCGTGGGCGACGACGAGTTCACCGCCGTCCCCGGACGCCACCACGCCCTGCTCCCGCAGTCGGCGCAGCGCGGCAGCCGTCTCCTTCGCGGACAGTCCGGCCATCCGGGCCACCTCCGCGTTGCCGCCGGCGCCCAGGGCGACGGCGGCGAAGGCGCGCACCCTGCTCTCCTCGGAGAAGAGGCCGGGCAGCGCGGCGAGCGCGGATGCCTCGAAGGGCTCGGAGGGATCGATGGACGCGTCGGGCAGGTCGTTCGACATGGCGGGGAGGCTAGTGGACGTCCGCGCGGGAGCGGCACTGGTTTTCCGGCGCCGCCCGCTCCCTCGCCGCCCCTCGCCCTCTGTGCAAAAAGGGTGATCCTCACATTCTGCCCGTGACCCGCTTCGACCATGTGCGTTGAACCGGCCGCGCGGCGGCGCGTCCTGCCGCCGTGTTCCCCGAGTCAGAAGGAGAAACGTGATGTCTCGCATCGCGAAGGCTGCCGGCGTCGCTCTCGGCGCCGGCGCCATGGTGCTCAGCGGCACCGGCCTGGCCATGGCGGACGCGGACGCCAGCGGCGCCGCCGTCGGCTCGCCCGGCGTCCTGTCCGGCAACGTCATCCAGATCCCGGTGCACGTGCCGGTGAACCTGTGCGGCAACACCGTCAACATCTTCGCTCTGCTCAACCCGGCGTTCGGCAACAGCTGCGAGAACGGCGACGACGACAAGAAGAAGGACACCAGCGACAAGAAGAAGGACACGAGCGACAAGCACGGCAAGAACGGCAAGAACGGCAAGAACGCCGGCTACGGCGGCTGAGTCCCGTAGGCACCCGAAGAGCCCCGGCCTTCCCAGCCGGGGCTCTTCCCGTGGGTCCCTCAGGCGTACCGGTAGATCCGGCCGACGTCCTCCAGCTCGTCCGGCGTCACGTCCCACGGCGGCAGCCGCTCGTGCCGGGCGACGATCCGTCCGTGCTGTGCGCTGCCCCGGCCGGGCGGCTTCGCGGGCAGGTAGCGGGCGCCTCGGTGGCGGGCCTGCCAGCGGGACCACTGGAGGTCGACGAAGGCGTGGTGCAGCCAGAAGACCGGGTCGTTGACGGAGGCGCCGCCGACCATGACCCCGCCGACCCACCGGTGCACCCGGTTGTGGTTGCGCCAGGAGACGCTGCCCCGGCCGGTCCCCCACCCCTCCAGCTTGTTGCGGAACCCCTTGCGGACCGTGGAGTCGTAGGGCGCGGTGTCGTACACCGGGTCGTCGAGGGCCCACTCCAGGTCGCTCTTGGCGGGCAGCTTGAGGGGATCGCCGGCCCGCCCGAGGTCCCGGGTGAGGTACTCGGTGTCGGTGACGTTCACCTTCAGGGTCCAGTTGCCCTCGGCGTACGCGAACGGCCCGGTGGTGACCCGGTGGTCGGAGCGTCTCCCCGTGCCGCCGAGGAAGTCGGCGGTCCAGGGCGCGGACGTGGTGCTGCGGTCCTTCGTCCAGTCCCAGTACGGCACGGTGACCGACGAGTCGACCCGGCGCAGCGCCTCCTCCAGGTCCAGCAGGAACCTGCGGTGCCAGGGCAGGAAGGAGGGCGCCATGTGCGCCGTACGCAGCCCGTTCTCGCCGTCCGAGACGTAGTACTCGATGTGGGTGCGGACGAACTCGTCGTACTCGCCTCGCCGTTTGATCTCCAGCAGCGCGCTGACGAACCGTCGTCGCTCGGTGCGGGTCAGCGTGCTGACGTCCCTACGCGTGTACGCCATGCCGCCCCCCGGAGCGGTGGTCGTGCCCCTGGGAGTCGTGCTCCTCGGCGGCCGGCGTGTCGCGCAGGTGCTCGCCGGGGCCGAGTTCATCGACGGCGCGGCGGGCCGCGGAAAGGGGGGTGGGGTACGACCGGTAGTGGTCGATCATGGTCAGCCAGCTGCCGTCGGCCCGGCGCATCAGGTGCAGCGGGCGACCGTCCACGGTGACGTGCCAGGTGCCGGCGCCGACGGCGCGTCCCGCGGCGGACCGGATGCCGCGGATCCGGCGCCCCCGGTAGGTCTCGTCGAAGGCGCCGCTCCCTGCCGGCTCGGCGGTGTGCGGCTCGGGGCGGGAGGCGGCGACCAGCGGTGTCAGGGTGACCGCGAGAGCGGGGGCGAGCAGCCCTCGCATCAGCTGCCGCCGGGTGCCGTGCGCCGGGCCGCCTCTCGCCCGGCTCTCCGCCCCGCGATCCCGCTCGTGCCTCTGATACTGCTCCTGCTCGGTGTCGCTCGTTGCCGCGCCCGCGTCAACGGCCATGGCTCGCTCCTCGTCCGGTTCCGGTGGTCCGCACCGCTAACCCGTCGACGGGCCACTCGGTCACCGCTCGCAGGGCCAGTCGGAGCACGGACGGCCCGGGCGCGTGACGGGCCGAGCGGGCTACAACCCCGGTCCGAGCGGGCTAGAGCCCCGGTCCGACGCCCAGGTCGGCCACGGGGACCGTCTGGACGACGGGGGCCGTCACACCGGCCTCCGGGAGCTTGGCCGCCGGCAGGCCGAGGGCGTCGGCCCGCGGCGCGGTGAGCGGCGCGTCCAGGGACAGACCGGGTGCCAGGGTGCGCAGCCCGGCGGCGGGGGCGTCCATGGCGGCATGGTCGAAGTCGTCGCCGAGGACGTGCGGCACGGGCTGGCGCAGGTCGGCGCCCGGCAGCCCGCCGTGCACCGGCAACTGCGGCAGTGTCCGCTCCGGCAGCAGCCGGCCCTCGACGTAGCGCGGCCCCTCGGGTGCGCCCACCGTCGGCACGGGCAGCTCCCCGGTCGCCTCCGGCAGTTCCATGCCGAGGGCCGTCTCCGCGCCGCCCAGGGGCACGGGTACGGGGATCGCGTCGGCCGCGGCGGCGGGGGCCGCGGACACGCCCACGGCGGCCGCCACTCCGGTGACGACGGCGGCCAGGGTTCGTCTGGTGGTCGACTTCATGTCAGGCACGGTCCCTTTCGAGAATGCGGGAAGGCGGGAGGAACGGGCGGGAAGAGCGCACGCGGAAACGGCCCGGGACTCAGCCGCCCAGCGGGAGGCCCCCGAGCCGGCCGCTCTTCGAGTTCAGGTCGGTGGTCGCACCCTTCACGGTGTGCAGCACGGAGTCCTTGTTCTCGGTGTCGAGCGCGTCCGACTGATGCTTGAGCGGCATGACGTCGATGGGCTCCGCGGTCAGCGCGTTCACGGCGCCGTTGAGGCTGGTGGGCGTGAGCTTCGCGGTGTCGGCGTCGTAGGCGAACGCGGGCACGGCGGAGCCGGCGACGACCAGGGAACCGGCGACGACCGCGGCGGCCTTGAGGGACTTCATCGTGTTCCTTTCTTCGGCGACCCGTGTCACCGGAGGAAATACTGACGCCCTCTCCAACGACCTGTACCGGGCACGGAAACTCCACCGTCCGGAAGACATATGAGATCTCCGGACCCTCGAAAGACGGAAGGACAGAAAGGCGGAAATACAGAAAGGGCCGTCGCGCCACCCCGGAAAGGGGGGTTAGCCACGGCGCCCGGGGGCCCGCGGGGGCTGGCGGGGGTGGGCCGGCAGGGGGGACGCCGGGAACCCCCCT